>CAZNCN010000005.1:0-82623 GCA_964571635.1 uncultured Ruminococcus sp. | reverse complement strand
AACGACAGTGCCGTTTATGCCGACAGACATGCGCAATGCATCAATGACATACTTGCGCCGACAGCACAGCATGAATGCGTCGGACACATGCTGCGCAGCACTCCCCTGTAGTTTGTTCTGAAGAATTCGGGAACCGCACCGACGCAGGTCGGCGTAGCATTATAGTCAAAATGCCTGTTATCCTTGTTGCAGATGGTGTATGACAGTGCGGGCAAAACGACAGTGCCGTTTATGCCGACAGACATGCGCAATGCATCAATGACATACTTGGGCGACATGCCCTTTATGCCGAACGATCTGAGCGAGGTATGTGCGAGCACGCAATCGCCCTCGTTGACGCCGAGCTTGCCGAGCGCCTTTGCTATAACATTCGAAACCATTTTCCATCCTCCGTTTTTTTAAATACATGAGCCTTGAAGGGATCTGTCGAAACGCCTTCAAAAATGAAAGCGGTGTCCGCAAAGCACGCGGTTATGAGCAATTCGCCCTCTTTTGAAACAAGCTTGAACGCAAAATGCTCATTCGGCAGGTCTGCAATGACCAGCTCGCCCTGCAAAAGCGCCTTATTTTCACGGCGCAAAAGGTTTATGCACATAAAATGCTTGCGCAGTACCCCATCGGCGTTGTTCCATTTATACGGCAAGCGGCAGAACGGGTCGTGATAGCCCTCCATGCCGATCTCGTCGCCGTAATAAATGCACGGAACACCCGGCGCAAACGCCAAAATCGTATAGCACAGCTTGAGCGCTTCCATCGCCCACGCTCGCCTGTCGTGCGGCAGGTGCATATGTGCGAGGTCGTCGTCTGTGCAATTTGAAACATCCGCATCGCCCAATACGGTAAGTATGCGCTCAGTATCGTGCGTGCCTAATATATTCATCGTGTGGCGCATCTGCTCAGGCGGATAATGCTGCCAGAGCACACGCATAACCCTGCGCAATGACGAAGCGTCACGCATCAGGCACGCCTCTATTATGCCATTGCGTATAGGATAATTCATGACCGAGTCGAGCTGCGAACCGAGGAAATACCTTTTGCGCTCGTCATAGGCGATCTTATTCGAGGCATCCTCCCAGACCTCGCCAAGCACTATCGCATCGGGTCTGCACGACTTGACGGCACTCGTCAATTCGTCCAGAAAATCCGCCTCGAGCTCGTCGGCAACATCGAGTCGCCAGCCCGCAATGCCCATCGACATATAATGCGGAACAACCTTATTGCAGATGAAGTCTCTGAATTCTCTGCTGCGCTTGACCTTTGGCAGATTCTTCATGCCCCACCAGCAGTCATATGTGTCGGGATAAGAAGAAAAGCTGAACCAATCGTAATACGGTGACTGCTTTGAAACACACGCACCGAAATGCTTTTGGTATCTGTCAAAGTATATGCTGTCATCGCCGACATGGTTAAAAACGCCGTCCAGCATGACTGCTATACCACGCTTCGACGCCTCGGAAACAAAATTTCGGAGCGCCTCGTCGCCTCCGAACATTTCATCGACATGCATATAATCGCCGGTGTCGTATTTGTGGTTTGAATAAGCCTCAAAGCACGGTGAAAGATAGACACAGGTGACACCTATCGAAGCGAGATAATCGAGCTTTTCGGCAGCACCTATCAAAGTGCCGCCGAAAAACGTGTTGTTTTTAAACTCATGTCTGCCGTCGTTGTATTCGGGCACGCCGTTATCCCAATCGTCGATCATTATCGCATCGTCACGCTTTTTGCAAGAGCCGCCACGCGCGAACCTGTCGATAAATATCTGATAAAATACACCGCCGTCGAGCCAGTCGGGCGAGGAATATTGTTTTTTGTATGCAGATATCTGCACATCACACTCGGGATTCTCGGAAAAAGCAAAACCTGTGCCGTCGTCGGTAACATACACAGTCCTGCCGCCCACCCTCGCAGATATGCGGCAAAACATCAGCATAGGCTTTTCAAGCCGAATATCGCACGCAAAGACGTCATAGCCCTCGCAATCGGTGCAGGCCTGCTTTGCAAGCGGCGTATTGCACACGTCGCCATTGTCGGTATAAATGCGCACGGTGCATTCGTCAGCAAACAGTGACTGCCTCACAAGCAGTTCAAGGCGTGCCGAAGTGCCAAACTCTGTGCATTCTTCTCCGCATTCTATTGTAAGATTGTGCGGCAGAACGCCCTGTGCGACTATTCGCACAAGGCAGTCACCGCATTCGCCGTAAACGGTCATAATATCATTCTTCGTTTGTTTTTTAGTATATTTATTATTCTTCGCTCTGCTCGCCGATGATCAGCGGCTTGATGCCCCAGATATTATCGGCGTATTCTTTTATGCTGCGGTCGGCAGAGAAGATGCCGGCACGGGCGATATTGATGAGCGACGATCTGTTCCACGCGCTTCTGTCCTCATATTTTGCGGCAGCCCTCGCGTGAGCATCACAATAATCGTCAAAATCCGCAAGGCACATATAAGGATCGGAAACGCCGAACGAGAACAGCAGATAATCTGCTATATCGCCGAACGCTCTGCCGTTGAAGCCGACCTGCAAATGATCGATTGCTTTTTTGAGCAAGGGGTTGCGGTTGTAATAGCCTGACGAAGCATAGCCCTTGCGCCAAAGCTCCTCGACCTCGGGTGCGGTAAGTCCGAATATGAATATATTGTCGTTGCCGACGCGCTCGGCTATCTCGACGTTTGCACCGTCGAGCGTGCCTATCGTGAGAGCACCGTTGATCATAAACTTCATATTGCTCGTGCCGCTCGCCTCTTTGCCTGCCAGCGAGATCTGCTCGCTGATTTCGGCAGCGGGAATAAGATGCTCTGCCATAGTCACGTTATAATTTTCGACGAACACGACACGCAATTTCTCACGCATCCTGGGTCGCTTTTCGATATCGGCGGCGATATAGCAGATGAGACGAATGACGTCCTTTGCGGCATAATAACCGGGTGCAGCCTTTGCACCGAATATAAAGGTCACCGGACGCATTGGCAGGTCGGGATTCTCGAGCAGCTGACAATAGATGCTTATGATGCGCAGAGCGTTCATAAGCTGGCGCTTATACTCGTGCAGTCGCTTGACCTGAACGTCATAAACCGAGTCGGGATCTATCAGCACGCCTGTCGTTCTGTGCAGATAATCAGAGAAATCCGCCTTGTTTTGACGCTTGACCTCACCGATACCCGCAAGAACGCTTGCATCGTCACTGAAATCAAGCAGCTTTTGCAATTGCTCTGCATCAGTCCTATAGCCCGTGCCTATAAGCTCATCAAGCATAGAGGCAAGCCTCGGGTTGGAATAGCAAAGCCAGCGGCGATATGCGATGCCGTTGGTTACGTTGGTGAACCTCTCGGGATACATCGCATAGAAATCACGGAACACCGTGTTTTTGAGTATATCCGAATGCAGTGCCGAAACGCCGTTGACATGGTGCGAGCCTATCACAGACAGATTTGCCATGCGCACCTGACCGTTTGCAAGCGGCGACATACGCGAGATCTTGTCCCAATATCCGGGGAACGCCTCCCACGCATCGCGGCAGAAGCGCTCGTTGATCTCTTTGACGATCTGATATATTCTCGGCAATTTTATGCGGAAGAGCTCGTCATTCCAGCACTCGAGCGCCTCGGGCATGACAGTGTGGTTGGTGTATGAGATAGTGCGTGTGGTGATGTCCCAAGCCTTCTCCCAACTGTATTTGTGGTTGTCGAGCAACATTCGCATAAGCTCGGGAACCGCCAGTGCAGGGTGCGTATCGTTGATGTGGATAGCAACCTTGTCGGGCAGGTTGTCGAGGGTTTTATAGTTTGACAAGTGGTTGTTGATTATATTCTGCAAAGACGCACTGACGAGGAAATACTGCTGCGAAAGTCTGAGCAGCTTGCCCTCGTGGTGATTATCTGCGGGATAAAGCACCTTTGATATAGTTTCTGCCATGGTATTTTCTTCAACTGCCTTGAGATACTGTCCCTGCGAAAACAGCTCCATGTTAAAGTTGCGCGAGTCGCGTGCCTTCCAGAGCCTCAGAATATTGACTGCCTCAGAGCCATAGCCCGAGATCATCATATCATAAGGCACCGCCTCGACCTCGGTATAATCCTCGTGTGAGATCTCGCAGCAGCCGTCGACCCATTTTTCGGTTATCCTGCCGCCAAATCTGACAGTGACAGCCTTATCCTGTCTCGGAACGAGCCAGCACTCTGCGCCCGGCAGCCAGATGTCGGGCAATTCGAGCTGCTCGCCGTCGACCAGCTTTTGCTTAAAAAGACCATAGTCATAGCAGATACTGTAGCCACGCGCGGGATAGCTGCCTGCTGCGAGCGCATCCATAAAGCATGCGGCGAGTCTGCCGAGTCCGCCGTTGCCGAGTCCGGGATCAGGCTCAAGCTCATATATCTCATCAAGTTCAAAGCCCATTTCGGCGAGAACGCTGCGATAGGTCTCTTCGTCGCCGAGGTTGCAGAGATTGTTTTTGAGTGAGCGTCCGACCAGAAACTCCATGCAGAGATAGTTGATCTGCTTTTGTCCCTGCTCTTTTATCGCATCCTTAAAAACGCGGTTCTTCTGAGCCAATATGTCGCGGACGGCAAGCACCGTCGCCTTATAGACCTGCTCTTTTGTCGCTTCTTCGGCAGAAACGCCGAAATAGCGTGCAAGCTTTTCGTTAATTGCCTTTTTAACAGTTTTCTCAGTCATAAAATACCTTTAAAATCCAAAAATCTAAAATGAATAACCTAACAGGTTGAAATGTGCTATGCTTTTATTTGCAGAGCGAATCGTAAAGTGCTGTATATTGCTTTGCGCTCTTGCCCCAGGTAAAGTCAACGCGCATGACCTTTTGCGACAGCTTGCGCCATGCTTCTCGGTCGTGATAAAGTTCTTCGGCGCGGCGAACGCTGCACAGCATATCATATGCATTATACGGTGCAAAGGTAAATCCGTTGCCGCCACCCTGCCAGCCGATGTCTCGGATGCTGTCATAAAGTCCGCCTGTTTCGTGAATGACAGGCACAGAGCCATAACGCGAAGCTATCATCTGTGAAAGTCCGCACGGCTCGCTAAGCGACGGCATCAAAAAGATGTCGGATGCGGCATATATCTTTTTTGACAGGTCCTTGTTGTATTGCAAGAGGCATTTGACCTTATTTGGATACCTCGATGCGAGCGACGAAAAGAAACTCTCAAAATAAGGGTCTCCCGTGCCGAGCACGACAAACTGCACGTCGTCAGCCATCATGTCGTCGGCAGCCAGTGTAACAAGGTCGAGTCCCTTGTGGTCGACAAGCCTTGAAATGACCGCTATAAGCGGCGAATCTGACTCGGGCAAGCCGAGCATCTTCTGCAATTCGTGCTTATTCTGTGCCTTACGCGCGATAGAACGCCAGGTGTATTTGACAAACAGCGACTCGTCGTGTGAAGGATCATAATAATCATAATCGATGCCGTTGAGTATGCCGACAAGCTTGCCCTTGTGCTGCTCGAGCACGTGATGCAGCCCATGCGAAAACTGCGGCGAAAGTATCTCTTTGGCATACGTCGGCGAAACGGTCGTGACCGCATCGGCGCAGACTATCGCACCCTTGAGCAAGTTGAGGTCACCGTCGTATTCAAGTGTCTTAAGCTCTTTGGGGTCAAGCCCAAAGAGGTCTGTGAGCAGCTCCTTGCCGTATCTGCCCTGATATTGTATATTGTGTATCGTAAATATCGCCTTTATGTCGGCATAGCCGGGAACAAGTCCATACTGCTTTTTGAGATACACGACAGACAATGCGGTCTGCCAGTCGTTGCAATGCAGTATGTCGGGCATAAAGTCGACGAACGGCAGTATATCAAGCACCGCCTTTGAGAAAAACGCAAATCTCTCGCCGTCGTCATACTCGCCGTACAGGCGGTCGCGCTTAAAATAATATTCGTTGTCGAGGAAATAATATACAACGCCGTCTTTTTCAAGCGTGAATATACCGCAGTACTGACGCCGCCAGCCGAGTGTGACATAGATATAACCGAGAAATTCGGCGCTGTCACGATATTCGGCGCTCATTTTTGAATACAAGGGCATGACTACCCTGACATCGTTGCCTTCGGCGGCTATGACAGACGGCAGTGAGCCGGCAACGTCGCCGAGACCGCCCGAGGCGGCAAACGGCAGGGCTTCGGATGCTGCAAACAATATTTTTTTCATATGCTTTCCTAATGCTTTCCTTTCTGAAAAAAATGGATAAAGCGTCAGACGTGTGCGTCCTTTTCGATATAGAACGGTCTTGTTTCGTGGCCGGACAGCACTCTGCCGTCACGAATAACGACATTCTTGTCGGTTATCACGCAGTTGAGATTGACATTGCTGCCTGTGAAGGTGTCCTGCATCAGAATAGAATTTCTGATAACAGTGCCTCTGCCGACCTTGACACCACGGAAGAGTATCGAATTTTCGACAACGCCCTCAATGACGCAGCCGTCGGCTATCAGCGAGTTCTTGACGCTTGCGCCGTCCCTGTATACCGTCGGCGAGCTGTTGCGCACCTTGGTGAGCACGGGGCGGTTTTTGTCGCCGAACAGTGCTGCGCGTGTGTCTGCGTTGAGCAGATCCATATTGCACTGATAATAATCGGACATGCTGCCGATAGAAGCAAAATAGCCGTCGAATCTGAATATTCTGAAATCGGATTTATTTATGTTGCGCAAGACAAAATCCTTGTTGAACGATTCATACGAATGCGAGATGGTTTCGTTGAGCGTGTCGAGCAGGAATCTGCGGCGCATGACCCAGATATTGAGGTGAGCATCGCCCATGCCATTGCCCTCGATGACGTCGAGTATATCGGTTATCCTGCCGCTGTCGTCCGATCTGACCATGCTGGTCTTGCTGCCGCCGCCGAAATAGCAGCGCTTGACGGCAAGCGTGGCATCAGCGCCCGAAGCAATATGTTCTTCGATCATAC
Source organism: uncultured Ruminococcus sp. (assembly GCA_964571635.1). Classification (GTDB taxonomy): domain Bacteria; phylum Bacillota; class Clostridia; order Oscillospirales; family CAG-382; genus Coliplasma. The sequence goes on along the minus strand of CAZNCN010000005.1, from coordinate 75,701 downwards.
GCTCAAGCGGGAAATTGCATATTACATCACAATCGGCGAGCACGACATAGTCCTCGCGTGAGCCCATCAAAAAGTTGCGTGTATTCTTGAGCGCATCGAGGCGGTTGGTATAAAGTCCATTGCCGTAATTTGCAAATGCGGTTATATATGGGGGCAATATCTGTATGCCGCCGTTGCGGCGTGCAAGATCCCAGTCCTTGCCCGAGCCGATGTGATCCATGAGCGACTGATAGTTTGCGTGTGCGATGACTCCGACATGGGTTATGCCCGAGTTGACCATATTTGACAAAGTGAAATCTATCAGCCTATATCTGCAGCCGAACGGAACAGAAGCCATCGTGCGCAATCTGGTCAGCTCGCTGACATTGCGGTCGTGGATGTTAGAGAATATAATGCCTACAACGCTCATTTCGCCGTACCTCCGCCTGTCATTTGTTTAAGCTCTGCATCGCCGAAAACAAGATCGTCTGCGACCTCGAGCCCGTCGGGAATGTCAAGTCCGCTGCCGACGAGCGTTATGCCCTTGGCTTCGCTTATCGGCTTGCCGATATGAGCGCCCGTGCCGACTGTCGTGCCGCTGTCAAGCAGCGAATAATCGACTGTCGCGCCTGCCTTGACTCTTACATTCCGCCTGTCATTTGTTTAAGCTCTGCATCGCCGAAAACAAGATCGTCTGCGACCTCGAGCCCGTCGGGAATGTCAAGTCCGCTGCCGACGAGCGTTATGCCCTTGGCTTCGCTTATCGGCTTGCCGATATGAGCGCCCGTGCCGACTGTCGTGCCGCTGTCAAGCAGCGAATAATCGACTGTCGCGCCTGCCTTGACTCTTACATCGTCAAATATGACACTATCTCTGACGACAGCATCCGCACAGACGACAACGCCGGGTGAAAGCACAGAATTGATAACAGTGCCGTATATCTCGCAGCCCTCGCTGACTATTGAATTTTGAATGACGGCGTTAGAGCCTACGAAATGAGGCGGCAAAGCCCTGTTGCGCGAAAGTATGCGCCACGAGCGGTCGTTGACCGATAGCTTCGGACGCTCGCCGAGCAGATCCATATTTGCTTCCCAGAGCGAAGCGATAGTGCCGACGTCCTTCCAATACCCGTCAAAACGATATGCAAACAGTTTTTCGCCTGCCGAAAGCATACGAGGAATGATGTTTTTGCCAAAGTCATTCTCGCTCGTTTCGTCTGCCTCATCGGCACGCAGATATTCAAACAGCTTTTTTGCGCCAAAAACATATACACCCATAGAGGCGAGCGTCGATTTGGGTGCTTTTGGTTTTTCTTCGAATTCATAGACAGACATATCGTCGTTGACATTCATGATGCCGAACCTCGACGCCTCGGCAAGCGGCACGTCAAAAACGGCGATAGTGCAGTCTGCTCCGTGCGATGCGTGATAGTCTATCATTGCCGAATAGTCCATCTTATAAATGTGATCGCCCGAAAGCACGAGCACGTATTCGCAATTATAGCGCTCGATAAAGTTAATGTTTTGATAGATAGCGTTGGCAGTGCCCTTATACCAATCGGCTTTTTTGCTCGCCTGATAGGGTGGCAGGCACATAGCGCCTCCCCAGTTGCGGTCGAGATCCCACGGTTGACCGTTGCCGATGTATTCGTTGAGCACCAGCGGCTGATATTGTGTCAGCACGCCAACGGTGTCAATGCCGGAGTTGATGCAGTTGGATAGCGGAAAGTCGATGATGCGATATTTGCCGCCGAACGGAACCGCAGGCTTTGCCATGCGTTCGGTAAGCAGCCTGAGTCTGCTGCCCTGTCCGCCCGCAAGCAGCATTGCAACGGTCTCTTTGTTCTTTGCCATAAGCTTGCTCCTTTATTTTTTTATTTTATGCTTTAGTTTAGGTTTTTTGGTTTTTTGCTTTTTGACGGCCCTCTCCCGGGCGGGCAATATTTAAGAATCTGCCCCGAGAGCTTTGGCAGGTCGGGCTGAATAAACCAGCCGTTATCTGTCTCTTTTGCCCTCAGATCCTTGCGTTCGCCGCTAAACGAGCCGCCGAAGCACGCATCGTCGGTGCTGAGCAATATGCGATATCTGCCCTTACCTGCGACGGGAATGCCATAACCCTTATAGCTCTTTGCAGAGAAATTGAGCACGATTATCAGCTCGCTGCCGTCAAACGACTTGCGCTTGTAGGCATAAACGTTGTCGCTCGTGCGATCTGCGTATATCCACTCAAAGCCCTCCCACGAGCCATCGATCTCCCACAGCTCCTTGTGGTCGATATAAAAATGGTTGAGCGTCTTGATAAACTCGCGGAATTTGTAATGTCTGTCATAGCCGAGCATAAACCACTCGAGCGCTATGTTTTCGTTCCATTCAGAGAACGGTGCAAACTCGCAGCCCATGAACAACAGCTTTTTGCCCGAATGCGTCATCATATAGGTCATGTATGTGCGCAAAGTATCAAACTTGCCGCTGTAATCGCCGCTGCATTTGTCAAGCAGGCTCTTTTTGCCGTGTACTACCTCGTCGTGACTGAGCGGCAAAAGATAATTCTCGCTGAAGGCGTACGACATTGCGAAAGTCATATTGTGGTGACAGCCGGATCTGAAATAAGGGTCTGACTGAATATAGGCAAGAGTGTCGTTCATCCAGCCCATGTTCCACTTGAGGTTAAAGCCGAGCCCGTGGCGCTTGGTCACATCGGGATAGGCTGTCGACTCTTCGGCGATGAGATAAGCATCGGGGCAGCGCTCGTGCACTGCGTGTGAAAGCATTCTGAAAAAGTCGACTGCGTCATAATTTATGTTTGTGCCGTCGGGGTTTGGATTCCATTCGCCCGGCTGCCTGCCATAGTCGAGATAAAGCATCGAAGCGACGGCGTCGACACGCAAGCCGTCGATATGATATTTTTGCAGCCAAAAAAGTGCAGACGAGATCAAAAAGCTGCGCACCTCGCTGCGTCCGAGGTCAAAGCATCTCGTGCCCCAGCCGCGGTTCTCCTGCCTGTCCTTGCCCTGATATTCATACAAGGGCCCGCCGTCGAACTCATAAAGTCCGTGCTCATCCTTGGTGAAATGTGCAGGCACCCAGTCGAGGAATACCGCTATGCCGACAGAGTGCATCTTGTCGATGAATTTTGCAAATTCCTTTGGCTCGCCGTACCTCGAGGTCGGAGCAAAATAGCCCGTGACCTGATAGCCCCAGCTGCCGTCAAACGGATATTCTGTTATCGGCATGAGCTCGAGGTGCGTATAGCCCATTTCGGGCAAATAAACAGCCAATTCGTCGGCAAGCTCAGACCATGAATATTCAGAGCCGTCTCTGTGTCTGCGCCAGGAGCCTGCGTGAAGCTCGTATATGTTCATCGGCTTGGGCACTGCCCTGTCGTCCTTGAAATATATGCGGTTGTCCTTTTGCAAATCGATAAAATCACTGTCAGTCCACTCGAACAAATCGATGTCATAAAACCTTGATGCGGTGTGCTCACGGCATTCGGAATAAAACGCATATGGATCTGCCTTAAAGACCGACCTGCCGTTGCGTGTCACGAGGTATTTGTACCTCGAGCCTATGCGAAACGATGCGCTCTGCAATCTGCATGACCAGACGCCGCAGTCGCTCTTTTGCATACTGACGCCGTCCTGCCAATAGTTAAAATCTCCGACGAGCCTGACCGAGTCGGCATTAGGCGCCCAGACTCTGAATATAAAGCTGTCGCCGTCACGGTGTGCACCGAAATAATCGGCACAGTCGTATTCAAGACCCTGCCCAAAGAAATATTCACGTTGATTGTCGCAAAGCAGCATAGAGCACCTCATTGTGTCAGGCGAATCACCTTAGACTGATAACAGACTGATAGTTTATTACAAATACATTATACACCGCAAAGCCGAATAGGTCAATAGCGGTTTTTGGCAAGGCGAGCAACTTTAATGTGATTTTTTGTCTTTTACCCCTTTACAAAAAATAAAAGCGGTGTTATAATGCTTATGTTTGCAGAAATGCAATCCGCAGCAAGGCGCAGCAGTGGGATACACGCGGGTATCATTTTCAGCCCGGCATCATCCGCCCACAGCCTCGTCTTAGCGCGAAAATATCAAGAAAGGTGACAAAAACCATGCTCAGCAAAGAAACCAAGGCTCAGCTCATCAAAGATTATGCAATCTGCGAGGGCGACACCGGCTCGCCCGAGGTTCAGATCGCGATACTCACCTATCGCATCAAAGACCTCACCGAGCATCTCAAGGTCAACAAGAATGACAATCATTCGCGCAGAGGTCTGCAGCAGATGGTCGGCAAGCGTAAGAAGTTCCTCAACTATCTTATGAACGTCGACATCACCAGATACAGATCTATCGTCGAGCGTCTCGGCCTGAGAAAGTAATTCCGTACGCGCAAGGCGTGGAGGCAACCCCTCCACGCCTTAACGGAAACGGTGGGTTTAGCAGTTAAATATATCTCCGAAACTGCTTCGGGGCTGTATTTAAGTGTTAAACTTGCCGTGCTCCGTAACCTAAAAAATTAATCAAAGGAGTAACACAAGTGTTTTTCAAGAATTACCGTGAATTCAAGTATGATCTTGCGGGCAGACCGCTGATCATCGAAACCGGCAAGATGGCTCAGCTTGCAAACGGCTCGTGCCTCGTCCGCTATGGCGAGACCGCTGTTCTGTGCTGTGCAACCGCATCTGCCGCACCCAGAGATGGCATTGACTTTTTGCCGCTTTCTGTTGATTTCGAAGAGAAATTATACGCCGCAGGCAAGATCCCCGGCAGCTGGAACCGCCGTGAGGGTCGCCCCGGTGAAAAGGCGATACTCGCATCGCGCGTTATCGACCGTCCTATACGCCCGCTCTTCCCCAAGGATCTCCGCAACGACATCGTTCTGTCGCTGACCGTCATGTCTGTCGACCCCGATTGCTCGCCCGAGATCGCCGCAATGATAGGCGCATCGATCGCACTTACTATTTCAGATATTCCCTGGAACGGACCTATCGCAGGTGTATTCATGGGTCTTGTTGACGGCCGCATAGTCGTCAACCCCACCGCCGAACAGCGTGAAAGAAGCGATCTCGAATTGACCGTTGCAGGCAGCGAAGCCAAGGTCGTCATGATCGAGGCAGGCGCAAAAGAAGTCGATGACGACACCATGTACGAAGCCATCATGAAGGCTCATGAGGTCATCAAGCCCCTCTGCCGCTTTATCAGCGACATTCAGGCAGCCATCGGCAAGCCCAAGTTTGATTATCCCTCCTGCGAGATCGACCACGATCTTTTCGACAAGATCGAGGCAATGGTTCGCGAGGACGTTATGGCAGCACTCGATACCGACGACAAGAAGGTTCGTGACGCCGCATTGCAGCCTATATACGCCAGGGTTCACGAGGCGTTTGACGAAGAATATGCCGACAACATCGCAATGATCGACGAATGCATGTACAAGCTGCAAAAGAAGATCGTTCGCCACTGGCTGCTCACCGAGCAGCGCCGTGTTGACGGCAGACGCATGGATCAAATGCGTCCGCTCAACGCCGAGGTCGGACTTTTGCCCAGAACCCACGGCTCGGGTATGTTCACCAGAGGTCAGACTCAGGTGCTCACCACCACCACTCTTGCTCCCGTCAGCGAAGCACAGATGCTTGACGGCATAGATGAGCAGGATACAAAGCGCTATATGCACCACTACAATATGCCTTCATACTCTGTCGGTGAGGCAAGAGCTGCACGCTCGCCCGGCAGACGTGAGATAGGCCACGGCGCACTCGCAGAGCGTGCTCTGTTGCCCGTTTTGCCTTCTGTCGAAGAGTTCCCCTATGCCATCCGCTGCGTTTCTGAGGTCGTTTCTTCAAACGGCTCGACCAGCCAGGCTTCTGTCTGCGGCTCAACGCTCGCATTGATGGATGCAGGCGTGCCCATTTCCGCACCTGTTGCAGGCATCTCCTGCGGTCTTATCACCGAGGGCGAGAACTGGATGACTATGATAGACATTCAGGGTCTCGAGGACTTCTTTGGTGACATGGACTTCAAGGTCGCAGGCACCAAAAAAGGCATCACCGCAATTCAGATGGACCTCAAGATCGACGGTCTTACCCCCGCAATTATCAAGAACGCTTTAAAGACAACCCACGAGGCACGCAATTATATACTTGACGAGATAATCGCTCCTGTCATTGCAGAGCCTCGCGCAGATGTTTCTAAATATGCGCCCAAGATGATCACCATCACCATCGACCCCGACAAGATCAGAGAAGTTATCGGCTCGGGCGGCAAGGTCATTCAGAAGATCTGTGCCGACACCGGTGCCAAGATCGACATCGAGGACGACGGCAGCGTATTTATTGCCGCAGTCGACCGTGAGTCAGGCTATAAGGCTCGCAAGATCATCGAAGCCATCGTCAACGATCCCGAACCCGGTCAGGTGTTTATCGGCAAGGTCACACGCATTCTCAACTTCGGCGCGTTCGTCGAGATCGCACCGGGCAAAGAGGGTCTTGTGCACATCTCGCAGCTCGATACCAAGCGTGTCGGCAAGGTCGAGGATGTCGTCAACATCGGCGACGAGGTCAAGGTCGTTGTCACCGAGATCGATGAAAAGGGACGCATCAACCTTTCGCGCAAGGATGCACTCAATATAATCGACGACTAACAGCATATCAAAAGCAGGGACTTAGGCCGGCTGAAACAGGAAAGCATGCGCCGTTACCCTGCTTTTGCATTAGCACCATCAAAAAAGGAGGTCAAAGCATGAAAAAATTAATAGCACCGATAATTTCGGCTGTCATTTCGGCCGCAATGCTTATCATAGTCATACCGCTCGGCATGACGCCGTTCGTCACGGGACAGGTCGTGCTTGCGATAATCGCATCGGCTCTGCTTTTGATTTCGGCATCCTGCAACGGATGCTCGATAGCGGCAGTATGTGTTTCAGCGCCCATGTTTTTGGTCGAGCTTTGGCTGATGGTGGCGCGCAACTATATAGCGCTCTCTGGCGAAACTTTGGCGAGCCTCGAATCGCCCATTATGTGGGTGGTGCTGATAATGCATTTTGCCATAGTCGGCTGCTCGATAGCGCAGTGCTCGATTATATACAGATAATTATTAATTAAAAACTCGGCTGTCCCTCACCTGAACAGCCGAGTTTTTTTGTATCTATTGCATTTTTAAAGCGTTCTGAGCACCGACACGAGTGCTTCTTTTGTCATATGGCAAACATTGGCGTAAAGCCTTACGCCAAGGTCCTCGGCACGCATTTTAAAGCAACGGCCGTATGCAGTGTCGGTGTCGAAATCTGCGGCAAACAGTGCCTTGACAGAATATCTGTCGCCAAAACGCTCTGCGACGGTATTGAGCTTATAAAGCTCTTCCATGTGAATATTGCCGTTCTTGCATGAAATATAATAAGGCCTTGCGCCTTTGGTCATCAGCACGTCGATCTCGTTTTCGACTTCACCACGGCGTGAATTGCTGTATGCGCCGTCCCAATCTATAATGACGCCTGTGCGTACGTCATCAAACGCCTTGCTCTTTTTGGCAGCCGAATAAACGATATGCTCGAGCACCGTTCCCGATTTTAAAAGGCACTGCCTGACATAATCGTTTTTGGGCACGCATTTGCCGTCCTCCTGCCTTGTGACCAAGCCATAACGCCCAAGCAGCTCTATCAGCCTTTGTGTGTCGGTGCTATGCTTTTTACCTCTTATAACAGCCGCAGATGCAGTGTTGAAGAGATGCGGATCAAGCTTGCAGACACGCCAGAGGTTTTGCAGGTCTTTGGTATACTCTTTGTCCGCCTCGGGCAGGATAGCACTGTCACGCATCACTCTGCCGCCGTAAAGTGCGATATTTTCGGCAACCGTGATACGAGGGAAAGCATTAACCTGCAGCAAGCCGTCGCCGTCGATGTCATTCACCTCACGTCCTCTTATGTCGAACCTGTGCACCTTGATGTCGCTGCGTTCGGCAATAACCCTGCCGAGTGCCATCAGCATAATATCGTCGCCGCCCGTGACGTCAAAGACAGCATCGGGATATTTGTCGGCGACAACTTTTATCGTTTCAACCGCAGAAGCAAGGTTGTACCCTGAAAGCAAAATAATTTCAAACTGCGTTTTTGCCTTTCGTGCTTTCAAAACCGAGATATAGCGTTCTGCAAATCTGCTCATCAATTCTCGATCGACTCCGATCAGCACGACACGCTCGGGCGGAGATGCAAGGCATGCACACATATTTTCGATTGAGGTTTTTTCAAAAAATTCGATATACGTCATAATTTCCTCTTGCTCATTGACACGGTGCTTTGTTTGGGCTATAATTATATTACTAAAAGTTCTTTGCTTTTACAAGACCTTTTGAGGCAAAATATTATTTTAAGGAGCAAAATATGTCAAGCTTTGAAAATCTGCGTATCGTAGACAACTTTTATCAGACCTCGCTATTCTTCCCCATGCCGACGGTGGTCATCAGCACACTGTGCGAGGACGGCACGACAACACTCGGCCCTTATTCACTCGTGCAGCCATATTATGTAGCAGGCAAGGATTATTATGCCATGCTGCTCTGCTGCCGCAACTCATCGAATACCGCACAGAACATTCTGCGCAACGGCAAGTGCGCACTCAACTTTGTTTGCGACGACCCCAAGGTGTTCAGCGAGTGCGTCAAGCTAAGCTGGCCCGGCGACAAGCCCGAGGACAAGATGCCCGGCTGCAAATTCAAGCTCGAAAAGAGCATGACCGAAGAGCAAACAGGCGAGCAGCGCCCCATGGTGCTCACCGACGCCATTCAGGTCATCGAATGCACTTGGGTCAGAGAATTGGATAACGCACAAAACGATCAGCCCGGCGAATTGAACGGCTATGAACCGCCGTATCACGATTTCAACGGCATCACATCAAAATTCGGCTGCCACTTTATTCTGAAGATCGACCGCATATTGATGAAAAAGAAATACAGTGATGCCATAATCAACGGTGTAACCGCGCGTGACTTTCCTCCCCTGCCTGTCGACTATGGCTATCGCGACAGCAAAAACTTTTGGTATCACCGCAAAAAGCGCCTGAGAGCCGAGCTTTTGCCTATGCGCAAGCAGTCGCTCGATTCTGTTCGCTATGCCGCCGACAGAGCCGACGACAAGATCAAATTCACTGACGATGCACTCATGACGATACAGAACGTGCCGAGAGTGTTTTTGTCTGTCGTGCTCAAGGGCTGTGTCGATTGGGCTCGCGAAAACGGCGTCGACCTCATCACCGCAGAGCATATGAAAATAATCAACGACAAGCGCTCAAAGGAAAAGAATAAGAAATAAAGCTTTTCAGTAAGCTGCACAAGCAATATCACTCGCCGCAAGGCAAATATCACCAAGCAAAAATCCTGCCTTAGGCCGTCTGAGATACGAAAGCATACGGTTTCTTGTCTCAGATGTCCCTTGCAGGATTTTTTGTTATCTGTTATCTGTTCTCTGTTATGCTCTTCGCCGCAAGTGCTGCGGTCGAGAATGCTATCTGCAGGTTATATCCGCCCGTATAAGCGTCGACGTCGAGTATCTCGCCTGCAAAATAAAGGTTCTTTATAAGCTTCGACTGCATAGTGCCCGGTGCGACCTCTTTTGTGCTGACACCGCCCGAGGTGACTATCGCCTCTTCGATGGGGCGTGCACAAATGATCCTGATCGGCAGATCCTTAAGCAGCCTGACTATCTTTTTGCGCTCCTCACGAGTAATGGCGTTGACCTTTTTGTGCAAGCCTATGCCCGTCTGCTTTGCGAAGGGCTCGATAAGCTTTTGCGGCAAGAGCCCGCCCAATGCGTTGACAAAGTCCTTATTCTTTTCTGTCTCAAAATCACGCAGTATTCTCGCATCAAGCTGCTGCTCATCGAGCGCAGGCTTGAGGTCGATGTGCATTTCGACAGGAAATTTCTTTGCGACGTGCGCCGATGCAGAAAGTATCACAGGCCCGGACACTCCGAAATGCGTAAACAGCATTTCGCCCTGCTCATAATAAAGCTTTTTGCCGTCTTTATAAAACCCTACACCGACGTTTCTGAGTGAAAGCCCCATGCACGCCTGGCATATCAGATCTCTTGAAACGAGCGGAACAAGCGAAGCCTTTGGCTGCACGATCGTGTGACCGAGCCTCGAAGCGAGCTCATAGCCCGAACCATCGCTGCCTGTCGACGGATAAGACGCGCCGCCTGTTGCCAGCAAAACATTGTCGCACAATATTTCGCCCTTCGACGTGTGCACTCCGCAGACTGTGCCGTCCTCGGTCATAATATCCAAAGCATCGGCATAAACCATCTCTGCCCCACCCTGCTTGCACGCCTTGACAAGACAATCAACTATATCATATGCGTTGTCGCTGACAGGAAACACTCGCCTGCCACGCTCGACCTTGAGCGGCACTCCGCGCGACTCAAAAAAACTCATCACCTCAGAGGGCGGCATGGCGGCATAAGAGGCATAAAGAAACCTCGGATTGGTCGGAACATTATCCATAAATTCGTCGAGCGTGCAATCATTGGTGACGTTGCACCTGCCCTTGCCTGTAATGGCAAGCTTGCGACCGCATTTGCCCTTGTGCTCGAGCACAACTGTCCTTATGCCGCTTGACGAAGCGATGGCGGCAGCCATCAAGCCGGATGCGCCGCCGCCTATTATGCAAAGGTCGTATTTTTTGTTACTTATCGTCTTTGTCATAGACACCGCAATCTTCCCAAATTTTTTCAAGCTCGCTGAAGGTGTTGGCTATCTGCGGACGTCTGCGCTGACCTATCGCGGCAATCAGTGCGTTGATAACAGCCATAGGTGCGACGAGCGAGTCGACGAACGAATTAATATCGTTGGCGGCGACCAGCGTTATATCCGCAAGGCTCGCGACGGGCGATCGATCGCTGTCGGTGAGCGCAATGACCTTTGCGCCATGCTGCTTTGCAAAATACATTCCGTCGACGGTGCGCTTTGAATATCTCGGGAACGAAATACCAAACACGACATCGCCGCTCTTGACGTGAATCAACTGCTCAAACATCTCTGTGCCTGACATATTCTGCAATAGCTTTATGTCTTTGAACATGAGGTTGAGATAAAATCCAAAGAACATCGAGAGCGCAGCCGACGATCTGTTGCCGACGATATAAAGCGTGTCGGCGGCAAGAATGGTGTCAACGGCGTTTTCAAAAACGTCCTTGGGCAGTGTTGAAAGTGTCTTTTTGAGCGAATCTATATCAGAATGCAATGACGAAGCGAGCACGTCGTCGCCGATGCGTTTGTCGGCAACTGCTATGCGCTGAATCGCAGTGAGCTTGTTTTTAACTGCCGCCTTGATGGCAGCCTGCAATTTAGGATATCCGTCAAAGCCGAGCTCAACGGCATATCTGACCATTGTGCTCTCGCTGACGCCGATCTCCTGCGCAAGCCTTGCAGCGGTCATATAGCTCGCCGCAACATAGTTTTGCAGCAGATAATTGCCTATCTTGCGGTGGCCTTTCGAACCGCCGGTTATACTTTGCTCGATAAGCTCGAGCACGCCGGGATTATTCATATTCAATCACCAAACATTCCGAGATAATATTTCTTTTTACCACGACGAATTACGACAGCCCTGCCCTCGATAGCGTTCTCGCGGCTTATGGCAAACTCGCCGTCCTTGACGACAGTGCCGTTGACGCTTATAGCGCCTGCACTCAAAAACTCGTTTGCTTCGCGCTTGCTCTTGCAAATGCCGCAGCCGACGAGCACGTTGATAAGCTTATCCTCGACAGCGTCGAAATGAGGCACGTTCTTAAATCCGACCATAAGATCGGAAAGCGGAATATTGGCTATATCGCCCGAGAAAAGCTGCTCCGAAACAGTTACCGCACGCTGATAAGCCTCTGCACCATGCAGGTCGGTAACGATGCACTCGGCGAGCGCCTTTTGTCCGATACGCAGATGCGGCTCGGCGTTGTGGCGTGCGACGATATCCTCGATCTCGGGCTTGGTGAGGAATGTGAGGCGCTTTAAGTAGGTCTCAACCATAACGTCCTCGGTGTTGAGCAGGAACTGATAAAGCTCATACGGCGAGGTCTTTGCAGGGTCAAGCCAGACGGCGTTGCCCTCGGTCTTGCCGAATTTGACACCGTGCGAATCGAGCACGAGCGGCATTGTGAAAGCATAAAGCTCCTTGCCGGTTGTCTTGCGCGCGATTTCGATGCCTGTGGTGATATTGCCCCACTGGTCCTGACCTGCGACCTGCATATCGACACCGTAATGCTCGTTCAGATAGTTAAAGTCGATGCCTTGAATAAGCATATACGAGAATTCGGCATACGAAATACCGTCCTCTGAATCAAGTCTATCCTGAATATGCTTTTTAGCGAGCATATAATTGACGGTGATAAATTTGCCGTAGTCACGCAGGAAGTCAATGACATTTATGTCCTTGCACCAATCATAGTTGTTGACGACAGTCACCCCCGGGAAAAGCTGCATAAGCTGAGCCTTGAGCGAGTCAAAGTTCTTTTGAATAACCTCACGTCTTGAAAGCTCACGCTCGGCAGTCGCCTTGGGGTCACCGACAAGACCTGTTGCACCGCCGACAAGTATAAACGGAATATGTCCTGCAGCAGCAAGCCTGCGGATTATTATAAACGAGGAATAATGACCCAGATGAAGGCTGTCACCCGTGGGGTCAGTGCCTATATAAAATTTAAGTCCTCCCTCATTCAGCTTTTGCTCAAGCTCGGGGCTGGAGATGTCCTTGATCAGACCGCGCCAGACAAGCTCGTCATAAAGTTTCATTATCAGATCTCCTTGCAAATTTTTTATCTTCTAATTATACAATAATTTTTTGCCAATGTCAACCGATAAATAACCCTCCCCTCGCATTTGTGCCAAAAACACCGCATTATTGCAAATTTTGCGTTGACAATAATTGCAAATAATGCTATATTGATTGTCTTAAACTAACTTAATAATATGTATGTAATTAAGGGAAAAGTGATTTACTTAAACGTTTTGTTTCACATTGACAAAAGCGCATATTACAAATAGACGTGCTGTCTAAACAACGCAACAAACGATAGCGTTTATTCCTTTAAACAAAAAATGACAGCAAGCTATGTCTGCAGTTCCTACACCCTGACAATGACAACGCATTCTATCGATGGCTCTTTTTGGGTGCATTTAAAAAAGAAGGAGATTTCATGCGATATAACGACTGGCACGAGGTGTATAACTTAGTGCCGATCAATAAACTCAGGGCTTAGCGAAAGACTGAAAATCTAATATCGCAGAGAACAAGTGTCAAAGCAAGTCAAGCTGCCGATATAAAGCAACCCGGAATATGCCGATAATTACTTTAAATTCGCTATAATAGAAACGTTTTTAAAAGGAACATAAGCGACGATTATTTATGTGAACGTGAATCATATTGCAAGCAAGTATTTATAACACGAGCATATGACTGCAACCGCAACTAACAAAAATCGGTGTCGATTCCCCGACACCGTTTTGTTTTTTATACAGCCTTAAGTATCAGCATAAACGCCGTGAGCATCGCGAGGAAAGCAAAGTTAAATGCAGAGAACTGTTTGATATAATATCCACTTCTTCCGGGGTTATGGCTGACATATTCTCTAAAAGTTATGAGGCTGGCGAGTGACGAAATAAGCGTGCCCACGCCACCGATATTGACGCCGACGAGCAGGTCTGCGTAATCAGTCGTGAACTGCGACAGCAATATGGCCGAGGGGACATTGCTGATGAACTGGCACGAAAGTATGCTGAAAAGCAAAGTGCTCTTTTGCATCAAAAACATAAACAAATTCTTGACTGCATCAATACGCGCCATATTACCCGCAAAAATAAAGAAGAAGACAAAAGTCAAAAGCAGGCAATAGTCGACAGACAACAGTGCTTTTTTATCGACAAAAAGCAATACCGCAGGGATGACAACAAGACCTATCCAATAAGGTATTCCTCTGAAAACTATCAATATCGAGAGTGCAAACAATGCAAGATAAAGTGCCGTGCGTTTAGGCTCGAGCTTTGTGTTTTCGTGCGGCAATTCGAGCGGCTCTGGCTTGACAAAAACGATACAGCAAACGGTTATGAGCAAGACCGAGAGCAAAAACGGCGGTACCATTATTGCGACAAATTCAAGGTCGGGGATCTCAAACTTAGAATAGAGATACAAATTCTGCGGATTGCCGAACGGCGTGAGCATTCCGCCCAAGTTGGCGGCGATATTCTGCATTATAAACGTAAACGCCATATACTTTTGCTTGCCCGTCGACGACAAAACAAAATATCCGAGCGGCAAAAACGTCAGCAGTGCCATATCGTTGGCTATCAGCATTGAGCCGATAAACGTTATGTATGCAAGTGCGATGACACTCATGCGTGCATTCTTAAACATCCTGACTATGCGGCGAGCCAAAATATAAAAGAAGTTGATATTCCTCAAGGCGCAGACAACCGCAAGCACGCAAAACAGACAGGTGAGCGTCCTAAAGTCAAAATACTCGAGATACATAGCATCCGGCGGAACAATAAACGAGGTTATCACAGCAGCGGCAAGTGCTATGCACATGACGGTATTCTTTTTGACAAACGCCATAAGCCGCATTCCGAGCGGCATAGGCTTTATTGCAATATTCATATCAAAATTCCTTGAAAAAAGTGTTGTTTTAAATACTCAAACGATGTGAAGTATACTCTTAATCACACCAAAAGTCAACAGGCAAATTGCCCAAAAGACGCAACAAAAAAGCCGCTTCGAGTGAAACGGCTTTTGTTTGTTTTATATCGCTCCAAAGAGCAAAAGCATCAAAAATCCAAAGAGTGCGAGCAGCAAGAAGCAAGGCAAAACTATGACAAGAAATGCCGAAAAGCTCATCGCAAATTTGTCCTTTGCGCCGACATGCTCGTTCTCAAGCATATCTCTGAACTCCTGCTCCTGTTCGGGTGTTGATTTTTTAAGTCGCTTAAAAATCATAGCTGCAAGACCTTATCTGAATTATTGTGCTTCTCTCGAGGATCTGCGCTCTGTTGACGGCATCTCAAAGAGATAATTGCCGTTTTTGTCGAGCTTGCGCTGCGGGAAGTGGCAGGCTACGAAATGACCCGGCTCGATCTCGGCAAGCTCGGGCGGAACGCGCTTGCACTGCTCGCATGCCATATAGCAACGAGTGTGGAATTTGCATCCTGACGGCGGCTTGATGGGGCTGGGGATGTTGCCCTCGAGCAAAATGCGCTCTTTCGAGAGGCTTTCGGGGTCGGTTGTGGGTATCGACGAAAGCAGTGCGACGGTATAAGGATGGCGGGGATCCTCAAATATCTTTGATGCATCTGCAAGCTCGACGACATTGCCGAGGTACATAACGCAAATCCTGTCAGAAATATATCTGACGACAGAAAGGTCATGCGAGATGAACATATATGTGAGGTTCTCTTTGTCCTTAAGATCCTGCAAAAGGTTGATGATCTGCGACTGAATCGAAACGTCAAGTGCCGAAACACATTCGTCGCAGACGACAAATTTGGGGTGAACCGCAAGTGCACGCGCGATAGAGATACGCTGTCTTTGACCGCCCGAGAACTGGTGCGGATATCTGTAAAGCATATAGTCCTGCAGGCCGCACTTACGCATGACCTCGAGGATATATTCTCTCATTTTGTTAGAGCCGTGGCGATAGAACTTATGGGTAACAAGACCCTCCTCGATTATCTGACCAACGGTCATACGGGGGTTGAGCGATGAATACGGATCCTGGAATACTATCTGCAGATCCTTGCGCAGATGGCGCATCTCAGAATATTTGAGTCGTGCGAGGTCGATGCCGTCGTCAAGCATAGACTCGTAATGCATAAACTCTTCGTCATACTTATATGCTGCCTTGCGCTCGTCGATCTTATTGGCGAGGTCGGCGATCTGAGCAAGCTTTGATTCGCGCTGTGCGATATATGAATCGCGCTTTGCGATAAGCTTTTGCTTTTTGGACTCAGAGAGCTTCTTGCGCTCATCGTCCTCGACCGAGTCATCAAGCTGGAGGTCAATATCTTTAATGCGCTCTGCGAGTGCAGCAGCGTCATCCTCGAGCTGTGCCTGCTGGTAGAGCAATGCAGCACCTGCCTTGGTGTCCTTGACGGTAAAGCCGCCCAGAATCTTTGCGGTGTGAGCAACTGCGGTCTGATATTCAGCCTCAGCGAGGTTCTTGTCCTGCAGATCAAAGAATGTTGCATCTTCGCCGAGCAAATCAGCCTTCTCTGCCGCAGCCATTGCACGTGCTTCAGCGGCGTGCATTTTGGCGATGTATTTATCTGCATGTTTCAGAGTATGCAGAACATAATCAGGAGCGAGATCTGCACGAGGAACGCCATAATACATCGTCGTGCCTGCAGTCTGTTCATAGAGCTGCAACAGCACTCTGCCGAGGGTCGACTTGCCGCAGCCCGACTCGCCGACTATGCCGAGTGTTTCGCCCTCATAAATGTCGATAGTGATCTCCTCGTTAGCCTTGACATAGTACTGCTGCTTTTGGAAGATGCTCGACTTTGCAATAGGGAAATATTTTTTAAGATTCGTGATCGATAAGAGCTTTTTGGTGTTCGGCACTGTTCCTCACCTCCTTTTCGGGATAGAAGCATCTGACGCGCTGTCCGGGCAGGACCTCCACGAGCGGAGGCTCGCCATCGAGGCACTTCTGCGTTGCATATTTGCATCTCGGTGCAAATTTGCAGCCCTTAGGCAGTGCGAGCGGATGCGGCACGACGCCGGGGATAGGCTCAAGCTTGTGCGTGATATTGTCGATACGCGGAATGCTGTTCATCAAGCCCTCGGTATAAGGATGGCTCATCTTGCAGTCGGTGAAGATAATACGCGCCGAAGCCTGCTCGACGACCTGTCCGCAATACATAACGACGACGTCGTCAGCCATTTCGTTTATAACGCCCAGGTCATGGGTGATGAATATGATCGAAGTGCCGTTCTCACGCTGCAGATCGTTCATAAGGCGCAGGATCTGTGCCTGAATCGTAACGTCAAGCGCGGTGGTGGGCTCGTCGGCGATCAGAATGCGAGGCTTGCAAGCCAGCGCCATAGCGATCATGACTCTCTGTCTCATACCGCCCGAAAGCTGATGCGGATACTGCTTCATAACTGCCTCGGGGTTAGGTATCTGGACATCATAGAGCATCTTGAGGGCGCTCTCGCGTGCCTCTTTCTTCTTCATGCCCTGGTGAACGATAAACGGCTCAGAAAGCTGCTTTTCAACAGAAAATACAGGGTTGAGCGAGGTCATAGGCTCCTGGAAGATGACCGAAATCGCGTTACCGCGGATGTGATACATCTCATCCATCGAAAGCTTGGTGAGCTCTTTGCCCTCAAACTTTACGCTGCCCTCGGCAATATATCCGTTATCATCGAGCAATCGCAGAATGCTCATTGCCGAGACGGATTTACCCGAGCCCGACTCACCGACTATGCCGATGGTCTTGCCGGGCTCAAGGGTATAAGACACGTCGTTGACTGCCTTAACAATGCCCTTGCGGGTCTTGAAATAGGTGTGCAGGTTATTAACTTCAAGCAATGCCATGATAATTTAACCTCCTCACCTTTCAGCGCTCGACTTGGGGTCCATAACGTCCCTGAGCGCGTCGCCGATAATGTTGATGCAAATAGTAGTAGTAGCAAGGAACAGCGATGTGAACAGCCACTGCCACCAATAGTTGTTGATAATGGTCATATTGATGACGCCGTTAAGCATATTGCCCCACGTCGGTGCAGGCAGCTGAACGCCGAATCCGAGGTACGAAAGCGATGACTCGGTCAGCATACAGGTTGCAAAGTCAAGCGTCAGGGTAACGATGATGATCGAGATAACGTTAGGCAGTATGTGCTTGAACGCGATGGTCGATTCTTTGATACCCATAGATTTTGCTGCGGTGACATACTCATTTTCGCGTGCGACGAGCACCTGACCGCGAACAAGTCTTGCAAGGCCTGTCCACGACAAGCAGCCGAGTATGCACATCAGCAGGAATATTCTAATATTATCGTCAGGGATCTTGGTCATCATTGACGAAAGTATCATGGCAAACGGCAGGAACGGGATTGCCGCAAAAACCTCGGTAACACGCATGAGTACTATGTCGACCTTGCCGCCGAAATAGCCTGCAAGGCAGCCGATGATTATGCCGATGATTGTCGAAATGATAACTGCAACACCGCCGATAGTCATGGTCATTCTTGAGCCGATGATTATGCGGTGCAGGATGTTTGCACCGTTCTTATCGGTGCCAAATAAATAGCCCCTGTTGCCCCAGGTCTGAACGAGCTCGTTGTCTTCGTTGACAGAATAGTTCTGGAAGCCTGTTGCATAAACCTTTGCGGTCGGTTCAACCTTTGAAGGCATAGTGCACTGGTCGAGCAGATCCTCGCCCCATGTATAAACATTGCCGAGGTTGGTCACGCCGGAATAATGGCGCGAGCCTGCCGAAATGTTGACAAAATACTCGCCCTCTGCAAGGGTGGGCATCTTGACGAACGAGCGCTTGCTCTCATGGAAGCTGCCCGCAACAAGAATAGAGTTATCAGAAAGCTGATAGGTGACAGTAGAGCAAGTCGAATAAGCGGCCTTGATGGTTGCGTTGTGACCATCGTGTGCACGCTCTTTGAGCCAAGTATTGATCTTGGTGCCCTCTTTATCGTCATACGAAGCCTTGGGCTCGACGAAAGTCTTGACGTTAGCAGGGCCGAGCACGATAGGATCATAGGTGCTGCCGTCTTCGGGAGCACGGCGGATGCCGACGACATAGCTCAAAGTGAAGGTTATATCATCAAGCAAAACAGGGTTGGGAGCGACGCCGGTAACCTCATCAACATCGTTCATGGTGGCAAAATACTCCATGTTGGTATACATGTTCTTATTGCCCCAGATGTGCAATCTGCCGTCGTTCATGAGAATTGCTGTGACCTGATAGCCGCAGATGAGCTTTTTGACATTATTGATGTCAACGCCGTTCTCTCTGAGGTCTTCGGACATAGGCAGAACGAAGTCAGGCAGCTTTCCATACAAACCGTACTGGGCGAGCTTGTTGTCGCCCCAGCCATATATCTTGCCTTGATCATCAATAGCGATTATATGGTCAATGCCGGCTGCGATCATAACGATATTTGCGTTTTTAACCTCTTCGGGTATGTTGGCAACGTCGACGCCGGTGGTACCAATCTTGGTACAGCCCCAAACATAGACATTGCCTGCGTTGGAAAGTCCAACGGTGAAAGGACCATAAGACGAGATCTGCTTAATATCGCTCTGCAATTCCTTGGGCATATCCATCATACCGAGGGTGGGATATATATTCTGCTGCAGCGTCTCTGAATATGAGTCGTAGTACTTAGGCATAAACAGAGGTCCGATATATGCCATAACGAACATCAAAACAACAATGATAAGTGCTACAACAGCATACTTCTTTTCAAGAAAGTTCTTAACTATCTGCTTGCCGGGGCTCAAAATAGCCTCAACATCAGAAACCTGCTTTTGACCGTATTTGTCGGTGGCAAGAACCTCGTCAGCATAAGTCTTGCTGCCGCCGAAGAACAGACGCTTTAACCAGCCTGCACGCTTCTTGGGAGCGGAGGAGGTATTCTTTTTATCTTTGCTCATTTTAAATCTCCTCCTTATTTGTTAACTCTGACACGAGGATCGACCAGACCATAGACAATATCTATGACGAGGTTGCCCAGCAGTGCTATAACGACATAGAACATCTGCAGGAACATGATAAGGTCGTTGTCACTTGCTCTCAAAGCAGTGATCATGACCTGACCCATACCGTTGATGGCGAATATCTGCTCAATGACCAGCGATCCCGAGAAAATACCGAGGAACCAGCCAACGACGAGCGTAACGATAGGAATAAGTGCGTTATGCCATGCATGGCTATAAATAACGACCTTCTCGCGCAAGCCCTTTGCACGAGCGGTTCTGATGCAGTCCATTGAGAGTGCCTCGATCATAGAAGCACGGACGTATCTGGTCATGCCGCCCATAGAGCAGAATGTCATAACAATCATGGGCAGTGCGAAGTAATAAAGTGTATCGAGCACCTTCTCCATACCGACAAACTTGTTGCCGGGAGTGCCCATGCCAGACGGCGGCAGCCAACCGAGCTTCGCAACGAATATCCAGATAAACAAGAGCGCTATCAGGAAGGTTGGCAAGCTATAACCTATAATGGTAAGTATCTGCATAAACTTATCGCCAAACTTGCCACGCTTGACAGCACAGTGAATGCCGAGAGGAATGGTTATGCCGAGTGCAAGAATAGTAGCGAATATATTTACGATTATGGTGATGCGCATCGGCTCTTTAATAGCCTCGGCGACAGACAGGTGATAAAAAGTCGATTCACCAAGGTCACCCTGCAGCAATCCACTGAAAGTGCCGTCATAATAAGGATATACGCCAAGCCATCTCAAATACTGCACAACAGTGCTGCCTGTCTCTGTACCATAGCGACACTGGTATGAAAAATACTTTTCTTGAAACAACGCTTCTCTTTCTTCAGTGGTCAGGTTTTTAATGGCCTTGACCTCTTCAAAGGCTTCGGTATACGCACGGTCGCCCCATGCCGTATTATAAAGCCAGAACATAAGAAAAGACAGTATCACGAGAACTATCAGCATATATGCTGTTCTCTTAACAATATACTTTCCCATAATCATTCATCCTTTGAATTTATTTGCGGCACTTGCCGCTGATATATAACAAAAGTGCCTTGCACTTTATTGTTTTCGAATTTAAATGCGAGTGGGTAAAAAGCGGTTATTACAATTGGAATGTGCGAAAAAATGCTTACATAAAGGTTGCAGGAAGGGGCACGAAGCCCCTTCCTGCCAATAAACTCTATAACGAGTTCCTTAAACTAATTGATTAATTACTTAAGGAAAATGATGTCAGCCTCATCTATGATGTAGTACTGCGAGTACATATCATACATGGTGTTGTCAACGGTGTTGCCGTATGAATAGTCATAAACAGCAGAGTTGTAACCGGTTGCGAAGTTGAATGCAGCATAGGTAGGAACGCCACCGTAGACGCCAGAGCCGTAATCCTGCTGATAGAGCTCAGCAAGCATGGGATAGAAGTCGCCAGCCTTAGCGGTGATATAAGCGCCGCAGTCAGCGAGGTTCGAGTTCTCCTGGAAAGCACCAACAAGCAGATCGGTGAAATCGTTGTCGGTAGTGCCGAACCAGTTGATTACGAGAGGCATGTAATAGAAGTCGCCAACCTTTTCGGTCTTGTACTTGCCATCAGCAGAAGCGAAGGTCTTGTCAGCCTCGGTGATGATGGAAGCAGCTATCTTCTTATAACGGATACCTTCAGTGTAGGTGTTGCCGTCTTTGTCATATACCCAGCCGTCAGCCTCGAGGGTCTTGATAGCTGCGTCTTTGTCAGTTGCATAAGCGTCAAGCTTGATGTCGTTCTTAACTGCAGCATAAGCCCAGAAGGTGCTGTAGTAAGGTCCTTCGACAACTCCGCCGTAACCGCCGGTGAACTTCTTAGCGAAGTCGGGACGGTCCATGCAGAGAGCTACTGCCTGGCGAACTGCAGCGAACTGCGATGCGCCGAAGTCGCAACGGAAACCAAGTTTGCCGTAGCCGGCACGGCCATAGTCGACTTCGTCGAATGCGCCGTTGCTTTCGTCGATAAGTGTAAGAGCTTCTTTGGTAGCGTCGCCGCCGGTAACACCCATCAGGATGTCAACACCGCCAGACTTGAGGTCCTGCAGCTGAGTAGCGGTAACAACTTTCTTATAAATAACAGTGTCGATCGAGGGCTTGGAGCCTTCGTAGTTGCCCTTGTAGTAGGTGTTAGCCTTAAGAGTAGCAATCTTGCTTGCTGCGTCATAGCTCTCTACATAGTAGGGACCGGAGTAAGGATAGGTAGTATCGGTGTTCTGAGAAGTTGCATTGAGGTAAGCAGCCATCGTATAGTCGTCGCCCTCTTTTGCATAGAAGCCATCGGTAATGTAGCAGCCATTGCCGTCGTCTTTGATCTCAGCATCGCCAATCCACATCTTTGCATACTGAGCAGAGAAGGCAGCGTAAGCGATGTCATAGAAGTAAGGAAGATAATCTGCAGAGATGGTAACAGAGAACTTGTAGTCATCGAACATTCTCAGACCAGAGAATTCTTTGGTGCCTTCTTCGCCGCCGTCATATGCTGCGAAAGAATCGTAGCCAACAACGGTCATGCCGCTCATCTTGTCTCTGCCCATAGCAGCGGTAGCAACCTTGGTAGAGAAGACGAGAGTGCCAACGAGGTAGTCTTTTGCAGTGACAGCAGAGCCGTCGCTGAACTTGAGGTCGTCATAGATCTCGATTTCGAAAGTCTTGGAGTTGTCATCGTTGACAGTCTCGGTGTGAGACTTAACAACTGTGGGGTTCCAGACATATGCGCCATTCTTGTTAGCAACGACGGTGCCGAGCTCGACAGTCAGGCTCTCGATATCCTGGTCAGCAGCGCCGGGGCTGGAGACACCGTAGGACGAGTAACGGAAGAGGCCCGAAAGCTCAGTGGAGTTGCCGAGGATGATGCTGTTGTCTTCTTTAACAGAAGTCCAGTCAATCAGAGCAGCAGCTGCGCTCCAAAGCGGGTTGGTGGGGTTCTCTTTAACCTGCTGGATCTTGGTGCTGTAAACGTCGTAGTACTGGTTGCAGTAAAGGGGAATCTCGGGGAGCAGCTTGTTCCATCTCTCGATGTAGTACTGCCACCACTTGGTGTAAGCACTGTTCTGCTCTTCAAGAGTGCCGTTGCCGCAGTTGTAAACCATAGCCATCGAAAGGAAGTCGAGGCCGAGGATGTACTGCTTGCCGTCTTTTTCGATATAGCAGTCGCCGTCGTCGTTCTTCTGAACGTCAGCGATCGTTATATCTTTGCCGTATTTCTCGTAAACCGAGGTGTAGTCTTCGCCATAAACTTTGCCGTCGAGGTTAACATAACCCTCGGTGCCGTCAAAGTCAACAGCAGGTGCGTCGCTTGTTGTGCTGGATGTGTCGTCCGATGAAGTGTCGCTTGTGGGAGCACAAGCAGCAACCATCGTTGCAACCATCAGAAGAGCCAACAGAAGCGCGAAAATCTTTGTTTTCTTCATTTGCGGATTCCTCCAAATAAAATTATATAGTAACGCGATGCGCTAATATATTTCGAATTAATGCAGTGCCACGAGGCACATAAAATATTTTCGTCAATTATAGCATACAAATATGCCGTTGTCAACTATTAATCGGCATCAAATTGCTGTTTTTGAGCAATTTTTTGTGGCTATTTATGCTGACGAACTGCAATTTTGCAAGTTTTGAAATTGCAAAATGCAAATCTCTCAAAAAAGATTGGCATGATTATATCATACTTTCGCGCTAAATGCAATAGGCAGAGCGAATTTTTTTACTATAAAAATCGCACAAAAAATGCCCACGTCAAGCCGTTTATGCGTACATTTCGTATAGTTATGCACAAAAAGTGCAGAATAGCGAATAAAAATGCAATTCTTTGCACTGTGCGCATATTTTGTTAGCACGCTTTTTTGGTGTGCCGCAGATTATTGGGGTGTCAAATTTTCAAATACATGCAATTTCATTTTGAATTCTGCTGCAAAAAGCAAAAAATCGGCGTTCACAGCTTTTGCCGCAAACGCCGATTTGATCAAAATCTGTTCTTTTTTGCCGACTCTGCTTCTTTGAGGGCGAGCAGAACCGACGCCTTTGCATCCTCGGGCTTGCATCTGACGGGATACGTGCGCGTTTTTACGCAGCCTATAAAGTATTCTATCTCATTATAATATGCATCGTCGGTCGTGCCGTATTCGGTCACGTCGGGGTTATAAGCCTCTTTGCGGTGAGGGAAAACAGTTACAATGCCCTTGTCAAACTCGACAGTCGCATCCTGCATGTCGACACGATAGCCGTAAGAAAACGGATAGCCGACATATGCAATATCGTCGGTCGCACTGATGACCTTGTCGCTATATATATAATTTGTAGAAACAATGTCGTCGGCACTGTCCTTGAAATACTTGCGTGCAGTAGTCAGCACTCCCTGCGGCTCACCAAAGCAAAGCCTGACAAAATCGGTGTCGTGAATATGCTGATCGAACAATCCTCCACCACCCTTGTCGGCAGTGATTATCCAGTCGTGCCACGAGGGGTTATTCTCGTGGTCAGCATATCCGCCGCGCCAAAAGAATCCGCCTTTGACCTCACCGAAGGTCTTTTGCTTTATGACCTCCTGCAGATAGACATATTCGCGCCAGAAATGCAGGCACTGACCTATCATCAAAAGTCTGCCGTGCTTCTTTGCGGTCTCAAGCATTCTGTCGCACTGCTCGGCATTAAGTGCCATAGGCTTTTCGCACATGACGTCGCAGCCTGCCTCGAGCGCCTTGCACGAGAGCTCGCAATGCAAATATGTAGGTGCAACGACATCGACGATATCGAGCTTTTCATGCAAAAGCATATCGTCGATCGATGTATATTTATTAATAGAAGAAAGATCGCGCTCACGCTCTGTTCCCATATTAAAAATATGTGTTGTCGTGCCGTCAAGCCGCGACTGCTCGACATCGCATATCGCAGCAAGCTTGATGTCGGCTCCGTTTGAAACGAGCTTTTGATACATGTCGACATGGTGCGAGCCCATGCGTCCGATGCCGACGACTCCTATTTTGAGCATATTTCAGTCCTTTACAGCGATGACTGCGCACTCGAAGGGTCTGAGCGTCATTTCAGAGCCCTGCACGCATTGTTCATCATAGTTTGAAAGCAGTATTTCACCGCACTCAAACGGCAGTTTTACAGTCTTTTGTTCGGGGCAGAACGAGCATATTACGGCAGCACTTCTGTCGCCGTTTCTTGTATACGCGATAATATCGTCGTGCTCGAGCAAAATCGGCTGAATATCTCCATAGGTGAAGGTTTGGTTATATTCCTCGCCCTTGCGGAGTGCTATCATGTGCTTATAATAATTAAGAACGCTGTTTTGATCCTTTTGCTCGTCGGCGGCGTTAACCGTTGCATAATCGGGATGCACTCTTATCCACGGCGTTCCTGTGGTAAATCCGCCGTTTGCGCTGCTGTCCCAAGGGAACGGAACTCTCGCATTGTCACGGCTGTACCTCTCGACCGCTTTTATCGCCTCATGAGGCGAAAGTCCGTCGGAAAGCGCGACCTTATAGTGGTTTCTGGTCGATATGTCGTCGACCTGCTCGATAGAATCAAAATGCGTGTTGGTCATGCCGAGCTCCTGCCCCTGATAGATAAAGGGTATACCGCGGAGGAAGAAGAACAAAGTGCCCAGCATCTTCTGCGAAACAACACTTACATAGCGGTCGGGCAGGAATTTCGCACACGCGCGGGGATAATCGTGATTTTCAAAATAGACTGCACCAAAGCCGACCTTTTCTGTTGCGAGCTGCGATGCAAACATCCTGTCGCGAAGGTTTGATATAGGCCATTCCCACGGGCGCTTGCAGGTATGCCAGCCATGACCGTAGGCATAAAGCTCGCTGTAGGTGAAATCAAACAGCGTATCAAAATATCCGTCCTCACCGATATATTCGCCGAGCTCCTCATAGGGTACACCGGCCGCTTCGGCGACAGTCATGCACTCGTGCTTGTCAAACGTGTTTTTGCGCAGTTCCGTCAAAAGTTCGCCGATGCCGGGATAATTGCGCGTGGGAGCAAAGCAGCCGACCATTCCGTCATCATCATCAGGCGGCAATGACGAGAGCGTGGGCTCTTTTTTGATATGAGTTATGGCATCTATGCGGAAACCGCCAAGCCCCTTGTCGAGCCAATAGTTAATCATGTCATAAAGCTTTTGGCGCAGTTTGGGATTTTCCCAATTGAGATCGGGCTGTTTTTTTGAAAAAAGATGCAGGTACCATCTGTCGCCTCCGACGTTCTCCCATGCAGAGCCGCCGAACATAGAGCGCCAGTTGTTGGGCGGAGTGCCGTGGCTCTCTCTGAACCAGAAATAGCCCGCCTCTTCGCTGTCGGGATCGGCAAGTGCTTTTTTAAACCATGGATGCTCGTCAGAGCAATGGTTGAGCACGAGGTCCATAAGTATCTTTATACCACGCTTGTTCGCCTCTGAAATAAGCAGATCTATGTCATCCTTTTTGCCGAATATCGGGTCAACGTCATAATAGTCCGAAATGTCATATCCACCGTCGTCCATGGGCGAGCGGTATACAGGGCAGATCCAGATGATGTCTATGCCGAGGTCTTTGAGATAATCAAGCTTGGATGTAATGCCGTTTATATCGCCTATGCCGTCACCGTTGGAGTCGCAAAAGCTGCGAGGATATATCTGATATGCTATCTTGTTTTTCCACCAATTTTTGTTTTTTGTCATAAAGCACACTCCCTTCAAATGAATTTTATCACGCATCAAGCCAAATTGCAATAAAAACCATAAAAAAATAATGCTAAAAAACTTGCAAAGTGCAGAATTCTATGGTATATTATAAGTTGGTTTCAAGTGTATCGATATTTCAGGTAACATTATTTATTTATAAACTCAGGAGGACAAGTGTTATGGCACTTTCTAAAGAGCAAATCGCAGCTAAGACCGAAGAACTCAAGGCGTTTATCGCCGAGCACAAGGACACCGAGGGCCCTCTCATGCCTATCATGCAAAAGGCTCAAAATCTCTTTGGCTATCTTTCGTTTGAGACGATGGAGCTCATCGCCGACTCGCTCGGCATTCCCACAAGCGATGTCTATGGCGTTGCAACATTTTACGCACAATTCACCCTCACCCCGACAGGCGACTATGTCATAAGCGTCTGCACGGGCACTGCCTGCTATGTCAAAGGCGCAGGCGCCGTTCTCGACAAGGTCAAGTCAACTCTCAACATTGAGGCAGGCCAGACCACCACAGACGGCAAATTCTCGATCCGCGACACTCGCTGCCTTGGCTGCTGCGGTCTCGCACCCGTCATGATGATCAACGACGACGTTTATGGCAAGGTCACTGCCGACGCCGTTGAAGGCATACTTGCAAAATACTGATACCGAGGCATTTTTATGACAGTTTCAGAGCTTGTCAGCGAGGCCGGATTCAAAGTCGTCAACATGCCCTCTCCCGACACGGGCGTCAGTGGCTGCTATGCAGGTGATCTGCTCAGCAACGTTATGGACAAGGCGTCGAAGGGACAGTGCTTTGCTACGGTTATGACCTGCGTCAATGTCGCTGCGATAGCGGCTCTGGTCAATATGCCCTGTGTCATTCTCTGCGAGGGCGCAGAGCCGGACGAGCTTATGCTTTCGTCAGCAGAGGCGAGAGGCTTGAACATAGCCGTTTCGGATATGCCTGTGTATGAGACATGCCTTGTGATAGGCAGATTGCTCTCAAGATCGGAATAAGCCATGCAGGATATTTCGTTGCATCTGCTCGATGCGGTCAATAATTCTATCATGGCGCACAGCAGGCATATCGCCGCCGATATTTTCGAAACACATTCGGTTATCAAAATGACCGTCTGCGACGACGGACACGGCATAGAGGCGCAAGTCCTGCCTTTTGTCACCGACAGAGCATACACAACTCGCGGCGGTGACGGCGGACTTGGGCTTTGGCTGCTTAAAAACACGGCAGAGATGACAGGCGGAGGGCTTGACATACGCAGTCGCTGCATTGCCGCGCACCCGTGCTTTCACGGCACGGTCGTATGTGCGAGCTTTGTCAAAGCGAGCGAATATTGCCCGAAGCTCGGCGACGTCGCTTCGACGGTGTCAGCGATTCTGTCAGGCATCGGCGATGCCGAATTCAGGTTCTGCCATCGATCAGGCGACAGTCAGGTCTTTATCGACACAGTCGAGATACGACAGGTGATAGGCTCACTGCCACTGTCAATACCCGCTGTTTTGCAGTGGGCAAAAAACGAGCTCACAAATCAGTACACCCTTTTTTACGAATAATAAAAAATAAACTATAACCCGAAAGGATCAATCAAAGCATGAAAACATTGCAGGAACTTGCCGCGATCAAGCAGAAGATGAGCAGAAACATCTCTCTTCGTGAAGGTGAAAACGGCACACGCATCGTTGTCGGCATGGCAACCTGTGGCATCGCCGCAGGCGCAAGAGAGGTTTTGCATGCACTTGTCGAGGCAGTCGCAGAGGACGAGGTCTATACCAAAGCCATCGTTTATCAGTCCGGCTGCATAGGTATGTGCGAGCAGGAGCCTATAGTCGAGGTCATCGAGCCCGGCAAAGAGAAGATCACTTATGTAAAAATGACCCCCGAGAAGGCACGCAGAGTCGTCGCCGAACACATCAAGGGCGGCAAACCCGTCACCGAGTATATGCTCGATGGCACACAAATATAATTTAACGGAGGATATTGCAAAATGATTCGTGCTCATGTATTAGTTTGTGCAGGCACCGGCTGCACCTCCTCCGGCAGCGCCGCCATACGCAAAGCGCTGGCGGAAGAGCTTGAGAAGAAGGGTCTGCAGGACGAAGTCGAGATAGTTCACACCGGCTGCTTCGGTCTCTGCGCACTCGGCCCTATTATGATCATCTATCCCGAAGGCGTGTTTTATTCGTCTGTTACGGCTGACGACGTTCCCGAGATCGTCGAGGAGCATCTGCTCAAAGGCCGCATAGTCGACCGCCTCATTTATCGCGACCACACCATCAAGGACAAGGTCGACCACAAGGCACTTTCGCTGGGCGACACCTCGTTCTATAAGAGCCAGAAGCGCGTTGCTCTGCGCAACTGCGGTGTTATCAACCCCGAAAACATCGAAGAATATATCGCCATGGACGGCTATGCCGCTCTCGGCAAGGTTCTCACCGAAATGACCCCTCAGCAGGTCATCGACACCATACTCGCTTCGGGTCTCCGTGGCAGAGGCGGCGGTGGCTTCCCCACCGGTCGCAAGTGGCAGTTCGCTGCTGACCAGACTCTCGAGAACAACCCGAACGCAGACAAAAAATATGTCGTCTGCAACGCCGACGAGGGTGACCCCGGCGCATTCATGGACAGATCGGTCCTCGAGGGCGACCCCCACGCAGTTCTCGAATCCATGGCTATCGCAGGCTATGCTATCGGTGCTGACCAGGGCTATATCTATGTCCGTGCAGAATATCCTATCGCAGTCGAGCGTCTGCAGATCGCTATCGATCAGGCACACGAATACGGTATGCTCGGCAAGAACATATTCGGCACAGGCTTTGACTTTGACATCTCCTTGCGTCTTGGCGCAGGTGCATTCGTCTGCGGCGAAGAGACCGCACTGCTCACCTCTATCGAGGGCAACCGCGGCGAGCCCAGACCCCGTCCTCCGTTCCCTGCAGTCAAGGGTCTGTTTGGACATCCCACCATCATCAACAACGTTGAGACATATGCAAACGTTGCACAGATTATACTCAAGGGTGCTGACTGGTTCGCTTCTATGGGCACCGAAAAGTCCAAGGGCACCAAGATCTTTGCTCTCGGCGGCAAGATCACTCACACAGGCCTCGTTGAGATCCCCATGGGCACTCCCCTGCGCACTATCATCGAGGATATCGGCGGCGGCGTTCCCGGCGGCAAAAAGTTCAAGGCTGTTCAGACCGGTGGCCCTTCGGGCGGCTGCATTCCCGCACACCTGCTCGACACCCCCGTTGACTATGACACTCTCGTCGCAATGGGCTGCATGATGGGCTCGGGCGGCATGATCGTCATGGACGAGGACAACTGCATGGTTGACATCGCAAAGTTCTTCCTCGAATTCATCGTTGACGAATCCTGCGGCAAGTGCACACCCTGCCGTGTCGGTACTCGCAGAATGCTCGAGATACTCACCCGTATCACCGAGGGCAAGGGCGAAGAAGGCGATATTGAACGTCTCGAGGAGCTCGCCAACATGATCAAGACCAACTCGCTCTGCGCGCTCGGTCAGACCGCTCCCAACCCCGTTCTTTCGACGCTCCGCTTCTTCCGCGACGAGTATGAAGCTCACATCAAAGAGAAGCGTTGCCCTGCAGGCAGCTGCAAGGCTTTGGCACAATACGTCATCGACCCCGAAAAGTGCAAGGGCTGCAGCGCATGCTCGCGTAAGTGCCCCGTCGGTGCTATCTCGGGCGAGATCCGCAAGCCGTTCGTCATCGACCAGAGCAAGTGCGTCAAGTGCGGCACCTGCGTCGATGTCTGCAAGTTCGGCGCGATAAGCAAGAAATAAGGAGGAACATATAAATGAAAACTGTAACGCTCACAATTGACGGCATTCAGGTAACCGTTCCCTCCACCTACACCATACTCGATGCCGCGAGAGAAGCTCATGTCAATATTCCCACGCTTTGCTATCTCAAGGACGTCAACGAAATAGGCGCATGCCGCCTGTGCGTTGTCGAGGTCGAGAGAGCCAGAGGCCTGCAGGCTGCATGTGTCTCCCCCGTAGGCGAAGGCATGGTAGTTCACACAAATACACCCGCTCTGCGTGAATCGCGCAGACTTAACCTTGAGCTTTTGCTCTCTAACCACAACCGCGAATGCACCAGCTGCATCCGCTCGGGCAATTGCGAATTGCAGAAGCTCTGCCAGGAGTACGGCGTTGACCGCTATGGCTTTGAGGGCTGCAAGACTCATACCGAAGCACCCGACGCAGTTTCGCCCTCTATCGTTCGCGACAACAGCAAGTGCATCAACTGCCGTCGCTGCATCGCAACCTGCAACAAGGTTCAGGGCATCGGTGCTATCGGCATGTCCAAGCGTGGTTTCAAGTCGACTGTCGGCTGCATCTATGGCAAGTCGCTCGCAGAATCACCCTGCATCAACTGCGGTCAGTGCATACTCGCCTGCCCTGTCGGCGCTCTGCATGAGAAAGAGTCGATCGACGAGGTCTGGGCAGCTATCAAAGACCCCACAAAGCATGTTGTCGTTCAGCCCGCACCCGCAGTGCGTGCTACCATCGGCGAAGAATTCGGTCTGCCCATGGGCACGGCCTGCACAGGCAAGCTCGTTTCCGCACTCCGCAGGCTCGGCTTCGACAAGGTGTTTGACACCGATTTCGCCGCAGACCTTACTATTATGGAAGAAGGCACCGAGCTTATCCACCGCCTCACCGAGGGCGGCGCTCTGCCGATGATCACCTCGTGCTCGCCCGGCTGGGTCAAGTATTGCGAGTCCTTCTATCCCGAATTCATACCCAACCTCTCGAGCTGCAAATCTCCTCACGAGATGCTCGGCGCCGTCATCAAGAGCTATTATGCTAAAAAAGCAGGCATCGATCCCAAGGACATCTATGTTGTTTCTGTCATGCCCTGCACGGCAAAGAAGTATGAGGCTAAGCGTGAAGAGCTCTCTGTCGGCGGTCTTGCAGACATTGACGCAGTCCTCACAGTCCGTGAAGCTGCCCGCATGATGAAGGCAGCAGGCATCGACTTTGCACGTCTGCCCGACGAAGACTTTGACTCTGTTCTCGGCGAATCGACCGGTGCAGGTGTCATCTTCGGCGTCACCGGCGGTGTTATGGAGGCTGCTCTCCGTACCGTTTATGAGAAGGTCACAGGCAAGACTCTCGAAAACATCGACTTTGTCGCTGTCCGCGGCATCGAAGGTGTCAAAGAGGCCGAGATCGATCTCGACGGCAAGAAGATCACCGTTGCAGTCGCAAGCGGCACAGGCAACGCAGGCAAGCTGCTTGACGCTGTCAAGAGAGGCGAAAAGGATTATACATTCATCGAGATCATGGGCTGCCCCGGCGGCTGCGTGACCGGTGGCGGCACACCTATCGTCGACGCTACCACAAAGTGCTATGTTGATCCTCGCGTTGAGCGCGCAAAGGCTATCTACGGCGAAGACGCAGGCAAGGCAAAGCGCAAGTCCCACGAGAATGAAGAACTCAAGACGCTTTATGCAGAGTTCCTCACCGAGCCGGGCAGCCACCTTGCACACGAATTGCTGCACACCACCTATACTGCACGCAAAAAATATAACTAAAACAGTATATTAACTGCAAAAAGCGGGCGCAGATCCTCTGCGTCCGCTTGACTTTTTTTATAAATACTATTATAATGCTTTTATATTTATCAAAACCAAAACAAGGAGTGACGTTATGGGATACGTATTCATCAGCTATAGCTCTGCCGACAAAGATGCCGCCGAAGCTGTGCGTGCAAGTCTTTTGAGCCGCAATATCAAATTGTGGATGGCACCCTACGACATTCCCGCAGGTCAGCGCTATGCCGCAGTTATCACCAACGCTATCAAAGAGTGCGAGTGCCTGTTGCTGTTGCTCTCGAATCAATCTCAGGCATCGACTTGGGTCGACAAGGAGCTTGAGCGTGCACTGACCTATCGCAAGCCTGTTTTCCCAATGAGAATAGACAGATGCGAGCTTGCGGGTAGCTTTGAGTTTTATCTCGGCAACCAGCAGATCGTCGATGTTGATTCGATAGAAAACGGTGACGCAGGGTTTGAAAAAATAATCAGCGCACTAACCCCTTATGCATTTTCCGCCGCTGCCTCGCCGCAGCCTGCCGTGCAGACCGCACATATCGAAGCCACGCAGACCTCGCAGCCCGAAATAGGCTATGGTGTGCTTTTGCACACAGACACAGATATAGATATACATACTGATGAGCAAGCCTCGGACGGCTATGGTGCTGTCCACGGACAGCAGCACGAGCCGGAGCCCTCGCACGCTGACGAAGGGCCCGCAAAGATAGGCTATGGCGTTTTTGTCGGAGAGCATAACGCCACCGACAAATATGGTCGGATAGTCACTCATGACGAGGAGCTGCAACCGCCTGCCACTCATACTCAGGCAGAACCCCCCTCCGAGGGTGGATACGGTGCTTTGACAGGTGTGCCGTCAGAGGACGGATATGGTGCTCCGGTGGGCTAATATTTATTTATATTTTATACATTGACAATTACTTGTTTTAGTGGTACAATATCCCGCATATAAGACAGCGGTGCATAAATATGCACATTTCACCTGCAATTGACGCATTTTTTGCAGTGACGTGCATGACGCACTTTTTGTCAAATCGCCAATTGGCAGGAGGAATCATTATGAAAAACATCAAAAAAGCTTTATCGCTCGTTCTCGCACTTGCAATGCTCGCAGTTTCGTGCCTTGCATTTGCCGCTTGCTCTGACAACACGAGCAAAAAGTACACCATCGGCATATGCCAGCTCACACAGCACGCAGCGCTTGACGCCGCAACGCAGGGCTTTATCGACGCAGTCATCGCCGAGCTTGGCGAAGAAAATGTCGACATCGATATGCAGAACGCTTCGGGCGACACCAACGTCTGCACAACTATAATCACCAAATTCGTCAACAAAAACGTTGACCTCATCCTCGCTAACGCAACGCCTGCACTTCAGGCTGCATACAGCACTACTGTTTCCAACCCCATCCCCGTGCTCGGTACTTCTATCACCGAATACAGCGTTGCGCTCGACCTCGACAACTTCAACGGCACCGTCGGCAGCAATGTTTCGGGCACTTCCGACCTTGCACCGCTCGACCAGCAGGTTGACATGATCCTTGAGATCTGCCCCGATGTCAAGTCGGTCGGCATAATCTATTGCTCGGGCGAAGCAAACTCCAAATATCAGGTTGAGAAGGTCACCGAATACCTCACAAAAAAGAATGTTGTCGCCAAGGCATACCCCTTCTCTGACTCCAACGACATCATCGCAATAACCAACGCTGCCGCAGCAGAATGCGACGCAATTTATATTCCCACCGACAACACTGCTGCTTCGTGCGCAGAGACCATCGGCAACATCGTCCGTGAAAAGAAGGTGCCCACATTTGCAGGTGAAGAAAACACTGCCAAGGCTTGCGGCATCGCATCGCTTTCGATAAGCTATTATGACCTCGGCGTGCAGACAGGCAAAATGGCTGCAAAGATCCTGAAGGGCGAGGCAAACATCTCTGAAATGCCCATCGAATATGCCCCCGCAACCAAAAAATACAATGCCGAAATGGCTGAATTGCTCGGCATAACCATTCCCGAGGGCTATACCGCGATCGAGTGATCGTTATATCTGTTATTTTATAAAAGCATTATTCTTAAAATCAAAAGGAAACTGGCATGGAACAACTCTTAGGCTCGCTGCCCGGAGCGATATCTCAAGGTCTCATCTGGGGTATAATGGCGATAGGATTATACATTACATATAAAATACTTGCTATCTCAGATCTGACGGTTGACGGAACGATCATTTTGGGCGAAGCCGTATGTGCTGTTCTCATCACGTCCGGCGTCAATCCGTGGGTTGCTATGCTCTGTGCAACCGCCGCAGGTGCGCTGGCAGGACTTGTCACAGGTCTTTTGCACACTGTTCTGGATATTCCCGCGATACTTTCGGGCATATTGACGCAGATGATGCTGTGGTCTGTATATCTCAAGGTGACAGAGGGTCAGGCAAACGTAAGCCTCAACCCGAGAAAATATCAGCTCGTGCTCACCACGGGCGACTCGCTGAACGTCATTCTGACGCTGCTCGCTATATTGGCGGTCATAATCGGCATACTTTATTGGTTCTTTGGCACTGAGCTCGGCTGCTCGATCAGAGCAACAGGCTGCAACAACAATATGGCACGTGCCCAGGGCATCAATACCGAGTTTAACAAGGTGCTGGGACTCGTCATTTCAAACGCTATCGTCGCTTTGTCGGGCTCGTTGCTCGCTCAGTATCAGAGTGCCGCCGACATCAACGCAGGCAAGGGCGCAATAGTTATCGGACTTGCCGCCATCGTCATCGGTGACGTAGTTATGCAAAAGGTCGCACGCAATTTTGCCGTCAGACTTTGCGGAGTTCTGGTGGGCGGCGTGATATATTATATGATCTATCAGATAATAGTTTTTATCGGCATAGATACCGACCTGCTCAAAATGCTTTCGGCAATCGTCGTCGTGATATTCCTCGGCGTACCCAACCTGCGCGCAAAGTATTTCAGCGGCATTCATGCAAAGACCAAAAAGAAAGCGGGTGAAAACAATGCTTGAGATATGCGGAATTTCCAAGACCTTTCATCCCGGCACGATAAACGAGAAAAGAGCACTGCAAGATCTCTCTCTCACGCTCGAGGACGGCGACTTTGTCACTGTCATCGGCGGCAACGGCGCAGGCAAAAGCACTCTTATGAACGCTATATGCGGTGTTTGGAGGCTCGACAGCGGCAAGATAATCATTGACGGCAAGGATGTCACATCAATGCCCGAGCACAGACGTGCAAAATACCTCGGCAGAGTGTTCCAGGACCCTATGATGGGCACTGCCGCAGATATGGAGATCAAAGAGAACCTTGCGCTCGCCAAGCGCCGTGGCAAAAGCCGCGGGCTCAGATGGGGCATCACAAGTGCCGAAAAAGCCGAATTTCGCGATATGCTCGCATCGCTCGATCTGGGACTTGAGGATCGCATGAGCAGCAAGGTTGGACTGCTTTCGGGTGGCCAAAGACAAGCTGTCACGTTGTTGATGGCTTCGCTCTCAAAGCCAAAGCTGCTGTTGCTCGACGAGCACACCGCAGCGCTTGACCCCAAAACCGCCGAAAAGGTACTCGACATAACAGACAAGATAGTCTTTGAGAACCGCCTCACAACGCTCATGATAACCCACAATATGCGTGACGCCATCAATCACGGCAACAGGCTGATCATGCTGCATCAGGGCCAAATAATTCTCGACATCAGGGGCGAGCAAAAAAGGAGCCTCACTGTCGAGCAATTGCTCGAGCTTTTCTCGAATGCGAGCGGCAAGGAATTTGCCAGCGACAGAGCGGTGCTCAATTAAATTGCATTAAAAAAAGAACCTTTCCAGCAAAGGTTCTTTTTGTGTTTTGGAAAATCAGAATTCTATCTGCATTCCGTCATAGGAAACGAGGAATCCGTCCGCCGCAGCGACAGGCACGAGCTCGTCGTATATCAGCTTGCCGTTGTGCGAAAAATGGTTGATGACGTTGATCGTTTTGTCGTCGACGACGCCTATTTCTCTAAGCTTTTCTCTCACGACAGGGCAGGAGTCGAGCCCCAGATGTCCGCCGCCGCTAGGCAGAGCGCCATAGGTGCAGTCATAGCTGACAAGGTCGGCTCTTATGTGGTTTTCGGCAAGATAAGCATACACCTCATCAAACAAAAGTCCGGTGTCGTGCAGGTACAAAAGCGTGCTCTTGCCGTCGGTGACGATATAGACATATGCATCCTGAGGCTGTGCGTGGTTTGCTTTCATGGCGGTGACCGTATAATTGCCAAGCTCAGTGGGCTTATATGCTTCGATAAGATGCATATGCGTGCCGTCGACGGCTGCCTCGTCATAATCGGTCTTGCGTATCATCCTTTCGTATTTTGCAACAACATCCTTGCTGCCGTATAT
The DNA here is from genome assembly GCA_964571635.1 of uncultured Ruminococcus sp. Lineage (GTDB taxonomy): Bacteria > Bacillota > Clostridia > Oscillospirales > CAG-382 > Coliplasma. The sequence continues at coordinate 39,351 of CAZNCN010000005.1, read as the reverse complement.
GTCGACCACATCCGATGTGCGGTTGTGGCAATAATAGTCGGGATGCCTGAAATGCATGTCAAGCGGCTCAAAATGATCGAGGTGTGCGTGAGTGACGATTATGTTCCTTATTGCCGAAAGGTCAAAACCACGCAGAAGCTCGTGCATATAGGTATCGCCGGGATAATCAATCAGCATATCGTCGTTGATAAGTGCCTGCGAGCGTGTGCGTATATTTTTGCCGCCAGCCTTGCGTGCTCTGACACAGTGGTCGCAATTGCAATAAACGGCGGGCCAGCCCTCTGCTGCAGCTGTTCCGAGATAGGTAAGTTTCATAAAAATGCGTCCTCTCTGTAGTTGATGCCTCTATTATACTAAAAAAACGCAAAAAACGCAAGGATTTTAGAAAAAAACTATTGCAAAACACAAAAATGTGTGCTATACTTTCCCTGTTGACTACGAAAGTGAGGTAATATGCAAAATGAAGGAAGGCTTACATCCCGAATACAAGCAGACAATTGTCAAATGTGCTTGTGGCGAAGAGTATGTTACTATGTCTACCAAAGACAATATAAAGGTTGATATCTGTTCAAAATGCCATCCGTTTTTCACCGGCAAACAGAAGCTTGTCGACGTTGGCGGTCGTGTTGATAAATTCAAAAAGAGATTTAACCTTCAGTAATCTATTCTACAGAAGCGGCGGTGCCTTTGCACCGCCGATTTCTTTTGCCTCAACGCACACGAAAAGAGAGGTGTAGATATGACCGAACAAACACAAAACCAAAATGTTTCATACGCCGTGCTGGTCACAGTCACGGCAGAACGCACTCAGGCAGAGTGCGACAGATCGCTCGACGAGCTCGAAAGGCTGCTTGATACCGCAGGCGGTATAGCTGTCGCACGAGTTATACAGCCGCGTATATCGCCGGACAAGGCAACCTTTATAGGCAGCGGCAAGGTCGAGGAATTGCACGAGTTTATACGCTCTGACGAGCGCATAGATCTGTGCGTATTTGATGATGAGCTGACGCCGTCACAGATATCCAATCTCGGCAAGGCACTCGGCATAAGAGTCATCGACCGAACCATGCTGATACTGGATATTTTCGCATTGCACGCCGCAACAGGCGAGGGCAAATTGCAGGTCGAGATCGCCTGCCTGCGCTATACTGCGCCGAGACTAAGCGGTCACGGCAAGGATATGTCAAGGCTCGGCGGCGGCATCGGCACAAGAGGCCCGGGCGAAAGCAAGCTCGAGATAGACCGCAGGCGGCTCAGAGCACGCATCGCACTTTTGCAGCAGCAGATTGCAGAGCTCGAGAAGAACCGCTCTGTCAGGCGTGCCGCAAGAGAAAGGTCAGAATTGCCCTCGGCTGCCATTATAGGCTATACCAACGCAGGCAAGTCGACGCTTATCAATTATCTGACAGGCGCAGGCATACTCGCCGAGGACAAGCTGTTCGCAACGCTTGATCCTACGACAAGGGTTATGAAATTGCCCGATGGCAACGACATACTGCTGACTGACACGGTCGGATTTATCGACAGACTGCCGACGCACCTCGTCAAAGCGTTCAAGTCGACGCTCGAGGAGCTCGTTTATGCCGACATATTGATAATGCTGACAGATTTCAGCGAGCCCGAGTCAGAGCGGGCACGCAAGCGTGCTGTTACGCAACAAATGATAGCAGACCTCGGAGCGGGCGACAAGCCGCTTATAGAGGTGTATAACAAAAGCGATTGTAAGATCGATGAGGGCTATTTGCCTGTCGACGCGGTATGCATAAGCGCAAAGACGGGCGAGGGCGTCGAGGACCTTTTGACAAGGCTGCAAACGCTGATCGCAGAGGGCAAAAAGATCGCGAGATACTTCTTTGCACATTCGGACGGTGCAAAAGCCGCTGATATGTATAGATTCGCCCGCGTCATCGAGTGCGAATACACCGATGAGGGACAGATCATTACCGCCGAATGTGACGAACGTGCACGCGGCATGTTTAAAAAATATATCATAGAATAAACAGAAATAACACCCCCGACAGATATTCCGCATCTATCGGGGGTGCTTGCTATTCTGCTGTATTCAAATGGTTGCAACCATTTCGTCGGGAGCAAGCCCCCGCCCTACGACAATGCGTGATCTTGTGTGCATATCGTGATAAAATACGAACCCACAGCGCTATAATCATAATCGTCAAGACGTGGATGCTTTTGCTTTGGCAGATCATTTTCTTCAACAATTTCATTCATCACCCAAAGACCCTCATGGCTTTGCCTGTTGCAAGGGTCACGGTGTCGGAATTATCGGGTGTTTCGGTCAGAACGGCAATATCGCCCGTGCGAGATGCAGGTATCGGATGCACCGTCAGCGCTTCGATGACATCAGACAAAACGGCGTTTGCCGTCGGCAGGCTGCCTGCTCCCCTGCCGTAAAGCACGACCTCGTCGGCGGTTTCGCCGAGTATGCTGACTGCGTTATACGATCCGCCGACAGAGGCGAATATATGCTCCTTATGCACCAGCATCGGGCTTACAGAAAGAACTATTCCGTTATTCCTGCGCTCTGCCATTGCTATAAGCTTGACGGCATATCCGAGTGCATCGGCAGCTGCGAGATCTTCGTATGACACCTCTGTAATGCCCTCGACGTGCGATATTTGGTCATAGCCGATAAATCTGTCCCATGCGATGCCGCCCAGAATGCATATCTTGCGTGCCGCATCGTGTCCGCATATATCCGCTGTGGGATCGGCCTCTGCAAATCCGAGCCTTTGCGCCATGGCGAGTGCCTCATCGAACGGCAATTTGCTCTCTGCCATCCTGGTCAGAATGAAATTCGTCGTGCCGTTGAGAATGCCTGCAACGCGCCTGATGTTGCCCCATGCAAGGCAATTCCGCAATGTGTGCACGCACGGAATGCCGCCGCCTGCTGATGCCTCATAGAGGTACGAAGCGTTATTCCTGCGTGCCTCTGCCTCAAGCTCCTCGCCGTATCTTTCGACGCACTCTTTGTTTGAGGTGACAACGCTCTTGCCTGCGCGAAGCGCCTTTAAGGTAAATTCGTATGCCGGATGCAGTCCGCCCATAGCCTCGACGACGACCTCTGTCTCGGGATCCGAGATCACCTTGTCGATGTCTGATGTAACTCTGTCAGCAAGCGGATGTCCGTCGAAGGTGCGCCTGTCAAGAATATGCGATATTTCTATACCTTCGTCACCAAGGCGGCTTTTGATCTGCTTTGAATTTATATTTATGGCATCAAACACGCCGCCACCGACAGTGCCGAAGCCGAGAATTGCTATTTTGCGCATAATTATCCTCACAAAAATGATTTTTATATATTTTACCATATCAAGACGCTGTTTGCAAGTCAAACCTTAAGCACATATACTGTTAAAAAAGAGGTGTATTATGTTTGTTATATTTGTTTTGACTTCGGTCACCTATGCAATGAAAGGGCAGGAATTATTGGAAAAGCACAGCATCGACGCAAAACTCACGAGGCAAGCGGCAATAAAAGCGGTCAAAGGCTGCGGATATGGGCTCAAGGTCGATGCGACGGCAGAGGGCACGGCGCAGAGAATACTCGAGGGTGCCGAAATAAAAATACTGGGCAAGGTGATGGTGCGTGAATGATATATTTTGACAATGCGGCAACAGGGTTTCCAAAGCACCCTGCCTGCAAAAAGGCTATTTGCGATGCGCTGATTACTTGTGCCAACAGCGGCCGCAGCGTATACAAGGCGGCTGACGAGGCGGCGAGAGTGCTGTTTCTGGCTCGAAGCAGGCTTGCAGAATTATTCGGTGCAAAGCCCGAAAACGTCGTTCTGACACAAAACGCCACGCACGCCCTCAACCTCGCTATCAAGGGCGCTTCAACCCGTAATTCAACACGCAAAAGAGAGATCATCATCAGCAACTTCGAGCACAATGCGGTGATCAGACCGTCTTTTGCGGCGTTCGAGAGTGTCAAAACCTTTGAAGTCGACCTGCACGACGACAAAAGGACACTTAAAAACTTTGCTTCGACACTCTCAAATCGCACCTCACTCGTCTGCTTTACCTATGCCTCAAACGTCTGCGGCAAAGTATTGCCTGTCAAAAAGCTGACAGAGATAGCCAAATCGAGAGGCTTGACGGTGATAGTCGATGCTTCGCAGGCAGCAGGACATTTCAAAATAGACCTCGCCGAGCTCGGTGCAGATATTTTGTGCCTGCCATGCCACAAGGGGCTTTATGCTCCGACAGGCACAGGTGCACTGATAGCGGCAGACGGCGTTTCGATTGCACCGCTCATCGAGGGCGGCACAGGCACTGCTTCAAGAGAAAAAAACATGCCAAAGTTCCTGCCCGAGCGGCTCGAGGCAGGCACGATGAACATATGCGGAGCTGCGGCGATAGCTGCCGCTTGCAGTGATTTTGTTTATCCCACAAACGAAAAAGATATATTCCGCTATCTTTTGTCCTCGCTCAAAGACACAGGTGCAGTTCTCTACGGTGCACCCGAAAGAGAGAGCGAAAACTATCTGCCGCTTATTGCGTTCAATAAGCCGGAGTTTCAGCCCGAGCGGCTCGCCGAATTATTGGCGATACACGGCATTTGCGTCAGAGCCGGGCTTCACTGCGCACCGACGGCACACAGTGCGCTCGGCACAGGCAAAAGCGGCTGCGTCAGGCTGAGCATCGGCAGGTATAACACTATGGATGAAGCAGAGGAATTTATGCGAATACTCCGCTCGATCGCAGGCGATAAATCTTGACACAGGCAAAGGTTTATGGTATTCTTTAAAAATAAGCTTTGATTCGTTTTTTATGTTCAGGGCAATCATCAAAGGGAAGTTTTATCATGGAAAATGCGACACGTTTAATAGCCGAGCGTCTGCACATGGCGCGTACAAATGCCGACAAGACCGCTGCCGAAATGGCTGCTGCGGCAGGCATTACCGAGCAGGAATATTTGAGGCTCGAGCAGGGCGACAGCGACTATTCGTTTACCTTTTTATACAAATGTGCGACCGCACTCGGCATGGACATCGCCGAGCTCGTAAGTGGCGAAGACCCAAAACTGAAGTTTTACAACATCAACCGCAAGGGCGATGGTATGCCTATCAAGAGGCGTGTCGGCTTTAATTACCGCCACATCGCACCGATGCTCAAAAACCGTGCGGCAGAGCCGTTTATCGTCACGGCAAAATACGATGCTTCAGAGCAGGATCAACCCATACGCTGCTCTACGCACAAGGGTCAGGAATTTGACTATATCATCAGCGGTCAGCTCAAAATAAGGCTCGGCGACCACACCGAAGTGCTGAGCGAAGGCGACAGCGTTTATTATGACTCGTCACATCCTCACGGAATGATCGCCGTCGGCGGCACAGACTGCGTGTTTATGGCGATAGTATTCAAGTCGGCGGGCGAATCCGAGCTTGACATTGAGCCTGTCGCCATTGACGAGCAGCAGGCAAAAGTCAGAGAAAGAGAAAGCATATATGACGACCTGATATATCACGATTTCTGCATCGAGACCAAGGACGCAGAGGGCAGGCTCGTAGGCTTTGATATTACCCCTCCCGCAGACTTCAACTTTGCCTTTGATGTCGTCGACAGGCTCGCAGTCAAATGCGGCAATAAAACCGCTATGGTCTGGGTGGATGACGACATGACCGAAAAGCGCTTTACGTTCCGCGACATATCGCGTGAATCCTCAAAGGCGGCAAGCTTCTTTAAAGAGCTCGGCATCAAAAAGGGTGACAGGGTCATGCTGGTGCTCAAGCGCAGATATCAATTCTGGTTTGCGATGCTCGGTCTGCACAAGCTCGGCGCAATCGCTATTCCTGCGACAGATCAGCTCGTGCAGAAAGATTTTGAATACCGCTTCAATGCCGCAGGAGTTTCGGCGATAGTCTGCACCTATGACGGCGAATCGTCGGCGGAGGCTGCAAAAGCGGCGGCAAATTGCGACACGATGAAGCACCTCATCATAGCAGGCGGCAAAAAAGACGGCTTCATCAGCTTTGACGACGGCATAGCAAACGCTTCCGAAACATTCGAGCGCAAAGATACCTCAAAAAACGACCCCCTGCTCATGTTCTTTACCTCGGGCACGACGGGCTACCCAAAGATCGCACTTCACAAGGCGACCTATCCGCTCGGACACATCATCACAGCGCGCTATTGGCAACACGTCGACCCCAACGGTCTGCATCTCACCACATCGGACACCGGCTGGGGCAAAGCGCTCTGGGGCAAGCTCTATGGTCAGTGGCTGTGCGAGAGTGCAATATTCGTATACAACTATGAACGCTTCAGCGCCGCAAAAATGCTGCCGATGTTTGCAAAATACGGCATAACCACATTCTGTGCTCCTCCGACGATATACAGATTTCTGATCAAAGAAGATCTCTCGCAATACGACTTTTCGTCACTCAAGCATGCGGCTACGGCAGGCGAAGCGTTGAACCCCGAGGTGCTCGTCAGATTTTATGAGGCAACAGGCCTGACAATAACCGAGGGCTTCGGTCAGACCGAAACTACCATGACCATAGGCAACCTCTACGGCGAGCCTATCAAGCCGGGCTCAATGGGCAAGCCCTCACCTGCATACAAAGTCATGCTGCTTCGTGAGGACGGCTCTGAATGTGCCATCGGTGAAACGGGCGAGATAGCGATAGATGCTTCAAAAGATCCGTGCGGGCTCTTTGACTGCTATTACAGGTCGCCCGAGCAGACGAACGCCGTCAAGCACGACGGAATATACCGCACAGGCGATACCGCGTGGCGTGACGAGGACGGCTATTATTGGTTTGTCGGACGTGCCGACGACGTCATCAAGTCGTCGGGCTATCGCATAGGCCCGTTTGAGATCGAAAGTGTCATTATGGAATTGCCTTATGTGCTCGAGTGCGCCGTAATAGGCGTTCCCGACGACATCCGCGGACAGGTCGTCAAGGCGTTTATAGTGCTCACAAAAGGCAAAACAGGTGACGATGCGACTGTCAAAGAGATACAGGACTATGTCAAGTCGCACACCGCACCCTATAAATATCCTCGCAGGGTCTGCTTTGTTGAGAGCCTGCCAAAGACTATCAGCGGCAAGATCATTCGCACTGCGCTCAAGAATATGTGACAGCAAAAGAGGAAACACAAAGTGAAGACTCTATTTTCAAAATTCGTGACCGTCTTTGCGCTGCTGCTCGCCTTCTGCACATTGCTGATTGTGCTGGTAACTATCTCGTCACTGACCGATTCTAACATCGACAGGCACTATCAGACTGTTAGGCAAACTGCAGAAGCGGTCAACCTGCTGTCCGAAGCATCTAATTACAGGACTGCCGCCGACGAGGCGCTCAAAGAGCGGTTTTACAGCTCGGTAGGTCGCGTGTGCGCAAGCTCGGTGTGCAATGTCTGCATAGCCGACAAGGACGGCTTGATATTATTCTCTACGCTTTCGTCCGAAATGTGCGGCAAGACTATCCCCTCTGATTATTTCACTTATGTTTATTCAGATGGATTCATGCGCGATGCCGATGACCTGAGCGGACTGCTCGGCACAAAGAGCCTTTATATATGCAGATATATCACAGGCAGCGATGCGGTTCTGCTCGTGTTTGACACGACAGTTGAAGGCTCTGAGCTCGACGAGCGCATGGTCAGCTCGCTCATCATAACCGCACTATGGCTTCTGGTGCTCGCAACGACGATATTATATTTCGTAACAGAGCGAGCAACGTATGAGATACGCGAGATAGCGCAGGTGTCAGAGGAGTTTGCAAACGGCAATTTCACGTCACGAGTGACTATCCCCGACAACGCCGAGATAGCGCGTGTGGCGACGGCGTTCAACAAGATGGCAGACTCGCTCGAGGCGCTCGAAACGATGCGATCATCGTTCCTTGCCAACGTCAGCCACGATCTGCGCACTCCGATGACTATTATTGCAGGATATGTCAATAATATGCTTGACGGCTCTATTCCGCCCGAAAAGCACGAGCATTACCTCGAGATAATACTCGGCGAGATACAGCGACTTTCGAGGCTCGTCAGCACGCTTTTGGACATCTCAAAGCTCGAGGCAGGCACAGGTGCTTTGCGCAGGTCTGATTTCTGCTTTTCCGAAACGGCACGGCTTGTGCTCATCTCGTGCGAGGAGCGCATAGAGCAAAAGAAGCTCGACATCATTTTTGACAACGACGTCGACGTGTATGTCAACGCTGATCAGGATGCGATACACAAATGCCTGTTCAACCTGCTTGACAACGCAATCAAATTTGCGCCCGAGCGTGGCTTTATCAGGATCTCAATCTCAGAAACACATACCGACGGTGTGCGCAAGGCACGCTTTGCGATATGCAACAACGGCGAATGCGTGCCGCCGGACGAGCTTTCGCACATATTCGACCGCTTTTATAAGAGCGACAGATCGCGTAACCTTGACAAAACAGGCACCGGACTCGGACTTTATATCGTTCGCACGACAATCGTCGCTCATGGTGAAGACATCGTTTGCACGTCCTCGCAGGAGGCGGGCACAGAATTTGTTTTTACATTGCCTGCTATCGACTCGCCCAAAAAATCGCACGGCAAGCAAATAATCGATATAGACACCTGATTCTTTAAGCGTTTTTTAAGAGAAACGGATTATAATTGTTTCAGAAACATAGAAAGGAATGATGACTATGTCAGAGCAAGATAACAACTTCGGCAATCAGTCCGAACAGGGTCAGTATCAAGCACCCGAAACGCCGCAGCAAAATGCAGCGCCGACAGAAAATCAGATACCCAGACCACAATACAACCAATATAACCAATACAGCCAATACCAGGCGCCGCAATATAATCAGCAATACGGTCAGTACGGCACACAGGGACAGGGCTATAACTATCAGTGGCAGAGCGGACAAAAGCCACCCAAAAAGAACGGCGGCTTAAAAGCCTTTGCCATCGCCGCGACCGCATGTCTGCTGGTCGTGCTGATACTCGTCACTGCGGTGCTTTATAACAGCGACAACAGCGGCGACACGTCGGCCGTTCCGTCTGCATCGGGCACTTCTTCAAGCGAAGGTGTGCTCAGCACACCCGACAAGGATGATGTCAGCTATACAGAGTTTATCTCAACGGGCGACATGGCACAATTGCCTGCGTCGGAGTACAGTGAGATATACGAGAAATGCTCAAAATCGTGCGTTTCTGTCATCACAAACAGCGCACTCGGCAGCGGCTTTGTCATCGATAATAACGGTCACATAATGACCAACCACCACGTCATCGAGGGCGCAAAGACCATCAAGGTCAGATTTTATAACGGCGACGAATACAGTGCCGAGCTTATAGGCAGCGACGATGCAAGCGACGTTGCAGTGCTCAAGATAGATGCAAACGACCTCGTTCCTATCGAGATCGGCAATTCAGACGCAGTCAAGGTCGGTGATTCTGTCTCAGCGATAGGCACACCTTATGACCTTTCATTGGCAGGAACTATGACCCCCGGCATAATCAGCGGCATAGCGCGTGATGTCGACGTCACCAACGATTATGGCACGGTAGTCAAGACCATGACACTTTTGCAGACCAGCACACCTATCAACCCGGGCAACTCGGGCGGGCCGCTGATCAACATGGCAGGTCAGGTCATCGGCATAACCACCTTGAAGCTGATGGACGAATATGAGGGTCTCGGATTTGCAATCCCCATCAACAATGCAGTCACTATCGCCAACATCATTCTCACGCACGGCGAGGTGATAAACAGACCCGACAACGACATCGTCACCGTCACCCCCAAGCTCAACATCACGATAATCAATTCCGATTACGCTGTCGAAGCAGGCTATTTCACGACAACTCCGCCCGAGGGCGTAATGGTCGTCGAGATCTCGCGCAGATCGGCAATATATCAGGCAGGTCTCGAGCTTTATGACGTCATTTATGACTTTAACGGCACAGAGATAAAGACCAAAGAGGATCTCGCAGCCGCACTCAAAAAATACAGTGCAGGCACAACTGTAACCGTCAAGGCATACAGATCGGACCGCCGCGGCGAAAACTGGCAGACAGTCGAGATCTCATTCAAGCTTGAATCGGCAAGCTGATCAATAAAAGCTATATTAAAAAGCGCCTCGATGGCGCTTTTTTTAATTGCTTAATATGCTTTATTTACCCTTTTTGATCATTGGCAGCGTGGCGATGGCGAGCAGTGTTCCGGCTATTCCGACGGCTGCCCAGATGACTGTGACAGAATGCCAGCCTATGCGGTCTGATATTTCTGAGATACCATAAGTCGAGATCGCCGCACCGACATACGATGCAAAATTAAGCAGTCCCGAATAGAATGCCACTCCCCCGCTCTTGCCAAACCTCGCAGGAACGGCGGCGGTGAGCATACAGTTTGTGCCGTGCATACAACCGACGACTATTGCAGGCAAAAGCACGGCGGCAAAGCGTGACGAATCAAAGACATACGGCAGAATGCAGAGCGCTATGGCGGCTATGCCAAATTCAACGGCGACACAAAGCATCTCGTTCTTAAAACGCTTGCCGTAAAGCCTTGCGGTCAATTCATAGCAGACGACGCTGAATATGGGCAATACGACGCTCGACATTATCGAGCTGCTGCTCGAAAGCTCGAAGGTGTCCATTATATAAACAGGCAGCCATGTGGTTATGCCGTCACGCAGCATTCCCATAGCGACTATGCACAGCATAATTACAGCGATAGAGGCAGGCATCTTGGGCACTGCGAGCTTTTTGCCGACAGGCTTTGGCACACTCTCTGCCTCGAGCCTTACACCACGCATCGAGATAAACCAGATCGCTGCGGCAACTATGCCTATCGTAAACGAAATATAAAACACAGTCTGCCAGTTAAAGTATTTTATTACCACAGGCGAAAGCAGATAAAGCAGCATCGTGGCAAGGCTGCTGCCAAAGAACACGTGTGCGCACGACCTCATATATCTGTCGCCCAAAAGCCTGATCATTATTCTTGCCATCGGAGGCCACAAAAGTGCCTGGCAAAAGCCGTTTATGCACCACAGCACGCATAACAATACTCCGCTCGTGACAAACGGTACAAAAAGGTTTATCGTTGCCGAAACAGACAGTCCGACACCCATAAGCATAACGGGGTTTATCCTGTCGCCCAGCCAGCCGCTGACTATCTGACCTGCGCCGTAAACTATAAACAGTCCTATCGTGCAGGCGGTAAGCTCCTGCTTTGTAAACGCCTCTGCGGCTATCATTTCGGCAAGGCAGACGGTCACGCCCTGTCTCGTCATATATCCCGCAAAATAGACCGCCGCACACAGCAGGGTCAATTTTGTTCCGTTCATCTGCTTCATCACTCGACTCCGTTCAAAACATCAAATCAGATCGCTAAAAATAATAACATTATATTATAACATACAAATATGAACAAGCTGTTATTGACACGAAATTGTTTTTGTGCAATAATAAGCGAGAGGTGATGATATGAGCAGGTTTATAGATATTTCCGACGGCGGCATAGAGTGCCGCATTTTAACCTACGGTGCTGCGCTTGTTTCGTTTAAAAAACACGGCTTTGACTGCGTGCTCGGCTATGATAATGTCGACGGCTATAAAAACGGCGACTGCTATTTCGGTGCGGTGATCGGCAGGGTCTGCAACAGGACAAGTGACGCCGCCGTTATTGTCGCAGGCAGGCAATATGACATATCAAAAAACGACGGCGCAAACAGCCTTCACGGCGGTTTTGTCGGGTTCGACAAGCGAGAATGGACGATAAAAAGCTCTTCGCCGTCGCATGTAGCTCTGACGCTTTATTCAAAGGACGGCGACGAGGGCTATCCCGCAGACGTCAATGCATTGGCAGAATATTATATTTCAGACGGTATTTTGCATCTGCACCTGCACGCCGAATCAAACCGTCCGACACCGATCTGCATGACGGGACACAGCTATTTTAATCTCGGCGGCTGCGACGTGAGGCAATACAGCTATATGATAAGCTCTGATACCTACTGCGCACACGACACGCACGGAATATCCTCGCTGCCGACCCCCGTCGACGGCACACAGTTTGATTTCAGGCAATTCAGCAAGCCGACCTGCGACTGCGACAACCATTTTGTTTTTCGCAAGGCCAGTGCTTTTGCCATTGCCGAAAGCGATATCGCAAGTCTTAAAATGACGACCGATATGCCCGGAATGCAGTTTTATGACGGCAACTCGATAACCGAGGGAATGCCACTTAAGCACGGCGAGACATCAAAAAAATATTGCGGCTTTTGCTTTGAGCCGCAATATGTGCCGTCATTCGCATCAGACGGCATTATACTCTGCACACCGCAAAAGCCGTTCGACTCGCACATTTCATATAGGCTTGACTTAAAATAGCAAAAGCAAAGACCGTATATTACAAAACAACTTTCAAAAGTCAAAAAGGCGGTAATGAAATGTTTGAAAACAAGCAGGACTATTGTATAGGATACCTGATTGTTGCCGAATATGTGGTTGCATTATCTTCGAACGACTCGATCTCGGTTTTTGTGTCATACCAACCATGTATAGCAAATGTTTCTTTATGGTCAATTTCATTTCGAAAATTTCCGTTATTTTGTGCGAGTCAAAAAAGCGCATAAGTCGTCAATATGGCGACCTATGTGCTTAAAAAATAAACAGCAATCTATGGTTTGCAATTAACCTGTGCGACATGATAAGCACCTCTTTTGATGATATATCGCCCTCAAAGCGTTTCGTCAACAAGGTGCCTGTTTTTTTGATTTTTTGCTGTGTTTTCAGTTGTTTGCGGAAGAATTATCGAGCAGCTCCTTTGCTCGCTCAAAATACTGCCGACGCATACTTTCGGGCGAAACTATGTGCATATCCTTGCCGAACTGGAATATCCAGCCCCAGAAGGTCGGTGAAACCTGCACTCTGACTGTTGCAACGCAGGTTTCGCTGTTGATGCGCGACATTCTGACCTTTTCGCCGAATTTGTCATAGACAGCGCCTATGAGATGGTTTTTAAACCCGAGCTTGACTGTCGTCGGCTCTCCGCCGTACATCTTGAACGCCTCGTTGGTAAAAATGCCGAGCGCGTCACGCTGTGTCAATGCTTCGCTGCCCACAGGCTCATCAAGCATCGTGACAGAATCCATCCTGTCGACACGATAATTCGCCGTCTTGCCGTGCTTTGCGCTGTATGCTACGAGATAATAATTATCCTCGTGGAATACCAAACCGACAGGCTCGACAATATATGCTCCGCCGTCCTTGCGATAATTCTTTTTGCCGTGCTCATCGAGGTCAAAATACCTGAATGAGACTTTTTTCTTTTGATAAAGCGCATCCTCAAGAGAGTCGACGCTGTAATATATCAGCTCGTTGCTGTGCTTGCGAGTATTGAACGAAACCATATTCCTGCTGAATATGCTCGCCCTGTGGCTGCCGCCGAGCTCTGCGATTTTTTTGATAAGCTCGTCGGTCTTTTTTTCGGTAATAAAGCTCGACGCCTGAACCGCATCTATTAATATCTTTAATTCCGGCACAGAAAACGACCTGTCGAGGACATAATAGCCCTTTTCTTTGCCGACACGCCGCGACAGAACCTCATAGCCCTGTTCGTTGAGCACATCAATGTCCTTGGCAAGCGTGCGCCGCTCGCATGAGATGCCCATTGCCTCGAGCCTGTCGATTATGTCGGCAGTCGTCAGCGGATTTTCTTCATCTGTTTCTTGGCAAAGCAGCTCATAAAGCTTGAGCAATTTGATCTTTTGGCAATTGTCCTGCATAAAAACACCTCACACATTTTTAAGGCGAATATACCGAGCGGCGAGAAAGAACATTCACAAAACAAAAAAACAAAAATTGAAGGCAAAAAAAGATAAACCAAAAAGAGAAAAGCATACAACAACAGCAGAGGCAATGCCGCTCGGTCGCATATCGCCGTTGTATTTTGGCAGGCACGGTCGGCGCTGACCGCCCTGCCGATGTGTTTATTATACAACAGTACAATGCCTTTTGCAACCTTTGCACAGATCCTATCGGCATCTTGTCACTTTTTTGTGACAGCAAACTACTTTTTTTGTATTCTGGCAAGCACCTGAATTATGTGCTTATCCCAATAATTCCACGAATGCGTGCCGCTGTCGCTGACAGACTCATACTCGATGCCAAGCGCATCGAGGTGCGCCTTAAATGAAATATTGTCGTCAAGGCACAGCTCGTCCTCTGTCCCGCAGGGAATATAAAGCCGTGGCAGATCTTTATCCTTTGCACGCTCCGCAACGGCAAAAAGATCGTTTTGACTGCCCGAAAACTCGTTCTCATCGCCGCAGGCGGCCTTGACCGTGGCGTGCGTGGAGATACGCTTTTTGAGGTCGAACGAAGCGGAAAGTGCACCGCAGAACGAATAGCGCTCGGGATATGTGAGTGCCGCTTTCATCGCACCATAGCCGCCCATCGAAAGCCCTGCGATATAGTTATCCTCGCGTTCTGACGACAATTGCGGAAAATAGGCGTGCATCAGCCTCGGCAATTCGTCGGTGATATAAGTAAAAAATCTGCCGAAAGCGCCGTCGATATACCAGCTCGTATATCCGGACGGCATTATGACGCACAGCTTTTCTGTGCCGAGATAGCGTTCGAGCGACGTGCGGCGAGTCCACGCCGTGCAGTCGTCAGAAAATCCGTGCAACAGATATAGCACGGGGACTTTTTCGCCCTCCTTCAGTCCGTCGGGCATCAATACGACGCACTCGGTCATCTTCATAAGTGACAGCGAATAAAAATGCATGTTTATATATGCCATGATATTTCCTCTCGATCGTTATTTATTCGGGGTATTTATATCTGCCTCGCAGCTCGGTAGATCTGCCGCGCTGGATAATATTATTGGGGCAAAGGTTTATGCAGGCAAAGCAGCCTGTGCAATATGGCTTGACCCACGCAGGCTTGCCGTCACGCATGATAATGGCGTGTGCGGGGCAGGCTTTGACGCATTTGCCGCAGCCTATGCAATCGCCCTTGAGATAAAAGCGCTTTGTCTTGCACGCATAATAGCGATAAGCAGGCTTTAGCACCTTGGCAAGAGTGCTATACCAAACAGATGCGTTTTGCCTGTTTGATTTTTTGTCTGCTATGGCGCTAAGTGCCGTTTGGATATCCTCATCGGCTTTGGCAAGCACTTCGGTGCAATCCTTCGGCGGGTCGTAAAGCACTATAAAATTATCGGGCATCGTAATATTGAACACCGCATCTGCCTGTCTGCCCAACGCTTTTTCGGCGATATTGGCGGCAGAGCCGGCATCACCGCCGCAGGTGGTGATGATATAAACATACGGCGATGCCGACGCATCGATGCTTTTCAAAGCGTCGAGCATAAGCAATGGTACACTGTAAAAATGCACAGGAAACAATATGCCGAGCGGCTCTTTGACCTCGGACGGCAGGTCGTCAAAGCCCACTCTGACTATCTTGTCGCCTAATAAATCGCAAGCGGCGCGGGCAACGTGCATGGTGTTGCCCGTGCCGCTGAAGCACAGTATCATAATCAGCCTGCCGCTTTTACGCCGTTGTAAGAGCGTGTAATAATGTTGCCATAGAATATTTCGCCGTCCTCATAGCGGACATACGGCATCGCCAAAATGTCTTTGGATGCCTTGTTTTTGAGACCGTCAAAAGTGACGGTATAAACAAAGGTTTGATATTTTTCGAAGCCCTGATATTTGACATAGCCTGATTTCTCAAGCTTTTCTGCCACGAGCTTGACTGCTTTTGAGCTCTTGACTATGTTCGAGGCGGTAGCACTCTTGCCGCCAAGGTCGCTCTCGAAAATGACATACATGCCTATCTCGCTGACCTTTTTGCCATCGACTTTGACGAACTTAGTGCCGAATTTGAGGCTGTCGCCGTCGCTGTTATACTTAGCTCCTATCGCACTGACAGGGTCAACCGCAAGCGTTGAAACGGCATAGCTGCCGAGTCCGACAAGATAATCAAGGTTTTTATCTGCGGCGTTGTTATCCGCATCGTCGTGTCTGACATAAAAAACTATGTCGCCCTCGACGTTAGCCTTGACCTTAAAGCCTATCTCTATCTGCAAGCCGCCGTCTTTTATGGCACTCTTGCTCTTGATGTCGGTTATTGCGATATTATAAAAGCCCTTTGTTTCGTCGAGCCAGTTGAGAATATCCCAGTCTGTCGGCTTAATGATAAATGCCTCCATCTCTTCGTTCGCAGAGTCCTCGTTGGTCTTGACTATCGGCTCAACCTTTGTCTTGTCGTAGAACAGCTTGAAATCGAGCAGATCAACAGGGGTCTTGACATCAGAAATGCCGACCGTGACCTTGATCTCTTTGCCGGGCTTATATTTTGAATCGACGCCTACAACAAGCTTATACTGCGGATCTGACGTTTTGTCGCCGAGCAACGAGCTGTAGTCTGCGCCCGAAACATTCAATCCTATGACACACGCCGACAGAAGCATGACGGCGACAAGGGCGAATATGACAGATTTTTTCATTTTTATACCTCCGAATGATCTATTTAAAAGCGATCTTAAACGCAAAGCTCATACCAAGCTTTTATGACATGATAATACCATTTTTGACGGCGATTGTCAACAATTATAAAGGCGAAGGCGCAAAAAATGCCGACGGGAAATTATCCCGTCGGCAAACGCTTGTTATGCTTATTTGGAATCTCTTGCGAGAACCTTCTTGAGTTTGACGAATCTGGGCAGGCCGTCCTCTTTCTTGACGTCGACATCGCCCTGAATGAGCGGCAGTGCGTAGTCAATATAAAGCTGGTTGAGGCCGTCCTTGGTTTCGTTGAACCATTCTGCGGGAACCTTCTTTTCGGTATTGGCGACAACAGAGAGGTCCATAAGTGCGATGTTGCACATATATCTGCCGTCGAGATAAGAGCGCTCAAAGCCGACCATCTTGTCGGTGATGCCCTGGGTTGCAAACTCAACAGCGGCTCTGCCTGCCGAGAAAGACTCTTCGACGTCGGTAGCCGATGCGCAGTGTGCAGCGCAGCGCTGAAGCAGTGAAAGCTCTATGCCGCGGGTCTTTGCGCCGGTTTCTTTTCTGAGATAAGCAGCGAGGAACGAAGCGAGTCCGCCGAGCTGGCTGTGGCCGAAGCTGTCCTTGCTCTGAGCGAGGTCTGCGCCGTACTCTGAAATATATCTGCCGTCTTTATCCTTGATGCCTTCGCTGACTGCGACGATGCACTTTTTGGTTTTGCCATAGATCTCTTTGACCTTTGCGGTGAACTCGTCGAGGTCAAAGACGTTCTCGGGGCAATAGATGAGGTCGGGGCCGCAGCCCTTGTAGGAAGCGAGCGCTGCAGCGGCGGTGAGCCAGCCTGCGTTACGTCCCATGATCTCAACGACGGTGATCTGACCTGCGTCATAAACGCGAGCGTCGTGATATATCTCCATCATAGAGGTAGCGATATATTTTGCAGCCGATGCATAGCCGGGGCAGTGGTCGGTTGCTGCGAGGTCGTTGTCGATAGTCTTGGGAATGCCCATTACGCGGCACTCATAGCCCTTTTTGAGCATATACTTGCTGATCTTGTTGCAGGTATCCATCGAGTCGTTGCCGCCGTTGTAGAAGAAGTATCTGATGTTGTATTTTTTGAATATCTTGAGTATCTCCTGATAATCAGTCTCATCCTCGTCGGCATCGACAAGCTTATAACGGCAAGAGCCAAGAGCCGATGACGGGGTCTGCTTCATCAGAGCGAGATTTTCGGGATCCTCTGCGCCCATGTCGATGAGGTTGTCATGGATAACGCCGAGAATGCCGTTGAGTGAACCATAGACCTTTGTGATGTTTTCGTTTTCGAGAGCGGTCTTGATGCAGCCGTAAGCAGATGCATTGATGACCGAGGTAGGGCCGCCGGACTGACCGATGACCGCTGCGCCTTTAAGAGTGCTCATTTTTGATATGTCCTTTCGTTTTCATTATTAATCAATTTATCTTATCACATTATCGTCGCAAAATCAACTGTTTTTTACGATTCAAACTGGCTGTTATACAGTTTGTGATAGAATCCGCCGTTTTTAAGCAGTTCTTCGTGCCTGCCCTGCTCAATTATATTGCCGTCCTTCATGACGAGTATCACGTCGGACTCACGAATCGTCGAGAGCCTGTGCGCAACGATAAACGACGTTCTGCCCTGCATGAGGCGTGCAAACGCATTCTGTATCTTCATTTCGGTTCGCGTGTCTATAGACGAGGTCGCCTCGTCAAGTATCAGCATAGGCGGCAGCCTGAGCATTATGCGTGATATGCACAAAAGCTGCTTTTGGCCCTGTGACAACCCATAGTCATCACTTATGACGGTATCATAGCCCTTAGGCAAGCGCCTGATGAACGAATCGGCATGCGATGCCTTTGCCGCTGCGATTATCTCTTCGTCGGTGGCGTCGGGCTTTGCCATTGCGATGTTTTCACGGACGGTGGCGGTAAGCAGCCATGTCTCCTGCAACACCATACCGTACGACTGTCTGAGCGAGGCTCGGGTGACATCTCTTATATCCTTGCCGTCAACTGAAATACTGCCGTCGTCAACATCATAAAACCGCATCAAAAGGTTGATAAGCGTTGTCTTGCCGCAACCTGTCGGGCCGACTATCGCAACTCTCTGACCGGGCTTGACCGACAGCGAAATATCTGTGAGCAGCGTGCGTGACTTGTCGTATGAAAAACTGACGTTGTCGAGTCTGACCTCGCCGTCAGCCTCGGGTAATATCAACTCGCCATCCTTTGGCTCGTCCGGCTCATCGATAAGATCGATCACCCTCGTAGCGCAAGCGATAGCGTTCTGAAACTCGGTTATAACGCCAGAGATCTCATTAAACGGCTTTGCAAACTTGCCCGCATACTGCAAAAGCACCGAAAGGCTGCCGACGCTGAACGCCGCCGCCGTTCCCGCAGTAGCGATACAGGTAAATCCGCCGCAAAGCACAACTGCCGCATAAACGACTGCGTTGACAAATCGTGTGCTGGGGTTGGTGAGCGAGGAAAAGAATATCGCTTTCAATGAATTTTCCGAAAGCTTATCGTTAGTCTTGTCGAATATTTTTATTGCATCGTTCTCATAGCCGAACGCTTTGACAGTTCGAATGCCGCCGATATACTCATCGATGACGGCAGTCTGCTCGCCGCGTGACTCTGTCTGTGCCTTAAAGAAGCCATAGGTGCGTGAAGAAATATATTTTGCCACCAAAAACGACATCGGTGTCAAAATGACGACGACTGCCGCAATTGTCGGGCTGAGCACAAACATCACGACGAGCGTGCCGATTATAGTCGCTACACCACTGAAAAGGTTTGAAAATCCGAGCAGCAGACCATCCGAAAGCGTTTCGACATCGGCAATGACCCTGCTGACCGTTTCGCCGGACGGGTGCGTGTCGAGATACGACAATGGCAATCTGTGCAATTTGTTAAATGCATCACGCCTCACATCACGCATTACGCCAAAAGCTATGCGATTGTTGAGCGAGCCGGATATCCATTGAAACAGCGATGCCGCTCCTGCACACACAAGCCCTCTCACGAACAAATGCATCATATATTCGAGGTCGACCTCGCCGACACCGACCATCAGGTCTATCATATCGCCTATGACCATAGGAACATAAAGCGTAAACATGACGGTGAGTGCCGCACATATTATCGAAAAAACGACTGAAATGCGGTAGGGCTTTATATATCTGAGAATCTTTTTGAGTGACTTGCCTTTCATTTCTTTCATTGCGCGCCCTCCTTCTTAAACTGCGAATCGTATATCTCGCGATACACCTCGCAGGAGTCGAGCAAAGCGTCATGAGTGCCGATGCCGACTGCCCTGCCGTCGTCGAGCACGATTATCTTATCACAGTGGGCGACCGACGAGGTGCGCTGCGAAACAATAAACACAGTCGTCTTGAAGTCAAGCTCTCTGAGTGCTTTTCTGAGTGCCGCATCGGTGGCAAAATCGAGTGCCGAAGCACTGTCATCAAGTATCAACACCTCGGGCTGACCGACGAGCGCACGCGCTATCGTGAGCCTTTGGCGCTGACCGCCCGACAGATTTCTGCCGTCCTGCTCGATCTCGGCATCGAGTCCGCCCTTGGCTTTGGCAACATCGAGTGCCTGCGCCGCCTCAAGTGCCTTATACAATGCCTTGTCGTCCGCCTCTCTGCCAAAGCAGAGGTTCTCTCGCATAGTGCCTCTGAAAAGCTTTGCTTTTTGGGGAACGATGCCGATCCTGCCTCTCAATTCAGCCGCATCAAGACCTCTGACATCTTCGCCGTCGATATAGACACTGCCCTCTGTTGCCAGATAAAACCTCGGTATCAGATTGACGAGCGAGCTCTTGCCCGAGCCTGTGCCGCCGATGATGCCGATGCTTTCGCCGGGCATCGCCTTGAATGATATGTCAGCAAGCGAGTTATCTCCCGCACCTCCGTAGCAGATAGAAACGTTTTTAAACTCGACCTTGGCATTTCTGTCGCCCTCGGGCAGCCCTTTTGTGACCTCCTCACCCGTGGGAATATCGAGGAGGTCTGCGACCCTGTCTGCGCAGGCGACCGACTTTGTTATATTGATTATCAGGTCTGCCAGCTTTATCAGCTCGACAAGTATCTGCGACATATAGTTGTAAAGCGCAATGACCTGTCCCTGCGTGAGCACGCCCGAATCAACGCCCTTGCCGCCGCTGACTATCAGCACAAGCGTGGCAAAGTTGATAAGCACGAGCGTCACGGGATTGAGCAGCGCAGAGATCCTGCCGACCAGCTTTTGCAGTCCGAGCAATATTTTGCTCTCGCCGTCAAAGCGGTTCTCCTCTGCCTTTTCTCTGCCGAAAGCTCTTATCACCCTCGCACCTGCGAGGTTCTCTTTGGTGGTGAGCAAAACTCCGTCGAGCGCATGCTGCACCTTTTTGTAAAGCGGAATGCACGAAAGCATTATGCCGAACACAACGACCGCAAGCACAGGTATCGCAACAGCGAATATCAACGCCGACTGTACATCGATGGTGAACGCCATGATCATGGCACCGAACACCACGAACGGCGAGCGCAGCAGCAGTCTGAGTGCAAGGTTCAGACCTGTCTGTATCTGGTTTATGTCGCCTGTCATGCGTGTTATAAGCGTTGCAGAGCCGAGCGTATCGAGCGTGCGATAGTCAAACCCCTGTATATGCTCAAACACAGAATGCCTGAGCTTTGAAGCAAAGCCGACAGACGCCTTTGCCGAATAATACTGCGCCAAAACGGTACAGCCGAGCCCCAAAAGCCCGAGCAATACCATCAGAAGCGCCATTTTTAATATATAGCCTTTATCCTCAGCGGGAATGCCGATGTCGATTATTTGGCTGACGACCAGCGGAACGAGCAATTCGAGAGATGCCTCGAGCAACTTCAGCAACGGGCCGAGGCAGATCTCTTTTTTATAGCCCTTAAGATATTTTGCAAGTCTTTTCATTGTCTTTTATGACCCTTTATTTCTGCGAAAGGTCGAGCAATGCCGCACCGATAAGTCCTGCCTCGTCGGCAAGCGCCGAGGTTTCGATCCTGCACGGAGTTTCACCTATCAGCTTGCGAAGCGGCGCAAGCAATGTGTCGCCCTCTTTGCTGACGCCGCCGCCGATGACAAGCATCTGAGGTCTGAACGCCTCTAAAATGTTGATTATGCCGACAGAAAGCATCTCGATATATTCGTCGAAAATATCCATCGCGACTCTGTCGCCTCGCTTCAATGCGGTAAACAGCGTTCTGCCGTCGATCTTGCCGCCGTTTTCGTTGACAACCTCGGCGAGCAAGCCATATGGAACAGCCATTACCTCCTGTGCGACACGCTGTGAAAGTGCCTTGGTCGAGGCAACGGTCTCCCAGCAGCCGACCCTGCCGCAGGGGCAGCGCTTGCCGTGAATATCAATGACCTGATGTCCGAGCTCGCCTGCGTGGTTCTCCTGCCCGTGCAGTATCTTGCCGTCGATGATTATTCCGCCACCGATGCCTGTGCCGAGCGTAACCATAACCATGTCGTGAAGTCCTTTGCCGTGACCCTCACAAAATTCGCCCCAGGCGGCGCAGTTTGCGTCGTTGTCGAGATAGGTCTTTATGCCGTATCTGTCCTCGAGCAGTATTTTAAAGCAGGTGTTTCTGACAGGCAGATTGCCTGCGCTGACAGCAGTGCCGGCAGCGACATCCGTCCTGCCCGGAACGCCGATGCCTATCGACGAGATCTCGCTTTTGCTTATGCCGCTTTCGGCAAAAAGTCTGTCGAGCGTCGCAAATACCGTGTCAACGAGCGCCTGCTCGCTCTTCATGCCTGCCGTAGCAGAGCGTTGCTTAAAGCTGACGGCAGCGCCGTCGACCAGTGCGGCGGTCATGGAAGTGCCGCCTATATCAATGCCAATCCTCATTTTTGCTGATTATCCTCTGTATTTTTTGACTATCGCCTGCATAGCGCCTATTTTGCGCTCCATGTCGCTCACCAGCTTGATCTGAGTGCGTGCACGGTCGAGGTTCTGACCCTCGTAATGCAGAGAAAAATATTTGTCGCCGTCGATGTGGTCTGCCAAAAAGCGCATACCGCATTCGAGCGTCATCATTATAGCACCTATCGGCAGCATATCGAGCTCGAGCTCTGTGAGCGATGAGCCCGCCTCAGAAATAAAGCCGTCGACGTATTCTTCAAAAAGGTCGAGCGACATAGACACCTTTGACAAGTCCTTTTCGTCCTCTGCGGCAGTCGAAGCACCAAATCTGATGCTGTCGCCGAAATCATAAAGCACCGAGCCGGGCATGACCGTATCGAGATCGATGACGCAGATGCCCTCGTGCGTGTCGTTGTCTATCATGACGTTGTTGAGCTTGGTGTCGTTGTGCGTGACTCGCATAGGCAGTTCACCGCTGCCGAGCTTTGAAACTATCTTGCTGCAAAAATCCCTGCGTGCATAAAAGAAGCCAACCTCGCCCAAACATTCGGAAAGTCTGCCCGAAGCATTTGCCATGACAGATGCTTCGAGATCACGCATACGCTTTGGCGTGTTGTGAAACATCGGTATGGTTTCGTGCAAGCGCTCTGCGGGAAAATCGCTGAGCAACGTTTGAAATCTGCCAAATGCCCTTGCCGAGCTCTTGAAAAGCCCCTTTATCTCTGCGGAATTATAGCATGTGGCGTTAGAAATGCATATGTACATTCTATAAAACGCACCGTCGTTTTCAAAGAGATAGCCACCGTTTTTGAGAGGAACGAGCGTCATTGCCTCACGCTCTCTGTCGCCGCCACGCGCAAGAACGGTCTTGCCGAGGTGCTCTGTCACGGCGAGAATATTCTCGGTGAGCGCATACGGATCTTTAAAGATGCCGGTGTTGATTTTTTGCAGAATATAATCGGTGCCCATATCGCACGAGATCCTGTGAGTCTCGTTGATATGGCCCATGGTTATTTTTTGAATGTCTGTTATATTGCCCCTGATCTCAAAGGCG
The DNA here is from genome assembly GCA_964571635.1 of uncultured Ruminococcus sp. GTDB lineage: Bacteria > Bacillota > Clostridia > Oscillospirales > CAG-382 > Coliplasma. The sequence continues at coordinate 15,896 of CAZNCN010000005.1, read as the reverse complement.
GATGCGATCGCTTTTAATTCCATAATGCTTCGGGGTATGCTCCTTCCCTTTGTAATGCTTTGATGGCGTCGACAACAATCGATCTGTCCTCGCGGTATGTCACGCCGAACCATTTTGCGTTTGTTTTTAACACCTTGACCGTTGCGCCGTTATCCATCTGCTCTCTGACTGCAGAGGGCAGATAATATTCGCACTTTGAGAGGTCGGCACGGTTTGCGTTCAGAAACGCCCGGAATCCGCTTTGCAGACTATCTGCAAAATCATGCGAAAAGCCCCAGCAGTTCATAGACACGACAGTTTCGCCGCTGACGGGATGTATATCGCCGTCATCCGTCCACGCCGCACCGTCGTCGGTCTTGATTATCTTGGTGCGCTCTGTAATGTCGGTCAAAAAGCCGCTGTCGTCAATATTGCATATACCGCGTGCGACAGAGCCGTTCTCTGTCAATGTGTTTTTGAGCACAAAGCCTGCCATGCAATAGCGCATTTTTTCGTCGCTCTGCTTTAAGTGATTTGCTATCAATGCAAACGATTCTGCACCGTAAAAATCATCGGCGTTTATGGCGGCGAACTGCCCGTCTATATGTTCCTTTGCCGAGAGCACCGCATGTGCCGTGCCCCAGGGCTTGATTCTGCCGTCGGGAACGGCAAAGCCTTTCGGCAGGCTATCAACGCTCTGAAAAGCATATTCAACGGCGATCTGACCCTCAATGCGCTTGCCCACGGTATCTCTGAAAAGCTCATAGTTTTCTTTTTTAATGACAAAAACGACCTTTTCAAAGCCTGCCTTTATAGCATCGTATATCGAAAAGTCTATGATAAACTCACCGTTTTTGCCTATAGGATCGAGCTGCTTGAGCCCACCGTATCTGCTGCCCATGCCGGCAGCCATGACTACCAATGTCATTTTGTCTCTCCTCTGCCAATAAGATAACTGATCGGCGTTACGCCTGTTTCACGCTTGAATACAGTGTGAAAATAATTGATGCTCGAAAATCCGAGCGCAAAAGCGACCTCCTTGATGCTTTCGCCATCCTGCAAAAGCTCGATCGCACGGCGTATCTTGAGCTTGTTGAAATATTTCATAATGCCGATGTCACAATAGCGTGCGAACTTCTTTTTAAGCGTGCTCTCGCTCATATTGAGCTTTTTTGCCAGCTCGCTTAAGGTGATGTTGTATGCAACATTGTCACGCATGACTTTAACAATCCTGCCAAATTCGCCGTCGGGCACAAGTGCCTCTGCCGCATCACGCACACAAAGCGACAGCAAAAAGTTCTCGAGTGCATTCTTTGCGACGTTTGATTTGATGCCGTCCGTACCCGAGATCACCTCTGAAACCTTGCGCTCTATTTCAATAAATTCATTTATCTGCTTTTGTGTGAGCTTAAACTGTCTGTTTTCAAACGCCTGCATCGCCTCACCGTGTGCGGCAAATGAAATGATCACGACCCTGTGCTCGCCCTCATCTGCCCAGATCCTGTGAAACTCCATAGGCTTGTGAAACAGAATGTCACCCGACGACAATGCATATATACGCCCGTCGGCGGCAGCATTGGCCTGTCCCTCGACGACGCAGACCGCCTCCCAAAAATCGTGCATCTCACCGGTGAAATAAAACCCTGCGGGATGTACTGCGTCGAACGCAGTTATCGCCGCATCGACGCTCAAAACAGTTTCGAATGGTTTTAATTCGTACACTTTTTTACCTCTTTCATAAAAATACCCAAAATCATAATAATAGTGACCCTTAGCGCATTTTAATTTAAAATTGGCTATACTATAATTGTATCATAAGCGATATAAAAAGTAAAGAGGTACAAAAGAAAATGGCAAAAAAAGTAAAGGCTTGTCTTATAGGACTCGGTGCTCGCGGCGAGTTTATGCTCAAAAACGTTTTTGTATTGATGATAAAGCAGGATATGCTCGACATAGTTTCTGTCTGCGACACCTATGACGACAGAATGCAGATGGCTGCGGATGTTATCGAGGAGGCTTCGGGCAAGCGTCCTGTCTGCAGCAGCGATTATAAGACCGCACTTGCCGCAGGCGTCGACTGCTGCATGATACTTTCGGCGTGGGAATCACACGTTGAGATCGCTCTCTATTGCATGGAGCGTGGCATCAAGGTCGGCACAGAGGTCGGCGGTGCATACAACATCGGCGACTGCTTTAGGCTCGTCGACGCTTATGAACGCACAGGCATTCAGTGCATGATGCTCGAGAACTGCTGCTATGGCAGGCGCGAGCTCATGGTTCTCAATATGGTCAAAAAAGGCTTTTTGGGACGTGTCGTCCATTGCTCGGGCGGATATATGCACGACCTCAGATATGAGATCGCCGACGGCAAAGAGAACCGCCACTACAGACTGCGCAATTATCTCAACCGCTGCTGCGAAAACTATCCCACGCACGAGCTCGGCCCTATCATGAGCGTGCTCGACATCAACCACGGCAACAGGCTTATGACCCTGACCTCAGTCGCATCCTGCTCGGCAGGTATGAATGAATATCTCACGGCAAAGGGCTCGTATCTCGCAGACCGCCATTTCAACCAGGGCGATATAGTCACCACCACCATCAAGTGCGCAGGCGGCGAAACGATAGTCCTCACGCTCGACACCACATTGCCCAGAGTCTATTCCCGCGGCTTCACGGTCAGAGGAACAAAGGGAATGTATAACCAGGATGCCGACTATGTATACGTTGACGGCAAGCCCGAGGATCCCATCACCACGCTCGCGGGCAACGCCAAGGAATACGAGGAAGAATTTGAGCACCCCATCTGGCAGGAATACCGCAAGAACCCCATCGGCGGTCACGACGGCATGGACTGGCTCGTATACAACGCATTTCTCGATTATGTCGCAAACGACAGCTATCCCCCCATCGACACTTATGACACGGCAACTATGATGAGCATCTCGCTGCTTTCCGAGCAGTCGATCGCCACCGGCGGAATGCCGCAGGCAATACCCGACTTTACATCGGGCAAATGGCTCATCCGCACCGAGACACCCGTCGTCAGCACAAATCCGTATACACTCAGATAGCATACACAAGGCGCTTTGGCAGTTCCAAGGCGCCTTATTTTTTGTGCATAGGCAAAAAAACGCAAAAAGGCTATTGACAAATCGCCCCATGTATGCTTTAATGTAAACAATGTTTACTTAAAGGACACGGCAATGCGTACCCCAAACCAACAAACCAAAACCAAATTCATACTCGCCGCGATAGAAGAGATGAAGCGACACGGCATATCCGACTTTTCGGTCAGGCGTGTTGCAGAGCTTTGCGGCACGTCGCCTGCTGCGCCATACAGACATTTCGGTGACAAAAACGGGCTCATCATCGCTGTATTCGAGTTTGTTAACGAGAGTTGGCGCGAGCGGCTCTCAGAGGTTCTCGCGAGCCTCGACAGCGACGACCCGAGATTGCAATTGACAGAGATCTCGATGGCGAACATCAGATTTATGTGCGACCATCCCGATTATCAGACTATTCTCGCCATCAACGACAGCTCGATGTCGCCCGAGCAATTAAAGGTCAAAGCGGGCATAACCACCGCCACGCAAGAGATAATAACCAGATATTGCGAGTCGGTCGGTATGAGCGAGGACGACCGCGCACGCAAGACCTATGTCGTCAGATCACTGATGTTCGGTGCGGCGCTGATGATAAACTCCGGCTATATGCCCTATGACGAAACCACCCTCGGTTATGCTCGCACCTGCATAGCGCGCGAGTTTGACCTTGAATAAATCCTATTATATATAAGAGAGGCTAATATGCTCAACAAGAAAAACTATGAACCGCAAAAATTCGATTCTATACGTCATATGATGCAGCTCGCGGTCGAGCAGGCAGGCGACAAGGTCGCCTACATGTGGCGCGGCAGCGACGGCAGTGACAACAGTGTCACTTTCTCGGAATTTTATGACACCACCGAAAACCTCGGTGCGATGCTCACCAAGCTCGGCTATGGCAGCGCACACATCGCCTGCCTCGGCGAAAACAGCTATGATTGGATCTGCGTCTATCTGACAGCACTTAAGTCGGCAGGTGTTTTTGTGCCTATCGACAAAGAGCTGCCCTCCTCAGGCAAGCTCCACGTACTCACCGACGGCGAAGCCGAGGTACTGTTCTTCAGCGGCAAGTATGAAAAATGGGTGCGTGAAAATATGGCGAACCTCCCCGGCATCTCGCTTTTCGTCTGCTTCGGCACAGAAGAGGATGACGGCAATATTCTTTCATACAAAAAGATGATAAGTGACGGCGCTTCGCTCGACAAGTCAGATTATGACGCATTAAAGGGCGATTATGACGACCTCAAGCTGCTGGTCTACACCTCCGGCACGACAGGCATCGCAAAAGGCGTTATGCTCACCGAGCACAACATCTGCTCACTCATCTATAACGGACTCAAGGTCAGCCAGGTATACGAGCGTGGACTTTCTGTCCTGCCCTATCACCACACATATGAAGCGGTCTGCGACATACTCGTTTCGATACACTATCATTCGACGCTCTGCATCAACCGCTCACTGCGCGACATAGTCAAAGATCTGCAGTACTACAAGCCTCAATATGTCTATCTCGTGCCTGCTATCGCAGAGTTTATGTACGCAAGCATTCTCAACGGCATAAAAGAGCAGGGCAAAGAAGAAAAGCTCAAAAAAGGCCTCAAGATCTCAAGCAACCTGCTCGCAATCGGTATTGACGTTCGCAGGATGCTGTTTAAGGATCTGCACGAAATATTCGGCGGCAACCTCATCAAAATAGTCTGCGGCGGTGCACCTATCAGACCCGAGATGGGCAGATTCTTTGCCAGCATCGGAATATATCTCACAGGCGGATATGGCATAACCGAGTGTTCACCGCTCGTTGCAGTCAACCACGAGCGCACCATCAACCACGATACCGCAGGCCACCGCCTGCCCTGCATCGACTGGCGCATCGACGATCCCGATGCCGACGGCATCGGTGAGATCTGTGTCAAGGGCGAAACAGTCATGAAGGGCTATTATAAGCAGCCCGACAAGACCGCCGAGGTCATCATTGACGGCTGGTTCCACACGGGCGACTATGGCTATATCACCCCCGACGATCAGATCGTTATTACAGGCCGCAAAAAGAACATCATAGTTCTCTCAAACGGCAAGAACATCTATCCCGAGGAGATAGAGAACTATATCCAGAACCTGCCCGAGGTCAAAGAGGTCGTCGTCAGAGGCATCAAGAACGACAAGGGCAACGAAACCGGACTTATGGCCGAGGTCTGCCTCGCCGACAAGGTCGAGATAAGCGAAAGCGAGCTTTTGCGCATCATACAAAAGGCACTCTCTGAGCTGCCCTCGTATAAGGTCGTCAAGCAGGTCGTCATCCGTGACACTCCGTTTGAAAAGACCTCAACCAACAAGATAAAGAGATAAAAGCCAAATACAGCAAAAAAGCTCCTGCGCGATGCAAAACGCGGGAGCTTTTTCTGTTTTGCCCAAGCCCTTTTCGGCAAAGGCACTGTATAGCTAAAAGCTGTTATTTGCCTGAGCGCATAGCGTTCTCGGCGTTCTCGATCATCTTCTTGACCATGTGGCCGCCGACCGAGCCTGCCTGCTTTGCAGTCAGATCGCCGTTATAGCCCTGCTTAAGATTGACGCCGACTTCGGTTGCGGCTTCCATCTTAAACTTCTCGAGAGCAGCCTTTGCTTCGGGAACAAGACCCTTGTTTGCCATAAAAATCAAATATCTCCTTTTCGTTTTTGAGGCGTTTTGTTTCCTCGCTCATATTTTGCGCAAAGATGCAAAAAATATAGCTGCCAATTTTTGTATGTCGCAAAAATCACAACAGGCATCTCACAAAAAGAGAAATGCAGCGTCATGCAAATGCGTTGACAATTCCCTTAATTCTCGATGTAACTTAAGGGAAACGGGACTGTGGTAATGGCAACAAAGAGAGTGTTCGATATTTTAGCAGGCAAGCAGATAAAATGCCGATTTGTCAAGCATCATAAAGCACTTACTGCGGAAACTGCTTTTGTTTGCCAAAAGAATGAAGAGCATATGTGACAGTGCAAATTCCATCTTTCTAAAAAAAGTGCAAAAAAGTGCTTGACAAAAGGGTATGTTATGTGTTATTATAATCCTCGCAAACCGCAATGGCCTTTTAGTCAAGTGGCTAAGACGTCGCCCTCTCACGGCGAAGGCAGGGGTTCGACTCCCCTAAAGGTCAATCAAGCAGATCCGCTGCAGCCTTTGGCTACAGCGGTTTTTTGTTTACATCGATATATTTGTATAAAAATCATATTGCAAACAAGGCGACTCGGTAGTATAATATAAAATAGAGATATTTTTAAAGTTATATTTTTTCGGAGGCTTTTAAATGGTTCCGTATTACGATCTTAAAGCAGTTAAATTCGGTGGCAGCTCTTTGGCTTCTGCCGAGCAGATAATAAAATGCGCAAACATAATCAAAAGCGACAGGGCAAGGCGCTTTATCATTCCTTCTGCGCCGGGCAAACGCTTTGATGGCGACGAAAAGATAACCGACCTTTTGATAAAATGCCACAGGCTTGCCGTTCAAAAGAATGACATTTCAGAAATTTTCGGGCGCATCGCCGACAGATACCGCGAGATAATCAAGGGGCTCAGGCTGGAGCTCAACATAGAGCAGGAGCTCGAGACCGTCAAAGCCGACATAGAGGGCGGCGCAACGCTCGATTATGCCGCAAGCCGCGGAGAATATCTCTGCGGGCTCGTGCTTTCAAAATTGCTGGGCTTCACCTTTGTTGACCCAAAGGGACTTATCATATTTGACGAAAACGGCGTTTTTCTTGCAAAAGAGACCAACACCTTGCTTTCGGCAAGGCTTTCGGAGCTCGAAAATGCCGTCATACCGGGTTTTTACGGCAGCACTGAGTCGGGCGAGATAAAGACCTTCAGCAGAGGCGGCAGCGACATCACGGGTGCGATAGTTGCGCGTGCGATAGATGCAGACCTTTATGAAAACTGGACGGACGTTTCGGGATTTTTGATGTGCGACCCGCATATCGTCAAGGATCCGAAACCCATCAAGAGCGTCACCTATCGCGAATTGCGCGAGCTGTCATACATGGGTGCGACAGTATTGCACGAGGATTCTGTTTTTCCTGTCAAATTGGCAGGCATTCCCATAAACATACGCAACACAAACTCGCCTCAGGACCCGGGTACGATGATAGTTCCGTCGGCAGGCCCGTCTGTTCCGCGCGACACGATAACAGGCATTGCGGGCAAAAAGCACCTCGCAGTCATACGCATCGAAAAAGATCGCATGAATCAGGAGATCGGCTTTGGCGCAAAGGTACTTTCGGTATTTTCAGACCGCGGGCTGTCGTTCGAGCATCTCCCGTCGGGCATCGACACTATGTGCGTTGTCATATCCGAGGACGAGGTCGAAGGCAAAGAGCGTGAGGTCATGACTGCCATAACAAAGGCGGTCAATCCTGACAGCATCGTGATGGAAAAAGGTCTTGCGCTGGTCGCGGTCGTCGGCAGAGGCATGATCAATGCACCCGGCACGGCATCACGCATATTCACCGCCATAGCGAGAGAAAATATCAACATTCGCATGATAGACCAAGGCTCGAGCGAGCTGAACATAATCATAGGCGTTGACCAGGAGGAGTTCGAGGTTGCAGTGCGTGCTATATATAAGGAATTTTTTGCATGAGTGACAGCTATATCACACTCGCCTCGGCAGCATCAAGCTCGTTCGTCGAGCGCAGAAGCGAGTTTATCGGCAATGTCATGCCGATAAAGGACGAGCAAGAGGCACTGAAATTCATATCAGAGATAAAATCAAAATATTCCGATGCACGTCACAATGTTTGGGCGTATATTCTCAGAGACAACAATATATCGCGTTTCAGCGATGACGGAGAGCCTCACGGCACGGCAGGTCTGCCTGTGCTTGACGTATTGCGCAAAAGCGGCATAACAGATGCAGCGGTCGTTGTCACAAGATATTTCGGCGGTATTCTGCTCGGCGCAGGCGGTCTTGTGCGTGCTTATACAAAGGCTGCTTCGGATGCAGTCGCCGCAGCAGGCTGCAAGACTGTGCGTGAGCTGTGCCGCATGAATATCATTCTCAGCTATCAGGATAACTCAAAATGCGAGCAATTATTCTCGTCGGTCGAATGCCGCATGGCAGACAGGCAGTTTGCAGACAACGTCACCACCACCCTGCTTATAGAGCAAAATGACATTCCCGCTTTGCAAAAAAGGCTGACGGACGCAACGTCAGGCAGAGCAATATTTGAAATTTTGGGCAGCGAATATGGTGTAATATGACCAACATGCACAAAATAGTGACAAAAAGCACTTGCAAACAAGCAAGGATTGTTGTATAATACGATATAACGAAGTCCAAGGAGGGGTATAGTTTTATGAACAACAAAAAGACAAAGACCACGGTGTTTAACGCTGCCGATGTCGCAAGCCTCGAAATGCACGCAAATATGCTCGAGGTCTATCACTCTTTGCTCGAAAAGGGCTATAACCCCATCAATCAGATCGTCGGATATATCCTGACTGAAGATCCGACGTATATCACCAACCACAAAAACGCACGTGTCACCATCAGCAAGGTCGACCGTGACAAGCTTTTGGCAGAGATGCTCAAAGAGTATCTGCAGATTGACAAATAAGCATATCGTGGTTATTATTTATCAAGAAAGGATCTATTATGGCAGAAATAAAGACATTGACATATCGCGGCAAGCCGCTCGTCAGACAAGGCAACTTTTTGTTTTACGGCTTCCCCGATGACAAGGCAATATTATTCATGAGCGTTCTCGAGAGCAAAAAGGTCGGCGATGTCGACATCGCCACCAGAATTTTGGTGCAGATCCAGTCGACCGACGATTCGCTCAGCTATAACCAAAAGATTATCAAGCAGGTCGAAAAGCAAAATTTCTTTGACGCCTTTGAGATCGGTTCTATTTGGCTCGAGAGAGAATTGAGCAAAAAATAAATATATTTACAATTTTTACAGACATATGGATCTGCCGCCTGCATAAGATCACGCGGCATTTGTGGGGGAAGTTCGGTGCAAACCCGACGCAACCGCCATTACCGTTACAGTCGGAATACCCACCCTTTTGTCTGCGGCAAGCCTTGCAGCATACGCTGCAACATTTTTGGGCATGAAGAGTGCAGCCGCTTAGTCATTACGCCGCCTTGAGGGTTTTGGGTCGACGCTTTTTTGCTGCAGCACTCCCCACATTGCGGTCCTTTGGCTTGGCAGTCTGCGCTTTTTGTTATCTCGTTATGAGCATGACAAAAGGCGCTTTTTGATTTATAACTTTGATTTATAATTTTAATTCATAAAAAACAAGGAGCAAAAAATGAAAAAAAACATTTCGATCATCTCGATCATCACGGCAGTCGTGCTGCTTGCGGCAATGCTTTCGCTCTCGCTGACGGTCAGTGCAGAGTCTGACAGCATTTCGGTAACTGTCACGATTTCAAACGCAGGCGAGCTGGTGCTCACCGCAACACCTGTCACTGTGACAGATGCTGACGGCGACGGCAAGTTCACTGTCAACGACGCACTTCTTTGCGCTCATATCGCGCATTATAAGGACGGCGCAAGCGGCTATAAGTCTGAGGATTCGGGCTTTGGCCTGTCGCTTGCAACACTTTGGGGCGTCAGCAACGGCGGCTCTTATGGCTATTATCTCAACAACAAGTCCTGCATGTCGCTTGCCGACGAAATAAGTCAGGGCGATTCGCTTTATGCCTTCAGCTATAAGGATCTCACCGCCTGGTCTGATATGTACGCTTATTTTGAATCCGAAAAGACCGCAGACGGCGTTACTTTGACACTCAAGGCAGCAGGCTATGACGAAAACTGGGCACCTGTCACGCTCGACGTTTCGGGTGCGGTCATCACCGTCGACGGCAAAGAGACCGAATATGTCACAGATGCAAACGGCAAGGTAACTGTTCCTTTCAGTGCAGAAAGCGGCAGGCATGTCATCAGTGCCGTTTCGGCTGACAAAACCATCACACCGCCCGTGTATGCCTATACTGTCGGCGCAACCGGCGATAACGGTATTGCTTTAGCGGCAATGCTCGCCCTCTTTGCCCTCTGTGCTGCATGCACTGCAGCAAAAGCGCTCAAAAGCACAGGCAGAGCATGAAGCATTCAAAAGCTCTCATAGCTCTCACGGCATTATTAGCAGCAGTCTTGATCGTGCCCTTTGTCGTTCTGGCAGAGGGCACAATATTTGACAGCGTCAGGGGTGACAGGACGGTTGACGAATGGTTTGCGTCCGATGTCGTTCCAAACGCAGGCAAAGGCGCAGAATGGTATATTTTCGCCCTCAAAATGGCTGACATTGAAATAGACGGCGAAGCATACCTCGCGCGCCTTGACGATTATTTAAACAACAACACTTTAGGTGCAGTTGCTTATCAGCGCTGTGCACTCGCTTCGCTCGCTTTGGGCAAAGAGGATGATAATACAGTCGACAGCACGATAGGCAAGGGCGGCATAATGAGCCATGTGTTTGCTTTGCATCTGCTAAACAACGGTGCTTTGTCGGCAGAGCACACTGCAGGCTCTGTCGTGCAAAAATTGACAGAAATGCAGAACGAGGACGGCGGCTGGTCACTCGGCGGCAAAAGCTCGGATGTTGACGTTACGGCAATGACATTGCAGGCGCTGGCAATCCACAAGGCCGATATAAGCGAAAATATTGACAAAGCGCTTGATTTCCTCGCCGCCTCAAGATGCGACGACGGCGGCTTTGCAAGCTATGGCACAGAAAACTGCGAGAGCGCTTCGATGGTCATGCTTGCACTCGCAGCACTCGAAATCGACGACGATATGCGCTTTGACAATATCGACGAGGTCATAGAGCGTTATGCGGTCGACGGCGGATACAGCCACACTGTCGGCGATGCCAAAAGCAGCATTGCCACTGTTCAGGCATTATGTGCAAAGGCGGCACGAATATGCAGACAGAACGGCTCTAAACCGTTTATCTTTGAGTCAAAGGCAAGCGATGACGAAAGCAAAAATGACGAGAGCTCTGTGGCAAGTTCTGAAACTTCGAGAGTCATAGAATCGTCAGAAGTACCGGAAGTATCAGAAGTATCAGGAATATCTGACAATACGGATATTTCGGAAATCCCGGAATCTCAAGACAAAATGACCTTCAAGCAGGTTTTGTGCATAGTCATCGCCGGAATCTCGCTTTTGGCTATCACGGTACTGCTGATAAAAAAGAAATATAAAAACGCGCTCGCCGTGCTCGCAGCCGCAATAGTCCTTTTTGCTGCCGTTTTGATATTGAACATCGAAACGCCCGACGAACATTTCAAGACAGAGTCAAGGCAATATCAATATTCTGCAACATTCGCGATATACTGCGATGCGATAACCATAGAGCCCGTTCCCTATGACGGTGTCGTGATCGGCGAGTGCATCATAGGCTTTGACGAAGGTGAATCTGTCTGCGACATATTAAAGCGTGCCGCAAAGCAAAGCGGCATAACAATCGACGGAACAGAATATGTACGCTCGATAGGCACGCTGTCAGAAATGCAGTATGGCCCGCTCTCCGGCTGGGTCTATTCTGTCGGCGGCAAATATCCTGCCGTGCCCTGCACCGAATATTTTCCTGCAGACGGCGACGTGATAATCTGGCGCTATACCGTCGGCGAAATATTTGACTGACTTTGATGCGGCAATGAAGGCAATAAAAACGAGAGTGCCAACAACTTTTGGACGCTCTCGATTTTTTTGTCTTGACAAAATAGCCTCTCGGCGTTATAATCACTGTTGCAGATAAACGCCTGCATAGTTAAATGGATATAATAAACCCCTCCTAAGGGTTAGTTGTGGGTTCGATTCCCGCTGCGGGTGTAAAAAACGGCTTGAATTTTCAAGCCGTTTTTGTATTATGCGGTTATAGAAGCGCCGTGCTTTGCTATGAACACAGCGACAATATCAGCGCAGACAACAGGCACGCCGCACCGGACTTTTCTTTGTTCGATGCCGCTTGTCCGTTCTCATTAAGCAACCTCAAATATATTGCATCAGGTATTCTTCATTATGACCTGAGTGATGACATCGGCGGCGTGCTCGCAGAGGTCGCAGCAATCCTCGAGTCCTTCATAAACTGCCTTGCCGCAGAGCAAGGTCTTTGCGTCTGCATCAGTACCGAAAAGCTCGTATATCGCATCGGTATATACATCGTCTGCCTCGCATTCGATGTCGTTGACCTTGACGATCTTGCTGCGCAATGTTTCGGGCTTTTTAAAGTTCTTGAGCTCGTCGGTTGCCTCATAAAGTGCATTGACGCATTTGTTGACAAGGCGCGACATATCGGCAGTGCGTGCGGGAACACGATCGACACGGTACATATAGATGTCGAGTATGACCTCGTCGAGCGCGTCTGTGATGTCGTCGATTATCTGAACGAGGCGCAGGATATCCTCTTGGTCGATCGGAGTAATAAACTCCGTCATAAGGCTGTTTAAAATATCGTGGTGTATCTCGTCACCTTTATGCTCAACAGCGTGCATCTGAGCGCGATATTCGGCGAGATCCTTGACATCAAACTTGCACAAGATCTCTTCGAGCAGGTTGGATGCCTCAACACAATACGAGGCTTGCTTTTTGATGAGTTCAAAATAGTTGTTGCTTTTTTTAGCCATTTTAAATATCTCCTATGCAAATCATGCAAATAATAACAGGAACAGCTTAGCCATCAAAAATCCGAGCAGGCCGCACCCCGGGAATGTGCATACCCATGTCAAAACGAGATCCTTTACGACGCTCCAGTTGACATTGCTGATACGCCTTGCAGCGCCGACACCCATGATGGCAGTCGTCTTTGTGTGGGTGGTGCTGACAGGAATGCCTGTCAACGAAGAAAGCAAGAGGCAGAGCGTTGCCGAAAAGTCTGCGGCGAAGCCCTGATACGGTTTCAGCTTGACCATGTCCATGCCGACAGACTTGATTATGCGATAGCCGCCTATCGATGTACCGAGTCCCATGACTGCAGAGCAGACCACCATCAGCCATATAGGAACGACAAACGTGACGTCGGCCTGTCCGTTCGCCATAGCAGCACCGAGCAGGAATATCGCCATAAACTTCTGACCGTCCTGTGCGCCGTGCATAAATGCCATTGCAGCACCGCCTGCGATCTGAGCACCTGCAAAAAAGCGTTCTGATTTTAATCTGTTTTTGTTGCGGAATATGAGCACCGTGAGCTTTGAGCACAAAAAGCCGAGTACAAAGCCGAGCACGGTCGAAAGCACTATGCCGTATACGACCTTGATCCATTCATCACCGTTGATGCCGTCAAAGCTGTTTTGAATGGCGACCGCAGCGCCCGAAACGCCTGCGATCAGCGCGTGGCTCTCGCTGGTCGGTATGCCAAAATACCACGCCACCGTCGCCCAGATGACTATTGCAGCCATCGCCGCACACAATGCTATCAGCGCCGTACGCGGATCACCGCCGAAATCCACCATATTATAAATAGTGTAAGCGACCGAGGGGTTTATCGACGTCATAACAAGCACGCCGAGGAAGTTGAATATCGCCGCCATAACTATCGCGGCACGCGCTCCGATAGCCCTTGTCGAAACACACGTCGCTATCGCGTTTGGTGCGTCGGTCCAGCCGTTGACCAATATAACACCGAGCGTCAAAACAGTCGATATCAACAGCATGGGATTTTCAATCATCTGACTCAAAAATACGCCTAAATCCATAATGTCCCTCCGTATAAAGCATTAAGGGTGTTCGTGCAAAATCCGACATTATACCTGATTATAGCATAGATGTTTGAAAAATACAACAAAAATATTCAGAGGTTGCAAAACACATCGTGCTATGGTATAATGATACAAACAAACTTAAAAAGGAGTTTATAAAGTGAAGAAAATTACCGCTATTCTTTTGACTCTTGTCATGTCTCTTGCCGTGCTTGCACTCGCAGCCTGCCAGCCTGCAGAGCAGAACATAAAGCAAAAGCTGCTATCAGACCTAAAAGAATACCAAAACGTCAACCTCACCGAAAGGATCGACTCGTCAAGCCTCTTGGGCACCGCTTATAACGCACAGCTCAATATAACCGAGCTCACCGCAGGCGGCGAAGAGAACCTTTTGCCCTCGGGTCTGACTCTCGGCTATTCGACAGTCACAGACACCAACGGCTCAAAGCAAAATATTACATTCGGACTTGGTGACGACGCCCTCAAGCTCGATGCCATAATAAGCACAGACAGCAAGATGTATATACAGCTTGACGGCAAATCAGAGTTTTTCAGCTACAGCACGCTCGAAAACACAGACTTCGACGCAGACATAAATACCGCATTCGATGCCAAGAACGATCTGCAGCCCATTTATGATGCGATACTCAAATACGCCATCGCATTCGCAGAAGCTATTCCCGACACCGCCATCGACACCGAAGACGGCTATAGCATCAAGATAACCGAGGCAGACGTCAAAGCGATGCTTGGCTCTGTCATCGACACCCTCAAGGTCGACGAAGATGTCAAAGCGCTCATCGTCAAGTATGCGGGTCAAGAGGGCTATGACAGCTTTATCGCAGAGCTTGATACCGAAGACATCGACCTCGGCGAGGTCGAGCTGACTGTAAAAGAGACAGAAGCCGACGGTGCCGAAGTCACCACCACGGCATTCAAATATGACGGCACGAAGCTCGAGATTGTTTCGACCGAAAAGGACGACCATTCCACCGTCACTGTCAAGTTCACCGACGAGGACGAAAACAGCTTTGAAGCCACCTACGGCAAAAAAGGCGCAAAGGGCGAGGAGCAGTGCGAGTTCTCGCTCAAGTCAGAGGACATAAACATCGATTACTCGTCCGACAAAAAAGCAGACAAGACAGCGCTCAAGCTTGACATAGGCGAAGCATTCACGCTCACCTATTCGCGTGACAAAGCAGCAATCAACGCAAAAATACTCGTAGGCGACGAGAGCGGCGAAAAATCAGAGATACTCAGCATGGTATCATCCTCAAAGACCGAGGGCGACATCATCACTGCAGAAACCACCGTCAGCATCAGCTCTGAGGGCGTGATACTGCCTGTCAAGATCATGAGCACCGTCAACACCAAGGATGGCACTCTTTCGGGCACGCTTGATTTTGAAGCGCTCGGACTCAAGGCAGAGTTCTCTGCTTCGCAGAGCGAGAGCACCCAAAAGGTAACTATTCCCGAGAATGCAACCGAGATCATCGGCGAAACGGGCGAGGGCATTGCGACATTCATGGAAGCACTTCAGGAAATGCTCGAAGATCACCCCGACATCGCCTTGTTCTTCTCTCAGTTCGGCGGTATTAAAGGCGACGCTCAGCCAGACACCGAGTTTTAATCGAGTAGGAAGCTAACCATTACTTGATCAGCTGTCCTCTCACACCACCGTGCGTACCGATCGGTACACGGCGGTTCAATCATAAACAGTGCAGAGACTTGTATGCCTCGGATATGTCATAGTATCCGCGGTGTGCAAGTCTTTTGTTTGTTATGGTGTGAGTTAATATCATCCGCATACTCCTTCACTTTGAGGATTGCATCCTTTGCACTTCTGTGCGGTCTGTAGCCGTAGCTTGCTATGCAATTTACGGATTGTATGACATGATCAGTCGCATTAATCGTCCACCCCTTCCCTCCGTGGTGATTAGTCACTTCTTCGGTACTATGAGCGGAGCTGACTTCTGCAAGTTCAACCGCTGCCTTTCGACACGGCTTACTCCTATGGGAAGTTAGGAGCGTACCTTGCAGACCTCCTCGGGTAAGAACAATAACCTTCGTTCCGTAACCGCCGCATCTACTGTATGGGATTCGGGTAGCATTGGACTTCT
>CAZNCN010000004.1:29717-88497 GCA_964571635.1 uncultured Ruminococcus sp. | reverse complement strand
AAAAATACGGCTCCGGTAATTATGTCATGCGCGGCGGTGGATATAATCTGATGGGCGGCTCATGTTCCGGTTCGGACTATCCGGCGGCATTGCGTGATCCACTACCGGGAAATGACCGCCATCCCAATGTCACTTTCAGAGTTGCGCTGTTTGTAAAGTTAACAAATCCAACTTTATAGCACGCGAAGCTTTCGGCTTTATAACACTAATTTGATACGCTCAAAGCCTATTTGACAAAACGCAACTTAAAAGGCGGCTTTATACGATACGACAAGCAAAGCGAAAAACTGTGCATTTGCACACGCAAACACAGTGATGTCATTCATTCTGACGAATGGCAAATGCTGAATGATGTTTTTTAAACGCTTTTAACAATTTTATTTTATGTGTGTATTTAAAAAACACTTGACAATCAAAGCATAAACAGGTAGAATGAATAGGTATGAAAATTATGGAGGATAATCATGAGTCTCAAAAACGTAAAAGAGATAGGCACCAATAATTATGAGCTCGAGCTTTTCATCGACAAGGCAGCATTCGAGGCTGCTGTCACAAAGGCTTACAGAGCTGCAGCACCCAAGATAACCATTCCCGGTTTCCGCAAGGGCAAAGCCCCCAGAGCTTATGTCGAAAAATATTACGGCAAGGCATATTTCTATGAGGAAGCGCTCGACGAGCTCGTTCCCCCGCTCTATCAGGCAGCACTCGAAGAGTCTAAGCTCGAGGCTGTTTCGCGTCCCACAGTCGACGTAAAGTCGATGGACGACGACGGAGTCACAGTTACTGCCAACATCTGGACTATGCCCACTGCAAAGGTCAACAAATACATCGGCCTTGAGGCTGCCAAGGATGCAGTCGAGGTCACTGACGAAGATATCGACCACGAAATTCAGCACGCTCTCGAGAGCGACGCCCGTATGCTCACAGTCGAGGGTGCTGCCGAAAACGGCGACGAATGCACCATCGATTTCGAGGGCTTCCTTGACGGCGTTGCATTCGAAGGCGGCAAGGGCGAAGGCCACAAGCTCGTTCTGGGCAGCCACAGCTTTATCCCCGGCTTCGAAGAAGCATTGGTCGGTCACACCGCTGGCGAAGAGTTTGACATCGACGTCACCTTCCCCGAGGATTACGGTCACGAGCCCCTTGCAGGCAAGGCTGTTGTCTTTAAGATCAAGATCCACGACGTCAAGCGCAAAGAACTTCCTGAGCTCAACGACGACTTTGTCAAGGATGTCAGCGACTTTGACACCGTTGACGAATACAAAGCAGACGTCAAGGCAAAAATACTTGCACGCAAGCAGCAGGCTGCCGACAGCAAGTTCGAAGAGGCTGTCATCGATCAGCTCGTTGAAAACACTGACGTAGAGATTCCCGACTGCATGGTCGAGGACGAGATCGACGCTCAGGTTCGCGATTTTGAATACCGTCTCCAGAGCCAGGGCGCTTCGCTCGAGCTTTATTATCAGTACACCGGCATGACTGCCGAGCAGCTCCGCGACAGCATCAAGCCCGGTTCTGTCCGTGCACTCAAGGTCAGACTCGCTGTCAAAGAGATAGTCAAGGCTGAGAACCTCACCGCTACCGAAGAAGAGATCGAGGCAGAATTCACTCGCATCGCCGAGGGCTATCAGATCGAGGTCGATCAGGTCAAGGCAGCTATCAAGCCCGAGCAGCTCACCGAGGACATCACATATCGCAAGGCTCTTGAACTTGTTACTTCAAAGGCAGTAGTCAAGCAATAATCTTTCGCTTTAATTTTTCGAAAGGAACATCATGGCTTCTAATAATAAAACCTGCGTTTTTTGCGGCAGACAGGCACAATTCACGGTCGACGTAATGGGCGAAAAAGTCCGCATCTGCTATGGATGTCTCGATGTCTGTGGTGCGATCACCGACTCTTACCGCGCTTCTCTCGAAGATAGCGCATCAAATGCTGTCAGCGAGCAGGAGGATGGCAAGCTCACCCTGCCCAAGCCCATCGAGATCAAGGCGGGTCTTGACAGGTATGTCATCGGACAGGATGCTGCAAAAACGGCCATTTCGGTTGCGGTCTACAACCATTATAAGCGCATCAACGAGCAACTTGACAAAAGCAAGGATAAATCAGGTGTCGAGATAGGCAAGTCAAATGTGCTTTTGCTCGGACCTACCGGCGTCGGCAAAACACTTTTGGCGCAGACGCTGGCAAAAATGCTCGATGTTCCGTTCGCCATAAGCGACGCAACGACACTTACCGAAGCAGGCTATGTCGGCGAGGACGTCGAGAATATTCTGCTGCGCCTGCTGCAGGCTGCCGATTTTGATGTTAAAAAGGCAGAACGCGGCATCATCTATATTGACGAAATCGACAAGATAGCAAGGCGCAGTGAAAACCGCTCGATAACCCGTGACGTCAGCGGTGAGGGCGTTCAGCAGGCACTGCTCAAGATTATCGAGGGCACCATAGCCAACGTTCCTCCTCAGGGCGGCAGAAAGCACCCTAATCAGGAGTTTATACAAATAAACACCGCCAATATACTTTTTATATGCGGCGGCGCGTTTGACGGGCTCTCGGACATCATCGGCAGCAGGCTCGGCAAAGCAATAATGGGCTTTAACAGTGCCAAAAACTCGGTGGCGTACCGTGACGGCGACGATGTTACATCGCTCGTTTCACCGCACGACCTTGTCAAATACGGCATTATCCCCGAGCTTGTCGGCAGAATACCCGTCATTGTTTCGCTTGAAGCGCTCGATGAGGCGGCTCTCGTTCGCATACTGACCGAGCCCAACAACGCATTGCTCAAACAATATCAGCGTCTGTTCGAGATGGACGGCGTAAAGCTGACCTTCACCGACGACGCAGTCAAGGCTATCGCAGCAAAAGCCATTGCGCTCAAAACAGGCGCAAGAGGTCTGCGCAGCATAACCGAAAAAATAATGACGCCCCTTATGTTTACTATCCCCTCTGATGAAAATATCAAAGAGGTCGTTATAACAAAAGAGATCGTCGAGGCATCATAAGCTACAAAGGGCGGAAGTGCATTTTTGCGCTTCCGCCATGTTGATATACAGAGGCGTATTGATCATCATGAAGCAAACCATAGCCCCACTGTCAGAGAATGCCGCCGAGCGACTGCTCAAGGACGGCTTCGGCGCAGACAGCGGCAACAAAAAAACAAAAAGCATTTCTGCCATACTTGCAGGCAGAATATGCACTATATTCAACCTTGTAAACGCTATAATCGCCATAGCGCTTGTCGCCGTGGGTTCATATAAAAACCTCGCATTTTTAGGCGTGGTCATTTTTAATACCTGTGTCGGAATTTTTCAAGAGGTGCGTGCAAAGCTCATAACCGATAAATTGCTTAAGGCAAAAATGCCGACTGTCACTGTCATAAGAGCAGAGGGACAAAAGGTCATCGGCTGGAACATGGCTGTCAAAGGCGATACCATCATATAAAAGAAGGCAGTGCCGTCAAAGCCGATTGCCGCCTTATCGACGGTTATTGCGAATACGATGATTCTGCATTGACAGGCGAAACAGAAACCGTCAGTGCATCGTGTGGTGACATAATACCGTCAGGTGCCGCTATTGTTGCGGGGAATGCGGTCTGCGTTATCTCTGCGGTTGGAGCGGAGACAAGAGAATATGCCATAAGGGAAAGCGCACGCAGGCACAAGCTCAAGGCTTCAGTAATGACTGACACGTTAAACGGCATAATAAAATCCATTTCCTTTGCGCTTATTCCGCTGGGAGCACTGTTTTTCTCAAAGCTATTCTTTATAGACGGGCACGATATCACGCACAGCGTTAATTCTGTTGCTGCAGCGATCGTCGGAATGATCCCCTCGGGGCTAATATTGCTCACAAGCACCGCACTCGCAGTCAGCGTCATAAGGCTTTCGACAAAGCACATGCTGATAAACGAGATGAACAGCATCGAAATGCTCGCACGCACAAATGTTTTGTGCGTAGATAAGACGGGCACGCTCACCACAGGTCGGCTTATTGTCGATGAGATAAAGCTTTATTCTGACCGTGACGAGTGTGAAAAAGCCTTAAAGACCGCCGCCTCACAATGCGGCAATGCGACGGCAAGTGCGATCTCTGAGCATATTGGCGCAGAAGCACTCGAGGTCATTGCCTCTATCCCCTTTTCTTCAAAACGCAAATTCAGCGCTGTCAAAACATCCGGCGGCGTTTATATACTCGGAGCGCCCGATGTGCTGCTGGATAGAGAAATGCTCGTCAAACACGATATCGACTCGCTCTGCGCCTCGCACCGAGTTGTCTGCCTGTGCAGATGCGACGACATCGAGGATGGTGAACCTTTGGGCGATATGCACCTTATGTGCCTTATTCTGCTCAGAGAGGAATTGCGTGACGGCGCAAGGGATACTGTTTATCAACTGCAATCGCAGGGCGTTTGCATAAAAGTTATCTCGGGCGACAACCCGATCACCGTGAGAGCATCGGCAATGCGCTGCGGAATAATCAATGCCGAACGCATCTTTGATCTTTCGACCGCAGCAGAAAATACCGATTATGCAGAAATAGCAAAAAGTTATACTGTTTTTGGCAGATCGACACCCGAACAAAAGATGAAGCTTATTGCAGCGCTAAAGGCATCGGGCAATATCGTCGCTATGACAGGCGACGGAATCAACGATCTGCCTGCAATGAAGGAAGCGTCATGCTCAATAGCACTTTCAAACGCCGCAGACGGCGCAAAATGTGCATCTGATATAACGCTTTCGACAAACGGCTTTTTTGACATCCCGGCTATCATCGACGAGGGGCGCACTGTCATAAACAACATAAGCAATTACGCCGCACTGTTTTTGACAAAGACCGTGCTGTCGTTTGCATTGACACTTGCGTTTATATTTGTGCCGTGGCGCTATTCCCTGCAGCCGATACAGCTCACTTTGACGGGCACGCTGCTCATCGGTCTGCCTGCGTTCTTGCTTTCGCTTTTGCATAATAAGTCACGCCCCGACGGCAAGCTGAAAGAGCGAATAATGTTTATATCTTTGCCCGCGGGGATATATGCCGCTGCGGCATGTCTTTGCCTGGCGGCACTCGGTGCTGATGGCGGAGCGTGGGCATATTCGATAGCCATTGCATTCGCCTGTGTGCTCGTCATGGTATGCCTGCCGTTTAACCACCGCAAGCTCGCGATAGTTTTAACATCTGTCGCGTTGCTCGTGCTGCTGATAGTGTTTGCAAGAGGCTTTTTTGAAATATCTGTCAGCACCCAGTCAATAGCTGAAACGGTTATAGCGGCTCTGTCAACCGCAACAGCAACATTCACGACAGCTTTTATCTGTGCAACAAAAAGTCAGGCAAAGCAACAGACAGGAAAGAAATAATCGATATGCTATCAAAAATCAAAAACACAATCAAATATGTTATAAAAAAGATCAGGGACGACAATATTTCGGCGTTTGCGGCACAGTCTGCGTTTTTTATACTGCTTTCGATGTTTCCGCTTTTGATGCTGATCATTTCGCTTGTTTCGAGGCTGAATCTTGATTTCACCGAAATATTGGCAACCACAAACGATCAATTGCCGGCGGCAGTCGGAGACTTTTTGAATATCGTTTTGAGCGATATGCGTGCAGGAGCAAACACCGCGGTATTCTCGCTCGCCACCCTGGTTGCGCTTCTCTGGTCGGCATCAAAGGGCATTTATGCGCTATGCGCAGGGCTCGGAATAACCGTCGGTGACAGCGAACGCAGCTATCTGCGCTTGCGTGGATTATCTTTAATATACACTGTTTTTATGATAATTGCAGTGATCGGCATGGCGGTATTGCCTGTTTTGTGCGGTGCGGTGTTGCAAAGACTGCACGCAGATATACCGACAGCGTTCTCGATCCTGGCGTGGTGTGTCGGCTTTATTCTGCTGGCGCTGTTTATAACGTCAATATATTGCTTTTTGCCGGGAGGCAAGCGACAATTTATAACAGAGCTTAAGGGCGGTGCCATATGCGCCGCCGCGTGGACACTGTTTTCATACGGCTTTAGCTTTTATGTCAGCACCTTTGCGGATTATTCAGCAATATACGGCAGCATCGCCGCAATAGCGATATTTATGATCTGGCTTTATGCGTGTATGTATATGCTGTTTATCGGTGCGATAATAAATACAAAACAACCCCAAAGCGAACGTGAATCCTGTTGACTTGCAGGCACTTGTGGTGTATAATCATGATGTAATTATTTAAGATACTTGGAGTATAGGCAAATGCTGTTTTCTGATCTGTTTTTCTTATTCTTTTTTATGCCGCTATGCTACATACTTTATTATATAGCAAAAGACATAAAGCAAAAAAACTCGGTGCTCATCATTTTTTCGCTGTTCTTTTATGCCTTTGGTGAGCCTGTCAAGGTGCTGTTTTTGCTGCTTTCGGTCGGCATAAACTATATAGTCGGACTGCTCATCGCCGATGACAAGGCACGGGGCAAGTCAGGCAAGGGCTTTTTGATAATCGGACTTTTGTTTGATATCGGAATGCTCGGCGTATTTAAATACACCGACTTTTTGATAGACAACATCAATGGCATTTTCGGCACTTCGATAGCGCACAGTGGCATTGTCATGCCGCTCGGCATCAGCTTTTTTACTTTTCAGATACTCTCTTATATCATTGATGTTTATTGGGACAAAGTGCCTGTGCAAAAGAAGTTCCACAAGCTTTTGCTCTATATAACCATGTTCCCGCAATTGGTTGCAGGACCTATCGTCAGATATGAGACTGTTGCAGCCGAAATCGACGAACGCACCGTAACGCTCGACGACCTCTGTGACGGCATGACACGGTTCGTGACAGGACTTGCAAAAAAGGTCCTGATAGCAAACACCTTAAACCTCGCAGTCAACGAGTTTTTTGGTACGAGCAAGGACGCTCTGCTTGGCGCTTCAAACACTGTTGTCGGCTGTTGGATGGGAGCAATATGCTATGCCCTGCTTATTTATTTTGATTTCTCGGGCTATTCTGACATGGCGATCGGCATGGGCAGGATGTTCGGATTTCACTTTGACGAAAACTTTGACCACCCCTTCGCATCAAAATCGATATCCGAGTTCTGGCAGAGATGGCACATCTCGCTCGGCAGCTTTTTTAGAGACTATCTGCTTTACCTGCCTATATTCGGCAGACGCAGGCAGTATCTGTCAATATTCCTTGTCTGGTTCACGACAGGTCTTTGGCACGGCGCATCATGGAACTTTGTAATCTGGGGCCTCTATTTTGGCATATTCGTCTTTGCAGAAAGCAAGATCGGCAAAAAGAAGCTCAAAAAGGTGCCCACTGTCGCAATGCACATCTATACCGCGCTCGTTTTGATAATCGGCTTCGGCATATTCTATTTCACCGATATGCAGTCGCTCGGGCTCTTCTTCAAGGGGCTTGTCGGAGCATCGGGTCAGCCGTTTATAAGCGATGCGACTACAACGACGCTGACAAAATACCTGTATGTCATACTCTTTGCGCTGATAACAAGTATGCCTGTATTGCCCGCTATCAAAAACATCATCAAAAAGTGCAATTCAAGGGTCAAGGGCATCGCACAGCTTGCTTCGTGCCTTGCGAGCGTTGTTATGCTCATCATGGTATATGCTGTGCTGGTCGACTCGTTTGCAACCAATAATGTGTTTATCTATTTCAGATTCTGATAAGTGAGGTGCTGTAAAATGAAAAAGAAAAATAAGTTTTATGCCATCACAAAGATGTTTACCATTGCAGTGATCTCGCTGTTTTTTGTCGGTATGTTCATTGTTGGTCTGCTGTTTCCGAGGGTCGGAGCATCGCGCATCGATGCCGAACTGACAGAAGCACCCGTATTTTCGTTTGAGAGCCTAATGAGCGGCGAATTTGCGAGCCAGCTTACCACCTGGTACACCGACACGATATTCAACCGTGACAATTATAAAGACCTTGCGGCAAAGATCAAGCTGCTCTATGGCCCAACCCCCGAAGAAGAGATCATCGGCGATGTCAGTGATATTCCCGACGACCCTTATTATGAAGAAGATGTTTCGATTGCTCCCCCTGTCGGTGGCAATTGAAATATGTGACTCAACGCGATTTTTAAAAAAGGATTTTTATCATGAAAAGCAAAAACGCATTATTTTCAATGCTTGTGGTATTGGTCATTCTTTCGTGCATACTCGTGCTGCTGATACCAAAGCAGCAGATCGGCGACACCAACCCTGACGAATCAAGCACCGAGAATGTTTCGGGCAATCCAAGCAACCCCGCTATATCAGATACATCTTCTGCACCGTCTGATAATTCGATTCCCGTCACCCCGTCGATCGACCCCGACACGTCATCTGACGTTGTTTCGCCCGACACCTCGTCGGATATGTCAGATACCTCGTCAGTTGTGTCTGACACATCGGGCAGTGAAAGCTCTGCCAACACAAGCTCTGACAATTCATCGGCAACCACCTCGACCAACACAGGCATAGAAGAGGTAATTGACAGCATACTGATCGACAAAAACGATCGTGCCATGGAGATATTCTCTTATTCTTCAAAGAGCAACGGCGGCAAGAACTATGCATTGCGCATGAATGCGCTTTATCTGGATCTGAAGAGCGTCAATCCCGACATCAAGCTTTATTCGATGGCTATACCAAAACCCTGCGCATATTATATAGGCGACTCTGATAAGTATTCCGGCTATGCAGGCTGCACCGAGCTTGCGCTCAATCAGATAAGCGAGTTCCTCGACAAAGAAATTAAAAATGTCGATGTTTATAACGCGCTCATGCCTCACAAGAACGAAGAGATTTATTTCAGATCCGACTATCACTGGACAGGGCTCGGTGCTTTTTATGGCGCAGAAGCGCTTGCAAAAGCGGCAGGTGTCAGCTTTGCTCCGCTGTCGGATTACAACAGCGAAACCAGAAACGGCTTCCTCGGTGCACTTTATTCTATAACCAAGAGCAGCAAGCTTTATTCAAACCCCGACAATTTTACGGTATATAAGAATAAAAACTACACTTATAACACCGACTATACAGTCACCTATCACGATTTCAAGGATTTCAACTCCATCGACCGCCACGATATTTTCTATACCTTCAGCGACGAAAAGCGCTCGCTGTGGTACATGACGTTCCTCAACGGCGACGACAGAGCAGTCAATATCAAATCCAACGTCTGCCACAACGGCCGCAAGCTGCTCATAATCAAAGACAGCTACGGCAACCCGCTTGCCCCCTATTTTCTCGAATCATTCGAAGAAGTTTGGATGATCGACATACGCAAGTTCCAGGACAATGTGCTCGACTTTGTTGATGATAAAGGCATCACCGATGTCAGCGTTTCGATGTCGATACACTCTGTCGTAGGCGACAACCAAAAATATCTTGATTCGATAAGGACTCAGGGACGATGAGCAAAAGAGTTTTGGCACTGCTTTTTGTGCTTGCCTTTCTGCTCTCCGCGTGTGCAGTTGCCGATGACACAAGCAGTGCCGATATATCGAGCGATGCTTCGTCAGAAATTGCAGAATCAAGTGTCGATATAAGCAGCACTTCATCTGCCGACAGCACTTCGAGCGAGGAATCGAGTGAAGTTTCGAGCGAAGATTCAAGTGAGATTTCAAGCGAAGATTCAAGTGAGATTTCAAGCGAAGAATCAAGCGAAGAAACGTCTGTTGACGACGGCATCAAAAAAGAGCAGGTCGTCGACGGACTGCTTATTGACGTCAACGACCGCATAATGGAGATATTCAGTTATTCTGATAAAAACAAAGGCGGCAAGACATATGCCGCCATCATGAATGACTTTTATGCCGAATTGCAAAAGCAGGATGCGAATATCAAGCTTTATTCGATGGTCATTCCAAAGGCGTGCGCATATTATCTGGCTGAAACAAAGACATATCCTCATAAGGCAAATTGCACACTGATCGCATTGCAGCATATATCTGACAATCTCGACAGCGGCATAATAAACGTTGACGTTTATAATGCACTTTTGCCTCATAAGGATGAGAATATATACTTCAGAACAGATTATCATTGGGCACCGCTCGGTGCTTATTATGCAGCCGAAGCGCTTGCCGATGCGGCAGGTGTGACGTTTGATGATATATCATGCTATGACAGCAAGACAAGAGAGGGCTTTTTGGGTGCGCTTTATCCGCTCGTCAAGCTTTCACGCATCAAAAACAACCCTGACACCTTTACTGTATACAAAAACGCAAAATACACCTACGGCACAGATTATACGGCGACATATCACGATTATGGCAATTTCAAAAAGTCATATGAACATGATATCTTTTATGACATATCCGACGACAACTATACTGCATGGTATCTGACCTATCTCGCCGGCGACAGCAAGGCAGTCCATATCAAGTCGAACACCTGCAAAAACGGCAGACGCCTCGTCATTCTCAAAGAGAGCTATGGCAACCCCCTGCCCGCCTATCTTGTAGGCTCGTTTGAAGAAACATGGATATTGGATATCAGATATTTTAAAGACAATATACTTGATTTCGTCGCAGAATACGGCATCACGGATGTCAGCGTTTCGCTCTCTATGCCGTCTGTCGTAGGCAGCAAGCAAAACTATATCAAGACCCTTATGAAGCAGGGCAGATAAACTAAAACAAGGAGCTATATCATGACCGAAAACGAAGTTTTTGAAAGACTCACTCGAATTTTCAGACGCGTATTTGACGACAAGCGCCTCGTCATCGACCGCAACACCACCGCCGACGATATCGACGATTGGGACAGCCTCGAGCATATCACGCTCATCTCGGCAGTCGAAAAAGAATTTAAAGTGCGCTTTACGATGAAAGAAGTTTCTTCTATGAAGAACGTCGGCGAAATGGTCGACATCATCATCGCAAGAGCATAACCTGTTTGCAAAGCAAGAGCCCCCTTGGATGCCATTGGCATTTAAGGGGACTTTTTTATGCAAAAAACGCATAAAAACAAAAAAACGCACGCTCGTCATAATGACAAGCGTGCGCTCGATCTGAGTGACTGGATTTGAACCAGCGGCCTCTACGTCCCCAACGTAGCGCGCTACCAAACTGCGCCACACCCAGATATCTCTCGGGGCTCAACAGGTGAAATTATACCACTAACTGCCCCGTTTGTCAATAGCAAAAACGCAAATAATTGCTTTTTTCAAAAAAAGATTTTGTGCCCTCATCAAAAGCGGCTGAATGCCGCTTTTGATGAGGTAAAAAGGACTGTTTATTTCTTCTTTCTTATAATAAACATAATCACGATGACTGCCGCGATAACAAGTGTAGCTATCACGACGATCACCAGCCACACAGGAGCACCCTCGTCTGCAGATGTGCCGGGCTCTGAAATATCGGATGAAGTATCAGCCGAAGCAGCAGAGCTTGTGTCCTCTGAAGCATCCGGCTTGTCGCTTTCATCGTCGGAAGAAGCGTCATCGGAAGTATCGGGCTCAATTACGTCCACGTTGTTAAGCAGATAGCCGCCAATCCACTCGGTGTATTTCTCCTGTCCGAGTGCAGAGAGGTGTATGCCGTCACCCGAAGCGCAAAGCTTGTTGAGTCCGACATCAAGGCACAGCTCGTTGATGGCGATACGCTCAAGCTTGTATTCGTCGGCAAGCTTCTTTTGAACCTCGACATACTTATCCCAGTTGTCGTGCTGACCATAGTCAAGTCCATAGCCGCCTGCGGTATAAAAGCCGCTGTCGGTGCAAACATAGTGTGCAGTAACAAGAATAACACGTGCGCCTATCTTCTGCAATTCTTCGATAAAATAGCGATAGTTCTGCTCATAAACGTCAGTACCGACGTTGTTTTTGCCTGTCGCCATAACTATCGCCTGATCGTTCATGCCAAAGTTGAGTATAACGACGTCGGGATCATATGCAAGCACGTCGTTTTCAAATCTCGATTTGCCGTGATTGGTGGTGTCGCCTCCGACACCGGAATTGATAACATTTGTGCCAAGCTCACCCTTGAGCATCCCGACCCAGCCGGTAAACGC
Source organism: uncultured Ruminococcus sp. (assembly GCA_964571635.1). Taxonomy (GTDB): domain Bacteria; phylum Bacillota; class Clostridia; order Oscillospirales; family CAG-382; genus Coliplasma. The sequence continues at coordinate 76,501 of CAZNCN010000004.1, read as the reverse complement.
GGTGATGCTGTCGCCGAACGCAACAACGGTCTGTCCGCGGTAAGGCGAGTTTGCGGCACTTTCACTGTAAACAAAGAAGCTACTGCGAGAGCCGATAGACTCTGTGCCGTCAGCGACTGCTGCGGTAACGCAGATGTTATAATCATAGCCGACGGTGAGAGAGTCACGCTTGATGCGATATTCTGTGCCCGAGACCTTGACATTCTTAACAACCGCCTTGCCCTCGCTGCAAACTGTCGCATCGTATACCGTTACATAATAATCAGATACGCCGTCAACAGCAGTCCAGGATATAACAAATTCGCCGTTTTCTTCTTTGAGCTCGCTCATTGCAGGAGCGGCAGGCATGTTCTTTACAGCCGGCTTATAGAGCTTTGCCCCTTCGGGAGCACAACCAATATAGACATGTGCGTTAGATTCAAACGAGGGGTCATACCACTTGCCCTCTCCGAGCTCTGCTTTATTATTTGCAAGGTCGATGCCCGAGAGGAACGCCTTGCTGCCTACTCTGACAGACTCGATGGTGCTGAACGCATTGTTTGCGATTGCATTTGTATAGTTGATGCCGCCTGCATAGTTGTTGCCGAGGTTTAGTGCAAGCACAAAACCGTTGACAGGGATAACAGTACCCTTTGCGGCAACACCGCTCGCAACAAGATTTGTTGCAACACATACATAGCATTCCTGCGACTGATCCCAATCAAAGGTAGCGGTCTTCCACCAACTGAATTCATAGCCCTTTTCGCTGATGGTTTCGCCTGCGGTCTCACGGGTAAAAATAGTAACAACGCCCTCGTCGTTGTTGTATCCGATGCGATTGAGCTTGATGTCATACATGACGTCCTTGACAGTAGCCTTTGCGGGGTCATACCAGTCATCACCGTCGGGCGTGCCGATCTTGATATAGCTGTCGCTGACATACGAAGGGTCATACCAGTTTTTGCCGTTGTTGCTGACAGTCGAATTGAGAATGTCGACACCATAAACATAAGCCTTTGTGCCAACAGAAACGGTCTCCGCATAGTTCTTTGAGTTAGTGCCCCACTCGGTAACATAGTTTGGCTTATCCTTGTATGCACCGTAAGTTGCAGGGTCCTGCTCAACGAGCTGAGGCCAGTTGTTGCCTGTATTGACGCAATAAACAAAGCCTGTTTCGGGTATCTCGGTGCTTGATTTGTCACTGTTCATTGCCTTGTTGACTTGCTTAACAACATAAGCATTCTGAGCGGAATCCCAGTCGAACGAAACAACTACCCACCATGCAAAGGTGCCCTTGACACCGATAGTCTTGCCTGTTGCAGGCGTCAAGATCATTCCCGCACCCTCGAGGTCAAAGCTGTCGTCAATATGAGTGACGACGAGCTTGCTGTCTGCGCTGCCGTATGCAGAGCCGCTGACGGCAAACGCCGTGCAGAGCACAGAGATAACGAGCAGCAAAACGATGCTTTTTTTCATTTCTACTCCTGTTCTTTTGCGCTGTCAAACGCATTTATTATTTTTTATATTTTTGATGCCCTCGAGCACAGAATAAGGTATCTGCATATTGCCCTGCCCTATTCCTATCTCGATGTGTGGCTTCATTTTTGCGTGAAAATCAGTGCCGCCGGATATGGCGAGTCCGAGTTCTTTTGCTTTAGCCTGGAAATAATCCTGCATTTCAGGGGTATACTCGTTATAATAGCCCTCAATGCCGTCAAGCCCGTGTGCCTTGAGATCTTTGAGAAGCTTTGTCAACTCTGCATCGCCGAGTCGTATGAGATGAGGATGTGCAACAAAACTTACACCGCCGAGGTCGTTTATCAGTTTTACCGCATCATATGCCGAAAGGCTCTGAGTGTTGTCGTATGCGGGCTTGCCGCTGCCGAGATACTTTAGAAACGCCTCGTTGACTGATTCGACCATTCCCTTGTTCATCATAACACGAGCGAAATGCGCTCTGCCCACCATGCCGTCGGGAGCAAGCGCGAGTGCCTCATCCAAGGTTACATCAAAGCCGAGCTCTCTCAACTTTTGCTCGGTGCGCCGCATACGCATGTTGCGTGCATCCATAACGCTGTCGAGTGCGCGCCTTAATAACGGGCTCTTATAGTCGATATAATATCCGAGTATATGTGTTTCTGTCTTTGACTGCACAGAAAACTCTATACCGGGGACGACCTCCACGCCGTATTTTTCTCCTGCTTTGAGCGCCTCGTCAATGCCACTCACACTGTCGTGATCAGTCAGAGCAACTGCCGAAAGTCCGTGCTGCTTTGCATGACATACGAGCTCGTCGGGAGTCATCGAACCGTCCGAAAAGGTTGAATGCGTGTGTAAGTCTATTAATTTCATAGTAAAACCCTCCTTATGCAAATAATAACATATCATAACGCTAATGTCAATCTGCTACTTGCTAAGCGGCAAAAACTGTGATACAATATTGGCAGTAACGGTCGGAGGTTTAAATATGTATACGTTTGATGAATTAAAGTCATTTTGCAAGGCCGATGGCAGCGAACTGAAGCCTGTCAGGCTCGCACTGCTCGGTGACTGCGCAACACAGCATCTCGCAAAGGCTCTGCGAGGCACGGGATATGTGCACGGATATAATATAGCTATGTTCGATGCCGATTATAATCAGATCTCTGCTCAGGTGCTTGATGCTTCAAGTGAGCTTTATGCCCACTCCCCCGACTTCACACTGATATTTATGTGTGCCGAAAAGCTTTACGACTCGTGGTGCGACACGCCCGAGGAGCAGAGAGCACAGTTTGCCGAGACGACACTCGGGCTCATCGTTTCGTATTGGAATGCTATGCAGTCGCATACAAAATCGCGCATAATACAATATAATTTCATAGAGCACGAGGACAATATATTCGGCTCATTCGGCGCACGAACTAAGGCATCGTTCAGATACCAGCTCAAAAAGCTAAACCTGCTGCTCGGCGATGCGGCAGCAGAGCATGGTGTTTATATCGCCGACATAGATGCGATCGCACATGACAGAGGCAGAAGCAACGTTATCGATGACAAGCTCTATTATATAGCAAAAATGCCGTTTTCCACCGATTTTTTGCCATATGCTGCAGAATGCGTATTCAAAATTATCGATGCGGTCAGCGGCAGATTTAAAAAATGCTGCGTGCTCGACCTTGATAACACACTCTGGGGCGGCGTTATAGGCGACGACGGCTTGGACGGCATCGAGATCGGCGAGCTCGGCAGAGGTCACGCCTTCACCGACCTGCAAAAGTGGCTGAAAGAACTTAAAAAACGCGGAATCCTGCTCGCTGTCTGCTCTAAAAACAACGAAGATGCCGCAAAAGAACCTTTCTTAAAGCACCCCGAAATGGTTCTGAGGCTCGAGGATTTTTCGATATTTGTGGCAAACTGGCAGGACAAGGCATCAAACATCCGCACGATACAGCAGGTGCTGAACATCGGCATGGATTCGCTGGTGTTTATAGATGACAATCCTTTTGAACGCAACACCGTCCGCAGCCTTATCCCTGATATAACCGTACCCGAATTGCCCGAGGATCCTGCTGAATACCTCGAGTTTTTAAAGCAGCAAAACCTCTTTGAGACCGCATCCTATTCGGTGGAGGATGCAGGCAGGACAGATCAATACAGAGCCGAAGCCGGCAGAGTTATGTCGCAGGCATCATTCGGCTCGTTTGATGAATATCTGCAATCGCTCGACATGGTCGCCGAGGCAAAGCCTTTTGATGAGTTTCATTTTCCCCGCATAGCGCAGCTCACGCAGCGCTCTAATCAATTCAACCTGCGCACCGTCAGGTACAGCGAGGACGAAATCGCCGCCATCGCTGCCAGCGACAGCCACATCACACTTTATTTCACATTAAAGGACAAATTCGGTGACAACGGATTGATAAGCGTGGTTATACTTGACAAATGCGCCGAGAGCACGCTGTTTGTCAGCGAATGGCTTATGTCATGCAGAGTATTAAAGCGTGGAATGGAAGAGTTTATAATCAATACCATCGTCGAGACCGCCCGCAAAAACGGATATAAAACGGTCATCGGTGAATATATCAAGACTGCCAAAAACGCCATGGTCGCGGATATTTATGAGCGTCTCGGCTTCACACCCGACAACGGCAGGTTCGTATGCAACACAGATAATTTTATCCCCCTTAAAACCTTTATTAAGTCTGACGAGGAGTGATTTTTAATGAACGATAGCAAGCAAAACGGCAAGCAAAAGTTTATGTTCATTCTCACGATAGGCACGGCACTGATCGTCGTGTATTTCATACTGTCGTGGCTTGCGGACATATTCCCGTCTGTTAATGCGGCACTATCTCCCGTGCTGATAGGACTGTTTGTCGCATATCTGCTCAACCCCGTGCTCGTTAGGTTCGAGAGGCTTTTCAAGCACATGTTTGACAAGACTAAGTTCGAAAGCTATAAAAAGCGGCAGTTCGTCAAGGCACTCAGCATAGCAGTCACCATGCTGATTGCCATCGCAGCATTAATATCACTGTTTTTGCTGATATTGCCTGAATTCGGCGAAAGCCTTTCGACGCTTATTTCCGATCTGCCCGGCTATCTTGATGATGTTCAGAAATGGGTCAACCAACTGCCCGACGACAATATGCTGGCACAGAATGTTGACGAGCTCTTGCAGAATGCAATGAATTCCCTCAAAAACTGGATAACCAACGACCTGCCCGCGACCATAACCGCAGCTTTTAATGTTGCCAAGGACGGTGTCGTGTTTATCTTTAACTTCATCATCGGTCTTATTATTGCGATATATGTCATGAAAGAGAAAGAAATGTTCACTGCGACCTCAAAGAAGCTGTGTTATGCGATCTTCTCTGACAAGCGTGCCAACGACATAATTCTGACCGCACGCCACGGCAATATCATTTTCGGACAGTTTTTGTCGGGCAAGGTCATCGAGTCGTCACTCGTCGGCGTTATGTATTTTATTGCAATGAGCATCTTCGGCATGAAATATTCATTGCTCATCAGCGTCATCATGGCGGTCTGCAACTTCATTCCGATGTTCGGACCGTATATCGGCGGCATCCCGTCGGGCTTGATCTTGCTGATGGCATCGCCAAAATCGGCGTTTGTGTTTGCGATAATGGTCATTCTGATACAGACACTCGACGCCAATGTTTTCGGCCCGCTGATCATGGGTCAAAAGACAGGCTTGTCGGAATTCTGGATAACCTTTGCCATTTTCTTCTTTGGCGGATTGTTCGGACTTACGGGACTGTTCCTCGGCATCCCCCTGCTTGCCGTAATCTTTTATGTTGTCAGAGCGCTTATCAATAACAAGCTTGCTTCAAAGGACCTCCCCACCGACAACACGACCTATTACGAAGCCGACGTACTCATCGACGGCGAATTTGTGCCCAAGGTCGAACCTGTCCGTGCAAAGCGCAAGGTCACTAACCCCTTTAAGAAAAAGCAACCCCACCCCGACGATGAGCATTATCTCGACGACGACGAGATAGATATCGATAGTATCTGAAATACGAATATTCTTAAACTGACTTCGTTTTTCGCGGAGTCAGTTTTGTTTTTGTCAGATGGCTCGACCTGCTTCAAGTGCTATTACAGCACATCATCTGTAATGACTATCGATGAAGTAATAAAGACCACCGGCACGGCGAACGAGGGCACAGCAAAATCGCTTGACGAGATACACAATACTTCTCTGCTCAGCGATACGCTTTATTAGGATAGCGAGCTTTGGATCATCTCCGATGGCAAAGTACCCGAGCTCAAAGCATTTGATTGATAAATATATCCCAAAAAAACTACCTCCTGCGGTGCAGGAGGTAGTTCTTATATGTGTTTTTATATCAGAGCACAAGCGACGGTGCGGTATAAACTCTGGTTTTGTTTTCGCTGTTGAGCATATAGAGCCCCTTGGGGTCTGTGCCGAAAAGCTGCATTTTTGTTATCATGTCGGCAGCGTTCTTTTCTTCCTCGCCCTGCTCCTTAACAAACCAGTCAAGCAGCTGCATAGTGCGAAAATCTCTGCTTTCGCTTGCTGCGGCATAAATGGTATCGATGAGCGAGGTAACATATTTCTCATGCTCGAGTGCCTTTTTGAGCGGTGTCAGGTTGTCGCCACGAGTCCATTCGGGCTTATCGATCGCTTCGAAGGTAACTGTTTCACCGTTGTTCTGCAGATACTGATAAAACAGCATGGCATGATCGCGCTCTTCCTGTGCCTGGATCTTATACCAGTTTTCAAAGCCGTCGAGTCCGACCGAAGCATAATAGTTTGCAAAATCAAGATAAAGATATGCAGAATACAATTCTTTATTGATCTGCGCGTTGATGAGCGATGCAACTGTTGAATTCATGTTATTTATCTCCTTAAATAATTATATTGCTTCAAAATCGCTTGCGCCGTGCTTGCAAAGCGGGCAAACATAATCGTCGGGCAGGGTGTCACCCTCATAGACATAGCCGCAGACCTTGCATACAAAGCCCTTTTTGCCCTCGGTGGCAGGTTTTGGCTTGACGTTGTTTTGATAATATGTATAAGTCATAGTTTCACGATCAGAAAGTACGCGCGCCTCGGTTATCTCGCAGATAAACATTCCGTGAGTGTCGAGATCGACATACTGCACAACCTTGAGCGACATGAACGAGTTGATATATTTTGTAAGGAACACGAGCCCGTTGTCGCTGCGAAGCGTCTTGACGTCAGCGAACTTGTCGGCGGTGCGCCCGCTCTTGAAGCCGAAATTCTCAAAGATCTCAAACGGTGCATCGGTGCTCAGGCAATTGACATTCATTATGCCCGTCTGCTTGATTATGTGGTGTGAATAGTTCGCCTTGTTGACGGTAACAGCAATGCGGTTGGGCGAGTTTGTGACCTGGGTGACGGTGTTGACGATAAGACCGTTATCCTTTTTGCCATCGCGTGTAGTGACGACATAAAGACCATAGCCGAGGTTAAAGAGTGCCGAAAGGTCGTTTTTGTTTGCTGTGGAATCCTGCTTTGCGAGATAGTCGCGGCATAATTCGGCTGCTAACGCCTCGAGCTGCGCGAGACTCGACTCACTAAGCGCAGAAAGTATCTTGACCGTATTTTCGGCATAATAGATGTTGCTCGACGCTTCGAGCATACCACGCATTACCTTGGCTGCCAGAGGTGCCCAAGAGCCGTTCTCTATCAAGGCGACAGTGCGGTTTGAAAAGCCACGTTCAGTGAGTGCCGTGATAAAATGCCTCATCGGAGGAAAAATATCTGCATTGTAGGTCGTGGTGGCGAGCACGAGCTTGCTGTATTTGAACGCCGAAGCGACTGCTGCAGACATATCGCATCTTGCGAGATCATACATGACGACCTCGGGGCAGCCGTTCTTTTTAAGAGCGTCGGCAAGCATTTCTGCGGCACGCTTTGTGTGGCCGTAGACCGAGGTGTATGCTATGACGATGCCGTCATCCTCTGCTTCATACGATGCCCATGTGTTATAAAGCCCCAAATAATAGCCGAGATCTTCGCTCAAAACAGGTCCGTGCAGAGGGCAAATATGCCTGATGTCGAGCCCCGACGCCTTTGCGAGAAGCTGCCTGACCTGCTTGCCGTATTTGCCGACTATGCCGATATAATACCTGCGTGCCTCGTCAAGCCACGGCTCGTCGACATCGAGCGCTCCGAACTTGCCGAAAGCATCAGCAGAAAACAGCACCTTTTCGGTCGACTCATATGTGACCATGACCTCGGGCCAGTGTACCATCGGTGCGGTCACAAAATGCAAAACATGGTCTCCGAGTGTGAGAGTGTCGCCCTCGGTGACTATAATGCGGTTGTCTGCATAATCATTGCCGAAAAACTGTCCCATCATCGCAAACGCCTTCGCCGTCGCAACCACCGTTGTACCGGGATATACGCTCTTGAATACGGCGATATTCGCCGAATGATCGGGCTCCATATGCTGAACAACGAGATAGTCGGGCGTCCTGCCGTCAAGTGCACTGTCGAGATTGTCAAGCCATTGATGCGTAAAATGTGCATCGACCGTGTCAACAACGGCAACCTTGTCATCAAGAATTATATAAGAATTATAAGCCATTCCGTTAGGCACAGGATATTGGCTCTCAAAAATGTCTATGCTGTGGTCGTTTACGCCGATATATTTAATGTTGCTTGATAGTTTCATATGCTCCTCCGTTAATGATATTCATTATCAATAAGAGTATACAGCACTTACGGCGATTTGTCAAGGGGTATTTTGATGAGTTTTTATATATTCATCAAGCAATTCTGCGGTGTATCTGATTATTTCGGGGCAAGGACGTGAGGCATAATAGCCTGCATCGCGCTCTGTCGGCATCGATGGGACTGCAGAATATTCCTCGCCCAGCAATTCACGGCACACAAAAGTGCCGTATCTCGATTTAAACGGCATCATTGCCTCCTGCACTCGTGCATAAAGCTTGCATTTCGCATCGTGGCTCGGGTCATCAGAGCCATACAAAAAGCTTATAACGAGTGCTGCCGCCGTAAAAGCACCGCATGACTCTCTGAACCTGCTCACTCCGCCACCGAGTCCCTGCGAAATCTTTAACGCAAACGGCAATTCTATATGCATAACATCATAAAAAGCCGCAAAAACCGCTTGACTGCAATTGTATCCCTTATAAAACAGCTCCAATGCGGCAGAAGCGTGATCCATAACACTGCCTCCTGTTTTTATTTTATTTCATCATCAACTTTATCATGTATTGCAAAAATTGTCAAGCAATGGTAGAATAGACACATAAAACATTTGAGGAGCCAAAACATGAAAAAACAAATAAATACCGCCCTCGCACTGATTCTTATAATACTTACCTGCCTTTCGCTTGCATGCTGTACACCTGCCGACACAGAGCAGAGCGACGATATGTCATCTCTGTCGCAGGAGGCATACTCTGAGGCTTCTGCCGAGCCAAGCTACAGCGACGTGGTCTATCCAATAACCAAAAGCAGCCGCTTCATACGATTTATCGGCAGGATGCAGGACGTCGATGGCGGCGTATTCTGCGATTTCACAGCATCCGGTATAGAATTTTCAGGCAAAATGGTTGGCGATGTCAAGCTGTTTTTGACATGCGACCGTGACACATATTTCACGGTTTTTATTGACGGAGTGCGCTCTGACAACAGATTATTTGTCGACGGCCTCACCAAGGGCATAGTCATCGCCTCGTTCGATACCTTGGGCGAACACACTATAAAAGTGCTCAAGCAATCGGAGGCACAGGTTTCTTTGTCTGTATTGAACGGCATTGAGCTCACGGGCGAGCTTTATGATGCACCTGCAAAGCGCGAATTATTGATAGAATTCATCGGCGACAGCATCACGAGCGGCTACGGTAACCTCGGCGATTCTGCAACTCAGGATGCAGGCTCTGCACTCTGGTCCGACGGCACGAGCGCATATGCGTTTTTGACTGCCGAAGCGCTTTCTGCCGATGCAAATATCATAAGCTGCAGCGGCATAGGCATTGACAAGGGCTATATGGATTTTAACGAGGCCGCGTTTTATCCCAAGGCTTCTTATTATCGCGACAAAGACAAAGAATACACCGATAATTCCAATGTTCCCGACCTCGTTGTCATAAACCTCGGCACAAACGACCTTAGCTGCGGCAGCACCGAAGAGGCGTTTAAAAACGGAGTTTCGGATCTCATCACAAGCGTCCGCACTTTCTATAACAACGACGAATTGCCTGTCCTGTGGGTCTATGGAATGATGGGCACCGCAAAATTTGAGTGGACTCAAAGCGAGTTGCAAAGCTTTAACAATGTCTATACAGTTTCGTTGCCGCAAAACAGTCAGGGCGGCAACTGGCATCCGAATGCCGAAGCACATATCAAGGCTGCTGCCAAGCTGGCAGAATTTATCACCGACAACAACCTTTTGTCAAAATAACCGCAAAGGACGGCAACAGATAAAAATGAACGTCACATACAGGCAAATGCAAAAGAGGACATTGCAAAAGCAATTCTGCAAGAGCTTGAGCACAAAGTCAAAGATTCGGGCGCTGCTATAATAACGCTTGAATTGTCAAGCGGCGCATACGAACGTGTTTTTGAAGAGCTCGGATACAACACCGTGCTGAAGATAAAGAAGATTTAAAAAGCAAGCAGGCTTCATCGCCTGCTTGCTTGTTTTTAGAGGTCGTCTGCATCCTGAACAGGCATCTCGAGGTCATCACGCGGAACTCCCGTCCAGCTCCCCTGCGGATCTGTTGCCGAATAGCCGTCACCGACAGAGTTATACATATCATCCTTCATCATATATTCGTTATCATCAGCATCGGGTTCGTCACTGCGACCCGGAGAATAATACCTGTTGCCTCCATGCAAGCCGTTTAAAAAGATAAATCTGCGTTTTTTGCGTTTCATATCTCAAACCTCCGACAGTATTATATGCAATTTCGGCAGTTATATTCGGTATGTACGATTGACAAAATAAAGTCGTTATTATATAATTGAAATGCAAATTATAACGGAGGACAGATCAGTCATGCAAAAAATGTCAAAAAGAGCCCTCGCTGCGGTTATGGCGATCATCATGGTCATGCTTTGCCTGCCATACAATGTCGCATATGCCGTCCAAAACAATGCAACCAAAGTTGCCTATATCCCAATAGACAACCGCCCTGTCAACTATCAGCGCGTCCAGTGGCTGGCAGAATCGATAGGCATTGAGTTGCTGATGCCCGACGAGCAGTTGTTCCGCACCGCACTCGACAATATGCCGCGCAACGACGACGGCTCGACCTGCGGCAACAGACAGGCTTTGCTCGACTGGCTCAAGAGTCTTGAGGGCGAATGTGATTATTATATAATTTCGCTTGATCAAATACTTTCGGGCGGCCTTGTAAGCTCAAGAGCGATGACCAACACAGATCTTTCGTTCGAATACGAGATATGCGATTATATCGCAAAACTTGCAAAAAAGCACACCGTAATTCTTTTTGACACCGTCATGCGTCTGGCATCAACTGTCGATTATAACGGCTATGGCTATGATTCGTATACCGAAACACGCAGATACGGCGCTCGCCCCCGCAAAGCGCTCACAGGCAGTGACCTTACCGTTGAAAACATCATCGCCAATTACGGCATCGGTCCTGACGGCAGAAATATTGCGACCAACATGAGCCCCAATCAGCTCTCACAATACCACGCATCGCGCGCACGCAAGCTTATGCTTGCCGACTATATGCTGCGTAATTCCGCAAAGGATCTTGATTTTTGCTTTATCGGCGTGGATGACAGCACGAGAGGCAACAGCATTCAGACCAACGAGATAGCATATATACGCAAATTGCTCGGCGACAACTGCAATATCGCCGCAGCCACCGATGAATTCGGAATGCTGTGCATCGCACGTGTCGCATATCTGCTCTATGGCTCTGCAAAGGTCAATGTCGAGTATTTCGGCGGTGCAGAAAACGAGATCGCCGACGACTATGACTATGACACTTTAAAGAACGATGTCGACGGCAAGCTCAGATCGCTCGGCTGCAAAGCATCTGAGGACGACGACGCACTGAACCTTTTGGTCGTTACTCCCTGCAACAACAGAGATGCAGCGGCAACTCAGCTTATAAACAAAGCCAAAGCATATCTTGACGCAGGCAAATGCGTTGCAATAGTCGACCCCAACACATATTCAAAGCTGCCATACCTCGTTGCCGACAACAGGCTGAACGTCGGACTGCTGCTGGGATATTCAAACTGGAATACGGCAGCCAACGCGCTCGGACTGTGCATGTCAATGTCGATCTCGAGATACCTTTATCTCAAAAACGAGCCGAACATCTCGCCTGCTTCGCACGACGCATTCTTAAAATCGATAACCTTTGCATATGTCAAGGATATTTCGTATAAGATAATCGGCAAGCGCATAGAATCGCAGAACGAGACCGGCTATGGCTCTTTCAAGCAGATAATGAGCCTCGTCAATTCGTCAGAGATCATCGTTTCGCTCAAGCCCTATACGACAGCCAAGCACGGCGCTGTCTCGGGCAGCAATTATCGCTACCCGTGGCTTAGGCAGTTTGAGATGGTGTTTGACATATCTGTCGCTCCGCTCGCACGTGACAAGGGCGACATCAACGGCGACGGCAGCAGAAATATTGCCGACTACATTCTCTGCAGGCGCATACAGACAGGTCATATCGACCCCGACACCACCTATTTTGCCGCAGCAGACATCAACAGTGACGGCGAAATAACAAACAGCGATGCACTGCTTATCAAAAAGCACATCCAGTGCATCGAGCTCATAAAATGACATAACTGCAAAAATGCGGTCGTTCGTATATCGAACGACCGCTTTTGTTATATTCAATACCGTGCGAACTGCAATCTGAGCGTGCTCTCCAAGTTCGGATCTATAGGCTGCTCGGGCGAAAGGAACGATGCCACGCCCGCCCTCGGCTCGACCGTCGGGAACGCAAATCCGACACGCAAAAATCTGTCGTCGATGCCCTCAAAATCGCAGACGAATTGCCAATCGATATTGCCGCACATCATCTCGAGCATAGCGAGATCAGAATGCTCGCTGCCGAAAGAACGATCAATTATCGCCTTGCGATCATCGTCACTGCCGCCAAATTCGGCAGATGCACTGAATACCGCAAGGTCGCCAAGCTTATAAAGTGCCAGCGACATTCTGTTGCCGATCGCAAACGAAGCACATGTCGCAGCGGCAGAAGCGACCAAAAGATTATATTCACGTGGTGAAACACGCGCACATACAAACTTGCCCTGCGCAAATATCGACGAAAAGCCCATCAGCCTCAATTCTTCTCTGACTATGCGATAAACGGGCGCATCTGAAACATTATAAGGTCTGTAAACAGCAGAAGATATCGTATTTAATATTCTGACGATCTCAACAAAATGTGATCTCGCCTTTGCCGACTTTGCGGCAGGCTTATATTCTGTGAGATCGATCTTTTGACCACGCTTGAGCAACGCTGAATAAAGCTCGCCTGCGATGCCGATATGCCTTACGAGATAACCGTCATCGGTGCGCTTGACGAATGCAACACCCTTTTCGGCGGTAGCGATCTCTGCACAAATGCTTTCGCCGTCACGAAGATCGAGTATCTCTTTGAGATCGCGCGGATAAAACATCACACTCGCATCTCCGCGCTTTTTATCAAATATGGGTGATGATTTTGTTATCAGCAGATCACGGTCGAGATAGAGGTCGCAATCTGTTTGATTCTTATAGCTCATTACAAAAACTCCACATAAGATCGTAATTGATTATTTTGTCTTCCAAACAACCTTTGCAGTAGTATCGCACCACTTATCATTCCAAGCATCGGGTTTGCTCTCAAATGCACTGCAATAGATAGTCGCATTGTTTATCGCAAAGGCATTTTGTCCTATATTCTGAACATTCTCGCCTATCGCAACCTCGGCGAGTGCTGTGCCGTTGAATGCGTTTTTGCCGATATATTCGACCGACATCGGCAGGCAAGCCCTCGTCAACTTTTTGCAGTTAAAAAATGCATCTTGCTCTATACGGGTGACACCATAAGGAATAACGACTTCAGTCAGGGAGGAAAACTCATTGAGGTAAGAGATCATAGTAACGCTCTCGTTGACAACTAAAACGCAATCCCTGTCTTTGTATTTATCAACAAACCCTTCTCCACACAATATTTGGCATTTTGTGTCATCTTGATAAGTGATATAACCATTATCAATCAGATATTCCCAAGAGACAAATGTCGAATCATCGCTGCTGTCAAGGCTGCCATCCAGATAAAGCCCCGCAGGCAATGTCGTATGTCCGCACGGGCATATAGCATCGCTGCCATGTTCACCTGTTTCTGTATCACCGCATTCAGTGCAATATCTGATATGCGTTTTGCCGTTATTGAGCCACGGGCCGTATTTGTGCGTGTGCTCTGGTTCTGCAGCAAACTTTGCGCCGTCCTCGACTATAACTGTTCCGACGTTCGAACGTACCTCAGACAGAGTCTCGGCAAATACAGAGGTCGAGCAGGCAGTTACAGTGCTGTCGGCTGCGGTTATTTTGGCAACGCTGCCGTATTCATAATAGACAGCATTATTAAGTGTGACCTTGTCGGCATCGCCATAATGGCTCACCTCGCCGCTCGCATTGATGCTCTGTCCGTTTGTCTTTATCACGCAGGGCAAAGTGCCGTCGAAATTGATACAGAATGCATTTTTGTTGTCGCCTGCGTCAAAGCCGACTGTCAGGGTATCTGCAAAGTAGGACTCAGAAGCCCAATAGATAGAGAACCGCTGCTCTGTCGGAGCATCAAAATACACGCCCCAAAGCTCGGGATGCACTTCATCGGCAATATGTGCTTCTGTGCTGCCGCTCGAGCCGGGATACTCGATACTTATGCCATCATAAACGCAAAACAATTGCCTTTGGCTGTCCCAAAGCAGACTGCTGTTGCCGGATGCATCAAGCTCACCGAGCGTGCAGCCGTTGCTTATCGCCAATGCGACGGCCTCGCTCATATCGGACGGAGTGTTGCCGGCAACCGATTCTGTCAATATAACAAGATTAAGGTTTCGTGCCGAAGCAACCTTGGCAGTTCTGTCGGCGTTTGAAATAACATTTGAAAACACAGGTATGCAGACGGCTGCCAATATGGCGATAACCGCAAGCACGATGAGCAATTCGACTATCGAAAAGCCACGCTTGCTTTTGACACCTGCAGATAAAGATACATCAACCTGTCCCATTGCATACACCACCTGTTCTGATCAGTTTCTTTGCTTTATTTGTGCATCGAAAGCTTATATTCGACCGAATCGCACAATGCTCGCCAGCTTGCCTTGATAAGGTCGGTAGAAACGCCGACAGTGCGCCACGAGTGCCTGTCGTCGGCAGATTCGATAGAAACACGCACGAGCGCCGCAGTCGCCGCAGAAGAGTCGATAACTCTGACCTTATAGTCTACAAGCCTCATGCCCGAAAGCTCGGGATAAAACCGTTTTAAACCGTCACGCAGTGCCTTGTCCATCGCGTTGACAGGGCCGTCGCCCTCGGCTGCCGCAAAAACAAAATCGTCACCCACACGCAGTTTGAGCACGACACAGGATTGAATAGCGTCGATAGACGGGTTGCCAAGCATTATTTTAAAATCGACTATGTCAAAAAAGCTCTTTCTCTGCCCGAATTCCTCTGCGATGAGCAATTCGAGCGAGCCGTCCGCATCCTCATATTGACAGCCGCGATACTCTGCGCTCTTGATGCGCTCAAGCACGGCAGCCACACGCTTGTCGTCGCGCGTAATGCCGGGATACATCGCCGCAATACGCGCCCTGACGGCCGATCTGCCACTCTGCTCTGAAATAAGCAAATGCGTGCTGTTGCCGACATCAGACGGGTCGCAATGTTCAAAGGCTCTTATCGCTTTGGTTTCGCCGTCAATATGCGAGCCTGCCTTGTGCGAAAAGGCATATTTGCCCACATAGGGGCTGCGTTCGTCAAAAAGTATGTTTGCTATATCAGCGATAGCTCTTGCAGTCGGTGCGAGCATACGCAATTTTTGCTGTGGCAAAAGATTATAGCCGAGCTTGATCTGCAGGTCGGGTATGACCGTGCACAGATTGGTGTTGCCACATCTCTCGCCGATGCCGCAAAACGTGCCCTGTATGTCCGAAGCACCGTAATTGACCGCAGCGATGGTGTTTGCGACCGCAAGTCCGCTGTCGTTATGACAATGTATGCCTATTCTGCAGCCGACCTCACGCTTAACACGCGAAACTATAATCTTGATCTGCTCAGGCATCATTCCGCCGTTGGTATCACACAGCACGACGCATTCTGCACCCGCATCGGCAGCTACCTTTGCGGCGGACATGGCATACTGCTCGTTGTGTATAAATCCGTCAAAAAAGTGCTCGCAGTCAAAAATAACATGCTTGCCGCAACTGACGGCATACGACACGCTGTCTTTTATCATGCGCAGATTCTCGTCGAGAGTAGTCTTGAGAACATCATAGACCTGTTCATCCGATGCCTTGCCGCAAACGGTGAGATATTCGTCGCAAAGCTCTATGGCTCTGCAAAAATCGACATCCTCGCACGCTCTTTTGCCCTCTCGGCAAGTAGCGGCGAATGCGATCGGCTTGAGGTGCTCAAAGCGTACAGCACCGCTTTTTATGCGTGCAAAAAGCTCGCTGTCCTTCTGCTGAGCGGCAGGATAGCCGGCCTCTGCAAAATCGACACCTACCGAGTCGAGCAGATTTAATATTTTTACCTTGTCCTCGACAGAAAACGAGATGTTTGCGCTCTGTGCACCGTCCCGAAGTGTCGTGTCGACAACGAATATCTTATCGTTCATAGCAAGCTGCTTCCCCTTAAACTCCCGAATAAGCGGCAAAACCGCCATCTACCGCAATGACCGAGCCTGTTACAAAGCCCGATGCGTTCTTGTCGCAGAGATAAAGCAACGTTCCTATAAGCTCGTCGGGCTCGCCGAACCTGCCCATAGGTGTCGCAGCAAGTATCTTTGACGTGCGTGCCGTCGGATTGCCGTCATCATCAAACAACAGCGACTTGTTTTGTGCCGTGACGAAAAATCCGGGTGCGATAGCATTGACACGCATACCCGTCTTTGCAAAATGCACCGCAAGCCACATGGTGAAATTCGACACCGCACTCTTTGCTGCAGAATATGCAGGAATCTTTGTAAGCGGTCTGAAAGCGTTCATCGACGAAACATTGACGATGCAGGCACCGTCTCTGCCGCACATATCCTTTGCAAACACCTGCGTCGGCAAAAGCGTGCCTATAAAATTGAGGTCGAACACAAATTTGACACCCTCGGGATCGAGGTCAAAAAATGTCTGTGCGCTACCCGAAAGCTCTTCGGATATATCGCCGAGCTCAAAATATTCTTTTGCGGTGGTCGCCCTCGGATTATTGCCGCCTGCGCCGTTGATAAGAATATCGATATGCCCGAATTTTTGAATAATCGCTTGTCTGACAGACTCGAGCGAAGCTCTGTCAAGGACATTGGTTTTAAACGCTTCGGCGTTGCCGCCGCAAGCCCTTATTGACTCTGCCACCTTTTCTGCCGCCTCAAGATTGAGGTCGCAGACTGCAATAGCGGCACCGCATTCAGCAAGCGCTTTTGCAAAGGCGGAGCACAAGACCCCGCCTCCACCTGTAACTATTGCAGTTTTGCCTGACAGATCAACTCTGAAAGGAACACTCATAGTTTTTCTCTTTGCTGTAAAAATTTATCTTTCCAAAGGAATGCCGAGCTTGTTAAGCTTGCCTTTGAGGAAGTCAACTGCCATGCCAATGTCAGCAGCAGGATTGTCACCAACCTCACGCTCGATGGTGAGATAGCCGGTGTAGCCGATGTCGTTAAGTGCCTTGAGATAGTTATCCCAGTCAACTCCACCGGTGCCGAGGGGCAGTTCTTCCCAGCCGCCGTCGGCTTTCATAACGCCGTCCTTTGCGTGGGTGTGAACGATATAGTCCTTGAGGGTGTGGACAGCAGCAACAGGATCGTCGCCTGCAACCATAACGAGGTTTGCGGGGTCGAGGTTGACACGCATACCCTTTGCTCCGAGCGAATCAAGGAATGCTCTGAGGACAGGTGCTTTTTCGGTGCCGGTTTCGGCTGCGAAATAAGAGCCGATGCTGTCAGCAAACTCTGCGAGCTCGCGTGCGTTCTTGCGAGTCTTTGCGATGTGCTCATCCTCGGTATCATAGAGATGACCGATGTGAGTGGTAACGATGTTACAGCCGAGCTCCTTGGCAGCGACAAGAATGCGCTTGCTGGTGTCGACAGCTTCGTCGTGGTCAAGATCCATGCCAAAGTCACCGCAGATAGCAGAGAAAACGAGGCCGTTGCTCTGCATGATGTCTCTGACCTCTGCGATCTTCGCAGGAGTAAGGCTCGAAACCTCGAGCTCACCGAAGGTGAGATACTTTTGGACGCCGCTGACATCGAGCTGCTTTGCAGCTGCTATGCTGTCAACGAATCCGAGACGGAAAGAATCAGAAATAAGACCGATCTTCATGATTAAAACCTTTCGTGAAATAATATATTTTAATATCGGTTGGCTATGTTAATTGAGCAAGGTATCAATGGGATATTCAAACGGCTTGATACAATGCTCTGCAAAATAGATTGCTTCGACGCAGTCGCTGTCAAAAACGCTTTTTTCGAGCGAAGAAAGCGCGATGTCAAACTCTCTGTTGCCGAGTCGCGACTCCTCGAGGCATTTAAGATAAGCACAGATCTTGTCAGCCGCCTTGATAAGCACCTTTTCGGCATCAGACTCTGCCATAAGCGACGAATATTCGTCAGAAAGCTCTTTTGGCAGCATGGCAAGCAGCTTGGCACACGCAGCCTGCTCGACGGTGTCATATGCACTTTTTGTCTCCTGCGAATAATATTTGACAGGTGTCGGCTGATCGCCCGTGAATATCTCGGGCGCATCATGCAGCATGGCTTTGACGGCTATCCTGTCGGCATCATATTTCTTGCCGTAATAGCGATTGCCTATCAGCGCAAGTGCGTGTGCGACAAAGGCGACCTCGAGGGAATGCGTCGACAATGATTCATTTACCATCGTATGCATTATGCCCCAGCGATTTATATACTTCATTCTGAAAAGCATCGCATAAAAGCCGTATTCCACCGCCCTGTCACCTCCAAACGAACTATCATGGCTATATAATATCATATCTCGAGCAAAAAATAAATAGCTTTATTATAAAAAAGTCTTTTCAAACACATTTTTAAATGCTATAATCTAACTTAACAGGAGGAGCGAAATGAAGTTTACAAAAATACAATCCTGCGGCAACGACTATGTGTGCATCGAGCTTTTCACTCAAAGCATGTCCGATCCTTGCGAATTTGCAAAAAGAATATCGGCAAAGCACTATGGCGTCGGCAGCGACGGCATGATACTGGTCTGTCCGTCACAGACGGCGGATTTCAAAATGCGCATTTTCAACGTCGACGGCACAGAGGGGCTTATGTGCGGCAACGGTCTGCGCATCGCTTCAAAGCTGTTTTATGACAAGGGTCTGACCGACAAAACAGAACTGTCTGTCGAAACAAAAAGCGGCATAAAACATGTCACGTTGACTGTTTCAGACGGAGTGGTGACAGACGCTTCGGCAGAGATCGGGCACGCATCGTTTGACTGTGGCGACATCCCCTGCACGCTTTCTGACTCAAAAAACGAGTGCATCACGCAAAAAGTTGACCTCGGTGATGCCGTGTTTGATGTCACCGCGGTTTCGTTTGGCAATCCGCACTGCTGCATAATCTGCGATGAGCCCGAGGATATCGATCTGCAAAAATACGGCTCAATGCTCGAAAAGCATGCGATATTCCCCGATCGCGCGAACGTCGAGTTTTTTAAGCTGGTAGATAAAAACAACATTTACATACGCACCTACGAACGTGGCTGCGGTGAAACGCTCGCCTGTGCGACAGGCTCTGCCGCCTGCGTTGCAACGGCAATACGGCTCGGGCTGGTCGCAAAGACCGTCAACGTTCACCAGCGCGGAGGTTGTATTGGTGTATTTGTCGATAAGCAGGGCAATTATCACCTTCAGGGCAAGCCGATAACAGTCTTTGAGGGCGTCACACTGTTTGATGATGAAATAATATAAAGGACTTTAGAATATGGATATATCGAGCATCATGCGCCGTGATGTCGGCTTTATGGCGGACGTCAAGGGCATTTCATACGATTCACGCAAGGCAAGAGAGGGCGACCTGTTTTTTTGCCTCAAGGGGTTTAATTCCGACGGGCACAAATACGCAAAAAGCGCCTATGACAACGGTGCACGCATATTTGCCGTCACCGACGACATAGACTTGCCGAGCGATGCTCATATTATAAAATGCTCAGACACGCGCCACGAGCTTGCACTTGCATCTGATGTATTTTTCGAGCACCCTTCAAAAAGCATGTACACCATAGGCATAACCGGCACCAAAGGCAAGACGAGCACCTCGTTTATGCTCAGGCGCATATTTGAATGTGCAGGCAAAAAAGTCGGCATAATCGGCACTATGGGCATTTATTGCGGCGACGAATATATCGAGAGCCACAACTCGACGCCCGAATCATATGTCATACACAGCAGCATGGCAAAAATGCGCTCCGCAGGCTGCGATGTCGTGATAATGGAGGCTTCGTCGCAGGGCTTCAAGATGCACCGCACCGACGGCATAATGTTTGATGCAGGCATATTTACCAACATTTCACCCGACCACATAGGGCCGACAGAGCACGACGACTTTGAAGAATATCTCTCGTGCAAGTGTATGCTCGCAAGGCAGAGCAAAAGAATGTATGTCAACGCCGATATGCAAAGCCTCGATCATCTGATGAACGAGATAAACAGTGCAGGCACATCGTTTATGACCTTTGGCAAGGCACAAAGTGCAGATTTCAGGATAAAAAGCGCTTCATTCGGCACAGAAGGAAATACAATGGCGACATCATTTGTGTGCGAGACCGACCATGAACAGCAAAAGATTGTCTGCAACATGCCGGGTGAATTCTCGATATACAATGCGCTCGCCGCAACCGTCGCAGCAAGAGGCTCTGGCATCGACTGGCGGTATATAAAGCAGGGACTTTCGTCTGTATATGTCGAGGGACGCATGGAAGTTTTGCAGACAGGCACCGATTATTCGGTGATCATCGATTTTGCGCATAATGCACTGAGCTGTGAGAAACTTTTTGAAACCATAAAACTCTATTCGCCGAAGCGCATAATCTCAATATTCGGCTGTGGCGGCAACCGCAGTCTGCAAAGGCGCGCCGACATGGGATACATCATAGGCAAAAATTCGGATATATCGATCGTCACCGCAGATAATCCTCGCACAGAGCCTATCGCACATATCAACATAGATATCAAGCTGGGGCTCGACCGCACCGAAACAGAACAGATATATATCGATGACAGAAAAGCAGCCATCCACGCCGCGCTCGATATGGCGCAGACAGGCGACTGCATACTGCTTATAGGCAAGGGTCACGAAAAATATCAAGAGGTCGGCGACGGGCTATGCCCGTTTTGCGAGCGCGATATAGTGTTTGATTATTTCGCCTCAAAATGAGCCGAGAGATAATTGATCTTAAATCCTCTTGCCGTAAAATTATTTTCATATTCGGTTCTGATGTTTTCATCGTTCAATTCGCTTGAATGCAGGTCAAACAGAACCTTATCGATGACAAAGCCACACTCGGCAAATGTCGACAGGGAATAGTCAAACAACCCCCTGTTGTCTGTCTTAAACCGGATTTCACCGCCGTCTTTCAGCACCGTTTGATATTTTTTCAAAAAACTCGGTGCGGTAAGGCGGCGTTTCGCATGTTTGCTGCGAGGCCAGGGGTCGCTGAAGTTTAAATAAATGCGGTCGACCGACGACTCTTTAAAAAGCGCATCAATGCCGTCTGCATTGCAGTTGCAGAACAAAAGATTTTTTATATCCAAGGCTGCCGCCTTTTCCATCGCCATAAGCATGGCATCGGCAGACAATTCTATCGCAATGATCTGTGCGTTTGTTTCTCGCTTTGCAAGCTCGGTACAAAATGTGCCCTTGCCGCAGCCTATTTCAAGATAAACGGGCTTATCCTGTGTAATAATAAAGCCATCGGCGTCCTTGACGGCAAAGAGCGATGAAACTCTCTCAAATCTTATATCACGGTTTCGTTTTGCGCGCATTCTCATAAATCAGTACCTCACTTTGTCATAAGGTATGTTACAATTAATTTGTTGATTTGTCAATGCATATTTTTGAGGCACTGCCGCCAAAATATATTTGAAAGGAGTTGATAGACTTTGATGGACAAGATCGCACTGCTGCTCGTGATAATAGGAGCGGTCAACTGGGGCACAATAGGAATATTCGGCTTTGACATAGTTGCATGGATATTCGGCGGACAGGCAGCGATAGTATCGAGGATAATATATACACTCGTTTTTGTCGCAGGACTCTGGTGCGTCAGTCTGCTGTTTAAAAACACATCTCAAGACGGCACCGCCGACTGATTATTTGCCATCCTGAATAAGGATGGCATTTTTTTGACAAATGCGTTTGTATGTGATATAATGGAGTAATTAAAAAACGGAGTTTGAAATGAGCGTATTGATCTGCGAAAACGTCGCGCTTTCATACGGTGTCGACGTTATATTAGAAAATATATCCTTCAGCGTCAACGAGGGCGCACGCGTCGGCTTGATCGGCGCAAACGGTGCAGGCAAGACCACGCTGTTTAAAATAATAACCGGTGCGCTTGCGCCCACATCTGGCAACGTTTACATCAGCAAGGGCGCTCAGATAGGCTTTTTAGAGCAAATAAGCGACGACAAGGTGTTTGGCTCTACTGTTTTAAACGTCGCTCTTTCGGCATTTGACAACCTGCAGAGGCAAGAGGCAGAGCTTCAGGAAATGCAAAAAGCACTCGAGGCTGGCGACGAAAGCGTCATAAACAGATATTCAACGCTGCACGACAGGTTTATCGCAGGCGGCGGACTTGAATACAGAGAGCGCGCACATTCTATGCTGCTTAGGCTCGGCTTCGACGATGTTCTGCAAAATTCAGAGGCAGACAAATTGAGCGGCGGGCAAAAAACAAAGCTTTTGCTTTCTGTGCTTTTGCTTAGAGATCCCGACATCATATTGCTCGATGAGCCGACAAACCACCTCGATATTTCGTCGGTCGACTGGCTCGAGGGATATATCAAGGCTTCGAAAAAGACATTTTTGATAGTTTCTCACGACAGATATTTTTTAGACCGCATAACCACAGATACGCTCGAGATAGAGCACAAGGTCTCGCGCATGTACAGCGGCTCTTATTCTGTCTATCGTGAAAAAAAGCGCAAGCTTGACGAGGACAGGCTAAAGCACTATCTTTTGCAGCAAAAAGAGATACAGCGTATTCAGGATTACATAGACCAGCAAAGACGCTGGGGTCAGGAGCGCAATTTCGTCAACATCAAAAACAGAGAAAAAATGCTGGGCAGGATGCAAATGATAGAAAAGCCAAAGAGCGCACCGCGTTCGATACACTTTGACATCGCAAGCTCGACCAGCAAGTCGTTTATGGTTTTGTCGGTCAGAGGCCTTTCAAAGTCATATCCGGGCATTTCGCTGTTCAATAACCTCTCATTTGAGGTACATTATGCCGACAGACTTTTTGTCATCGGCGACAACGGCTGCGGCAAATCAACGCTGCTCAAGATATTGACAAGCAGAGAAACACAGGATGCGGGCATATTCGAGCTTGGCTACAACCAGACCATAGGCTATTATGATCAGGATCAAAAGCTGCTCGACAACTCAAACACCGTCATGGACGAGCTGTGGGACGCTTATTCAGACAAAGAGCCTTTGGAGATACGCAAGATACTTGCACAGTTCGGCTTTTACGGCGACGATGTCTTTAAGCCCGTTTCTGTACTCAGCGGCGGCGAAAGAGCCAGGGTATCTATCGCAAAGATGATATTAAAGGGTGTCAGCCTTTTAGTGCTTGACGAGCCGACAAACCACCTTGACATACCGTCAAAGGAGATACTCGAAAACGCCATAACCAATTACGACGGCACAGTGATATGTGTTTCGCACGACAGATACTTTTTATCATCGCTTGCAACAAAGATACTTGATATAAGCAGCGAATGCTATTCGGGCGGCTATGACCTTTATGATTGCGGATATCAAAGATACCTCGAAATATGCAGGCGCAAAGCACCGCAAAAGGCTGTCAAGGTCGACTCGGCTGCAAAGCAGCAGCACTCGCAGGCAAAAAACGAGCGCAGCCGCATAAGAGCCGCTGCGGCAAGGCTGCGCCGCATAGAAAAAGAAATCACAGATTCTGAGGCACGAATCGCAGAGCTTGACACTCTGATTGCAGAGTCTGCCAGCGATTATAAAAAGCTTTCCGCCCTCTGCGACGAGCAGAACGCACTCAAGGCAAGCGTCGACGAACTTTATGAGGAATTGGCAGAGCTCGAAGAGCTTATAGAATGACGAGGCATATTTTCGCACCTTTCGCATAGATTGTAATACTAAAATCAGCGAAAGGATAAGAGCAATGTTCGTATATACTCTTAAAGCATCAGGCATCAAATTCTTTTTGGCGATCGTCTTGTCGATAGCAATACTCGTGACGATAGTTGCGGTAGTCCCGGAGGTCGAAAAGATAGGCGACGTCGCAGTCGTGGCAACAGACTACAGCGGGGTCTCCGACGCCGAGAGCGCGGCAAAGTTTTTGCAGAAGTTCGGCTATACTCTCTCGGGAGTTCCTGCCGAAAGCTGCGAGGTCAGGATACCCGACGAATTTGCAGGCGTTTATCAGGAATACAACGAAATACAGCGTGCTCAGGGACTTAACCTCAAAAAATACTGCGGCAAGACCGCAATACGCTATACATTTGAGGTGACAAATTATGATGGCTATGACGGCACAGTGCTCGCCACGGTCATCATACACAAAAACAGGGTCATCGCAGGCGACGTGTGCGGCGTTACGGGAGAGGGCTTTATTCACGGCTTCGAAAAGCCGCAATAAATGCCATAAACACCAAAACTTATCTAAATACATAATGGAAGTTAACAATGCAGGCTTATAATGAACGCATAGACAAAATACTTGCTGCCTCGGGCAGACTATCACGCAGCGAAGCAAAGAGTGCCGCCAAGTCGGGCATGATAACCGTCAACGGCAAGCGCGTTTTCGACTGCTCTGTCAAGGTGACGGAACGTGATATATTATGCCTCGACGGCGAAGAGATAGTCTATTCAAAATACATATACATACTTTTGAACAAGCCCGAGGGCTATGTCTGCTCGACAGACAACAGAGACGGATTGCCTGTCATGAGCATATTCGGAGATAGGTTCGGCAGCCACAAGGTCAGCCCTGTCGGTCGCCTTGACAAAAACACCACAGGTGCGCTTTTGCTAACAGACGACGGAGTGCTGGGGCATATGCTCCTGTCACCCTCAAAGCACGTCGACAAGGTATATCGATGCACCTGCATTTCTGAGATAACAGACGATTATATCTCTGCATTTGCCGCAGGCGTCAACATCGGCGAGGTTCGCCCCACCCTGCCGGCGCAGCTCGTTATAACAGGCAGCAATACCGCACTGCTCACGCTGCACGAGGGCAAGTTTCATCAGGTCAAGCGCATGTTCGAGGCGATGGGCAACAAGATAACAGCACTGCATCGTCAAAGCTTTGCATCGCTCACTTCAGACGGTCTTGATACGGGAGAATGGAGATTTTTGACTTCGGCAGAAATCGAACAATTGTTCGGATTTTGCGGCAAAACTGTACAATAATCTCAGAAAAGCTCGTATTTTTATGCAACATATCTAAACTTTGCCCTTCATTTTTGGGTAAATAACCACTTTTATTTTCGGAAAAAATTTGGTATTATATATAGTAGAAAATTGAGGGCAGTCTGTGTCCTCTTATGGAGGTTTATCAATGGCAAGCGTACTCTTTAAACATATGTATAAGAAGTACCCCGGCGGTGTCACCGCTGTATCCGATTTCAATCTTGAAATCAAAGACAAAGAGTTTATCATTCTCGTCGGTCCTTCGGGCTGCGGCAAAACAACCACACTGCGCATGATCGCTGGTCTGGAAGAGATCACCGAGGGTGACCTTTTCATCGACAGCAAACGCGTCAACGACGTTGCTCCTAAGGACAGAGACATCGCCATGGTGTTCCAGAACTATGCTCTTTATCCTCATATGTCCGTGTTTGACAACATGGCATTCGGCCTCAAGCTGCGCAAGGTTCGCAAAGAAGAGATCAAACGCCGCGTCGAAGAAGCTGCTCGCATCCTCGACATCACCCACCTGCTCGACCGTAAGCCCAAGGCTCTTTCCGGTGGTCAGAAGCAGCGTGTTGCTCTCGGCCGTGCAATAGTCCGTGAGCCTAAGGTCTTCCTGCTCGACGAGCCTCTCTCCAACCTCGATGCTAAACTGCGTGCATCGATGAGAACCGAGCTTACCAAGCTTCATCAGAAACTCCAGACCACCTTCATCTACGTTACGCATGACCAGGTCGAGGCTATGACCATGGCATCGCGCATCGTCGTTATGAAGGACGGCATCATCCAGCAGGTCGACACTCCTCAGAACCTTTATGACAAGCCCTGCAACACTTTCGTTGCCGGCTTCATAGGCACTCCTCAGATGAACTTCATCACCGGCGATCTCAAGAAGAAGACTGACGGCAATGTTTATTTCTGCTTTGAGAACATCGAGCTCAAGGTTCCCGAGTTCAAACTCAAGGACGAGATCGGCAACGAGCCTCTCGCTCCTTACTACAACAAGCAGGTCATCGCAGGTATGCGTCCCGAGCTGTTCCACAACGAGCAGGTCTATCTCGACAAGTTCGTTGACAGCCACATCCCCTGCTACATCGAGTTCACCGAGCTTATGGGTGCAGAGACCTATCTCTATCTCAAACTCGGTCAGGAGACCAACGTTATCTCGCGTGTTTCCTCGCAGTCTATCGCACATGCAGGCGACACCGTCACCATCGCTCTCGACGTCGATCACATTCATTTCTTCGATCCCGAGACCGAAAAGTGCATCGTTCACTAATATCCATAAACAAAAGACCCTGTTTGGCATGCCAAACAGGGCTTCTTTTTTGCAAAAATGTTTTCTGCAAGTTATTTTCTGTCAATCGTAACTCTGATGCTCGCATCTCCGAACATATCGCCAAGCGCTGACACAAATTGCTCTTTAAGCTCTTTGTCTGATGTCTTTATGTCATAGGGAACTTCGGCATCAAACGAGATATGCTCGTTGCCGTCTATATCATCGACTCTGAAATCGTGCACACCTATCCTCGCATCAACTGCGTGCAGGACACAATAAACGCATTTGCGTATCACGTTTTTGTGCTCGTCGTCCTCGCTGACGGGGTCCATGTGTATCATGGCACGACAATCATATTTATCTGCGAGCTGCTCCTCGGCGTTCTCGATTATCTCGTGCAATTTCAATACACCGAGGTTTGCAGGCACTTCGGCATGAAGCGTGATCATCATTTTGCCCGGGCCATAGTCATGAACGACTATATCGTGTACACCGATTATCCCGTCATTATGCATGATCTCTCTGTCGATCTCGGCCACAAGGCTACTGTCGGCAGGCTTACCGAGAAAAGTGCTTATATTCGACCAAACAGTGCGTATGCCCGAGTATAATATAAACAATGCCACCGCAGCACCGCACCAGCCGTCGATATTGACCTCGAGCAAATGACCTGCGAGCACCGCACACAAAACCGCAAACGTCGCTATAGCGTCACACAGCGAGTCGTGATAGGTCGCATTCATCGCATCGGATGCCAGCAGAACACCGTATTTTCGGTTATAAAAAGCCATATAAAGCTTGATGGCAACCGAAGCAAGCAATATTATCAGCACAGCAATACTGCATTCTATGGGCTCAGGTGCAACGATTTTTTCAATTGAAGATTTCAAAAGCTCTGCGCCCATGGCAAGTATCATAACGGCAACAAGCAACGCCGATATATATTCTGCCCTGCCGTGACCGAATGGATGCTCGCTGTCAGGCTTTTTTGACGAGATGCGAAATCCGACGAGTGTTATAACAGAGCTGCCTGCATCAGAGAGGTTGTTAAGTGCGTCGGCGATTATCGCGACAGAATTGCTTATCAAGCCTGCCAAAAGCTTAATGGCAAACAAAATTGCGTTTAGAATAATGCCGACAACGCCGCAAGCCTCGCCGCATTTGCGGCGTGCCTCTGCAGATCTGATATCGCCGTATTTATTTGATATGCGTTTGATGATGGCTTTTATCAAAAAATCACCCTCTTAAATGGTTTATAAGGCTTTAAATATTTCAGCACCCTTTGTTGTGAGCTTCCTGTACATCAAATATGCGGCGACTGCAAAAATTATAAGCTCGATCAAAAGATAAAGCTCGGGGGCATATGTGCCCAGCAGCATATAGCCGCCGATAATTTCGATTGAAAACAGCATAGGCACAAACATTGCTATAAGAATGCAAACACTCTGTTTTATGGGGTAAACCTCGCTGCTCCAAGCAAAATCGGGGCGCTTGAGGTTGATATATACGCCTGCAAATGCATTAAAAAGTGCAAATAGCTGCGGCAATATTATTGCAGTCACAGTACCTAATACACCCGGCATGGCGATGCAAACAGCGGTCACAGACAGCACAAGCAGCGGCACTGCCGCCAAAAGATACTGCACGGCAGCCTTTGCAAGCAGTATATATTTTTCATCGACAGGCATTGATCTGATTATCCAGAGCGAACTGCCTTCAAGCGAAACAGAAGCGGCAGCGGTGTCGACCATACAGCAAAGTGCGCAAGCACCTGCACAATACACCGCAGTTATAAACGTCGGGTCGGCCAACATACCCTCACGAGCACCCGGCAAAAAGAGCTCAGCGTTTATTATAAGTGCAACCACTGCGGCACATATAAACAAAACGCCCATTCCGCAGTTAAGCATATATACAGAGCTCGAGGTAAACCTGGCGAATTCTCTGCCGAGCAAAGCGGTGAATGTGCCCTTGGTTTTGATGCTTTTTGCGGTATATGCGGTTTTTTCCGTCCTTGGTGTCGCTGTTGCGATCTTGACAAAGGTTTTTGTAAGAACACAGCAAACAAGCGCGGTGAGAGCAAGCATACAAAGCAGTATGACCGCCATAGAAACAACGTCGCCTGCTGCGGCATTGCCGATAAAGCAAAGCCATCTTGCACTGCTTGAAAGCTCTGCACCTATCGTGTCTATGTTTTGGGTCAGATCTTCGATAAGCTGAGTCACCTTGCTGTTGCACACATAATAGATCACAATAAAAGCAAGTGACACAACAACACTGATATAGCTGTTCTTTTTGAATTTAAGGCTGATCTTGGCAACCAGCCAGCCGACCGTGCACGAAAGCGCAAACGAAAGCAACGTTATGCAGATCGAAAATACTATGCCGCCAACAACAGCCGCAGATGTCACCTTTACCGTCATAAAATAAACAATTTCGGTGGGCAGCAAAACCACGAGTGAATAGATCACACCGATGATATAAACGCTGATAAGCCGCGAAACAACGATATATTTTGTTGGTATCGGCATAGACAGCAAAAGATCGTTATCCTCTGCAAGATAAAGCGCGGAATAGGTGCTAAACACGGTGGCAAAAATGCCAAGAATAAGAGCCATGATGCCCATTATCGCAAAATACAGCCAAGCATGACCCGCGTTGACGAGCGGCTCGCACAAGGGCGCGGCTACACCGAAAAACATTCCGCCGACCAAAAACATCAGCACAAAATAAAATGCGATATACAGCACACTCGACTGTGCCGAACGAACCGTGCTGCTGCGCCTGTCATAGAACATATTCTTAAACAGCTCGGTCATCTGTTTTTTTATAAGCAAAAAGAGCATATCAGTCCTCCAATTCGAGGAATATCTCTTCGAGCGAGGCATCGCCGCGCACATCATCCATATTTCCCGAGACCAAAAGCCTGCCATCCTTGATTATGGCGACCTTGTCACAAAGCTTTTCTGCAACCTCAAGCACATGAGTTGAAAAGAATATGCTGCCCCCCTCGTTGCACAGCTCACGCATCATCTGCTTTAATATATGCGACGCCTTAGGATCGAGTCCCACAAAGGGCTCATCCATAATCAGCAATTTGGGCTTATGCATCCATGCAGCAATTATTGCAAGCTTTTGCTTCATTCCGTGCGAATACGATGCTATCGCCTGCCCGAGAGAATCTGTTATCTCAAACATATCTGCATATTTGCTTATGCTTTCACTTCTGTCCGCTTCTGAAACACCATAGACATCGGCTATGAAATTGAGATATTTTATGCCCGACATATAGCCATAAAGATCGGGGTTATCTGGAATGTATGCTATAAGTTTTTTGCATTCGATTGGCTTTTCGGCAACAGACATGCCGTCGATCGTTATCTCGCCGCTGTCAAAAGCGAGTATGCCGACGACCGCCTTAAGCGTAGTAGTCTTGCCTGCGCCGTTATGGCCGATAAAGCCATAGATCTCTCCTTTGCCGATATGCAAAGAAAGATCCGAAACTGCGGTTTTTTCACCATAGGTCTTTGAAAGATGCTTGATTTCTAACACTTAATTCACTCCTCATTTCAATTTCACAAGTATTATACCACGGCGTTGCACAGAATGCAATGATATATATTGAAAACAATTGTTGCAGAAAAATAAAGATCGCATTCTTTGCCCGACCTGGCAAAGCACCGCAGACGCTTCACACACCAAAGGGCACGATAAACTGAAAAAAGCACCGAATAAATCGGTGCTTTTTTCACCTACCTGAGGGGATTCGAACCCCTGACCTTCAGAGTCGGAGTCTGACGCGCTATCCAGCTGTGCCACAGGTAGTTATTTTGCTTTGTTCATATGTGCCGCGAGTGCATACAGTCCCCAAAAGCAAAGTGATATTAATATATAAAGTATGCCAAAGATCACTACAAACGAGCCTGACATTACAGTCACGCCGTTGATGATGCCGTCAAGAACATCCATAACTATCGCCGAGAGCAAAACAGGTGCAAGCAAAAACAGCGCATCGAGCGCAATATAGCGTTTGCATTCTGTTGCTTTGCACATTCTGATAAGTCCAAACGTTGCAATGAACGGCACGACATACAGCAAGGCTGATATAAACATTATCAGCAACAGCGCCAGCAAGGTGTTGTCCTCGCTTATAAAAAGCGAAGGGACCTGCGTCAGCGGCGGCACCAAAACAGCCAATACCAGTCTTGCAATATTCCATTTGCGGGAATAAAAATTGTCGAGCCTCATTATTATTGAGCTTTATAGCTTTCGAGCAATTCTGCCTTTTCGATAACGACGTCTGTCAGCGGCTTGTCGCTCGAATTGCACGATACATCACCAATCTTATCGAGGACGTCCATGCCCTCAACGACATATCCGAACACAGCATAGCTGCCATCCCAATAGGTATAGTCTCTCAGCACAAAGAAGAACTGCGAGCCTGCACTGTTGGGAAGGCTCGATCTTGCCATAGAAACAGCACCACGAGTGTGCGAGAGCTTGTTGTTAACGCCGTTGGCGGTGAACTCGCCCTTTATGCTATAGCCGGGGCCGCCTGTGCCGTTGCCATCGGGATCGCCGCCCTGGATGAGCAGGTCGTCAATAACACGATGGAACGTGAGTCCGTCATAAAAGCCGTCGCTGACGAGCTTTATAAAGTTGTCACAAGTAATGGGAGCCTGGTCAGGTCTCAGTTGGATAACGACAGTGCCGAAATCCTTGATAGTCATTTTAACATACTGAGCATCTGCCGCCTGTTCGCTGCAGGATGCGAGCGCAAAGCAGAACACCAGTGCCAAAGTTAAAGCGAGCAGTTTCTTCATTTTAAAAACTCCTTATAATGAAATTGCCGAGCACATTTGTGCTCGGCATTAATGATCCATCGGAGAATCGAACTCCGGACACCATGATTAAAAGTCATGTGCTCTACCAGCTGAGCTAATGGATCATTTTTTCGACCGAGCAATAGTCTACCACATGATCCGCAAAATGTCAATAGGTATTTTGACTTTTATGATCAATAAAATCTAAAATTTGCTACCACCCTGCCTATAACGCTCACATTGCGTGCGTAAATAGGCTTCATATTCGGGTTGCAGGGCTGCAATCTAATGCAATCTATGTCGTGATATATCTTTTTGACAGTTGCTTCATCGTCGATCATCGCAACAACGATAGTGCCGTCGTCGGCATAAACAGTCTTTTGAACGATAACTATATCGCCATCAAGTATGCCTGCATCGACCATGCTCTCGCCCGAAACACGCAAGGCAAAAAGATCCTCGCTCCTGCCCACCATAGCAACGGGATAATCAACATAGCCCTCATAATTCTCTACCGCAGTGATCGGCATACCCGCCGTGACCTTGCCGAGCAGAGGAACTCTGATCATATTTCTCGAGCCGTAATCGTTGTTGTCAACGAGCTTGAGTGCACGGCTCTTGCCCTGACCTCTGACGATATAGCCCTTTTGCTCAAGGCGTGCAAGATAGGCATGAACAGTCGACGTCGATTTGATAGACAGCGACGCACAGATATCACGCACCGACGGTGCGTATCCCTCGACTTCTATGCTGTTTTTAATAAAGGAATATATCTCGCGTTCTGTTTCGTTAAGGTCAATCATCGCTTGTCTCCTCTTTTAAATAGCATATTTCAAAAAGCTGTCTTGCGCGGCTGTCGTTGCCGCTGAGATATAAATATCCAAATAAGCACTCGAGTGCGGTAGCACGCATATATTCTATCGCAGAAGCGCTACGTGGCAGATTGCGCGGCTTTGAATTAAGCCCCTGCCTGAATACCCGATGCTCATCGTCTGTGAGGTGCGGCTCCAAACGAACCGCCGCCTCACTCTGATTTTTTGCCGTAACAAATTGCATTGCCGCATTATTGAGCGCAGAAATGCTCTTTTTGCCGCTTTTGATAAGCGTCTCCCGAGCCAGTAGCTCGATATAAGCATCGCCCATATAGGCGAGCGTCAAAGGGCGTGTCTCACGCAGATCAAAATCTATGCTCTCGACCATTTTACACCCTGCGGAGTATCCTGTATCAGTATGCCCTTGTCCTTGAGCTCTTGTCTGATCTCGTCGGCTCTTGCATAGTTCTTTGCTTTTTTGGCTGCGGCACGCTCTGCAATGAGGTCCTCTATCCACTGATCGTCGTCGCTCTGCTCGAGCTTATATTCAAATCCAAGCAGCGAAGCAAGCTCATAATGCAGGTCGTATGCCTTTTGCAGATATTCTGCCGAGACCTCGCCGCCAAGTTTGGTATTGATTTCTCTTGTCATCTCAAAAAGATACGAGAACGCATCTGCGGTATTGAAATCGTCGTCCATTGCCGCAACAAATGCCGCCTTTTTATCCTCAAGGAATTTGACAGACTCGTGCTCTGCATCGGTCATTTCGCCGACAGCGGTCTTTGCTCTGAACAGAATATTTTCTTCGCAATTCTGCAATCTCTCAACCGAGCTGACGGCAGACTCCAATATCTCTGCCGAAAAATTGATCGGGCTGCGATAATGCGATGCGAGGCACAAATATCTGATAGGCAGATAGCCGTATTGCTTTGCGGCATCTCGAACCATAAAGAAATTGCCTGCCGACTTGCTCATCTTTTTATTGTCGACGTTGATGAAACCAATATGGCACCAGAAGCGCGCCATAGGCTCGCCGGTTGCACACTCGGTCTGTGCGATCTCATTCTCATGGTGCGGGAATATAAGGTCGGGACCGCCTGCGTGAATATCAAAATTAGTGCCGAGATATTTATAAGACATCGCCGAGCACTCGATATGCCAGCCGGGTCTGCCCTCACCCCAGGGTGACTGCCAATAGATATTTTCGTTCTCTTTGCGTGCTTTCCAGAGTGCAAAATCAAACGGGTTCTTTTTGTCGCTGTTTATATCGATCCTGCTGCCCGCCTCAAGGTCCTCAGGTCTGTGTCCCGAAAGCTTTCCATATTCGGGGAACGATGCAAAATCAAAATAAACATCACCGTTCTTCTCATATGCATGACCCTTGTCAATAAGCTTTTGAATAAAGTCGATTATCAGGTCGATGCTCTCGGTTGCACGAGGCTGTATAGTCGCACGGTGTATGCCAAGGCCGTCTGCGTCGACAAAATATTCTTTGATGTATTTGTCTGCGACCTCACGGACGGCGATGCCCTCTTCGGCAGCACGGCGTATCAGCTTATCATCGACGTCGGTGAAATTCTGCACATATGTGACCTGCATACCACGGTATTCGAGATAGCGGCGCAGCATATCAAAAACCACAAAGCAGCGTGCGTTGCCGACGTGAAAATAGTTGTAAACAGTAGGACCGCAAACATACATGCCAACCTTGCCGTCCTTGGCGACAAAATCTTCTTTTTTGCGTGTCATTGAATTAAAAAGCTTCATAACAGATATATCCTTTAATTATCCCCTATTTATCTATATCGAGATATTTCCAATATTTTTTGATATAATCAAAGCCCGAAACGAGCGTAAAGAACAGCATCACCGCCATCAAAACAAGAGATGCGATGCCCTTGCAGAAAGGCAGTACGACAGGCTCTAATATAATGACCGAAATGCATATCATCTGGAACGTCGTCTTGACCTTGGCAATACCGCTTGCTGCGATGACCACACCGGTCTTTGCGACAACGAGTCTGATCGACGTGACGGCGAGCTCGCGGAAAATGACGAGCGTCGCACACCAGAAAAATATATTGCTCATGACATCGGCAGGAACGACATACCAGTCAGGGAACATATATTCAGAGAAAAGCACCGATATTATCGCACCGAATATCATAAACTTGTCTGCGAGAGGATCTAAAAACTTGCCGAAATCGGTGACGAGCCCACGTTTGCGTGCGATCTTGCCGTCGAGCATATCAGTGAGCGCCGCAGTGATAAACAGCACCGCAGCAACAACACGGGTCACGACCTGACCCTCGCCGCCGAAAAAGTCATAGACCATAAACAGCATAAACACCGGTATCATGCATATGCGCAGAATAGTTATTGCGTTAGGAAGATTAAGCTTTTTCATTATTTAGCACCAACAGTCTTGCCGAGCAGGTCATAGTCGAGCAATTCGGTTATCTCGACATCGACAAACTCACCCTCGTTAACTCTGAATGACGAATTAAAATAAATATTGCCGTCTATCTCGGGCGCATCGGCATATGATCTGCCGAAAAAGCACTCGGCGACCTGGTCATAGCCCTCGCATATCACGCGCAATGTCGTGCCGATAAAGCTCTGATTGCGCTCGTTGTGAATGCGATCCTGCGCGCTCATGAGCACATCAAGCCTGCGCTGCTTTGTCTTGTCAGAAACCTGATGAGGCATGGAATAAGCAGGCGTATGCTCCTCGCGAGAATATTTGAACACGCCGAGCCTGTCGAATTTTATCTCCTTGACAAAACTCTCGAGCTTTGCGAAATCATCCTTGGTCTCACCGGGAAAGCCGACAATGATGGTCGACCTCAAAATAATGCCCGGAACTCTGCTGCGCAGCTTGGCGATAATATCTCTGATGCCCTGCTCGGTGTCACGGCGGTTCATCGCCTTTAAAATGCTGTCGCTGATATGCTGTATCGGCATATCGATATACTTGCAGACCTTGGGATTATTGGCAATGACATCTATCAGACCATCGGTTATGCGGTCGGGATAGCAATAAAGCATTCTAAGCCATTCGATGCCGTCGATCTGCGACAATTCTTCAAGCAAGACATCAAGCGCATAAGTGCCGAAAATATCTTCGCCATAGCGCGTGGTATCCTGTGCGACGAGCACAAGCTCTTTGACGCCGAGCTCTGCCAGGTTGCGTGCCTCCTCGATAATATCGCACATCGGGCGGCTACGGAACTTGCCGCGTATATCCGGAATAACGCAATACGAGCAGCGATTGTCGCATCCCTCGGCGATCTGAATATAAGCCGTGTGCTCTGCGGTAGTCAATATCCTGTCACCGCCAAGTGTCTGGCAGGACGGGTCGCCGAACGACGAAAAGTGCTTGCCGTTATAAGCCGCTTCGACTGCGTTGCATATCTCGTCGAGCGAACCCGTGCCGATAATAGCATCGACCTCAGGCAGACGCTTAAAGATCTCGTCTTTATATCTCTGCGGCAGGCAGCCGGCAACGACGATGCCCTTGAGCGAGCGATTTTCTTTGAGCCACGCGACATCGAGAATGTTGTCTATCGCCTCTTGCTTGGCATCGCCGATAAATGCGCAGGTGTTGACGACCATGACATCGGCATCGATATCCTCTGCAACTATCGTATATCCGGCGTCAACCAGCTTTTTAAGCATTATCTCGGTATTTATCAGGTTTTTGGGGCAACCGAGAGAAACAAAACCCACTTTAATTGCCATAAATCAAAGCTCCGATTCAAAATAATTTTCGACAGCCTCACGCACATCGTCGTAAGGATATCCGAGTCTGTAAAGCGTCGCGAACGCCTTTTGCTTGTTCTGCGGATCGTGCGACTTAAAGCGCGTTGACAAGACAAACTCGAGGTTCTCGCTGTGATCCATAGACTCGTATTCTTCAAGCACCTCGCTCACGATCTCTGACGTAAAGCCGAGGTTGTAAAGGTCGCGCCGTATGCGTATAGGCCCGTGGCGCTTTATCTCATAATTGTTGCGTGCATATTCGGCACATAGCTCGGCATCACGCAAATATCCGTGGTCGACGAGCAACCGCACCGTTTCTGCAGAGGCACGCTGTGAAAACTTTTGCAAAAGTTTCTTAGACAGCCTGCCGGATGAACAATCTGCGTATGACAGATGCTTGAATGCCTGCTTGACGCAGCGTAATTTCTCGTCAAAATATATTATTTCTTCTGCGATCTGCTCGTCAACATCGTCGCCCTCGGCTATAGCCAACGGCTCAAAATCGCTCTGCATGATCGTGTATGTCGACATGCCCTCGATAGACAGCCCTACCTCGCGGTTTTCGGTGTCGACGTCGATTGAAATGACACGCATTTTATTCTTCTTCGTCAAACGGCGAGCCCTCGGCAGGCTCAAAGCCTATGACATCGGTGCCGAGAGAAGCATCACGGATCTTGCTCTCTATTTCTTCGGCAAGTGCGGGATCTTCAACAAGCAGGTTGCGGACGTTGTCCTTGCCCTGTGCGAGCCTTTCACCATTGTAAGAGAACCACGAGCCGCTCTTTTCGATGATTCCGAGCGTAACACCAAGCTCGACGAGCTCGCTCTCTTTGGAAATGCCCTTGCCATACATTATGTCAAATTCAGCAACCTTGAAAGGAGGCGCAACCTTGTTTTTGACTATCTTGCATTTGACGTGGTTGCCGACTATCTCACCTCCGACCTTGAGCTGCTCGGTCTTGCGAACGTCAAGACGAACCGACGCATAGAACTTAAGTGCTCTGCCGCCTGTTGTGGTCTCGGGATTGCCATACATAACGCCGATCTTCTCACGAAGCTGGTTGATAAATACGACTATGCAGTTGGTCTTTGCGATAGCACCCGAAAGCTTGCGCAGTGCCTGCGACATAAGTCTTGCCTGCTGGCCGACATGTGAAGCACCCATATCGCCATCTATCTCTGCACGCGGAACGAGTGCTGCGACAGAGTCGACTACGACCACTTCGATAGCGCCCGAACGAACAAGCGCCTCGCATATCTCAAGTGCCTGCTCGCCGTCATCGGGCTGCGAAACGAGCAATGAATCAATATCAACTCCGAGCGCTTTTGCATAAACGGGGTCGAGCGCATGCTCAGCGTCAATAAACGCAGCTTCGCCGCCGAGACGCTGTATCTCTGCAACTATGTGTAATGCGAGAGTGGTCTTGCCCGAGGATTCGGGGCCGTAGATCTCTATAATCCTGCCACGCGGAACACCTCCGATGCCGAGTGCGAGATCGAGCGTCAGCGAGCCTGTCGACACCGCCTTGACCTCCATGCGTGCGTTCTCGCCCAGTCGCATTATAGAGCCCTTGCCGCATTTCTTTTCTATCTGTGCAAGCGCAGCCGCTAAAGCCTCTTGCTTGCTGTCCTTAACATCTTTGACGTCCTTAGCCATGGTGTTGCCCCTTTCAAACATTTGTTCTAACGCAGTATACCACACCTCTTATTGTTTGTCAACCAAAATATAAGCCGTATACTCTGTTTTTGCGTCAAAAAGTGCAGCACAACGGCTGCACTTTTGACGATGATTTGGCTGTTATTTATTTATTCTCACGTTGCCGTCCGTACATGAACGACACTTACCGCACTTTTCGCGAAAGGTTTATTTGCAATTTCTATCGTTTTCCACTGTTCGACCGTTCCGTAATAGTTGATCTCTTTCAAAGACTCGCAACCATAGAACGCACTTATAAATATCTGTTCCACGCCGTTGCCGATTGTAACACTTGTTAAAGAAGTGCAGTTTGCAAACGTGTCATAGTAAAAGCTCGTCACACTGTCAGGGATACTTATACCTGTCAACGAGGTTAAGTTATACCATATTCCGTGAAAAAAATCAAGCATTTTTTGACCATATGCTAACTGCGACCGTGCAAACAAGCGTTTTTGACTCAGCGCGCGACGTAAAATGCGCATTTTTCGACATTTTGCACAGTTATTTTCTCTCGCTTTGGTTAAAATGACTATATACAAAAGCGACAGAATAGGATAAAATAGAGGTAAGTTCGATACAGTTCGATTATCGAGATATTTGAAAGGATGGTAACCATGGCTAAATCAGGTGGAAGCACACACGGCGATCTTGGGCTTATCGTTTTAAGCAGCAGCGCCGAGCTCGGCAAGCTTATTGACGAGCGCATAAAGCAGCTCCGCGGCGAGGAATCGGCGGAGGAATCTTATATCATACCTATTCAAGAGGTCAGATTCTCAAACGGCGAGGGCAAGATCAAATTGCTCGACACCGTCAGAGGCAAGGACATCTATATAATTGCCGACGTCGGCAATTATAGCTGCACCTACAAAATGTTCGGCTTTGAGAACCACATCGGTCCCGACGAGCATTTCCAGGACATCAAGCGTGTTCTCTCTGCAATAGGCGGCAAAGCGAACCGCATCACGGTCATCGAGCCGTTGCTCTATGCTTCAAGACAGCACAGACGCAAGGGTAGAGAGTCGCTCGACTGTGCAATGGCTCTCAAGGAGCTCGAAAATCTGGGCGTCAACACTATACTCTCGTTTGACGTTCACGACCCCACTATCCACAACGCAATTCCCAATACATCATTTGAAAACATCTTCCCCACCTACTCTATTCTCAAGCACTTCATCCAGAACGAGGGCGACGATATTTTCAAGGACAATATGACAGTCATTTCACCCGACACAGGCGCAATGGACAGAGCTATCTATTATGCTAACGTGCTCGGACTCGACGTCGGCATGTTCTATAAGCGCCGCGACCATACGCGCATCGTCAACGGCAAGAACCCCATAGTTCAGCACGAATACATCGGCGGACCGCTCGAGGGCAAGAGAGTTATGATCGTCGACGATATGATCGCCAGCGGCGAGTCTGTCGTTGATATAATCCACGAGATCCAAAAGCAGAACGTCACTCAGGTCTATGTTGCTGTCACATTCGCATTCTTCACCGAGGGTGTCGAGAAGTTCGACAAGCTCTATGAGGCAGGCGAGCTCACAAAGCTTTACAGCACCAACCTCTCTTACATCCCGCAGGAGATTAAAGACCGTCCTTGGTTCGAGGAGGTCGATATGTCAAAATTCGTGGCAAAGACCATCAGCACGCTCAACCATGACCAGTCCATCTCTCCCCTGCTTGAGTCTACCGCTCGCATACGCAAGCTTTTAAAGCACGTTCCCAACAACAACTGATAAAGACAGACAAGTGCATCTTGCGATCAAGGTGCACTTGTTTCTTATTTTTACCGCATTTTTTCGACGGTTTTCGACATTTTTCGACATTATTCGACACATTAAGCGTGAAAATCGGCGTTTTTCGCCCTTAAAGCGTTGTTTTTTGTCGAACGATTTTGCTTGCCATAAAGCAAAGAATGCTTTAGAATATTCCCATCGAGGAGGAATATTGAAATGCAGACTTTATACAAGCAATCCATCACCTATAAAGGCATGGTGTTTGAATATGCCTTACACAAAACGCAAAACGGTTACACCGTGTCTGTCAGCAAGAAAGCACAGGACGAAACAATGACGTCATCCATGCCGATCGAAGCGGATGAAAAAGAGGCACTGAGATTGATAAAAGCGTTGCAAAAATCACGCGTAACGCCCGTTTCGCTTGCCGAAGCGATGGCTGACCGCGAGCCGGGCCAATAAATGCAATTTTTTTGATTTTTTGGCAAAAAAGGTTGACAAGAGCAAAAAAGTATGTTATTATAATGCGGTTTCGAAAACTTTTGAGTTTTCTCCTTATCTTGCCCGCAAGGGCAAGGTCAAAGTCCAAAAGGAGGTGTAATGATGGAACAGAAAAAACTGTACGAAACACTCTATATCGTTAACAGTTCTCTCGGCGAAGAAGCTATCAAAGCTACTGTCGAGAAGTTCAGCAATCTCATTGCCGAGAACGGCGAGATCGAGACTCTGAACGAGTGGGGCACACGCAGACTTGCATACCCCATCAACGATTATACTGAGGGTTATTATGTGCTTGTAAGATTCCGCTCCGGCCATGCGTTCCCCGCAGAGCTCGACCGTATCTTCAACATCACAGACAGCATTCTTCGCTCGCTCATCATAGCGGTCGAAGAGTAAGACAGGAGGTTTAAAACATGGCAAGTTTCAACAAAGTCATTTTGGTTGGCAATCTCGTTGCCGATCCCGAGCTTAAAGAGACGCAGAGCGGCACCAAAGTCACGTCGTTCCGCATTGCCGTGTCTCGCCGCTATGCAAAAGGCGACAACAAGCAGACCGATTTTATCGACATAGTCTGCTGGCGTCAAACCGCCGAATTCGTTACACGCTATTTCAGAAAAGGCAACGCTATACTCGTCTGCGGTCAATTGCAAACGAGAACATGGACAGATCAGAACAACCAAAAGCGCTATGTCACCGAGGTTGTTGCCGACGAGGTTTCGTTCGTCGAGCGCAAGGGCTCTTCCGATGGTTATTCGCACGAGTCCGCTCCTCTGCCCAGCGAGCCGCCTGCATACAGTTCACCGATGGGCGACTCTTCGTTTGAAGAGCTCGCTACAGACGATGATCTGCCGTTCTAAAACTTAAAAGGAGGATCATTAAATTGGATAAGACAGAAGGTCAAAAGACATTCCGCCCCCGCAAAAAGAAGAAGGTTTGTGCTTTTTGCGCCGAGAAGGTCACCACTATTGACTATAAAGACATACCCAAGCTTCGCATGAAGTATCTCACCGAGAGATGCAAGATTCTGCCCCGCAGAGTCACCGGCACCTGCCGTCATCATCAGAACCAGCTTACGGTAGCCGTCAAGCGCGCAAGAACTGTCGCACTTATTCCCTACGTTACCGACTAATCAGCTTGAGTCAATGATCAAAAAAGCACCTAAACACTGTTTTGTTTAGGTGCTTCTTTAATTAAGGAGCACACGCCATGAAGGATATAAAATCGCTGTTTGCCGCAGAAAATATAACAGAGGTCGCTTTTGCCGAGGCAAAAAATTTTTCGTTTATATACAAGCATCTTTATCCGGAGCACGAGGTCGCAGGCGCAATAGTGTTTTTGATACCATATTATTATCCGCCCGCATACGCCGACGGAATGAATATATCAAAATACGCCCGTGCAAAGGATTATCACCTTTTTGCCACAGAGTTTTATGCTAAAATTCTGCCGAAATTGCGTTTGCTCATGCCAAACGAAAGCTTTACCGGCTGCTGCGATGCCTCCCCTATCAACGAAAAGATCGCTGCGGCACGTGCAAGGCTCGGTGTGATAGGCAAGAACTCTTTGCTCATTAATCCAAAATACGGCAGCTATTGCTTTATCGGGTCTATTCTGACGAGCTATCGGCCAAACGGTGTCAGCGACGGCGAGATAGAGTTTTGCACAGGCTGCAAAAAGTGCATAACAAATTGTCCCGGTGACGCACTGACCGAGCACGGCATCAACCCCGAAAAGTGCATCTCGGCGATAACGCAAAAAAAGCGTCGCACCGACGAAGAGATGCTGCTGCTGAGGCGCTTAAAGGCGGTTTGGGGCTGCGATGCCTGTCAGGACGTCTGTCCGATGAACAAAAATGCAGCAGAAACTCCTGTTGAGTTTTTCAAGACAGACATAGCATCAAACATAACGCACGAAATGATAGAGCAGATGAACGACGATGAATTTAAACAGCGTGCATTCGCATGGCGGGGCAAGAATGTCATTCTGCAAAATATTGACAACATCACAGAGGAATAATAAATATTGGCTATTGACGGCAAACCGTATTTGTGTTAAAATAAGGCAAGTTGAACAACAACCATTTTTAAGAAAGAGGTATGCTATATGCAAAACTACAAGAAGCTTTTAGCTATCGTACTCGCAATGCTGCTTGTCATTCCGTTTGCACTTTGCAGCTGCGATCCCGACCCTACTACCAACACAAGCTCGACCACTCCGTCAACCGACGGCACCTCGTCGACCGAAGAAGAGGATCCGTTTGTCATCGCAACAGGACTTGAACGCAAGGACTGGTCTGAAAACGGCGAGCCCAAAGTAATCAAAATTCTTTCTCTCGGTGGCGATACCGGCTATTATAACCGTGAGATCGCTACAAACCAAGTCGACGCTGACGAATTCAGCGGCGAAAAGGTTTATGAGGCTGTCGCAGAGCGCGAACGCATTCTTGAAGAGCAATTCGGCATCAAGGTCGAGGTTTACTTCACTGACAGCACCTCGGGCAACCCCACTTCGTGGCTTGCTACCAACTATATGACCGGCGACTCCGAATATCAGATCATCGGCGACTCGCTGCTCCGCATAGCCGCATCCGCTCAGAACGGTCACCTTTATAAGCTCAACCTCCTTGATGAAAAGGGCCTCGACACCACTAAGAGCTTCTGGGATCAGACCGCTATCAAAGACCTCTCTATAGCAAATCAGCTTTACTTCCTCACAGGCGATATCGTCGTTTCTGACGACCAGTCGACCTGGGCTTGCTTCTTTAACAAGGACATAATCGAAGACTATAACTATGATTCGCCCTACGATCTCGTCGCAAGCAACGAGTGGACCATCGATAATCTCTATCAGATGGCAAAAGACTATGGCTCGCAGAACGTCAACTCGTCGGACATCGACTGGGAGAACGGTCACTATGGTCTCGTAGCTCAGACATATGACGGACTTTCGTCAATGACTTCTGTCGGCGAACGCATGGTCGCAAAAGACGCCGACGACCTCCCCTACTTCAACATGAAGTCGCAGTCGCTCGTCAACAAGTTTGAGAAGGTCTATAATCTGCTCACCGAAAAGAACACCGCTATACTTGCCGAGAAGATCGCAAACTGGAAGGACGATCCTTATACAAAGGCAAACCGCATATTCTTTGAGAACCGTGCACTCTTCCAATATCAGAAAGTTCAATATGTCAACGAGCTCGCTAACGAAAAGGTCAACTTCGGCATAGTTCCCATGCCCAAATACGACTCCGCCCAAGAAAACTATCACTCCACCGCAACGGTTTATTGGTCGCTCTTCCTTGGCGTACCTATGAACATAGCAACCGCTGACATCGACGTCACCGCATACACTCTGCAAGCAATGGCTTATTACGGACAGACATTGCTGACCCCTGCTTATTATCAGGACACCATCAAGTCGCAAAAGACTCAGGACCCCGAGTCTGAAGAAATGCTCGACCTGATCTTTGCAAACAGAGTTTACGACATCGCATCGGTCTTCAATTTTGAAGAAGCACTCTATGTCTACACCAACG
Organism: uncultured Ruminococcus sp.; assembly: GCA_964571635.1. Taxonomy (GTDB): domain Bacteria; phylum Bacillota; class Clostridia; order Oscillospirales; family CAG-382; genus Coliplasma. The sequence goes on along the minus strand of CAZNCN010000004.1, from coordinate 33,016 downwards.
TTTTGACAGGCTCTTCCAACAACCTCGTTTCAAGGGTTGACTCGGCAGAGGGCAAGATCAACGCCGCGATCCAGGCAACAATAGACGCATTCTCAAAATAACGACATTTATCTGCGATCGAACGGATAATGAGTGATTTTAAAAAGAAAAAGCAATACGGTCAAAACTTTTTGACCTCACCTGCAATCCCCTCACGCATAGCCGCCCAAAGCGGCTGTGAGGGGTGCGGTGTTATTGAGATCGGTCCGGGGCTCGGCATTTTGACCAACGAACTGCTCAAGACTGCGGCGAAGGTCGTTGCGGTCGAGATCGATGACGAATTAATACCACTGCTGCAGGATAAATTCGAGGGCACAGGCTTGACGATAGTGCATTCCGATATATTAGAATGCGACATCTCAGCCCTGATAAAAGACAATTTTGGTGATATGCCTGTGTGCGTATGTGCAAACCTGCCCTATTATGTTACGACGCCGATATTGATGAAGCTGCTTGAGGGCGACTTTGGCTTTAAAACGATAACCGTCATGGTTCAGCGTGAGGTTGCCGACCGCATCACGGCAAAGAAGGCAACGAGCCAAAACAGTGCACTCACAGTTGCATGCTCGTATTATGCGACTGTAAAAAAGCTTTTTACAGTGAGTGCAGGCAGTTTTTCACCGCCGCCCAAGGTCAATTCTGCGGTGATCAGATTTGATATGCGACAAGAACCTTTGGCTGTCAGCGACAGGCAAAAGCTGTTTGCGTTGATCAAGGCAGCTTATTCGCAGCGGCGCAAGACTCTGTCAAACTCGCTTATGTCCTGTCTGCCGCCCGAGATGACCAAGGACAGGCTCGAACAGGCAATAGCAGCCGCAGGTCTCAAGCCGACGGCAAGAGCTGAAGAACTCGATATATTCGACTTCATCAGGCTGACCGATGTAATTGCAAACAAGTAAAAAAGCATAAAAAGCGCTCTGCAAGTCATTGCAGAGCACTTTTGTTATATTAAGCATTATCTCATATACACGGTTTCGGCATTAAATAGTGCGGCATCTGTGCCATCGTGGGTGATCAAGAACACCGTCTTGCCCGAAAGCATGTTGCGCGTATATCCTGCAGTCATAGTGCGTGTTGCCTCATCAAGCTCGCGAAACGGCTCATCGAGCAACACAAAATCAGCGTCTGCCGCAATAGCGCGTGCTATCGCTACTCTGCGACGCATACCGCCCGAGAGCTCAGAAACTTTCTTATGCAGGTCGCTGCCAAGCCCGAGCGATGTCAAAATTTCTTTTGCATCCATCGCATTAACGCCCTGCTCTTTGCCGTGCATGACGAGCTCGACATTTGCCACAGCGTCAAAGCCCTCGCAAAGTCTGTTCTCTTGAAATACCGCAGAAATGCGTGCAGGCATTCCGATAACTTCGCCGCTATCGGGCTTTAAAATGCCAAGAATAATGTTGGCGAGCGTGGTTTTGCCGCAGCCCGATTCGCCCATCAGAACTGTTGTACTGCCGCTCTTTATCACACAACTGAAGTCGGACAAAACAATTCTGCCGTCAAAGCTTTTTGAAATATTATTGATGTAGATATCAGACATGTCAACTCCGTTCCGAGATCTTAAATGCAGATCTCAGCAAAAACATAAACAGCTTTTCGCACACCACGCTGAGCACGACAATCACCACAGTCCACGCAAATAGCGAAGCCGAATCTATATCCTGCTTAGCATAAAACAGTTTAAGTCCGATAGAACCTGCGGGAATGCCTATGATCTCTGCCGCTACGCCCGCCTTCCAGCCCATGCCGAGTGCTGTTTCTGTGCCCGAGATGAGATAGGGCTTTACAGACGGCAGACGAATGTATTTAAACACCTTGCGCTTAGGCACGGCAAACACCCTTGCCATCTCGAGCATTGCCTTATCTGTCGTTTTAATGCCTGTCAGCACGTTTTGATATATTATAGGCAGAACGATTATTGCCGATGTAAAAACAGGCAAGGCGTTTGACGACATGAATATTATAGCAAGGACGACAAACGAGGCAACCGGAACTGTCTTGATGACGACCATATAAGGCCACAGCAGATGCTCGACCCAGCCAAATGCCGCCGCAAGAGCCGCAAGTGCTATCGCAAGCGCAAATGCTATGACAAATCCAAGCGTTATGCGCAGAAACGACATTGATATGGTCAGCAAAAAGCCATCCTGCCCTATTATCACAAACAGCCTCTGCAATGTTTGCAGTGGAGATGCAAATATAAAATCGATGCCAAAAAGAAACGAAGCAAGCTGCCACGCCAAAAGCGCGGCAGCTATCGATAATGCCTTAATTATAATGCTTTTATTCTGCTTCATAGAAAAGTGAATCATCGGGCTCTTTGCCGCCGACTGCGTCGGGGTCGAGCGAATAGAGAGTGTCAAGGTATCCAAGCAGCATGGTCTGCATCTCTTCACCATCGATAAAGACGAGGTTGCAATACGGCAATGCCTTTGTCGCTATGGGAGCGCCTGCGATGTTGTATTTGCCTATAAGCTCGCCTGCCTCTGCGTTGTTGGCGTTGACATATTCGATAGAGGATTCAACCTCCTGCATAAACACAGCGACGGCATTGGGATATTTCTGTGCGAAGTCTTCTTTGACGACTATAACGGACGTGATGAGCTCACTGCCGTTGTCAAGCTTCTTCCACTCGTCGGTAAGGCTGAGCTGTATCTCAAGACCTTCAACGAGCTGCAGTGCCTTTGTTACAAACGGCTGAGGCAGCATTGCGATGCAGTTTTCCTCTTGACCTATGGTCGCGACGATCTCGTCGGCACTCGATTTCCAAACAATATTGATGTCTTTATCGGCATCGATATTGTTCTGAGAAAGCAGATAGCGCAGAGTGTATTCGGGAACAGAGCCCATGCCGGTGCAATAGACAGTCTTGCCCTTGAGCGATTCGAGAGAATCGACGGTTTCACCCTTTGCAACGATATAAAGTACGCCGAGAGTGTTGACAGCAAGCACCTTGACCTTGCCGTTTGTGTTGACATTGAGCTTTGCGGCGAGGTTTGCGGGAATAGAAACTATATCATAGTCACCCTTAACAAACTTTGAAGCAAACTGATCTGCGGTGGTATAAGGCTCACTGAAATCATATTTGTTTGCGGTAATGCCATTTGCACTGTCCTCCATAAGCTTTGCCATGCCCATATAGGTCGGGCCGGTCATGCCTGCAATTCTGATGGTGACGTCCTCGGGCACTATGCTCGACGTTTCGTCCTTCGAGGGCTCTGCATCGGACGATGCATCAACAGATGACTCTGCATCGGCGG
>CAZNCN010000004.1:0-29617 GCA_964571635.1 uncultured Ruminococcus sp. | reverse complement strand
CAATTATTTCTGTTGCCTGTGCAACAAAAAGTCGCCAATGCCGATGCAAAGGCGACTTTTGTTTAATTAATTATCAGCCAAGTCTTGCGTTGATACGGCTGAGCATACGCGCCATAGTGATGCGCATCTCTTCGACATCCTTCTTGACCTGAATACGGCAATAGGTATTGTCGCCCTCAAACTTGGTGGTTGTGAGAGTCTGATATACAGCGTCGAGCTTTGAATATGCATCTTCTGCAAATGCTTTCTTTTGCTCGATAGTCGAGTTTTGCATATCAAAGTCCTTTGCCGACTGCTTGAGCGCCGCAAGCGTCTCGTCGAGGACGTCGCCATAAACATAAGCATCGCCGTAAAGCTCGCTTGTCTTTTGCTCAAAGTACTCGATCTGGGCAGCCAGCGTTTCGCTGAGGCGATTGATCTGCACAGAAGGTGCGGAATGAGGTCCGTTCATCAGGCCATACGCATACTTGTCAGACTGCTTAAGCCAGCTTTCACTGTTGACATTGGCGAGCGAGAACATCGCAGCGCCGCTTGCGCCTGCCTTGCGGACAACATCAAACTGCTGTGCAAATATATCCGACGGAGTAGTGCCGAATGCGCTAAGTCCGACTGAATAGAACGATTTGTCGCCGACAAGATTCACAAACTTTGATGCGTTATCGTGGACATATTCGTTGCTGTCGGAATAGGTCATCGAGAAGACCTCATCGATCCAACCGTTTTTGACCCAGTTGTCAACGTCCTGATATATCGTGTTCTTGACATTGGGAATGCCGGGATATGCTGCGCAGCTTATCCAGACATCGGGTCTTGTATCCATGACCATATCAAAGACCTCTTTGACAAACGAGTTGATTATATTTTGTCTGAAAACGACCCATTGGTTATAATAAGTGCCTGTGGTGAGTGCCTTGACACTGCCCTTATAGCCGCTCTCCTGCTTGAAAGCCTCCATGGTATCTTCGTTATAGCCATAGTCACTCTCGCCATAATTCCACTCGGGGAATCTGATATAGTCGAGGTGCAAGCCTGCAACGTCATATTTGGTGATTATCTCTTTATAAACGCTCAGAACAAAGTCGCGGCAATCGCGATTATAGGGGTTGAGGAACACAAACTGTCCATCCTGAACCTGGTTATAATTCCTGCCCTCGCGGTCGAGCAATATCTGATCCTCGGGGATCTTGTTGATGAGCGCATTCGGGTCGCTCTGGCTCTGCGCCACCGTACCGATAAAGAAGTTCTCGACCCAAGCGTGTATCTCAATGTTGTATTCCTTTGCGATCCTGCAGAAGCCCTCGAGAGCATCGTATCCGCCGTTGAGATCGGTGTGATGTCCGACTATTTCAGAGAAGCCGAGCACCTCACCGTTATACCAGGTTTCGATATACAGAGCGTTGAGTCCGAGCGATTTTGCCTTTTCAAGCGTAGATCTGACCTCTTCGTCGCTGCGGTCAGTGCTGCGGTACCATGCCGAACGGTTTTCGACTGGCTTTGAAACGATGGTGACATAGGTTATCTCTTCGAGCAGATCACACGCGTCTGCGGCAAAGTTTATGGTGTCCGAAAGTCTGCCCTCGTCCTTTGCCGTCTTGGACTGTGAGATAAGTGTTTCGATGCGGGTAAATAGCTCTGACGCCTTTTTATAATTGACATCATAGAATCTCTTTTGTGCATCTGCAAAATCGGCCTTGACAGCTTCAAGCAGCATATCGGCAGACTCGGTTATAAGCAAAGGATTTGCGATTATGACGACAGTTTTTGCATCTCTGTCGAGAATGACATCTGCTCCGACGGCATAAAGGTCTTTGAGTGCCTCGGCTGCAACACCGTGACCAGAAAGTACATATCCGCCCTCGGGGATTTTTGCATTGCCGCCTATGCCCTCGCTGACTATCTTGCCGTCAGCCGAAACGCACAGCTCATAGCCGTATTGGTTGGTATTTGTCGACTTGCCCTTGTCATAAACGATGAGCGTGTTGGTGTTTCTGGTCGAGTTAAAACCGTTTATCACAAGCTCTGCGGCAGAATATTTACTGCGTGACAGAACGATGTCGATGCTGTCACCGACCTTGGCGTCATCAAAAACATTGATGGCAACATTATCCTTATGGATAGAGATAACATAGCCGTTTTCGGGTATCGGAGCATCGCCCTCGTTGCGACCTATTGCAGTGATCTTGCCGTCAACAACGGTGATCTCGGTGCCGTATTCGTTGGTGAGCGTCGACTGGCCGAACGCCGAGGTATAGAGAATGAACATTCCCTCGGTATTGCGTGAAACATTGACATATTCAATGCCTATAGCATCCTCGCCGTATCTGACATAGTTGTCACCGACGCCTGTGGTTTCTATAAGCTCGGACTTGACCCTCTGACCCAAGACAAAAGTGCTCGCCTTATCCTTTGAAGTGCCGTTGAATGAGACGACAAATCCACCGCCGGACGGCATAAGGACTCTTTCACCGACCTTGCCGACATAAGCGACAACACCGCCAACTATGACAACATCGACAAAATCGCTCTCTCTTGCGGGGGTTATCTGTGCACCAAAGGTGGGTTCATAGACAAAAATGCCATCCTTGATGTCAGCGGTCGTGTTGACCGAATCGGAGTTGCTCTTGTAAACAGTTAAGTTATCGCCCTCTCCGACGATCACGGCAGGAACGTCGGTGAATGACGAAAGCTTATCCTTATCCTGAATAGTGATGCGATCATCGACGGCAAACGCAGCCGTCGCAAACACCTTGTTGTACTTGCCGGCAAAAATTATAGCGGTCTCCCCCTTTGCTATTCCACCATCCGAACGAATCTCGGCGACCTTATACGAGGTAGAAGTGGGAGTTTTAAGAATGAGTGCCACCGAATCTGCCGGCAATTTCTCGACGACATAGTCCTCGGTAATAAATATGATCTGCTCGCCCTCGGGCATCGACTTATAGGGATCTATATAAGTTATGCGCCTTGTGAGCGTTCTGTCGCTCGGAGTAAGCGTTGCGAGATCGGTACGGTCGAATTTGATAACGCCCTCACAGCCTGAGATATTGGTTATCATATTCTCTTTGACCCTGAGGCCGTCAAGCTTTGCCAAAGGAATAATGGCGACAAAGCCGTTGTAGGGAATAGTCATCCCCTTTTTTGACTCATTTGTCATATTGACCTTATAGAGATAAGACTCCTGCTCGCCATTGCTCTTGATGAAATATCTCACAGAGATAGCAGCATAATCATTAAAATCCTGATCGATAGCCATGACATAGCCGTCGTCATTCGCATAATCATGCGTATAGACGGATATCATGTCACCGACAGGTGCGGTATTGATGCGATCTGCTTTAAATGTTTCTTTGCCGATGGTGAAGGTTATGTCAGTCTTGACACCCTGTCCATCATCAGAAACATCAGATGTGTCATTGCCGTTGTCACAAGAGCAGGCGATAAGCATCATGCATATCGCGAGCAAAAGGCAAATGATTTTTTTGGTCATTATGAAACCTCCGTTTTTTATTATGACATCATTATCCTGCGTCTGTATCTGTTGCGCGCGGTGAGCCAGACAGCCCATGCCGTTATCACCAGAACGATACATATGCAGATAATGTATATCGTATCGCTTATCGAGCTCTCAACCTTGAGCTCCTCCCACATCTCGTTCATCATATCGAGACCGTCGGCATCGAGATTGCGATACACCGACATAATATAGTTTTCAGAGGGCTTGCCATAAAGTATCTCGATAGCATTGTCCTTAATCTCATTCATGCACTCGTTATACTCTTCGCTCTCTATTACAGCACGGTTCGGAGATGCATAATAGGTGTATTCGGCGTTGGCAACAGCGGGCTCTTCAGAAATCATATAGTTGATATATTCCTCTGCGACATCAGGGTTCTGACTGTTATAGGGAACGCAAAATGCATCGACATAATAGTTAGTGCCCTCTACGGGATAAAAGAACTCGAGATCCTCGTTGTCCTCATACATAGAAAGATAGTCACCGGCATAATATGAGGATATGGCCGCCGAGCCGCTCTTCATCTTGTTAAAGATCTCGTCCATGACATAGCCCTGAACGATGTTCTTTTGCTGCTTGAGCAGGTCAAGTGCCTCCTGCCAGTGTTCGCGGGTGGTGTCGTTGACATCATAGCCGAGATAATAAAGTGCAGTGCCAAAGCCGTCACGCGAGTTGTTGAACTGCAGAATATCACCCTTATATGGCGAATCAGGATTGAACATCAGCTTCCACGAGCCGATATCGGGGTCATCCTCGGCGACTATCGACGTGTTGTATATAACGCCTACCATGCCGTAAGAATAAGGCACCGAATACATACCCTGCGGATCATAGTCAAGCGTTCTGAACTCCTCCAGAATGTTGACATAATTTGGTATGTTGTCGAAGTTCAGCGGACGCAAAAGGTTCTCGCCTATCATGCGCTCGATCATATAGTCTGACGGAATGATAACATCATATGCGACTGCACCGCTCGATATCTTAGCATACATGTCCTCGTTCGAGGAATAGGTCGAATAATTGACCTTGATATAAAAACCGTATTTTGAGGCAAGGTTCTCGTTGAAATATGTCTCAAATTCGGCGTTGACATCCATGCAGCCCTCGCTGCCGTCAGAAATATATTCGCCCCAGTTATAGACATAGAGCGTTTTGGTGGGCATATCGGCGAATGCCTGCAGCATAAACGCCGAGCAGAGCACGGCAAACAACGCCAAAAGCAGCATAATGCGTCTGATCATCTCTTTGCCTCCCTCTTTTTAGCACCCTTCTGTGACGGGCTCAAAAAGTTTACCGCCAAAAGCAATGCGAGTATGACGACTATTATAAGCGTACAAAGTGCATACATGCTGAATTTTACGTCATGAGCCGTCATATTATAGATATACAAGGGCAATGTCATAAAATCGGGCGACGACACAAAGTGCGATATAACAAAGTCGTCGAGCGACAGTGTAAAACTGAGCATAAGACCCGAGAGAATGCCGGGCATTATCGACGGGATCTCTATCTTAAAGAATGTCTGCAGCGGCGTGCAGCCGAGATCTCTGGCTGCCTCGCACAGGCTGCGGTCGAGCTGCTGAAACTTTGGCAGAACAGACAGCAGGACATACGGAATGTTAAAAGTAGTATGCGCTATGAGCATAGTCCAAAAGCCGAACTTGCCAAAGCCGAATATCGAAAAGCAGGCGACGAACAGAAGCATCATCGAAACACCCGTGACAATATCGGGGTTCATCATGGGAATGTTCGTCAGCGAGCGCAGAGCGGCCTTGACGTGCTTATTGCGCATTCTGTCTATGCCGAGCGCGCCCAAAGTGCCTATGACGGTTGCGAGCAGCGACGAGGTTATGGCAAGCACCAAAGAATTTTTGAGTGCACCGAGAGCTACTTCGTCCTTAAACAGCTCTGCATACCATTTGAGCGAAAACGTCGAAAACGACGAGAGCGACCCCGAATCGTTGAAAGAAAAGACTATCAAAACGAGTATCGGAGCATATAACAGCAAAAAGATTATGCCTATATAAAACTTTGACAGCACCTTCATACTATTATGCCTCCCTCCTGATCGCCATCGGTAAACCTATCCATAACAGACAGCGAAACGAGTATGAGTATCATCATAACGAGCGATATTGCAGCGCCTGTATGATAGGTCGAAACGTTTTGGAACTGGCGCTCAATGGTGTCGCCGATGAGGTCAAACGAGCCGCCGCCGAGCTTTTGCGAAATATAGAACGTCGATATTGACGGCACAAACACCATCGTAATGCCCGAAATTACGCCCGGAACAGTGAGCGGCATTATGACGCTTGTCATGACCTTAAAGCCGCTGCAGCCGAGATCCTGCGCTGCCTCGATATAGCTCTTGTCTATCTTTGTCATTGACGTAAAAATGGGCAGAACCATATACGGCAAAAAGTCATATATCATGCCGAGAATGACCGCGGCATCCGTCCCGATGAACGTGAGCTTGCTGCCGCCGAGCTTTTGAATAAATGTGCTGACTATGCCGCCATTGTCAAGCAGTGCCATGAGCGAATAGGTGCGTATGAGCAGGCTGACCCACATGGGCAGCATGAGCAATATCATGAGCAGCATCTGCATCTTTGCAGAGGTCTTTGACATAAAATATGCCAGAGGATAGCCTATCAGCAGGCATATTGCGGTGGCGATCAGCGAAAAGCAGACCGACATCAAAAATGTGTTGCCATAGTATGTGAGCGACGTAATATTGTCGAGCGTGAATGCTCCGTTGCGATCGGTGAACGCATAATAAGCGACAAAAAGCAACGGTGCTATTATAAACATCATGACCCAGACGGAGTGCGGAACTACCGCCATTCGTGCCCAAAGACCTGCTTTGCGATTGGTTTTATTTTTCACTCCTCTACCTCCTCGGGCGGCTCTTCGTCGTCCATTTCATCAGAGAATGTAGAATAGTCACCATAGAGGTTGGAATACTTTGACTTTTTCATAATATGGATAGCATCGGGCTCGATGATAAGTCCGACCTTGCTGCCGGCCTTGACCTCGTCGGTCGCCTGAACCATCCACTTAAAGCCGCAGACATCGACTATCATTTCATAATAATCGCCCTTGAAGGTTATCGAGGTGACCTCGCCGAGCAGCATTCCCTTGTCGGTAGGTACTATGTCGACATCCTCGGGACGTATGACTATATCGACAGGCTCGCCGGGAGCAAAGCCTGTATCAAGGCAATCAAATACTCTGCCGTCAAGCTTGACCTTATAGTCAGAGATCATGACGCCGTCGATGATATTCGACTCGCCTATAAAGTCCGCAACAAATGCGTTGCGAGGCTCGTTATAAATATCGACAGGCGTGCCTATCTGCTGGATAATGCCCTCATGCATAACGACTACGGTATCAGACATAGAGAGTGCTTCTTCCTGATCGTGTGTGACGAATATAAAGGTTATGCCGAGCTGACGCTGTATGCGTTTAAGCTCGTTTTGCATATCCTTGCGCAGCTTTGCATCAAGTGCCGCAAGAGGCTCGTCAAGCAACAGGACCTTGGGTCTGTTGACAACTGCGCGTGCGATAGCGACACGCTGCTTTTGTCCACCCGAAAGCGAATCGATCCTGCGGCGCTCATAGCCCGTGAGATTGACAAGGGCAAGCATCTCTCTTACGCGGTCGCGTATCTCTGTTTCCGGCGTTTTGCTGCTGCGCAGACCGAACGCGATATTGTCATAAACATTGAGATGCGGAAACAATGCATAGTTTTGAAAGATAGTGTTGACAGATCTCTTGTGCGGCGGCAGCTCGTTGATCTTTTTGCCTTCAAAATAAACATTGCCGGAATCGGGCTCAACAAATCCTGCGATTATCCTGAGGGTAGTAGTCTTACCGCATCCCGACGGACCGAGCAGTGTGACAAATGATTTGTCATAAATGTCAAGACTAATGTTGTTAAGTATCTGGTCGTCATCAAACTTAACGTTGATGTTTTCAAGTTTGAGTATGATATTACTCATATAAGGCACCCCCATTATAATATTTGCAGGCTAAAGCCGTACTAAGTAGATAATACAGTATTTTTGTCGAATTGTCAATGAGTTATAATGCATTTTCGAGGCATTACGGCAGGTAAATATCACTAAATATCATTTCAAAACATTATGTGGTTCATTTTGCTCGCAAAATCCTTTTTATGTGGCATATCGCTGCTTATTCCCGGGGTCGGCGCAACATCGGCAGCAATAGCACTCGGAGTGCTCAGCAGGCTGTCGAATGCCGTTTCTGCACTGAAAAAAGACCGTCTTGCAGCTATCTCGGTATTGCTGCCTGCAGCCGCAGGTCTGCTGCTTGGCGCATACGCCGCCGCAAAGCCGATAGCACTGCTTCGCACGAATGCCCCTGTTGTTTCTAACATCGTTTTTTGTGTTTTATCCTTTTGGTGCGCTTTAACAACGATAAAGCACTATGCCGCTCCACCTTGCATTAAAAGCATATGCCTCGCGACAACAGGTGCTTTGTTTGCTCTGGCAGCAGACAGATCCGCAGGAATTTTAGGTGGCGGCGGCGACTCGCCCACCGTCTTTTTTATCGGCGGAATCATAGCGGCAATAGCGCTTATTCTGCCCGGCATAAGCTTTTCATACACCTTGCTGAGCATCGGAGTATACGACAAATTTTTGATGCAGTTTTATGCGCCTGACATCAGCTTTTTGTTGCCGTTTTCGGCAGGCATATGCATATCGGCTATCGCATTCATGCTCGTTTTAAAACGAGTTGCAGGCAAAAACAGCAAGGGCTTTTATGCATTCATAGGCGGAATGATGCTTTTTGCTGCCGCAGTTATGCTCAAAGAGTGCCTTGTGAGCATAATTTATCGTTGATTTAACAAAAGATGTGTGTTATAATAAACTAACATCTCAAGGAGGCACAAAATGATAGAACAAGCATTATCCGATGCCGCGCAAAAGCTCGGCTTTACTTCAGACGCCGTATCAGCCTGCGGTGTATATGACAAATATCTGATATCGCTTTATAACGAGTCGGGCAACAACGTCTTTTATATAAATTATCTCGTTGACCCCGATGCCGATTATGAAATGATGAGCTTGGAGCTCGGTCAAAAGATCAAAGAGATCTTTGACGAATATTCGATAGTGAGCTACGCCGCCGACGAGGGTGGCATGACTGTCGAGGCAGACTGCCCGATACCCAAATTTTTTGAAGCGCTCGACTATTGCATAGAATTATTATCGCATTACGAAGTGATCGGCTGCGACAGATGCACCTCGTGCGGTGCGCAGTTTGAAGGCAGACCTGTCAAAAAAGTGCGCAAGGGCTGCAAGAGCTTTATCGTCTGCGAGAGCTGTGCACTCGAAACGCTTGAAAAGCACAACAAAGACACCGCAGAGATCGCTCCTCCGACAAAAAAGCAAAAGACAGCCGCCACGCTTGCTGCCGCAGCAGGCGGACTCATCGGTGCTCTGCTCTACATACCTGCATACGCATGGCTTTATCCCGTCGTTAAAAACGCAGCATTCGATGTCAGATATATTTTCTGTCTCTTAGCGCTTGCAACCAGCGCACTGTGCTATCTCGGATACACGATATTCTGCAAAAAATCGTCAAAAGGCGCATATATCACCGTCGGTCTGTTTTCGCTACTGTTCAGCGGAATAGGTCAGTATGTCGGCTATGTTGCTATGCTCATCGCCACCGTGGGCGGCGGCATGTTCCCCCCTGCTTCGAGCATATATCTCATGCCGCTCCGTTCGACCGCCGCAAGCACAGAGCTTGATTATTCGTCGTCCTTCTATGTATTGCTCGCCATCTCGGCACTTTTTGCAATCTGCGGCTCGATAATATTCCTGCTCGGCCTTTATGAAAAAAACCACAAGCCAAAAGAAGAGATAACCATTGAAACGGTCACCAAACTCGGCTGATCAATGACGATTAATTACATTAAAAGAGGGGACCACTCCCCTCTTAAATGCATTTTTAAGCGCATTTTAAGACGGCAATGTATAATAGCTTAAAAAAGAGGTGAGTTTAAAGTTATGAGAGTATTGATCGTAGAAGACGAGATCAGGCTTGCCGACAGCATAGGCGAGCTGATGAAAGAACAAAAATATGCAGTTGACATAGTTTATGACGGCAAGGACGGCTATGACTATGCCGTCAGCGGCATATACGATGTGATAATTCTTGACATCATGCTGCCCGGCATGAATGGCTTTGAGATCGTCAAGTCTTTGCGCCGCCAAAAGGTCAGCACTCCGGTCATACTGCTGACTGCACGGGATGAGACGTCAGACAAGGTCAGAGGTCTTGACTGCGGCGCCGATGATTATATGACAAAGCCTTTTCAGGTCGAAGAATTGCTGGCGAGAGTCAGAGCGCTTTCACGTCGTCAGGGCGAGGTCATACTTGAGGAGCTGAAATACAAAAATCTCACACTCAATCTTGCAAACTATTCTCTGTCCTGCGGCAGCAAGTCGATACATCTCGGGTTTAAAGAATTTGAGATAATCAAGATACTTATGTCAAATCCCAACAGCATTGTACCCAAAGAAGACATCTTAACCAAGGTATGGGGCTATGATTCGGATGCCGAGGACAACAACGTCGAGGTATATATATCGTTTTTGCGCAAAAAGCTTGCATTTCTTGCGTCGGGTGTCACAATAAGCACTGTCAGGCGCATAGGTTATCATTTGGAGGAAAGCAAGTGATAAATAAGTTAAAGCGCAAGCTGATACTGACCAACATGCTCATGGTGTCGATAGTGCTGATAAGCGCATTTTCGGCAATGCTTTTGATAACCAAAAACAATCTCGAAGAGCGAAGCATTGCGGCTATGCGCAGCATAAGTGATTATTATAACCGCGAGGTTTCGTCGATGCCCGCCGACCAGATAATCAACTACAGCGAATACGGCTATTTAAAAGCTTTTACGATCGAGACCAACACCAGAACGGGACTTATCACCATCAACGGCTATCAAGCCACCGACGGCGAATTTTCGGAATCCGACATGCAGCACATAAAAATGCTGATAAGCAAAGCCTTTGGCAGCGACGATACCACCGGGGTCATAAAGTCTGAAAATCTGAGATACTATATTTCAACCACACAGCACGGTCACAGGATCGTTTATATCAGCAAGGACTATGAGGACACCACCCTGCGAGATCTGAGTGCGGTGCTTTTTGCGGCAGGCATTATTACGCTCGCACTCGTATTGGCGATAAGTGTGCTGTTTGCAAGCGTTTCGGCACAGCCTGTCGAAAAATCCATAAGGCAGCAAAAGCAATTGATAGCAGATGTTTCGCACGAGCTAAAGACCCCGATAACTGTCATCTCGGCAAACGCCGACATCATTGCGGCACATCCCGACTCGACTGTTTCAGAACAAATGAAGTGGATCGAATATATCAAGGTCGAAACCACGAGAATGACTTCGCTTATTTCAAACATGCTCTATCTTGCCAAGCGCGACGAGGGCAGCGCAACAGAGGACATGACGCAGATCTCGTTAAGCGACACGGTTTATGAAGCGGCTTTGCCGTTTGAAAGCGTGTGCTTTGAGACAGGCAAGCAGCTCGACCTCGACATCACACCCGATGTGCAGATAAAGGGCAACGAAACTTCATTAAAGCAACTTGTCGCCATACTCGTTGACAACGCATGCAAATATTCTGACGAAAACGGGCTTATCAAGGTTTCTCTGACTGCCACGCAGGACAAAGCCGAGCTGCTTATAAACAACTCCGGCGAACCGATACCCGAGCAGAGCCTGCCGCACATATTTGACAGGTTTTACAGGGTCGACAAATCACGCGCACGCCTTGAGGGCGGCTATGGTCTGGGGCTTTCGATAGCAAAATCGATAGCCGACTCGCACCACGCAAAGCTGAATGTGACGAGTACCAAAGCAAGTGGCACGACCTTCACTTGCGTTTTCAAGCGCATCAAGCAATCAAAATAATCAGAGCATCAATAAAATGTCGCCTGAAAGCAATTTCAGGCGACATTTTTGTTTTAGCTGAGTTCTTTTTTCATTTTTTCAAGTGCCTGCTTTTCGAGCCTCGAGACCTGAGCTTGAGAAATCCCAATCTCCTTTGACACCTCGGTCTGGGTCTTGCCGGCGAAAAAACGAAGCTGCAATATGCGCCTTTCTCTCATTCCGAGCCCGTCGATCACCTCACCGAGTGCTATGCGATCAATCCAATTGGCATCGTTGCAGTCGTTATCCTTTATCTGATCCATAACATAAAGTGTGTCGCTGCTGTCTGAATAGACAGGTTCATAAAGCGATATCGGAGCGATTATCGCATCTAAAGCGGAAGAAACGACCTTGGTACTTTCGCCGAGTGCGCTTGCGATCTCGCTTATCGTCGGCTCTCGCATCAGCTCGTTCGACAGCCTTTCTCTCACCTGCATCGCCTTGTATGCCATATCACGCACCGAACGTGAAACGCGCAGCATATTATTGTCACGCATATAGCGCCTTATCTCGCCTATTATCATCGGCACGGCATAGGTGCTGAACTTGACATCGAGCGTCATATCAAAATTATCCACCGCCTTGATAAGCCCGACGCAGCCGACCTGAAACAGATCGTCGGGGCACTCTCCCCTGTTCTGAAACCCCTGTATCACGCTGAGCACCAGCCTCAGATTACCGTTTATAAGTCTTTCTCTCGCCCTTTTGTCGCCCTCCCTTGCCTTTTTCAGCAGCTCTGTCTTTTGCTCGTCGGTCAGCACCTCAAGCTTTGCAGTATTCACGCCGCATATTTCGACCTTGTTATACATATCGCAAGACACCTTTCAAATGTTGTTGCGATATTATTTTTGCCGAGTTTAGCCTTTAAGATACCTGCTTGACAAATCTTATTGCAACTAATATGTGGCGCGTCGGCATATACTCATAAAAGAGGTGATGGTTATAAAGAAGGTGCTGATACTGCTTTTGGTGCTGATTATGCTGATCTGTTCGTATTTTGCGTTTGGCGGCGGAATCAACGAGGCATCAGAACAATACGCAGGTCATTTGCTTAAAAGCAATGCCGCTTCATCGCTCTATTCTGTCTTGACATCCGAAATATCAAAGCATGACACATCGTCTGTCATCACGCAGATCAAAAGCGAGGGAATAACAATGCTGCATATTGACTCGTCGGCTGTGAACGAACTGACTGCATCGATATTGCAAAAGGCAAACGAAGCGATGAAAGCAGACGACTTTTGCGAGATAAATATTCCTTTTGGCAATTTGAGCGGAATAAAAATACTTTCGGGCAAGGGCAGAAACATCAAAATAAAAGCAGTCCCCGTCGGCAATGCCGTCGGGGACTTAAAAAGCGATATGACTTCAGCGGGAATAAATCAGACCAGATACCGAATGACACTGACAGTCAATGCGTGCATGGCGCTGATGTATCCTTTTGAAAAATGTGTTTGCAATATCTCGGTCGACATTCTTATATGCGAAACCGTGATAGTGGGCTCAGTGCCTGAAGTCGTCTTTGGCTGAAAGCTTGCGTGCTATCTCGAACGAAATAATCGAAACCGCACTCGAGGCCGAAAGCGAAAACGGGCACGACCTCGGATATTTGATCTTGATTATCTCGTCGGATGCAGCAATGACCTCGGCAGAAATGCCACGCTTTTCGCCGCCGAAAACGACGCACACAGGCTTTTTGATGCGTACTCTGTACATATCCTTTGCCTTGTCTGTCTTTGCAGTCGAAACGATCATATAGCCCGCGTTCTTTGCCTTGGTGACCGCCTCGGCAACAGAATCGACAACTGCTATATCAAGCAATTCCGATGCGCCTGCCGACGCTCTGCAAACTATCTCGGTCGAAGCGTTAAAATCACGCTTTGGCAAGATAAGTCCGTCAACGCCTGCAGCATACATTGTACGCAAAGCATATCCGAAATTGAACGGATCCTCGATGCCGTCGAGCACGGCAATATAATTTTTGCGCATACCGACGAGCTTGTCGAGCGGCATATAGGCTCTGTCGCCGACATAAGCGGCAATGCCGCCTGCGGTCGGTGCAGTGCCAAGCTTTGCAAACTCTTCACCCGACAGATAATCGACCTTGACGTCGTATTTTGCGAGTGCTGCATACTGGCGCTTTTCGGCATCGTGATAGCCTGAGCGCATAACGCTGTCGTATCTGTCCTTGTCGAGCACGATGCTGTAAACAGGGCGTTTTGCCGCCTCAAGCGCCGTCCTGACAGAAATATATCCACCTAAAAGATATTTATTCATCCCAAAAGACCTGATATAGATGCAGCGGCCGTCGGCGTTGCGGCGTTGGTGCAATAGGTTGCAATCAAAACGTCATCCGCACCGTACTGTGCGATAAATTCAGCAAGCTTGCCGCTGTAATAATTGTCGTATGCCTCAGCATTTATGCGAAGGTAATGGATAGTCTGATAATCGTTTGCGAGGAACTGCAGCATAGGAGGCACAGAGCCATCGCCGACAACTACCAGCTTTTTGCCGTTTGTATTGCCGGTGGTTATCTCAAAATGCTCGCCTGCACGTCCGAGGAACGTGTTATACGCATTCGAAGTGCCGACAGAATTGCCAACAAGTGCATAGCTCTTATAAGTCAAGCCGTTATTATGCAGAGTAACACTGACACTGTCATAGTCGGGTATCTTATAATAATCAACATAGTCTTTGTTTGCATAAAGCTGATCGCTGGCTCTAATTGCATCGGCAGATTGATCAGAGCTGACAGCCGAATAAAACTGTCCGAGATAGCTGTCGACAGTGCCTGTCTTGCACTGGTCGAGCGACACGGGAGTGCCGCCTATCGACTTTATAAACTCCGCATAGGCATAATAAGCCGCAAGCGATGTCCAGTTGGTGTCGGTATTAAAATAAAGATATTTATCTGTATTGCCCGACAGAGCATCATAAATATTGACCGATGTCGCAGACTTGATGTTCTCTGTGACCTTGCTGATGAAATTGCTCTGTGACGAGCAATAAAAATCGCACGACTGCTTGACAGAGTTCGGTATAGAGTCTCTCACAAACTCAACATGAGTCGGCACCAACATACTGTATACATTCGCCTTGCCTGCCAGCGAAGCTGCAAGCTTTTCGACAGCCTCTGCATAGCGCGCTGCCTGCGAGGAAGTGCCGTTAAACTGCTGCAAACCCATATTTTCGTAGACAAAGGTATAGCCCATGCTGTTGATTATCCAGCCTGTATAAGGCTCATCGGGTATCTCAGGCTTGCTTTCATCGGGCTGCGAGGGCTGATCTGCACTGCTCTCGCCACCACCCTGCGACTGATCATCATCCTGAGAAGGGTCAGGATCCGAAATATCGGGGGTGCTGGGAGCATCGACCGAGGGTGTGTCGTCAGACTGCTCAGGCAACGAAACATTGCTCTGACCGTCGTCAGACGGCTGATCTGCCGAAACAGGCGGCAATGAATCCTCGCTCGATGTGCTGTCGGGATTAAAGAAGACGACTGCGGCGACAACGCCGACTATAACGAGCATTATAACGAGCGCCGCGATAAGTGCAGTGCGGTTGCCTCTGCGATTTTCGTCAAGTGCGAGATTTTGTTCTCTGTCTTCCATTTGACTCTCCTTAATAACAAATAATTATTCGGCGTCATCGGCTTTGCCGGGGTTTGATTCAGCGGCTGCCGAATTGTCGTCGTTGCTATTATTGTCGTTTTCGATGGTATTATTCTGTGCTGCGCTCTCGGCTGCCTTGCGTTCTCTGACCGCATCAAGCATCTCGGGGGTAACGTCGGGCTCAAAGCACATTTCAAACTGTTCGCCGTCCATAACCTCGTTCTTAACGAGATATTCGGCGATAAAGTCAAGCACATTGCGGTTTTCGAGCAGAATGCGCTTTGCATTTTCGTGAGCCTCAGTGACTATCTTGAGCACCTCGCTGTCTATGCGAGCGGCGACCTCCTCTGAATAATTGCGCTGGTTGCCGTATTCGAGGCCCAGGAACACCTCGTCATGAGATGTGCCGTAAACGATAGGCCCGAGCGTTTCGCTCATGCCGAGCTGAGTGACCATCTTGCGGGCGATGCCGGTTGCGCGCTCGATGTCATTTGAAGCGCCGCCCGAAATATCCTCAAAGACGATCTCTTCGGCGACTCTGCCGCCGAGCAGAGATGCGATGGTCTCTTTAAGCTCTTTTTTATAGACACTCGTTTTATCTGTCTGCGGTATCGAAACGGTATAGCCGAGTGCCCTGCCGCTGGGAATGATCGAAATATGCTGAACAGGGTCCTGCGTAGGCAGAATATGGTGGATAATAGCATGACCCGCCTCGTGATAAGCGGTCTTGCGTTTATCCTCTTCGGTAATAATAAGTGATTTTTTGGGTGTGCCGACAACGATCTTGAGTATAGCATCGTGTATCTCGGGCATACCTATCTTCTTTTTGCCGCGTCTTGCAGCAAGCAGTGCTGCCTCATTCAAGAGGTTTGCAAGATCTGCGCCGGTGAAGCCTGCGGTGGATTTTGCTATCACCTCGAGATCAACGCCATCCTCGAGCGGCTTTTTGCGCGAATGCACCTTGAGAATAGCGACTCTGCCGCGTATATCGGGATAGCCGACATTGACCTGGCGGTCAAATCTGCCGGGTCTCAAAAGTGCCGGGTCAAGTATGTCGGGTCTGTTTGTAGCCGCCATGACTATAACGCCGTCATTGACGCCGAAGCCGTCCATTTCAACGAGCAACTGGTTGAGCGTCTGCTCTCTCTCATCGTGGCCACCGCCGAGGCCTGCACCTCTATGTCTGCCGACTGCATCTATCTCATCTATGAATATAATGCAGGGCGAAGTCTTTTTTGCCGTTTCAAACAGGTCACGCACACGAGATGCGCCGACACCGACATACATCTCGACAAAGTCGGAGCCCGAGATAGAATAGAAGGGAACTCCGCTCTCGCCTGCCACAGCCTTTGCGAGCAGCGTCTTGCCTGTGCCGGGCGAACCAACGAGCAATACGCCCTTGGGAATGCGAGCGCCGAGCGAGGTGAATTTTGAGGGGTTCTTGAGAAACTCAACGACCTCCTGCAATTCTTCTTTTTCTTCGTCTGCACCTGCGACGTCATCGAATGTGACCTTGTGCTTTTCGTCGCTGCCGAGCTTGGTACGTGCACGGCTGAAAGAATTCATCTTGCCGATGCCGCCGCCACCGTTCTTACCTGATTTTGCGATAAAAATATATGCAAATACGACGAGTGCAATTATTACGAGTATATAAGGCAGCAATTGCAACCATACAGGCCAGGTAGTAGGCGCTACATAATCAAAATCCTTGAGGTTTGCTTCTTCTTTGACATGGTTATCTTTGATCACGTCGCCGAGATCGCTGTAAAACAGCCCAAGATCTCTGAGCTTATAGGTCCAGACCTTGCCGCTCGTATCCTTGAGCACGATATTGTTCTCGGAATCAACGATAAAGGTCTCGACCTTATCTTCCATAAACATATCATAAAGATCAGAGTATGACCCTATGGTGTTGCTGTTGTAACTCTGCGCAAGGGACGTTGCTATAACGAGTATGGCTATAAAAAACAGTCCGTAGAACAGAAGGTACTTTTTGTTTTTCACTATTGCGTGTCCTGCCTTTCTGAAAAGGTCACCGAAATAACATCGGCATCCTCTCTATGCGAATATATTCTGTCGGCCGCACCGATGAACGGCACACAAACGATGCCCTCGTCATCAAAAAACACGGGTATCGCATCCCTAAGCCGAAGTGGGATCTTTTTATCTATAAAGCTCTTTTTGACCGAGCGATCGACCTTGAGGCATAAAATCCTGTCGTGAACACGGCGCGAACGATAATAAACATCGCCCTTTGCCCTTGATGCATCTATCGTCACCGAATAGTCACAGCCCTCAAGGGGTTTTTTGTCAAAGCAGACGATGACCCTGCCGCAGTCAAAATAATTGATGCCGCGCTTAAGCAGATAAATGCCGTTATCCGCCGCCTGCATTGCGGTTCTGTATTCAAACCTCACCCTGCCATCCTTTATGACGGCATCGATGCCGCCGGGCAATCCGACAACGGTATCTTTATTCAAGGCATCAACTATCGCAGAAGCGTGGTGCGACATCATGCCCTTGCCGCAAAACTGCGTGAATCGATACTTAACAAGCCTGAATGCCGCAGCCTCGGGTATGCTTCTCAGGTCGTCGGTGTCAGCGTAAGCCGCAACAACGAGCCTATCTGTGTCGGCAGCGTTGGCAGAAAGCCTGTTTATTGCACGGTCTGCAGCGCCGTTTATGCCTCTCAAAAGCGGCATGACCTCATTACGAATGATATTGCGTGTGCAATCGTTGACCAGATTGGTGCTGTCTGTAACATAATCCTGCCCTATCGACATCAAATAATCCTCGACATCGGCTCGGTAAAGCGTCAATATAGGTCTGATATAAATACCGCGCTTAACCGGAATACCGGCAAGCCCTGCAACCGTCGTGCCCCTGACCAGATTCATAAGAACGGTTTCGGCGTTGTCGGAAGCGGTGTGAGCGGTAGCAAACAGGTCGATGCCGCAAGCCTCTGCATGTCTTGCGAATGCGTCATAGCGTGCATCGCGAGCGGTTTCTTCGAGCGATCTGCCCGACGTCCTGCAAAGCATCGGAACATCGACACACACTGCGGTAAACCCAACTCCGAGCTTTTTGCAAAGTGACCTGCAAAACTCCATGTCACGGTTTGCTTCGGCTCCCCTTATCTTATGATTAATATGGATAGCACTTAAATTAAACTGAAAAACGCCCGAAATCTCATGCAAAGCACAGAGCATGGCGACAGAATCCGCACCGCCCGAAAGACAGGCGCAGACATTGGCGTTTTTAAAAATAAGATCGTTTGTGGCGACGTTTTGAGAAACGGCGTCGATAAAACCACTATTGCTCATCGAAATCACTTATTGCCGTAAATCTGTATGTGCTGCCGTGCCAATTCATGTTTATAACACCTGTGCCGCCGTGACGGTTTTTCGCCACCTCGCAGGCAATGAGCATAGCTCCGTTGTCGGTCGGAGCGGCAGGCTTGACAGTCTCGCCGTCCTTTTTGTCTGATTTCTCAGCGTATTTATAAAGCAGCATAACGATGTCGGCATCCTGCTCGATAGAGCCTGATTCACGCAGGTCGGTGAGCTCGGGCTTTTTGTCCTTGCGATCGGCAAGTCCACGGTTCAACTGCGAGCAAAGTATGACGGGAACGCCAAGCTCCATCGCCATCAGCTTTAAGCCTCTGGTCATCGCAGAGATTTCGTTGACACGGTTCTCGTAATGTGAATTATCATCTCTGACTGCGGTCATAAGCTGCAGATAGTCGATTATGACGAGTGCGAGATCCTTGCGCCTGCGAAGTTTTGCCTTCATCTGCGGCAAAGTTATCGACGAGGTGTCGTCAATAATTATTTTTGTTTCGCTCAACGAGCTTGAAGCCTCGGCGAGCCTCACCCAATCATCATCGCTGAGTGCGCCTGTGCGCATGTTGTGGTTGTCAACGCCCGATTCTGAAGCGAGCATACGCGAAACAAGCTGATAGGCCGGCATCTCGAGCGAAAAAATAGCGACTTCACGCTTAGTCGCCTTGGCAACATTCGCGGCGATATTAAGACAGAACGAGGTCTTGCCTATACCGGGGCGTGCACCGACGACGACAAAATCGCCAGGATTCAAGCCGACGATATATCTGTCTATCGACGAAAATCCGATCTTTGTGCCGCTGAACGCCGCAGGGTTCTTTGATATCTCTTCGAGCCTTGCGTACTCCTCAATAACGACATTGGCTATGTCTTTAAAATCGTGTATGCGGTTGTCGTGCGAGATCTCGAAAATGCGCTTTTCGGCATACTGCACGAGCCCCTCGGACTCGCACGCCTCGCCAAAGGCTCTGTCGGAAAGCTCTCTTGCAACGCCGATAACAGAGCGCAGGACTGCCTTGCCCCTGACTATGTCAGCATATTGACCTATATTTGCGGTGACAGGCGCAGCATCGGCGAGCATCTTGATATACTTCGCAGCATCACCGTCTGTGAACTTGCCGCCTGTGACAAGTGCATTGATGAGCGTGACCGCATCAATAGGCTTTGAAGCGGCAAACATCGAGAGCATTTCTTTATATATAAGCTTGTGCTGCTCGAGGAAAAAATCCTCTGATGTCAAAAACGATATTTCACTCATCAGCGACTCGTCGCATATCGCCGCACCGAGCACTGCCTGCTCTGCCTCGAGCGAATACGGCATCTGTCTGATATCAAATTCGGCCATCGGTCTGCCACCTCCCCTGTTTGCTCAGTTTTTTTAAATCACGTCTCGACGACGAGCTTGATCTTTGCCGAAACGTCGGTATAAAGCTTGACGTCGACCTCGTATTCGCCGACCGTCTTGATAGGCTGCGAAACAGTGACCTTGCGCTTGTCGACGGTTATGCCGAAATCGGCAGAAAGCTTGTCACATATATCCTTTGAAGTGACTGCGCCGTAAAGCTTGCCGTCGACGCCGCCCGTAGTGCGAAATACCACAACGACAGTCTTGAGCCTCTCGGCAGTAGCGAGTGCCTGCTTGCGCTCCTCTTGTCTGCGATAATTGTCGCTCGCCTCACGATTGCGGAGCTCGGTCATGACCTGCTCGTCTGCGATCTTGGCAAGCTTGCGCGGCAGCAAAAAGTTGTTGGCATAGCCATCCGAAACATTGATGAGCTCGCCCTTTTTGCCCTGTCCGCGAACGTCCTGAAGCAAAATAACCTTCATAGTATATTCTATCCTCCTGTCAGGATTCACCCAGTGAATCTATATATCTATCAATCTCTTTTTTGAGCAGGTCTGTCGCGTTGGTCATGTCCTTGACATACGACGAGGTATTGTTGTCGTGGAACACAGTGACAACGCCGCCCGCTGCCTGAAAATGTCCGCCGCCACCCAAAGCCGCAACGATATTCTTGACGTTGACGGTATGGTCGCTGCGTGCGGAAATATTGATTCGTCCGCTGTTGAAATAAAGCACAAACGATGCCGAGATGCCTTCTATCGTCAGCATATTGTTTGCCGCCTTTGCTGCGGTAACGGTATAAGAGCCGTCGACATCATTTATGGTCGCTATCGCATAACTGTCACGGTATACCGTCATAGTGCTGACGGTGTTGGTGATGATGCTGTTTTCGTCGGCGGTATTCTTAAAGAACTGCAATGTACGCCATGTCTCTGCGCCCTCTTTGCTTAAGTATCTGCATGCGGCAAAGGTGCGCGCGCCCGTTTCTTTCATCAATCTGTCGGTATCGAGCATTATGCCTGTCAAAAGCAGATTGGCGACGTTTGCACCGAGATAAGTCTGCTTGATCTCGAACTCGCATATCTCAGCGACCAGCTCTGATGCCGAGGATGCAGAGGGGTCGATATAGAGATGCTCGACATTGTTGTCAAGCTCGCCGCTCTTGGCGTGGTGATCAATGATTATGACGCGGTTTGCGTTGTGATAGATCTCGGGGCACTCGAATTTTGCGGGGTTGCTTACGTCAGAAATGATAAGCAACGTATCTGGCGCCAGCAGCTCCTGACCGTATGTCTCAGAAACAAACATATCGTCAAAATATTTGTCGTCCTTGATAAACTCAAATATCGGCAGTATTGCGTTGTATTCTTCGCCAACGATGATCTTTGGGTCGCCGCCGACCTCTCTGACAAAGCAAGCAAGACCTATGCAACTTGCGATAGAGTCATAGTCGGGACGCTCGTGACCGAAGATGAGCACATTGCTGCTGTTTGAAATATGATGCTTGAGCACATCCCGGCATATGCGCGACCTCGTCGGGGACTGGCTCTGCACCGGCTTTGTCTTGCCGCCGAACTCGAGGTTCTTGCCGTCCTCTCCTATCAGAACAACGATAGCGCCGCCCTTCTGATATGCAAGACTGAGTGCGGAGTTTGCCGCCTGATATTTGTCGCTCGGTGTGCCGTCACACGAGGATATACCGATCGAAACAGTGAGCGGCAGTATAGAATCGCGCGATATTTCGGTGACTCTGTCAAGTATGTCAAAGCGTGACTCGACCATTGCTGCCAGATGATCGTGAGTAAACGCAAGGATAAACCTGCCGTTCTCATTCTCAATAAATATGCCGTCAATGCTTGCCGCCCAATCTGTGAGCAGCACAACGATCTTGGCAGCTATCTCGCGATAGTTGTCGTGAACCTCTTTGATCTCGTTGCTGTTGTCAAACGAAATGGCGGCGATATGCCATTTGTTGTCACCGTACTCTTTTGAAAGTGCGGTATAATCAGACATATCGCGCAGTATTGCAGCAAAGAACTTTTTGCTCATATAGCTGCACGGAACAGCCTCAACACGATAATCGATGTCGGCGATATTTATCTTTATCTTCGCATCTTCGCTCTTTGCTTCATAAGCTCTCTTGAGCGCGGCATAGGTCAGCAGCCCGTCAAACTTATCAGAAAGCGACGTGCCCAGCCTTATGCCTCGGGCACCCTGCAATGCTCCGAACTCGTTGTTATACCATTCGAGCCTGTTGTCGGACGAAACTATCGCGACAGGACTCTGAGATGTGAGCAGAGTCTCGCCAAGCAGCGGATGAAGATTATAGGTGATCTGCGTGCGCTTTTGCATACCGCGCATACTTACAGCCAAAATAATATTGATCGCTATAAATACCGCAAGCACGACAGCAATAATAACACCCGACAATCTGTCAAAAAGCAAACATATAATTGCAGCGACTGCAAGCACCGCCGCCGAAACAGCCGTGCTCAGATTGTTGCTGATAACAGAAAACAGCTTTTTGATAGCTCATCCCCCCCCGATCATATAGGATAATAATTATAGCATAGATTATCGCCGTTTGTCAACAAACAACTATGCATTTATGTGTCAAGCAAGGTCTGCTGAGAATCGTCATCGACCTCGAGCAGGATAGCGCCCGTCGAGGGCAATGAATCCTTGCGGTACTTGCTTTCTTTTGAAAGCGGCGAGGTCTTTGAATCATATATTGTCGCCGAAACAACGCTTTGACCTGCCTTGAGCGTAAATATCTGTCCGCCCGACGAAGTTCTGGTCGTTTTTTCGGTTATTCTGTCAGATCTTACAAGCATCGCCCTGCCGCCGTCGGTCTTGACAAAAAACTCGCAAGGCTCGGTTATGTGGTACGCTGCGACCAGCGGACTGTCGACATAAAACGCCTTGGTCAACTTTTTGCGGTTCTGCTTGGTTTCGTATGCGTTGGCGGGTATTCGAACCGCCTTGCCGTTGGCAAAAAACAAGACGATATTGCCGACATATTCTTTCAAGCACAGTGCATATATCGCCCTCTCTTTGCTTTCGAAAGAAAGCTTGGCGGGCACATATTCACCGAGCACAGACAGCTTTTGGCTCTCAAAATTCGCCGCCTTTGACTTATAAACCTGTGCAAGCGAGGTGAAAAAGAGTATTTCGGCGGTGTTTGTCGTATCGGCACGATAGATTACCGCATCATTCTCTTTGAGATAAAGCCTGTCGTTTGTACGCATCGAGGCTGACAGGCACTTTTTAAAATAGCCCTCTCTGGTAAAGAAGCAGGTTATGGGGCTGTCATCGATAACCTCCTCGTAGGTCGGCAATGCGGCATCGTCATCAAACAGTATCCCGGTCTTGCGGGGAATGCCGTATTTGGTGCTAATCTCTCCGAGCTGCTTGACAATGACGTTCTTGATCTTCTTGTCACTGCCGATAAGAGCGGTAAGCTCGGCGATCTCATCCTCAAGCGAAGCGATCTCGTCTGTGCGCTTGACGATATATTCGCGGTTGAGATAGCGCAACTTGATGTTTGCGACAAATTCAGCCTGCGTTTCGTCGATGCCAAAGCCCGCCATCAGATTAGGCACGACCTCTGCATCTTTTTTGGTCTCGCGTATGATGGCTATCGCCTTGTCGATGTCGAGCAATATCTCACGCAGACCGAGCAGCAGATGCAATTTTTCAGTCTTGCGTTCACGTCTGAAGATATATATTCTCCTCAGGCAGCCTATGCGGAATTTGACCCACTGCTCGATTATCTCCTTGACGCCCATCAGCCTCGGCAGTCCGCCGACGAGTATGATGAAATTGCACGAAAAGAACGACTGCAGTTTTGTCATCTTGAATAATTGAGCGAGAATGCGATCTTTGTCAGCACCCTTCTTGAGGTCGACGGCGAGTCGCAGACCGTCGATGCCTATCTCGTCACGAACATCGACAATGTCTGATATCTTGCCTGCCTTGACAAGGTTGATTATGGCGGAGCGTATGCTCTCAACCTTTTGCTCATAGGGTATTTCGGTAAAGATTATGCGCCGTTCCTTTTCGTCATAGGTGTATTTTGCGCGCAATCTTATGCTGCCGACGCCTGTTTCGTATATCTTTTTCATCATATCGACGTCATAAAGGATGTTGGCGCCTGTCGAAAAATCGGGTGCCGGCATTATATCCATTATCTCGTCGGTGGTGATATTTTCGTTCTTGAGATAAGCAATAGTCGCATCGCACAACTCTTTGAGGTTGAATGAGCAGACATCGCACTTCATGCTGACCGCTATACCGACGTTGCAATATGCAAGAACGTTGGGATATGAAACAGGCAGCAAAACAGGCTCTGTCGTCGTGTTGTCATAGTTGGGTTCAAAATCGACTGCATCCTCGTCAATGCCGTCAAAAAGCTCGGCGGCGATAGGCGCAAGCTTGCACTCGGTATAACGTGAAGCCGAGCAGGCAGTGTCGGAATAATGCTTGCCGAACGTGCCCTTTGATTTGATAAACGCATGCAATTGCGCCTCTTTGCCGGTAGTCATGGCGGCAAGCGTTTCGTATATCGAAGCATCGCCGTGCGGATTGAGCATCATGGTCTGTCCGACGACCTTGGCACTCTTTGTGGTGTTTTCGCTGGTAAGCAAGCCCATTTTATACATTGTGTAAAGCAGCTTGCGGTGTGCGGGCTTAAAGCCGTCGATGTCGGGTATGGCTCTGCCGACTATGCAGGTCATTGCATACGGCATATAGTTTGTTTCTATAACCCGGGTTATAGGCATCTCGACAGGCTCAGAGACTGTCTGCGGCAAAAGCTCTGCCGCTTTTTTCTTTTTTGCCATAAATAATAATTCTCCTTTGTCTGTCAGACATCCATTTCTTCGAGATAATTAAGACCGTAGAGCGAGATATGAC
This sequence comes from uncultured Ruminococcus sp., assembly GCA_964571635.1. Classification (GTDB taxonomy): domain Bacteria; phylum Bacillota; class Clostridia; order Oscillospirales; family CAG-382; genus Coliplasma. Next base: position 4,905 of record CAZNCN010000004.1, on the reverse strand, counting down.
GCTTCCTGCCCTCAATATCATCGCCGAGCATGAGGTCAAACATCGCCTTGGTAGGCCCTTCGGGCTCTGCCGTTATCTTGATGAGCCTGCGCGTTGCGGGATGCATCGTCGTAAGCGACATCATTTCGGGCTCATTTTCGCCAAGACCCTTTGAGCGCATTATCATATACTTTTTGTCACCAAGCTCGCTGACAATGCGATTTTTTTCGGCGTCGTCATAGGCGAACAGAGTTTTTTCTTTAGTGCGTATCTCATAAAGCGGAGTCTCGGCAATAAATATCTTGCCCTCTGTTATGAGCGACGGCATAAGTCGATAAAACAGCGTAAGCAAAAGCGTGCGTATCTGATAGCCGTCAACATCGGCATCGGTGCAAATGATTATCTTATTCCACCTGAGCCTGTCAAGGCTGAAGGTGGGCAGAGTTCTGTTTTTGGCATCCTTTTCAACGCCGCAGCCGAGCACCTTGATCATATCTCTGACGATGTCATTGGCGTGCAATGCCTCATATTTTGCCTTGATGCAGTTGATGGTCTTGCCCCTGACAGGCAAAAGTGCCTGAAAGTTAGGGTCGCGAGCCAGCTTGCAGGATGTGAGTGCCGAATCGCCCTCGACGATATATATTTCGCAGATCTCGGGGTTCTTTTCACGGCAGTTGACGAACTTCTCGACAGAGTTGTCAAGCTGCAATGAAGCCGCAGGCTTGCTCTTGGCAGCCTTTTTTGCGGCGGCGGCAGATTCGCGGCTGGTCTTGTTGCTGTATGCGAGCATACATATCTTGTCTGCCTGCTCGGGATTCTCGACAAAATAGGTGGTCAGCATATTTTTGAGCCAGTCTGTCATGGCATCCTGAATAAACTTGTTGGTTATGGCCTTTTTTGTCTGGTTCTCATAAGAAGCGACAGTAGAAAACGAGCTTATCACCAATACAAGGCTCTCATCTATGTCAGAAAAACCTATGTGCGGCTCGTTGCGCTGATATTTGTTGTTGCTTGTAAGATAATTATCGACAGCCCAGGTGAAAGCCGCCTTGACAGCCTTTTCGGGTGCGCCGCCGTGTTCGAGGAATGACGAATTGTGATAATACTCGGTCATGCTGATCTTGTCGGAAAAGCAAAAAGCGGCGGTCATTTTGACTGTATACTCGGGCTTGTCGGGACGGTCACGTCCGACGCGCTCTGTCGAAAAGCGCTCGACGGGCGAGATAGCGACGCCTTCGGCTATCTCCTTGATATAGTCGGTTATGCCGTTTTCATAATAGAATTCATTCTCGTCAAAATTGCCGTCGGCATTCTGCCATCTCAAAACTATGCGCAATCCCTCGTTGGCGACGGTCTGCCGCTTGAGCGTTTCTTCAAAAAACGCCTTTTGTATCTTGATGTCGTTGAATACCTGAATATCCGGCAGCCAGCGTATAGTCGTGCCTGTCTTGCTCTTGGCGCAGGGCTCAACGGCGAGCTTTGTCTTTGGAAATCCACGCTCGAACCTCATGCTGTATCTGTTGCCGCTGTTGCACGAAACGACCTCCATATATTCGGAGGAATACTGCGTGGCGCACGCACCAAGTCCGTTGGTGCCCAGTGAAAAGCCGTATGCCGCACCCTCGTTGTTGTTGTCGTATTTGCCGCCTGCATAAAGCTCGCAGAAGACAAGCTCCCAGTTAAAGCGTTTTTCTTTTTCGTTATAATCCATCGGCACGCCTCTGCCAAAGTCCTCGACCTGCAGGCTGTGATCGTTGAATGCGGTGACGATTATTTTGTTGCCATAGCCCTCTCTCGACTCGTCGATAGAGTTTGAAAGTATCTCAAAGAATGCATGCTCGCAGCCCTCTATGCCGTCCGAGCCGAAAATAACGCTCGGCTTTTTTCTGACTCGGTCAGGACCTGTCAGTGCACGAATAGCCTGCTGATCGTAGTTGTCGTTCTTTTTTGCCATCTTTTGCTCCGTTTATCTGTTTTTAAGGTCTGTAAAAGCCGATCTTGCGATAGACCTTGCTGAGTGTCTTGCGTGCAAGATAAGCGGCGCGCTCGCTGCCCTCGACAAGCACAGAATTGAGATAATCCTTATCGGCAAGCAGCGAATTGTATTTCTGCTGTATATCAGAGAGCTTGTCTGCGACTGTTTCACCGACAGCTATCTTAAAGTCGCCGTATCCCCTGCCGTCAAATTCGGCTTCGATCTCTGAAACGCTCTTGCCTGTAAACGCGGAATATATCGTGATAAGGTTGGTTATACCGGGCTTGTCGTCACGAACGACAATCTCAGAACCACTGTCGGTGACGGCGCGCTTGAATTTGCGTATTATCGTATCTCTATCGTCCGTGAGGCACACACTGCCGCCCGAGAGGTCAGACTTGCTCATCTTTTTATCCGGCTCGGTCAGCGACATTATCTTCATTCCGAGCTTGGGAATATATGGCTCGGGCAGCTTAAAGGTCTCACCGTAAACGCCGTTAAAGCGTGTGGCAATGTCGCGTGTCAGCTCGACATGCTGCTTTTGATCTATGCCGACAGGCACAAGATCGGTCTGATAAAGCAGTATATCAGACGCCATCAAAACAGGATAGGTAAAAAGTCCCGCGTTGATATTATCGGCGTGCTTTGCCGATTTATCCTTGAACTGAGTCATACGGCTGAGCTCGCCGAACATGGTGCTGCAGCTGAGCACCCACGAAAGCTCGGCGTGTGCAGGCACGTGGCTCTGAATGAAAATGATAGACTCCTTGGGGTCTATACCTGCGGCAAGATAGAGTGCCAAAAGCGACAGGCACTGCTTGCGCAATGCGGCAGGCTCTTGACGAACTGTTATCGCGTGCATATCAACTATGCAGAATATGGAATTGTATTCGTGCTGCAGCTCGACCCAGTTTTTAAGTGCGCCGATATAATTGCCTATCGTGATCTGTCCTGAGGGCTGTATGCCCGAAAAAATCGTTTTTTTAGCGTCTGTCATAACAAACTATCCCCTTTTGCAAAATGATATAATAGCGCGAAAAACAGCGCAATAATTCAATTAAGATTATAACTCACTCTGTATAATACCACAAATCTTGGTTTTTTTCAATAGCAAGCACGGTTTTTTTGCTGCGGCTATCAAAAAAGACACCTTTGTTTTTAAAAAAAGCTATTTACAAAACGGTGGTTTGTGTTGTATAATTATACGGTTAAACAATACAAGACGATAATAAGGAGTATCTGTTATGGCTAACACAATCATAGTTGAAACCTCTGCCCGTCACGTTCACCTCACCGAGGCTGACATCGAGACGCTCTTTGGCAAGGGCTACACCCTCACCGTGCGCAATATGCTTTCGCAGCCCGGCCAGTATGCAAGCGGCGAACGTGTCACGCTCGTAGGACCCAAGAACAGCATCAAAAACGTGCTGATACTCGGACCCGCACGCAAAGCAACACAGGTCGAGGTATCACTCACCGACGCACGCACTCTGGGAGTCGCAGCACCCGTCAGAGAATCCGGCAACATCGCAGGCACACCCGGCATCAAGATCGTCGGACCTGCCGGCGAGATCGACATCACCGAAGGCGTTATCGCTGCAAAGCGTCATCTGCACCTTGACACCAAGACCGCTGCAGAATACGGACTTTCCGACAAAGAGACCGTCATGGTCAAGCTTGCCGACACCGGCAGACCCTTGATTTTTGACGATGTCGTCGTCCGCGTCAACGAGAACTTTGCACCCGCAATGCACATCGACACCGACGAAGCAAACGCTGCAGGCTGCTCGGGCACTGTTTACGGCGAAATAATCAAAAAGTAAATTAACATAAAAGGAGTCAAAAATGCTTTACTATTCCAAAGAAGTTGAAGGTATGTGCTGTGTGACCAAAGGTTGCGACCACGGTCCCGCTCCCATTCCCGAAGAAGGCAAATGGATCCAATCCAAGCAGATCAGCGACATCTCGGGCTACACCCACGGTATCGGCTGGTGTGCACCTCAGCAGGGCGCATGCAAGCTCTCGCTGAACGTTAAAGACGGTATTATTCAAGAGGCTCTCGTCGAGACTATCGGCTGCTCGGGCATGACACACTCGGCTGCAATGGCAGCAGAGATACTCCCCGGCAAGACACTGCTCGAGGCTCTCAACACAGACCTTGTCTGCGACGCTATCAACACTGCTATGCGTGAGCTGTTCCTGCAGATCGTATACGGCAGAACCCAGTCCGCATTCTCCGAGAACGGCCTCGTCATCGGCGCAGGCATGGAGGATCTCGGCAAGGGTCAGCGCTCGATGGTCGGTACTATGTACGGCACCAAGGCTAAGGGCGTCAGATACCTTGAAATGACCGAGGGCTATTGCACTCGCATGGGTCTTGACGAAAACGGCGAAGTCATAGGCTATGAGTTCGTTTCGCTCGGCAAGATGACCGACTTTATCAAAAAGGGCATGGAGCCCAACGAAGCATACGAAAAAGCTAAGGGCACGTACGGCCGCTTCGCAGAAGCTGTCAAGTACATCGACCCGCGCAAAGACTGAGGGAGGACGACATAATGGCACTTTTTGAAGGTTACGAAAGACGCGAGGCCAAGATCCTTGCCGTCCTTAAAGAATATGGCATTTCTTCTATCGAAGAATGCAAAGAGATCACTCTGGCAAAGGGCATCGACTGCGACAGCATCGTCCGCAGCACACAGCCCATCTGCTTTGAGAACGCTGTTTGGGCATACACCGTCGGTGCTGCTATCGCAGTCAAGACAGGCTGTGTCAAGGCTGCTGACGCCGCTGCTGCTATCGGCATCGGTCTGCAGTCGTTCTGCATCCCCGGCTCTGTCGCTGAGAACCGCAAGGTCGGCCTCGGCCACGGCAACCTCGGCAAGATGCTGCTCTCCGAAGAGACCGAGTGCTTCTGCTTCCTCGCAGGTCACGAGTCGTTCGCAGCAGCTGAG
>CAZNCN010000003.1:0-102021 GCA_964571635.1 uncultured Ruminococcus sp. | reverse complement strand
CGGGATTTTCCTGACCTACGTGGAGCTGTAAAGTTTCAAATTTATAGTTAGACATGATATTGATTTCCTTTCACAGTTGAATGTTTTGATGTATATGGTTTATCAGATGGTTTGTTTTTGTTTTCATTTACATCGACACATTCGTCCGAAACGAAAATTTGCTCTTACAAGCTTTTCAAAATAGTTTTCCACAGCTTCTTACCTACCTCGCAAAATAATAAACCGAGAGACTCCGATAAAGTCTCCCGGTAACAAGCACTGTATAATTCGCAATAGCGTTATGCGACTAAGTGTTTTGCCTCTGAGATGGAGAACATATCGGAAATAGGTGCACAAAAAGTCATGCACATACAACAAGACTGCATGCACATTTCCGTCATCATAGTAGTTAAGCCTGACCTTTTCATAACGTGTTCTCCTTTCCACTTTATTCCCTACCTGTTAGGTTGGCTTTATTATAGCACGCAAAACCTACCTTGTCAATAGGCATTTGAATACTATTGGTATTTTTTATATCAGTATGCTGTTTCACATGTGATAAATAATTATCGTTCCCGTTCGTTTTGTTTAGTTGTTTTCTTCTTTCGATGTACCCTCTGATACCGTCTTAGCAATAGCTGCTCCGCCCTGTGCGTTTTATTGTTCGGTGTTGAGTGTGATGAGCTCGTTTATGCCGGTTATGCCGCTGAGGACAAGGTTACGGCAGGAGCTCCAAAGTGTGGTCATACCGTTTTGTATTGCGGCATTACGCAGTGCATCGCCGCTTTTGGTCGAAACGACGGCGTTTTTCAGCTCGTCATTCATATACATTATCTCGTGTATGGCGGTTCTGCCCTTATAGCCGCTTCCGCCGCAGAGCGGGCAGCCCTGAGGTCTGTATATTGTCGTCGGTTCGTCAAGTCCGAGTATCTGCATTTCGCTGCGGCTTGTCCTGCCGCGTTTTTTGCAGGCGGGGCAAAGCTTTTTGACCAATCTTTGTGCGATGACTCCGACGAGCGCATCTGACACGAGATAATCGGGCACACGCATGTCCTCAAGCCTTGTTATCGCTCCGGGTGCGTCGTTTGTGTGCAGGGTGCTGAAAACGAGATGCCCTGTTATCGCGGCTCTGACGGCTATCTCGGCAGTCTCTTCGTCGCGAATCTCGCCTATCATGATTATGTCCGGATCCTGCCGCAATATTGCCCTGAGTGCTTTGCCGAACGTCATGCTTGCCTTGGTGTTGACCTGCGTCTGAGTGATGCCGTTCATTGTATATTCAACCGGGTCCTCGACCGTGACGATGTTGACTCTCGGGTCGTTGACCTCTTTAAGAAAAGAATAGAGCGTTGTCGACTTGCCGCAGCCTGTCGGACCTGTGAGCAGGATTATTCCGTGAGGATGTGCAAGCATCCTGTCAATGACGGCGTTTTCGTTGCTGTCAAAGCCGAGATCCTGCCTCGTGAATCTGAAGGACGACTTATCGAGTATGCGTATGACAAATTTTTCGCCGTGTACCGATGGCAGCGACGACACTCTGAGATCGTATTCTCTGCTGCCGACAGTCATATTTATTCTGCCGTCCTGCGGCACTCTGCGCTCTGCGATGTCGAGCCCGGACATTATCTTGAGCCTTGCACATATCGCCTGATACGCCTCGATAGGCAGGCTTGAACGCTCTTGCAGGTCGCCGTCGATGCGGTATCTGACTCTGACGCAGTCTTCAAAAGGTTCTATGTGGATGTCGCTTGCGCGGCAGGGGATAGCTTCTTTTATGATCGAGTCGACCAAACGCACGGCAGGGCTGCTTACTGTGTCGTCCTGCTTTGCCTGAACAGATTTTTTGCGTGAAAAAAGCTTGCTGTCGCCGTTTTTAAAAGCGACAAGCACCTCTGATGCTGAGCGAGCGGCTGCCATGGCGTCGATATATCTTTCGATCTGCAACGGCGGAGTCAATATGCGCTTAACCCTGCCGTTATATGCCAAAGCGACGGCTGAGCGTGCGTTTATGTCAAACGGATCTCCGACCGCAATGACCATTTCGCTGTCGTCTGTGCGAATGGGAACAAAGCAGTTGCGCTTCATAAACTCAAGCGAAAACATATCAAAGACAGTGTCGTCCTTTTCGAGCATATCGAGCTCGGCGAACGGCAGACCGCAATACTCCGCAAGGACTGTGAATATTGCCGATTCGGTTAAGTATTCGTTTTGCAGCAGACATTCGGGCACACTGATGCCAAGGTGCTCCGACCGCTGCAGGATAGTGTCGGCATCCTGCCTTTTGATAAGCTTTTTGCCGATATATAATTCTAAAAGCTCGTTGTTTACGTTTGTAATATTCATGTTGGCTCTCTCTTGTCTGTCATATGCCGTTCATCAGTGTAAGCATTGGCGAATAAGCGGCTATAAACATTACCGCTATCACACCGCCTAGTATCAGCATTATCAGCGGCTGAACGACAGTGACGGCGGCATTCAGCTTAGAATCGACGCTGTCGTCAAAAAACGAACATGCCTTCAAAAGCGTTTCGTCGAGCGATGCCGAGCGTTCGCCTACGGCGATCATTTGCAAGAGTGCGGCAGGCAGGAACGGCATGTGCTTTTCAATAGCATTTGCCAGCAGTGCACCGTGGCTGACGTCGGTGCTTGCCTTTGCAAACTGTGTTTCGGCATAGCGGTTGCCCAAAACTATTATTACATTCTCGAGTGCGTTTGACATATTCATTCCGCTTGACAGCAAAAGCCCGAAGGCTCGTGCAAATCTTGCGGCGATAAGGTTTGAATTGATTCCTTTGGCGATAGGCAGTGAAAGGTAAAGCCTGTCAAGCATAAGCCTGCCCTTGACGGTTCTCGAAAAAGCGTATATCGCGATCACAACAACGGCTATTGCAAGCAATATCTTATGCCAATGGACTGTCAGAAAATCGGATATGTCATACACTGCTTTTGCCACGCCTGTCGGCTCTATGCCGAGCGATGAAAGTGACGAGCGGAATGTTGGCATAACGTATACCATCATGAGTATTATCACCGCGATCGTCATCACCATCAATATTGCAGGGTAGGCGAGTGCACTTTTGACCTTGCGCCGCAGCGAAGTGTCTTTTTCATAATGCTCGGCAAGTGAATTCATGACTGTGTCAAGCTTGCCGGAAGCTTCGCCGACCTCGATCATGGCACAAAAGAATTGCGGGAATATATTCTCGTGCTTTGCAAATGCCTCAGACAGCATCATTCCGCCCTTGACGTCGCTGTATATCATCTGCAATGCGTTGCCAAAGCGCCATGAGAATTTTTGCTCTTTAAGTATCTTTATTCCGTCCAGCAGTGAAACGCCCGAATAAAGCATGACAGAATATTGCCTGCAAAATGTCGCAAGCTCGCCTGTCTTTGTGCCGCTTTTTATTGTCGGCAGTCTTTTGCGTGCCGTCCTGCCCGAATATGGCGAGCACGAAACGAGATAAAGTCCCTGCTGCGACAACAGAGAAGCAAGCTCGTTTTCGTCCTCGGCAAGCAATATGCCGTTGTATTCTGCCTTTTGCAGATCGACTGCGGTGTATTTATATTGCATTTTCAGCCTCCGAATATCAGTGCAAGATATGCGCCTGTCAAATAATCTCCGAACAGCATGGCTATGACGAGCCCCGAGGCGAGATAAGGGCCGAATGGTCTTGCACGCTCCTCGCCGTCTTTTTTATTCTGCAATGCCATGCCGACAGCACCGGAGATCGATGCGATGAGCACCATAACTATCAGCTTCTGCCAGCCGAGCAAAATCCCCGAGGCGAGTGCAAGCTTGATATCGCCTCCGCCCATGGCTTCTGCTTTGTACAGCTTAGAGCCGACGACTGCGACCGCATAGAACAGCAAAAAGCCTGCAATTCCGCCGATAATGCGGCTTAAAATGTCGCATTTGGGCTCGAAAAATACCGACAGCACGCCGCAGAAAGCGATAATTATCACAAACCTGTTGTTGATTATCATACTGTCGAGGTCGATAAAAAACACGCATATGCAGCACGAGCAGACGATCATTGAGGTCAAGGCGTAAAAAATGCTCACATGTGCATATATTATCGAGGATGACAAAAATAATGCGGCGGTCAAAAGCTCGATGAGCGGATAGCGCTTTGGTATAGGTGCTTTGCATTTACGGCATTTGCCGCCGAGAAACAGGTATGACAAAACGGGAATGCAGTCATACCATTTAATTTTTTCGCCGCACGCATCGCACGAATATGCAGAAAAAACGCTTTTTCTACGCGTCAATTGATAGATCACGGCACCAAGGCACTGCGAAACGGCAAGCCCGAGCACGCAAGAAAATGCACAGACCGCAGCCAATGCGTATGTGTCGGTTATCGCATAGATCATTTTTTCTCGCACCTCACAAAGATTTATTAAATACTGCGCAAAGCACCGCACAGCTCGGGATATGATGCGTTTTTAAGCTCGAGCGGCTTAATGACGATGCCGTTTGCCGTGGGATTTATCAGGTCGGGCAGTGACGGACTTACAAGCACCGTTTTGCATTCGCCGAGCTGCTTTAATCTCCTGCTGCATTGCAGAATGCAAAAAAGTTCTTTTGCAATGTCTGTTCCTGCCTGCAAAGTCGTTGCCGCAACAGGCACGGAATTATATATAAACACAAGCCTTGTAAAGCCGCTGTTGACATCGAGAACGGCAAAAAGCTCATCCTTTGCGGGCTGAACCGTGCTTATTACCTCGCATGTCAGACCCTCTGCCGCCGAAATGCATATATTTGCGGCAAAACCCGCTCGGGCACAGCTTTGGCGTATGTCTGCAATCAGCGACTTGCGCACCGCAGACAGTCGGAATACCGTGCTTTGGTCTGTGCTTTTGATGCGGTCGTATTGCAGGGTGATGTCGCTTTTGTCTGCAAAAAGACTGCTTATCATGGCGTCTGCCGCTGATTTCATCGAATGTGCACGCATTGTCGGCAGCATCAAAATGTCCGTCACAAACAGATCGCTTGGCAAAACTATCGCAGAATTGGATGCCGAAGCATCCTTAAATACATGCTTTATTCCGCAAAGAATATCCGCAAGCTCGTCATAAAACTCTTTTGTAAAGCATTCCGAAGCAAAATGCACCGTTCCCTGCTCTGCTTTGTCGATGTATGTCGAATAATATCGTATGCTTTTGTCGATCGGCTCTATGCCGATCGCACATTTTTTAGTATAGGTCATTCCTGTGCTCCTTGCTCGGGTATACAGATGTGGGTCCAAAGCGTGACTTTTTTGCATGAAATGTCATATTTCACCGTTAATTTGTGCGTTCCCGAAATATCTGTCACAGTGAGCGTATAAATATCGCCGTCGTTTGCGGAAAAAGCAATGTATTTTTCGCTCGAATATTCAAACTTTGCAGGGTCTGCTATAAACCTTTCGCCTATCGTGTCGACCTCGGCTTCGGATTCAAGGCTTTTTATGCGCCTTTGGTCAAAATTTCTTGTATAGATGCAAAAAGCCGTGATAAGCGCACACAGCAAAAACACCGTGAGCAGCATTATCACGGCAGATTCGATCGCTATTCCGCTTTTGCTTTTGAGTATGCTTTTAAGGTCTTTTTTCATAGTCAATATTGATCAATTTTCTGCTTTCGTCTGCAGTCACCGTTGCTTTGAAAAACAGTGATTGCCCGTCGGAATAAATGCGTATTTCGGTGCGGATCTCATTGCCGTATGCCTTTGTATAAGTGTCACCGCTCTTTGCAAATCCGAGCTCCGATGTTATGGCAGTGCCGAGCTCAGAGGCTTCGCACGCTTTAAAAAGCTCGAGCGCGTTTGAAGCATCGACCCTTGCATAGGTCAGCAGAATATCCTGCTCCGAATTGACGGCGGCACGGGATATTATCGAGATGGCAGTGACAGACACCAAAACGATTATCGCCATAGCTACCACGCATTCGACTATAGTAAATCCGCGCCTGTTTATGCTTTTTGTATTCATGGCGCTTCACCTGTATTCGCCGCACGAACATATCTGAATATGCTAATATGCGTTTCTTTGTCATCGAGAGAATAAACAGCATCGCAGCTTATCATGCCGTATTGCACACCGAAACGGGCAGAAACGGCACGGGTGGGGTATTCGGTCGCTTCGCCGTTTGGCATTTCAAAAGTCAAAACACCGTCCGAAACGGCAAGTGTATATTCTTTTGTTCCGTCAAACGCAATGAGCGAGCCGTCATGTACCGTTATGGTATATTCGCTGCTGTCAAAGCCCGATGTCCATTTTGACAATGCATCTTCGAGCAGCGAAACGCCTTCGACGAATGAGCGGTTTGCTTCGGCACGCTTTAAATAATCGGTCGTCATAACGCAAAAAGAGGCGACCATAACGCCCGCGATCATCGTGAGCGCAAGTGATATGCAGATCTCTGCAAGCACGGCGCCGCGCTTTGATCTTGGCATCAGGCTCTCCCTCCTTGATAAGTGCAACAAAAACAAGGCACTCGGCACCGACGGTGTCTGAGTGCCCCGTGAAAGCCGAGCATTGCTTTGCAGCCCTCGAATTTAAAAACAAAAAATGCAAATTATATGCAAAATTATAGCATTTGCCCATATTCATGTCAAGAGCTTTTTGCAAAAAACGTGTGCTTTTTATGCATAAAGGGCACTGCCGGCCATAACCGTCTGCTATTGTTGCAGGGAAAAAGTTTTAATAATATTTCAAGCACATATTGATTTTTAGAGAGATGTATGATATAATGCAACTGGTGACTTGTCGGCATAGCCTTGTCGCTATTGTTGAGGTCAATCATGTTGAGGTTTATTATATGGAAAAAGAATTAAGGCATCTCAATCGCAGCGAGCTTATCGATATAATTTATCAGCTCAAGCACAGCGAGCAGGATCTGCAGGCAGAGAATGCACACCTGCGTGAATTGCTTGAGCAAAAGCGCATTGCCTTTTCCAACGCGGGCTCAATAGCCGATGCGGCGGTTGCGCTCACGGGCATTTTTGAGACAGCTCAAAAGACAGCCGACATATATCTGTCAGAGATCGAACGTCGCCGTTCCGACACCGAGCGTCAGTGCGCACAGATGATAGAGAATGCGCAAAAAGAGGCTCAGTCGATCATTTCTTGTGCTATGCAGGACAAACGGGAGCAAGACTGATGAAGCTTCACAGGACGACGGTTCGGGTTCCGTCGATACAGGAGATAGATACCGAGCGCAAAAGGCTGCGCAGGGGTCAATATTACCGCAAGGCACTGGTCGGCACTGTTTCGGTGCTGGTGGTGGTTGCCGCGATAGCGGTGCTGATAGTGACGTTATTCCTGCCGATATTGCAGATCTCGGGCGACAGCATGTCACCGACGCTCGAGCACGACGAGATACTTTTGCTTTTTAAGACCGACAATATCTCGCGCGGCGATCTGATAGGCTTTTATTATCAGGGCAGGATACTATTAAAGCGTGTTATTGCTTTGCCCGACGACGTCATCGTCATTGATGACAGCGGCAATGTCTATGTCAATCAGGAGCTGCTCGTCGAGCCGTATGTCACAGAGAAGAGCCTTGGCGAATGCGACCTCGAATTTCCCTATACCGTCCCGGGCGGCAGCTATTTTGTCATGGGCGACCGCAGGGCGAACTCGGTCGACAGCCGCAGCTCGGTCATCGGTGCGGTTTCACGAGATGACATCATCGGCAAGGTCATCATAAGGGTCTGGCCGCTCGAACGCTTTGGTGCTCCCAAATAATCATTATCAAAATCATTTATCGTTTTATCGTTTTTCAGAAAGGGTAGGGTGCTTTGCACAACACACTCAGCGACTGCCTCGGCGCAGCAAAAAAGAATAAACGATTCAGAATCAGCGGCATAACAGTTCTGCTGGTGCTGTCCCTGCTCGTTTCGGCAAACGTGTTCTGGGGACTAAAGCAGACGGGATTGACTCTTGCAGGCACAGCAGCCTGCGGCTGTGAAGAGCATACACATTCTGATGAGTGCTACAACAGAATATTGGTCTGCGCTATATCAGACAAGATACACACACACGGCGATGGTTGCTATAAGTCGGCGCTCGTCTGCCAAAAGGCAGAGCACGTTCACAGGCTGACTTGCTATTCGGATAAGAATGCAGACACCGAGACCTTTCTCGACTGGCAGAAGATGTTCAGCGGCATCACCACGGGCGATATGCGCAATGACCTCGTGTCGATAGCGCTTTCGCAGGTCGGCTATAAAGAGAGCACGCTCAATTTTGAGACCGACAAGAGCCTTGGTCGCCACGGCTATACACGCTACGGTGCGTGGTACGGCGCACCATATGCCGACTGGTCGGCAACGTTCGTTTCGTTCTGCCTCAATTATGCAGGCTATTCCGCTGACGAAGCGCCACGCAATATCGGCGTTTCGACCATGAAAAAATCGTGGGAAGCCATAGGTCAATACGCAAAAAAGGGCAACTATGCGCCTGCTCCGGGTGACCTTGTATTTTTCAGCGACAACACCGTCGGCATAATCACCTCGGTCAACTTCAATATGCTGTCGGTCGTCAAGGGCGACGTGATGGGCGAGGTCTGCGAGCAGACTGTTTCGGAATACAGCGACAGCGTCGTCGGCTACGGCACGCACAGCAAGCAGGCGTCGGGTGGCACACTGCTCGGCATCAACAGCAATTCGGGCTTTGTCGCAACAGATTTTAAGCTTGTCGACTGCGACTGCGGCAGCACTGCAGAGGATATTGCAGAGCATTCAGACATCTGCGCGCGCAAAAAGCAGCTCATCGATATGGCAGACAGCTATTCGGTCGAGGATCTTCGCACCGTTTTCTGCGATATACGCGCTCTCGACAGTGACGAAAAAGCGTTTATAATACAATACTTAACCGACAACGCATGGAAGTACGGCGACAAGGCATATCAACTGCAGACCATGATAGGCGGCAGCTCTGAAAAGCTCGAGCTTGCTGTCGGCGATGCAAAATTTGTCATCGAGGGCGACCTGCCCGAGAATGCCGTTCTTGACGTTTCTGCCCCTGATTGGAGCAGAGAAACGCAGCTTTCGTGCCTTAACCCCAATATAACAAGCAACGTCAACTGGTTTAAAACCTATGACATCAGCATCAAGGTCGACAGCAAGGCTTATACGCCGACATCGGTCGTCAAGGTGACAGTCACCCTGCCTGATATGCAGTTTGATGCGCAAAAAGAGTTTTTTGCCGTTGCACATGTCGATGCCGATACGCAAAAGACCTTGAGCAGCGTTTATGTCGAGGTCGACGACAACAACACATTGTCGTTCGTCACCGACGGCTTTTCGCCCTATGTGTTCTATTCCGTTGATCAGGAGGTCGAGGGCGGCGAGCGCGTCTGGGGCACAAACTGGATCGACCTCAAAAACAGCGACTTTTTCACCTATTGGCAGCAGTATCTCGATGCCGATCAACCGACAGGCTCAGAGGATAACGCCAAAGATGACAACAAGCCGAGCGGGAGCCAGGTTGATTGCGAAGGCGGCACGACCCGTTCGGAAAAAGGCGACGATGTCGAAATAAGCAAGGTCATTGCCGGCACCGACATCGAGAATGTCTTTGACATCACACTTACAGTCAAGACCAGCCAAAATATATCAGAGATAATAAAAGAGCCCGATATGGCTGTCGTCATCGTTATGGATATTTCAAATACGATGACTGATAATTTCGGTGGCGTAACAAGATATGCCGCAGCAATGCAAGCTGCCGAAGACTTTATAGATAACTTTGCAAAGCAGAGCTCAAAAGGCGTAAGCAAGATCGGCTATGTTGCTTTTAATACGGATGCACATAAGATCTTTGATCTTCAATCTTGCACTAACGATACACAAGCGGCATCGCTAAAAAATACAATGCGCACAGAGACCGGCAAGATTATAAATGCATCCGATTATGGTAAATCTCACAGCCGCTATACCAATGTTGAAGCGGGATTAAAGATGGGCTCGGATATGCTCGCCAAAGTGGATAACAAAAATAAATATATTATATTCTTGAGCGACGGCTTCCCGACGACATATATAAGCTCCGGATACAAGGGCTATGACCCATATGACGAAAAAGGCGATTATTTTTATGACCATGTTTTTAATAGCCCTTGCCTATATGGCACAAGCTACTCTGATGAAGCGGCGATAAGAGCCAGAGAGATGGCGACTGCTATAAAAAAATCCGGTACAAAGATCTTTTCTATCGGTGTTGATGTAGGTGGTCAGACGATCCAACAGTACATTGATAGTTCGGAAGGCAAGAGTTTTTCTATCGTCGACCGAACCGGAACAACATACGAGATCGGTGACGAGACAAGCGATGAATCATACAAAAACTGGCTTAAAAATTCCATCGGCTCAGGTTATTACTATGACAGTACAGATGCCGAAGGACTAAAAAAGGCTTATGATGACATATTCAAAGAGATCAAGACGACAACCGAGGCTGCTTCAAAAGCCGACTGGGTCGCAAACGACCCGTTGCCCTGGGCAACACCCGAATATCTTGAGTTTATAGGTTTCTATGATAGAAATAGTAAACTTAGTGGCAATGAGCTTAGCGTCAGCAACAGCGAAAAAGACGAAAACACAGCGTCTTGCAAGCTTGGTAAGCTTGAAAATAGTGACAATGAGCAAAATATAATCAATTGGGATCTGAAAAAATCGAGATACACAACCGAGGTCGTGAAGAAGGACGAAGTCGAAACAACTTATTACACCTATTCACTGACATACCGTGTCAGGCTGAAAAATGAGGTTGATGAGTTTGTTGAAGATAAAATCTATAAAACCAACGACAAGACAACTTTAACATACCGCGTTTTTAAGACCGAGAACGACAACACGACGCTCTCCGAAGCACGCACGCTTGAATTTAAAATCCCGCGTGTGCACGGATATTTGGGCGAGTTTACGTTCGAAAAGAAAGGCTCTGACGGCAGGTCTCTTGCCGGAGCAGAGTTTAAGCTCGTGCACGACGATAAAGAATGTGCTATTTGCCGAGGCGACGGAGAAAGTTATGTTAAATTTAATCCTTTCACCGCAATTTCGGATCAAGACGGCAAAGTGACATTCAAAAACATTCCGTCGGGACACAAATACATTCTCACAGAAACCAAAGCGCCACCCGGATACGCTGTTGATAACACGCCGTATCATATCACTATTGCGTATGGTGATGTTTCATACGAAGATTGGGATGGCGAAACAATAACCAACTTCACCAGCCCCGAGTTGCCCGGCACGGGCGGGGGCGGCGAACTTCCCTTTATATTAGCAGGTCTGGCTTTGATAGCCTTGCCTGTGATATACCGTTTTGTATGCATTCGGCGGCGTAAGCGCGAAGGGAGGCTGAGTTGATTTAGCTTGCCCCTCATACGGTGCATACGCCGTAGATGCGCAAAACGCATTTGAACACATCAAAAATTTTTATCAAAAGTTGAAAGGAAAACTACGATGAAAAAAACATTCGCACTCATTCTTGTTGCAGTCATGCTCCTCTCACTCGGCATGACCGCATTTGCAGAAGAAGAGACAACATCTGACCCTGTCACCGGTACATCGACTGATAAGGGTTCGATAACCATCAGCAATGCTGTTATAGGCGAGACTTATGATATTTATCAGTTGCTCGTTCTCGAAAGCTATGATTCGACGGCAAGTGCTTATGTCTACACCGCTACCGATACTTGGGAAAATTGGCTTAAGGCTACAGCGCAGCAGAAATATGTTACGTTCGACACAAATGGCTATGTCACTTGGGTCAAGGACGCTGACGCTGCAGAGTTTGCAAAGGCAGTTATCGCATATGCAAAGGCTGCCGAGATCACTCCCGACAAGACAATAAAGGCAACAAGCACGACAGTTAAGTTTGATGACCTTTCTCTCGGATACTATGCAGTCGACACCACTCTCGGCACTCTTTGCGCGCTGAAAACAACCGACCGCAATGTTACAATCACCGAAAAGAACACTGTTCCTACCATCGACAAGTATGTCAAAGAGGACTCCAAAACAGGTGATGACGCTTGGGGCAAGATCAACGACGCTGATATAGGCGATACCGTTGAGTTCAAAACCATCGTCAAGGCTTATGAAGGCGCAGAAAATTATGTTGTTCACGACCAGATGTCCGCAGGCTTGACCTTTAATAGAGGCTCAATCGAGATCAAAGTGGACGAAACTCCGCTTGTTGAAGGCACTGATTATACCGTTAAGCATAGTTTTGTGCATTCAACTTCGCAGTCCGGTCAAGGCGGCACTCTTATAATTCCCCAGAATGTTTGCGATTTCGAGATTCATTTCACCAAAGCATTCCTTGACACCATCAAGAATGGCACTGGCAATACACCTACCGATATCGTTATAACTTATACCGCAACCGTCAATGAGGATGCGGTTATTGCACTTCCCGGCAACCCCAACAAGACTTGGCTTGACTATGGCGAAAAAGCAGATACAACCGATACAAGATACACCGAGCCGAGCGAAACAGTTACCTACACTTGGGATCTTGATGTCCTCAAATACGCTAATGGCGTAGAAACCGCAGTCCTTAAGGATGCACAGTTCGTTTTGCTTAACAGCACAAGCGACAAGGTTGCAACTTTTGAAAACGGCAAGCTGAAATCTTGGATTGCACTTCCTGCAGAGGGTCAAACATGGGATGCCGCTTCTGTTCTCACAACAGGTGCAGACGGCAAAATCTGCATCGACGGTCTTGATGCTGACACCTACCATCTCCGTGAGATCAAAGCTCCTGCCGGCTATAACAAGCTTTCTTCGGATATAGAGGCTAAAGTTGAGGCTGCAACGACCGGTGAAGATAATCAGCTCACCTACACAACAAAAGTTGTCAAGGTCAACAACCAGTCCGGCACCAAGCTTCCCGAGACAGGTTCGACAGGCACAACTCTGTTTATAACCCTGGGCTCGATCGTCGCTTTGATCGCAGTGGTATTCATGATCACCCGCAAAAAGATGTCGGTCTATGAGGACTGACTTTAAAGTTTAGTTCTAAACTGCGGCGGCGGATATACGCTATCCGCCGCCGCCTATTCAAGGCAGTGGAGAGATGACTATGAAAAAAGACAAGGTGAGTATCATATTGGTTCTGATGCTCTTCATAGGTGTCTGTGTGCTGCTTTACCCCAGCATAAGCCAATATTGGAACTATAAGACCCAGACGAGAGCGGTCGAGGATTATCAACAACTGCTCGATTCTATCAAAAAAGAGGATTTCTCAAAATATTTTGATGCCGCCGATGATTATAATCATTCACTGTCGCAGCTCGGCTCGCCGCTGAATGACTATAACACGCTCGAGGGCTATGACGACATTCTCAACATCAACAATAACGGCGTTATGGGCTATATAACCATCGAAAAGCTGGGCGTTGAACTGCCGCTTTATCACGGCACTTCGACCGAGGTGCTCAATATCGCCTGCGGACATCTCGAGGGCACTTCGTTGCCTGTCGGCGGTGAGAGCACGCACGCAGTGCTTTCGGCACACAGGGGCTTGCCTCACGCTAAGCTTTTTACAGATCTTGACAAGCTCGAATTGGGCGATGTTTTTACAATAACCATTCTTGACCGCACAGTCACCTATCAGATAGATCAGATCAAGGTCGTCAACCCCGACGACACAAACGACGTGCGCATAATCGATGGCGAGGATCACGTCACGCTGCTCACCTGCACGCCCTATGGCATTAATTCGCACAGGCTGCTCGTCAGAGGCGCTCGAATTGAGAACGCCAAGCCGACACTGCATGTTACTTCAGATGCGTTCAAGATCGATTCGCTCGTCGCAACACCTGTCGTTGCTGCGCCCATGCTGCTTATTTTGCTTATAATGCTCATGATAAAATACAGAGACAAGGGCTCTAAGCCGCTTATTTCAAAGGAGGAACAATGAAGAGAATTATATCTTTTGCCGTTATATTCTGCATTTGCGCCTGCCTTTTTGCTTTTGCGTGCGATGCCGCTTCGACATCCGATGCGACATTGCCGATAGATGCTTCGAGAGAGTGCACGTTGACGATCAATTATTTGAACAGCGAAACAACATTCGCCGATTTTGACCTCGCGATATATCATGTCGCAAGCGTAAGCGCCGATATGCAATATACGCTCACCGATGCTTTTGCGCCGACGTCGCTCGTGCTGAACGGCATTGCTTCAGACAGCGAATGGAACACGGTGCGCACTACGTTCGAAAGTTTCGTCGATGCAAATCATCCCGAGCCCACCGTGCAAAAAAAGTCTGCAGGCGGCACTGTCATATTTGAAGGACTGACACCGGGGATTTATTTTGTGATGCCGATGGCACTCAACGGCAACGGAATATTATATTATTTTGATTCTGCGCTCATCGCCGTGCCCGGTCTTGACGGGAACGGCATGTGGGTCTATGACATAACTGCCAATCCAAAGCCCAATATCGACCTTTCGACAGGGGGATCTGATTCTTATAAGGTCGTCAAGCTCTGGCGTGACGTCGGCAACGAGCACAAGCGCCCGACAGAGATAACCGTTGACATTTTGCGCAACGGTGAGATAGCCAAAACAGTTGTTCTTTCGGCACAGAATAACTGGTCTTATTCGTGGAACGCCGCCAATGACACCGACAGATGGCAGGTCGCCGAAAAGGATGTTCCCGACGGCTATGTCGTGACTGTCGATAAGCACAATGTGACTTTTTCGATAGTCAACGCCGACCCCGATTCGCCCAATCCGCCGCCGACAGGCGACACGTTTGAGGCAGGGCTTTATGTTGCACTTATGTGCATTTCGGGTATAGTGCTGATAATCGTCGGCACTGCGATGAAAAAGAGGCTCGGCTCAAGATGACGAGCAATAAAAAGACTTGTATTTCACGCATATGCCTTGTTTTGGGGCTGTTGCTCGTGATAGCGTCTGTCTGCCTGATAGTCGTGCGGTTTGTTTCGCTCGGCGGCAATAAGCAGCGCAACGATGAGTATGCAGAGCTCATAGGCTCGATCATTCCGACGCCTCGCCCTGCGGTGCTTGAGGAGCGTACCGACAACACTATGCCGTCGCTTAATATCGATGACAATGATTTTTGTGCGCTGATAGAAATGCCCGCCTGTGACGCTTGTCTGCCGGTCGGCTCTGAATGGATAAAAAACGCATATTTTCCCTGCAGGTTTGACGGATACGCCTACGACCGCTCGATGATAATCGGCACATCTAATGCCGCAGGGCAGTTTGATTTTGTCAAGCAGATTTCTGTCGGCGACAGCGTTTATCTGACAGATATGCTCGGCAATCGATTTTCGTATGCTGTATGTGACATAAAATATCGTGATCACGCCGAGGGCGATGCGATATATTCGGATGCCGCCGACCTTGTCATATTCGTCAAAAATGTTTATGATTTTGAATATATAGTGCTTTATTGCACTGCAAAGTGAAATAAAAAAGAGCCGTTATCGGCTCTTTTTTGCATATATTTGGTTTGCTTGGAGTTATTTGAGCTGTGCCAGTGCTTCGGCAAGCTTTTCGCGGAGCGCTTTTGCTTTTTGCAATTTATCCTTTTCGGCATCGACGACAGCCTGCGGTGCACGCGAAACGAAGCCTTCGTTAGAGAGCTTTGCTTCGCCGCGTGCGATCTCGGCATCGGCTTTGGCTATCTCACGCTCAAGACGTGCGGTCTCGGCTTCGATATCTACGATATCGGCGAGCGGCAGATAGACTGCGGCAGAGCCCGTGATGATCTGCACGGCGTTCTCGGGCAATGATTCGGGATTGATCGCAACAGACTGTGCCGAAGCGAGTCTGATAAAGAATGCATCCTTGCCGGTGAATAGTTCGGGGCGTGAAGTGACTATCGAGATATGCGCTTTGCGTGAAGGCGCAACGTTCATTTCGCTGCGGCGGTTGCGTATCGCTCTGATGCACTCGATGATGTCGCTCATAGACTCTTCGTCCTCGGCAAACGAGAGCGAAGTATCTGTCATGGGGAACTGAGAGATCATTATCGAGTCACCGTCATGCGGCAGTGTGCGCCAGATCTCTTCGGTGATAAACGGCATGAAGGGATGCAAGAGCTTGAGTGTGTTGGAAAGCACATAAACAAGCACTGTCTGCGCAACGCGGTTTGATGCCGACTCTTTGTCGAACAGCCTTGCCTTTGCAAGCTCGATATACCAGTCGCAGAATATGTCCCAGATGAAGTCATAAAGCTTTTGAACGGCGATGCCGAGCTCATATTTGTCGAGATTCTCTCTGACCTCGCCGACCAGCTTGTTGTAAAGCGACAGAACCCATTTATCCTCTGTTTCGAGAGAATCAAACGAAGGCTTTTGGCAAACGATGTCCTCGTCGAGGTTCATCATGACGAACCTTGCGGCGTTCCAGATCTTGTTGGCAAAATTGCGTGATGCCTCGACACGCTCTTCATAGAAGCGCATATCGTTTCCGGGGCTGTTGCCTGTTGCAAGCGTGAACCTGAGGGCGTCCGCGCCATAGCGGTCGATTATTTCGAGCGGATCGACACCGTTGCCGAGCGATTTTGACATCTTGCGACCCTGTGAGTCGCGGATGAGCCCGTGTATCAGCACGTCAGAGAACGGCTTTTTGCCTGTGTATTCAAGACCCGAGAATATCATGCGCGATACCCAGAAGGTGATGATGTCATAGCCTGTGACCAGCACTGTGTTGGGATAAAATGTTTCGAGGTCCTTTGTCTGCTTGGGCCAGCCGAGCGTCGAGAACGGCCAGAGCGCCGACGAGAACCAGGTGTCAAGCGTGTCGGGGTCTTGCATCACCTCGCCACCGCATTCGGGGCAGGTGTGTATATCGTCCTTGCTGACGGTGGTATGCCCGCAGCTTTGGCAATAGAAGGCAGGTATGCGATGTCCCCACCAGAGCTGGCGTGAGATGCACCAGTCCTGCGTGTTCTCCATCCAGTGAAAATAGTTTTTGTCAAACCTTTCGGGAATAAACTTTATATCGCCGCTTTTGACTGCTTCGATAGCAGGGCCTGCAAGCGGCTCCATTCTGACGAACCACTGCAGAGATACCATCGGCTCGATAGTAGTGCCGCAGCGATAGCAGGTGCCGACCTCGTGCGTGATGTCCTCTGTTTCGACGAGATATCCGCCCTCTCGCAGGTCTGTCAAGATAGCCTTGCGAGCCTCGTATCTGTCCATGCCGGCATATTTGGGATAATTCTCGGTGATCCTCGCATCTTCGGTAAGGCAGACCTCGATAGGCAGATGCTGGCGTCTGCCGACCTCAAAGTCGTTGGGGTCGTGTGCAGGGGTGATCTTGACGCAGCCTGTGCCCTTGTCGAGTTGTGCATGTATGTCCGCAACTATCGGAATACGCCTGCCGACCAGCGGCAGAACAACATATCTGCCGATGAGATCCTTGTATCTCTCGTCGTCGGGATTGACCGCTACCGCCGTATCACCGAGCAATGTTTCAGGTCTGGTGGTAGCCACCTCGACAAATCCGCCACCGCCGACCAGCGGATAGCGTATGTGCCAGAAATGTCCCTGTTGTTCGCGGTGCTCGACCTCGGCGTTTGAAATGGAGGTGTGGCAGTGTGGGCACCAGTTGATGATGCGTTCGCCACGATAGATCAGACCTTTTTCGTAAAGCCTGACAAAAACCTCTTTGACAGCCTCAGAGCAGCCCTCGTCCATAGTAAAGCGCTCGTGCGACCAGTCACACGAAGAACCCATTTTTTTGAGCTGATCGACTATGCGGCCACCGTATTTTGCCTTCCAGTCCCAAGCACGTTCAAGGAATTTGTCTCTGCCGAGATCAGACTTTGAGAGTCCTTCCTTGCGCATAGCCTCGACGATCTTGGCTTCGGTGGCTATCGAAGCGTGGTCTGTGCCGGGAACCCACAGAACGTTATAGCCGCACATGCGCTTGTATCTTGCAAGAATGTCCTGCATCGTGTTGTCGAGTGCGTGACCCATGTGCAATTGTCCTGTGATGTTGGGCGGCGGCATCGAGATGCTGAAGCTCTCGCCCTTGCCGCTCGGCTTGAAATAGCCCTTTTGGCACCATTCGTTATATAATCTGTCCTCAAATTGTGAGGGATCGTATTTTTTATCAAGTTCCTTCATAGTGGTTAAAATCTACTCCTCTTGTTTTGTGAGCTTGGCATAATTGCCCATGAGCCGCTTGTTGCCGACCGAGTCGAAATCGATCTCGTAAAGCACATCACCACTCAGTATTTCTGCGCTGACGACCGTGCCGACGCCGAAAACGGCGTGCCTGACCCTGTCGCCTGCGGCGTAAACCGATGCACTGTCTGATCTTTGTGCTGCGACCGAAGCAGTCATCTGCCTGAAAGAATCACGGCTTGCGGCGTATCTGCGCTTTGATTCGGTGGTGTGAACAGGCGAGAATGTCTCGGCATCACCGACATATTTTTTGTCTATCTCTTCGATGAAGCGCGACGGCGGATTGTTGGTCGTTTTGCCGTAAAGCAGCCTTGTTGTTGTGTGCAATAGCACGACCTGCTTTTTTGCACGTGTTATGGCGACATAGGCGAGCCTGCGCTCCTCTTCGATGCCGCCGGGCTCTCCGATGCTTTGTGAGGAGGGGAACATGCCCTCTTCAAAGCCGGGAACGAACACGACGGGGAACTCAAGTCCCTTTGCCGAGTGAACAGTCATGAGCGTGACTGCATCATCGTCGGCGTTATAATCGTCAACGTCGCTGACCAATGCAAGATCCTCGAGGAAGCTTGCGAGCGTGTGCTCTTGCTCTGGCGTCGTTTCTAAGTACATCACAGCACTCGAAACAAGCTCGCCAAGGTTCTCTTCACGCAAAGCTCCGTCCTCTTCTTCCTTGAGCATATCAAGATAGCCTGTCTTTTTGATGACCGAATTTATTAGCTCGTCCAGCGGCAAGCTGGTGCTGTCGGACTTCAGATCTTCGATAATGTCAACAAAGGCGCCAAGCTTTGGTGCGACCTTGTGCAGATCTGGCATCGCCGCAGAATGCTTGATGGTTTCATACATCGACATACCGTGCTGAATGGCAAGTTCTCTGACTCGGTCGATGGTGGTCTGACCTATGCCACGCTTCGGCAGGTTGATTATGCGCATAAGCCTCGTATCGTCCGCAGGATTGACCAGCAGCGAGAGGTATGCGAGAATATCCTTGATCTCACGCCGCTCGTAAAATCTCACGCCGCCGTACACGCGATACGGCACGCGGCTCTTGCTGAGAATGATCTCGATGGCGTTGCTCTGCCCGTTCATACGCATAAGCACGGCAAAATCACGATAGTGATATTCACCCGAGGCGACCTTGCTGCGAATGCAGTTCATGATGTATGACGCTTCTTCGCTCTGTGTGTACTGATGCTTGACAGCGACGGGATCGCCGTCCTCTGCCGATGTCCAAAGGTTTTTGCCGAGCCTTGTCTCGTTGTGAGCTATGATGCTGTTGGCAGCACCCAGAATGTTGCCTGTCGAGCGGTAGTTCTGCTCGAGCCTGACGACCTTGGCTTCGGGATATTCGTCTGTGAAATTGAGTATATTCTCGACTGTAGCGCCCCTGAAGCGATATATGCTCTGATCGTCGTCGCCGACGACACAGATGTTGTGCCTGTCGCCTGCCAGCGCATATACCAGACGGCTTTGCGCAGGGTTTGTGTCTTGATATTCGTCGCAGAGTATGTATTTGAATTGCTCACGGTAATGTGCGAGCACGTTGGCATCTGTCGATAAAAGCTCGTTGGTGAGCATGATAATATCGTCAAAATCGAGCGCGTTGCTGTTTTTGAGCGATTTTTGATATTCGGTATAAACTCGTGAGATGATGCGAAGCCTTTCGTCAGTGCCTATGTCGTCGGCAAACGCCTCGGGGCACATACCGTTGTTTTTGGCACGCGAAATGGCAGACATTATTGCCTTTGGCTGAATAACATCGTTGCTCGAGCATATGCGCTTGATTATGTCGGTTATAAGCTTTTTTGAATCCTCGGCATCATAGATGGCAAACGAGTTATCGTACCCCAGCCTGTTTATATAGCGCCTGAGTATGCGCACGCAGATAGAATGGAACGTGCCTGCCCATATCCCCTGGGCGTCGTCGCCCAGCAGCTTGCCGAGTCTTTCTTTAAACTCGCCTGCCGCCTTGTTGGTGAAGGTCAGACAAAGCACCTCATCGGGTCTTGCCGGCGCAACAGCACATTGTTTAAGCGCATCACGCAGAGCGATGCGGTCATCTTTTTGCATAGCAGATTCAAGCTGTGCGGCGATCTCTGCCGCGTTTTCGGGCACAAGGTCGCTCTCATACGCATTGCCAAAGCAGATTATGCATGCAATGCGGTTGACAAGCACGGTCGTTTTGCCGCTGCCTGCCCCTGCAAGCACGAGCAAAGGACCGTCGGTTTTAAATACTGCCTCTCTCTGACGATCGTTAAGTTTTGCAAAATAAGCTTCAAATGCCTTGCGTTTTAATATAGCGAAGGACTTATTGTCAATTTTCATGGCAAACTACCCCCATTATTCACGATTATTATAGCACATAGGCACAAATTTTGCAAGCATTAATTAGCATTGACAACAGGGCATATTTTGTGTATTATAATGTTAAAGGGAGGCGTATAAAATGTTTTTGTCATTTATCTTTAAATTTGCCGTGCGTGTTTCGGCGTGCAGATCATATGGATGATATAAACAGCGGTCACAGAGAACGCCTCAAAGAACGCTTTTTGCAATCATCGTCGGCATTTGACGACCTGACGGTGCTCGAATTGCTTTTGACATACGCTATCCCGAGGCGTGACACAAGACCTATTGCGTCTGCACTTATCGAAAAATACGGCAATCTGCAAAGCATTGCAAGTGCCGACGCCACCGAGCTTACAGAGCAGTGCGGCGTTTCGGCTCATACCGCAATGCTTATAAAGATGCTGCCCGAGCTGTCAAAGCGTGTATTGCCAAAAAACGAACGCACAGACGTCAATTATTTTGAGAGCGAAGCGGCATCGAAATTTTTGATAAGCAGCTTTGAGGGGCTCAAGCAGGAGTTCGTCATGCTCTTATGCCTTGACGAAAACGGCTTTATGCTTGACGCCACAATGCTTTATCGCGGCAGCATAAACGGCGCGGATTTCAGAATACGAGACATCACTGAGCGAGCTTTGATGTATGAGAGCCACAATGTTATCATAGCACACAACCATCCAAGCGGCCCTATGATACCGTCGCAATCAGACCTTGATTCGACAGCACGCATTATTTCGTCGCTTTCGTCAAACGGCATAACATTGCACGAGCATTATTTGATATACCGCGATTATTGCATAGGAATATTGAGCGGCGACTGATGTTGCCTTTTTGCCATTCCCTTTCTGTGCGCCTGCTGCAATCTCGGGCGCTTGCTCTTGCTGCCGTGTATAGCGGGTACGAGTGCACCGATCAATGAGCCGAGCAGGGTTATTGCAAGCGCAGACCAAAGTCTGTCGACACAGCCCGATATAAGCGAAAGAATGCACAAAACAAGACATACAACGGCTCCTGCACAGACGGCTGTCGGCAGGGGCTTTTGCTTTCTGAACGAGATCGCCGCAATGGCGGCTGCTGCTCCGCCTGCAAAATCTGCGATCATTGCACAGGCGGTTATCAATGCAAGCGGATCTGTCACCATGGTCAGAGCGAGTGCGGTTATTATCGAAACTGCCGCGATACACGCAAGCCCTATAAGTGCTCCCTTGAGCACAGCCTTTAAAAATGTCATATCCATAATAAGAATGCCCTCCTGCAAAAGCATATGCAGGAGGGCGCTTGGTTATGTTAAAGCAATTCTGCCAAAAGCTTTGCTTCATGGGCGTTAAGTGCTTCGATGTCGATGAGAGGGGTATAATATGCCTCTATCTCGCCGTGCAAGAGAGAAGCGGCGGCAAAAAGCACTTTGGCTTTTTCGGTCAGTATGGCGTACTGCTCTGATATCTGCTTGCGCTCTTTTCCGAGCTTTGAAATCGCTTCGTGCGACAAAAAACGCTTTGCTGACACCTTTTTTGCACCTTTGATGTCTGATGAGGTGAAGAGTGTGTCGCCGACCAGAATGTCGGTGCAGCGCTTTGACGAAAAGGCATCAAACGACAATATCCTCTTTTTGCCTCCCGTGCTGCTGACTATCGCCTCAAAAAGCCTTTCTCTGACGCCAAAGCCGATGTCGGAGATATAATATATCGTTTTTGCATCGCTTTCAAGCGCGCCATGAAGACGCCGTATGCCTTCACCTCCGAAGGCTGTTATCTGCATGAATGTGTCATCGCCCGACTGAAGCGTCTTTTGCGACACACGAGCTGCGTATTTTGCTATCTTGCCGCGCAGAATATATTCGTCTGTCTTTTCATAAAACGAATTTTTGACCATTTCGGCGGCGGAAAGCAGCATATAGCCTCGCCTGTATAATTGCTTTTTGCGGTCTATGAGCTCTTTTATCTCTGCTTTGGCGCTGTCTGTTGGCTCACGGCAGAATGCGGACAGGTCTATCTCGCGTTCGACTGCGAGCGGATATCTGACCTCGAGCGTGTGCGGCGAAGTGCCGTCGAATATCGCAAAGCTCATTTCGGGAATGACTATTCCGTCAAGCGACGACGGGTCAGAGGAGCAGTATATCAGCTCGTGATATAGCCCTTTGGCAAATGCGCCTTTGACAGCTTTTTTAAAAAAGTGCTTTTGCCGCAGCCCGGACAGCCACGCATTATCCAAATTTTGCTTTTGCCCTTTGCTGCATACGGCAGGTAATTTATAAAGCCGTCGGCGGTATTGCCTCCGGCGAAATATTCTTTCACAAAAGTTTATCCTCCTTTTGCTACAGAATATGCAGGGCAAAACAAAAAAGCACCGACGATGCGGTGCTTTTTATTGCTATTTGTTTTCGGGTGGGAACAAAAGGCAGCCCATGCGCTTCCACGCGACTATCTTCTGCTCGATCAGCTCTCTTGTGACGTTAAAACGCTTTGCGAGGCAGTCGATGCACAGAAATTCGGTGGCTCCGCGGTTGATGAGCTTTTTTGTTGCGCCCACGTCGTCTGCGGTCAGCTTTTTGCCGCAGGTGATGCAGTCCATTATGCCTTTACGACCTTGGCTCTGAATACGCGGCAGGTGTGCGCAGGCAGGCAGGGGAGTCTGAACATTTCGTTGGACACCTTGACCTTTTCGCCCGACCAGACGTCGGTCATCTCGAGAGTCATGCCTGTTGAACGGTTGAGTCCGAGCGCGTCAAGTGAGAAGATAGGCCACGAATCGCTGTCGCAGAGGTTGAACATGCCGATGGCAATGTCGCCGTTTTCAAGGTGACGTCCCATGACCCATACCTCTCTGTTGCCCCAGCTGTCGCCGATGGTGAAGGGCTGACGGTAGGCAGCGTCCTGGTCGATGGCGATGATCTCTTTGTTGAACAGTATTTGCTTTGTTTCGTCATCCATATTGCGGATGTCGCAGCCTATCATAAGCGGCGAACCGAGGAAACACCAGATAGAGAAGTGTGTCTTGTATTCTTCAAACGTCATGCCGCCCATGCCGACGTGTCCGTTGCCGTGCATACCGACGACGAGCATGTCCATGTCGTTAAAGCAGCCCTGTCCGTTGCGTGTGAGCAATTCGAGCTGATGCATAGAAAGCTCCTTGACAGACTCCCACTTGTCAAATATGTCACCGGTCGAGCGCCAGAGGTGCGCACCTGTGGTCTTGATCCAGTCGGGAGAGTTGTCAATGCCCCAGTTGCAGGCAGAAAAGCATATGTCTCTGCCGCAGTTTGCCAATGCGAGTCCCATGCGGCGGTAAAGCAGCTCACCGGGCTGATGCATGGGTCTGAAGCAGTTGTCGTATTTTAAATAGTCAACGCCCCATTCTGCAAATGTCTCTGCGTCAACAAATTCGTGCTCGAATGAGCCGGGGAAACCTGCGCAGGTCAGGTTGCCGTTGCAGGAATACATGCCGAATTTGAGCCCCTTTGAGTGCACATAATCGGCAACGGCCTTCATTCCGTTGGGGAATTTTGCAGGGTCGGGGACGATCCTGCCGTTTTCGTCGCGCTCGGGCAGCGACCAGCAGTCGTCGATAACAAGATAATCATAGCCTGCGTCGCGCAGTCCGCTCTCGACCATGATATCGGCGGTTTCCTTGATAAGCTGTTCGTTGATGTTGGATGCAAAAGTGTTCCATGAGTTCCAGCCCATCGGCGGTCTGGTGACTATCATAAAAATATCCTCCGTAATAATATGTTTGCGGCTCTTGGCCTCAATGTGATTATAACATCACGAATGCAGAAATGCAACAGTTTTATTGTGCGTTTGTTGTGCAAAAAGCTGACAGAAGACGGGTTGCAGGCTTTTTGTGCTTGCAAAAAGCTTTGCGGTGTATTATAATAGTTTGTAGAGTATTCAAAGGAGGCGACAATATGAATGAAACATTCGAAGCCATGAGAGCGAATGTGGTCGAGTTTTGCATATACGCAGAGCATTTGGTTGGCAACACCGTCAGCGAAGAGACTGTCTGCGAGATGCTTGACAGGCTCGTCACAGAATACGGCGTTTATGACTATTCGTTTTCATATCTTGCCTCTTGGCTTGCCGCAAACTATGGTGTGCAGATGGCGGATATATTAAAACGCATATACCATGCCGCCTTTGACGAGAAATATACGACACCTCCGAGCAAGACAAGGCTCAGGGGCTTTGCGGCATTTTTTATCCTTATCACCTATTATGTTTCTGATAAGCAGACCGAAGAAATGCATATTTTGCTTGACGACAGCGAGCACAGGTGCACCGAAATATTCAGAGATATGCCGCTTGTATATGACCTCATCTCTCGCAGTGACAAGCGCGGTGCAAAAAAGAATGATCTTGATGCTGCACTGTTCGATGCACGCCGTGCTATCAGAATGCTTGAAAGCCTGGGAGTCGAGAACGTCGGCGTGAGCTGCTCGTTCGCCTCGACGGTTTCTATCATGCTTTCAAAGAATATGCGTGTTTCTGCCGACGACCGAGATCTTGCACTCAATGCCATAGAGTCTGCGATAGAATACAACTCTAATTATGCAAAATATTATTTCATTCGTGCAAAGCTGCATTATTATCTTGCAGATACATCAAATGCGAATGGGCAAACGCTGAGAGTGCTGTATGATGCACGCGATGATTGCGAAAAAGCCGTCTATCTTGAGGACCTCAACAGGGGCGATTATATATCGCGTGTCGGCGACTATCAAAGCCTGCGTGACGAGATATCATCGAGGATATTCGACCTCGAGGATGAGCTCGACGAGGCACGAGCCTATGTCGGCACCGATGTTAACGAAAGCAATATTCTTTCTTTAAAGCAAGAAATAATTGAGTCAGAGAGCGAGCACGATCTGATGTCGTTTCCTCCTGCCAACACATACGGCGGCAAATATGTTTTTATCTGCTATAACCGTTGTGATTATAAGAGTGTCTATTGCGATATGCTCGAGCTTGCTTTGCGACGCGTTCCGTTTCTCTATGACCACGGTGCTGTACTCGCAGGCAACGATTGGGATGTGACAGTCGCCGAAAGAATACGCGACAAAAACTGCGTCGGCGTGATGTTTTATCTCGGCTGGCAGTCTGTTTTGAGCGCACCGCTTTCAAAAGAAATACAGCTTTTGTGCGCAAAGGCAAAGTCGACAGGCGAAATGATCAGTTCGATGTTTTTTGCCGTCAATCTCACGGGCGAGATCCCGTCGAGAATAATGATAGATACGATAAGGAAGAGCGACGAGTCGGCTATATATCGCGCAGATTTCGGCAGCGAAAAGATGGTCAGCTTTTTATCGACCTTTACAGATGCGGGAGATTTTATAAGGCGTTCGGATGATCCAACGTCGACAAAGCATATCGAGCTTATAGTTGGTGCTATTCGCCGCAAATTCGGTATAGCGCCTCGGGAGGTATAATTTTGATCGGTTTTAAACTTTCAACATCAACATGCATAAACGACAGAAACATAGGCAAGCCCAACGAGGACCTTATCTGTATCGATGAGGCAAGCGGATTGTTTTTGATACTCGACGGCATAACTCGCCCCCATGAGGAATACGACGGCTCGGGCGACAGCTATGCCTGCCAAATCGACAGGATATTGCGTGACAGCATTATGCCCAAAGCGCCAAGGCTCGCAGGCTTAGAGCCGACGGCACTCGAAACTGCCTTGCGTGAGGTGCTTGTGAACGCCAACGCCGCAATAATGCCTTATCGCAACAGCAAAACGATGGCAGAGTGGCGTTTTACCCCCGGAGCGGTCGGCATAGCCGCCGTTTTGTCGGGCAACACTTTGTGCTGCGTCTGGGCAGGCGACTGCATAGGCTTGCATTTTTCAAACGGTCAGCGCAGGCTGATAACAAGACAACAGACACTTGCGGTCGCAAAAAGCGGCTATAGCAAGGAGCGCATATACGCCGAGGTCTGCAATCACCCCGAGAGTGATATGGCGTACGGCATTTTCAACGGCGATCCCGAGCTTGCCGACCTGCTCGAAAGCTCGTTTACAGAGATAAAGGCGGGCGATACGATATTGCTCAGCTCTGACGGACTGGCGGGATTCCTGCAAAGTGAGCCTGTCGAGCGCATACTTTCAATGTCGACAGACGAGATGCTGACCGCATCCGCACCGTACGACAAGCCATATGCCGACGATAAGGCGGTTATTCGCATCGATTTTTGATTGAATTGGCAAAAATCTATTGACAACCGCCGCCGTTTGTGCTATAATCGCAAAGCGCCGTGAAGAGAAGCAACTGTTTTCACGATCGGCACGCATATATTCGCGGGTATGGCGGAATTGGCAGACGCGCTAGATTCAGGTTCTAGTGAGGGCGACTTCGTGTAGGTTCAAGTCCTATTACCCGCATAAAAAAATCGACATCGCATCGCGATGTCGATTTTTTTTGTTGCTGTGCGCTTGGCATGTGTTACCACTTGGCGGTGAAAGTCCGCTACAGACTTGGCAGTAGGAACTGTTAGCCAAAGACAATGGTGTCCATCGTGAGGTGGAGTCTGAAGGAAGTCGGCGGCAAAACCTCGGTCTGACGAACAGAAATCGCATATAAGGCATTTTGAAACGGACGAGTTTCCAGTACAAAACGAAGTCCGATACTGCCCGAATTTCAGGGTGTAAATGCAGCAGATATATGAGGTGAAGGTGGTAACGCTTACCCGAGGAGGTCTGCAAGGTACGCTCCTAACTTCCCATAGGAGTAAGCCGTGTCGAAAGGCAGCGGTTGAACTTGCAGAAGTCAGCTCCGCTCATAGTACCGAAGAAGTGACTAATCACCACGGAGGGAAGGGGTGGACGATTAATGCGACTGATCATGTCATACAATCCGTAAATTGCATAGCAAGCTACGGCTACAGACCGCACAGAAGTGCAAAGGATGCAATCCTCAAAGTGAAGGAGTATGCGGATGATATTAACTCACACCATAACAAACAAAAGACTTGCACACCGCGGATACTATGACATATCCGAGGCATACAAGTCTCTGCACTGTTTATGATTGAACCGCCGTGTACCGATCGGTACGCACGGTGGTGTGAGAGGACAGCTGATCAAGTAATGGTTAGCTTCCTACTCGATTAAAACTCGGTGTCTGGCTGAGCGTCGCCTTTAATACCGCCGAACTGAGAGAAGAACAAGGCGATGTCGGGGTGATCTTCGAGCATTTCCTGAAGTGCTTCCATGAATGTCGCAATGCCCTCGCCCGTTTCGCCGATGATCTCGGTTGCATTCTCGGGAATAGTTACCTTTTGGGTGCTCTCGCTCTGCGAAGCAGAGAACTCTGCCTTGAGTCCGAGCGCTTCAAAATCAAGCGTGCCCGAAAGAGTGCCATCCTTGGTGTTGACGGTGCTCATGATCTTGACAGGCAGTATCACGCCCTCAGAGCTGATGCTGACGGTGGTTTCTGCAGTGATGATGTCGCCCTCGGTCTTTGAGGATGATACCATGCTGAGTATCTCTGATTTTTCGCCGCTCTCGTCGCCTACGAGTATTTTTGCGTTGATTGCTGCTTTGTCACGCGAATAGGTGAGCGTGAATGCTTCGCCTATGTCAAGCTTGAGCGCTGTCTTGTCTGCTTTTTTGTCGGACGAGTAATCGATGTTTATGTCCTCTGACTTGAGCGAGAACTCGCACTGCTCCTCGCCCTTTGCGCCTTTTTTGCCGTAGGTGGCTTCAAAGCTGTTTTCGTCCTCGTCGGTGAACTTGACAGTGACGGTGGAATGGTCGTCCTTTTCGGTCGAAACAATCTCGAGCTTCGTGCCGTCATATTTGAATGCCGTGGTGGTGACTTCGGCACCGTCGGCTTCTGTCTCTTTTACAGTCAGCTCGACCTCGCCGAGGTCGATGTCTTCGGTATCAAGCTCTGCGATAAAGCTGTCATAGCCCTCTTGACCCGCATACTTGACGATGAGCGCTTTGACATCTTCGTCGACCTTGAGGGTGTCGATGACAGAGCCAAGCATCGCTTTGACGTCTGCCTCGGTTATCTTGATGCTATAGCCGTCTTCGGTGTCGATGGCGGTGTCGGGAATAGCTTCTGCGAATGCGATGGCGTATTTGAGTATCGCATCATAAATGGGCTGCAGATCGTTCTTGGCATCGAATGCGGTATTTATGTCTGCGTCGAAGTCTGTGTTTTCGAGCGTGCTGTAGCTGAAAAACTCTGATTTGCCGTCAAGCTGTATATACATCTTGCTGTCTGTGCTTATTATGGCATCGAGCTTGAGGGCGTCGTCACCAAGTCCGAATGTAATATTTTGCTTTGAGCCGTTGGTGTCTGTGACTGTCGAATAGCCGAGAGTCAGACCCGAGGGCAAAAGGTTCTCTTCGCCGCCTGCGGTGAGCTCGGTTATATTGAGCTGTGCGTTATAAGCGGTGCCCAAGAGGCTTGACGAGTCGATCCTTTCGGTGAGGTTGACGTTTTGGTATTCTTTTAGGTCTGATAGCAGCTTTTGCTTTATGTTCTGCTCTGCAGGCTGGCAGGCTGCGAGTGCAAGCACGGCAAGAGACATGACAAGAGTCAAAAGAATAGCGGTAATTTTCTTCACTTTATAAACTCCTTTTTAAGTTTGTTTGTATCATTATACCATAGCACGATGTGTTTTGCAACCTCTGAATATTTTTGTTGTATTTTTCAAACATCTATGCTATAATCAGGTATAATGTCGGATTTTGCACGAACACCCTTAATGCTTTATACGGAGGGACATTATGGATTTAGGCGTATTTTTGAGTCAGATGATTGAAAATCCCATGCTGTTGATATCGACTGTTTTGACGCTCGGTGTTATATTGGTCAACGGCTGGACCGACGCACCAAACGCGATAGCGACGTGTGTTTCGACAAGGGCTATCGGAGCGCGTGCCGCGATAGTTATGGCGGCGATATTCAACTTCCTCGGCGTGCTTGTTATGACGTCGATAAACCCCTCGGTCGCTTACACTATTTATAATATGGTGGATTTCGGCGGTGATCCGCGTACGGCGCTGATAGCATTGTGTGCGGCGATGGCTGCAATAGTCATCTGGGCGACGGTGGCGTGGTATTTTGGCATACCGACCAGCGAGAGCCACGCGCTGATCGCAGGCGTTTCGGGCGCTGCGGTCGCCATTCAAAACAGCTTTGACGGCATCAACGGTGATGAATGGATCAAGGTCGTATACGGCATAGTGCTTTCGACCGTGCTCGGCTTTGTACTCGGCTTTTTGTGCTCAAAGCTCACGGTGCTCATATTCCGCAACAAAAACAGATTAAAATCAGAACGCTTTTTTGCAGGTGCTCAGATCGCAGGCGGTGCTGCAATGGCATTTATGCACGGCGCACAGGACGGTCAGAAGTTTATGGCGATATTCCTGCTCGGTGCTGCTATGGCGAACGGACAGGCCGACGTCACGTTTGTCGTTCCTATATGGCTGATGGTGGTCTGCTCTGCAGTCATGGGACTCGGTACATCGATAGGCGGCTATCGCATAATCAAGTCTGTCGGCATGGACATGGTCAAGCTGAAACCGTATCAGGGCTTCGCCGCAGACTTTTCGGCAACGCTCTGCCTCTTGCTTTCTTCGTTGACAGGCATTCCTGTCAGCACCACCCACACAAAGACGACTGCCATCATGGGTGTCGGCGCTGCAAGGCGTATCAGCAATGTCAACTGGAGCGTCGTAAAGGATCTCGTTTTGACATGGGTATGCACATTCCCGGGGTGCGGCCTGCTCGGATTTTTGATGGCTAAGCTGTTCCTGTTATTATTTGCATGATTTGCATAGGAGATATTTAAAATGGCTAAAAAAAGCAACAACTATTTTGAACTCATCAAAAAGCAAGCCTCGTATTGTGTTGAGGCATCCAACCTGCTCGAAGAGATCTTGTGCAAGTTTGATGTCAAGGATCTCGCCGAATATCGCGCTCAGATGCACGCTGTTGAGCATAAAGGTGACGAGATACACCACGATATTTTAAACAGCCTTATGACGGAGTTTATTACTCCGATCGACCAAGAGGATATCCTGCGCCTCGTTCAGATAATCGACGACATCACAGACGCGCTCGACGAGGTCATACTCGACATCTATATGTACCGTGTCGATCGTGTTCCCGCACGCACTGCCGATATGTCGCGCCTTGTCAACAAATGCGTCAATGCACTTTATGAGGCAACCGACGAGCTCAAGAACTTTAAAAAGCCCGAAACATTGCGCAGCAAGATCGTCAAGGTCAACGACATCGAATGCGAGGCAGACGATGTATATACCGATGCGATATACGAGCTTTTCGGTACTGATGCAGACGCAAAGACCTTGCTCTGCGGCAAGGCAGTTTATGAAGGACTCGAGGATTGCTGCGACCTCTGCGAGCACGCCGCCGATGTCATCACTCAGGTCATAATGAAGAATACCTGATGCAATATATTTGAGGTTGCTTAATGAGAACGGACAAGCGGCATCGAACAAAGAAAAGTCCGGTGCGGCGTGCCTGTTGTCTGCGCTGATATTGTCGCTGTGTTCATAGCAAAGCACGGCGCTTCTATAACCGCATAATACAAAAACGGCTTGAAAATTCAAGCCGTTTTTTACACCCGCAGCGGGAATCGAACCCACAACTAACCCTTAGGAGGGGTTTATTATATCCATTTAACTATGCAGGCGTTTATCTGCAACAGTGATTATAACGCCGAGAGGCTATTTTGTCAAGACAAAAAAATCGAGAGCGTCCAAAAGTTGTTGGCACTCTCGTTTTTATTGCCTTCATTGCCGCATCAAAGTCAGTCAAATATTTCGCCGACGGTATAGCGCCAGATTATCACGTCGCCGTCTGCAGGAAAATATTCGGTGCAGGGCACGGCAGGATATTTGCCGCCGACAGAATAGACCCAGCCGGAGAGCGGGCCATACTGCATTTCTGACAGCGTGCCTATCGAGCGTACATATTCTGTTCCGTCGATTGTTATGCCGCTTTGCTTTGCGGCACGCTTTAATATGTCGCAGACAGATTCACCTTCGTCAAAGCCTATGATGCACTCGCCGATCACGACACCGTCATAGGGAACGGGCTCTATGGTTATCGCATCGCAGTATATCGCGAATGTTGCAGAATATTGATATTGCCTTGACTCTGTCTTGAAATGTTCGTCGGGCGTTTCGATGTTCAATATCAAAACGGCAGCAAAAAGGACTATTGCGGCTGCGAGCACGGCGAGCGCGTTTTTATATTTCTTTTTTATCAGCAGTACCGTGATAGCCAAAAGCGAGATTCCGGCGATGACTATGCACAAAACCTGCTTGAAGGTCATTTTGTCTTGAGATTCCGGGATTTCCGAAATATCCGTATTGTCAGATATTCCTGATACTTCTGATACTTCCGGTACTTCTGACGATTCTATGACTCTCGAAGTTTCAGAACTTGCCACAGAGCTCTCGTCATTTTTGCTTTCGTCATCGCTTGCCTTTGACTCAAAGATAAACGGTTTAGAGCCGTTCTGTCTGCATATTCGTGCCGCCTTTGCACATAATGCCTGAACAGTGGCAATGCTGCTTTTGGCATCGCCGACAGTGTGGCTGTATCCGCCGTCGACCGCATAACGCTCTATGACCTCGTCGATATTGTCAAAGCGCATATCGTCGTCGATTTCGAGTGCTGCGAGTGCAAGCATGACCATCGAAGCGCTCTCGCAGTTTTCTGTGCCATAGCTTGCAAAGCCGCCGTCGTCGCATCTTGAGGCGGCGAGGAAATCAAGCGCTTTGTCAATATTTTCGCTTATATCGGCCTTGTGGATTGCCAGCGCCTGCAATGTCATTGCCGTAACGTCAACATCCGAGCTTTTGCCGCCGAGTGACCAGCCGCCGTCCTCGTTCTGCATTTCTGTCAATTTTTGCACGACAGAGCCTGCAGTGTGCTCTGCCGACAAAGCACCGTTGTTTAGCAGATGCAAAGCAAACACATGGCTCATTATGCCGCCCTTGCCTATCGTGCTGTCGACTGTATTATCATCCTCTTTGCCCAAAGCGAGCGAAGCGAGTGCACAGCGCTGATAAGCAACTGCACCTAAAGTGTTGTTGTTTAAATAATCGTCAAGGCGCGCGAGGTATGCTTCGCCGTCTATTTCAATGTCAGCCATTTTGAGGGCGAAAATATACCATTCTGCGCCTTTGCCTGCGTTTGGAACGACATCGGACGCAAACCATTCGTCAACCGTCCTGTCACCCCTGACGCTGTCAAATATTGTGCCCTCTGCCAGAACGACAAAGGGCACGATCAAGACTGCTGCTAATAATGCCGTGAGAGCTATGAGAGCTTTTGAATGCTTCATGCTCTGCCTGTGCTTTTGAGCGCTTTTGCTGCAGTGCATGCAGCACAGAGGGCAAAGAGGGCGAGCATTGCCGCTAAAGCAATACCGTTATCGCCGGTTGCGCCGACAGTATAGGCATACACGGGCGGTGTGATGGTTTTGTCAGCCGAAACGGCACTGATGACATGCCTGCCGCTTTCTGCACTGAAAGGAACAGTTACCTTGCCGTTTGCATCTGTGACATATTCGGTCTCTTTGCCGTCGACGGTGATGACCGCACCCGAAACGTCGAGCGTGACAGGTGCCCAGTTTTCGTCATAGCCTGCTGCCTTGAGTGTCAAAGTAACGCCGTCTGCGGTCTTTTCGGATTCAAAATAAGCGTACATATCAGACCAGGCGGTGAGATCCTTATAGCTGAAGGCATAAAGCGAATCGCCCTGACTTATTTCGTCGGCAAGCGACATGCAGGACTTGTTGTTGAGATAATAGCCATAAGAGCCGCCGTTGCTGACGCCCCAAAGTGTTGCAAGCGACAGGCCAAAGCCCGAATCCTCAGACTTATAGCCGCTTGCGCCGTCCTTATAATGCGCGATATGAGCGCAAAGAAGTGCGTCGTTGACAGTGAACTTGCCGTCGCCGTCAGCATCTGTCACAGTGACAGGTGTTGCGGTGAGCACCAGCTCGCCTGCGTTTGAAATCGTGACAGTTACCGAAATGCTGTCAGACTCTGCACTGACCGTCAGCGAGAGCGAAAGCATTGCCGCAAGCAGCACGACTGCCGTGATGATCGAGATGATCGAAATGTTTTTTTTCATTTTTTGCTCCTTGTTTTTTATGAATTAAAATTATAAATCAAAGTTATAAATCAAAAAGCGCCTTTTGTCATGCTCATAACGAGATAACAAAAAGCGCAGACTGCCAAGCCAAAGGACCGCAATGTGGGGAGTGCTGCAGCAAAAAAGCGTCGACCCAAAACCCTCAAGGCGGCGTAATGACTAAGCGGCTGCACTCTTCATGCCCAAAAATGTTGCAGCGTATGCTGCAAGGCTTGCCGCAGACAAAAGGGTGGGTATTCCGACTGTAACGGTAATGGCGGTTGCGTCGGGTTTGCACCGAACTTCCCCCACAAATGCCGCGTGATCTTATGCAGGCGGCAGATCCATATGTCTGTAAAAATTGTAAATATATTTATTTTTTGCTCAATTCTCTCTCGAGCCAAATAGAACCGATCTCAAAGGCGTCAAAGAAATTTTGCTTTTCGACCTGCTTGATAATCTTTTGGTTATAGCTGAGCGAATCGTCGGTCGACTGGATCTGCACCAAAATTCTGGTGGCGATGTCGACATCGCCGACCTTTTTGCTCTCGAGAACGCTCATGAATAATATTGCCTTGTCATCGGGGAAGCCGTAAAACAAAAAGTTGCCTTGTCTGACGAGCGGCTTGCCGCGATATGTCAATGTCTTTATTTCTGCCATAATAGATCCTTTCTTGATAAATAATAACCACGATATGCTTATTTGTCAATCTGCAGATACTCTTTGAGCATCTCTGCCAAAAGCTTGTCACGGTCGACCTTGCTGATGGTGACACGTGCGTTTTTGTGGTTGGTGATATACGTCGGATCTTCAGTCAGGATATATCCGACGATCTGATTGATGGGGTTATAGCCCTTTTCGAGCAAAGAGTGATAGACCTCGAGCATATTTGCGTGCATTTCGAGGCTTGCGACATCGGCAGCGTTAAACACCGTGGTCTTTGTCTTTTTGTTGTTCATAAAACTATACCCCTCCTTGGACTTCGTTATATCGTATTATACAACAATCCTTGCTTGTTTGCAAGTGCTTTTTGTCACTATTTTGTGCATGTTGGTCATATTACACCATATTCGCTGCCCAAAATTTCAAATATTGCTCTGCCTGACGTTGCGTCCGTCAGCCTTTTTTGCAAAGCGGGAATGTCATTTTGCTCTATAAGCAGGGTGGTGGTGACGTTGTCTGCAAACTGCCTGTCTGCCATGCGGCATTCGACCGACGAGAATAATTGCTCGCATTTTGAGTTATCCTGATAGCTGAGAATGATATTCATGCGGCACAGCTCACGCACAGTCTTGCAGCCTGCTGCGGCGACTGCATCCGAAGCAGCCTTTGTATAAGCACGCACAAGACCGCCTGCGCCGAGCAGAATACCGCCGAAATATCTTGTGACAACGACCGCTGCATCTGTTATGCCGCTTTTGCGCAATACGTCAAGCACAGGCAGACCTGCCGTGCCGTGAGGCTCTCCGTCATCGCTGAAACGCGATATATTGTTGTCTCTGAGAATATACGCCCAAACATTGTGACGTGCATCGGAATATTTTGATTTTATCTCTGATATGAATTTCAGTGCCTCTTGCTCGTCCTTTATCGGCATGACATTGCCGATAAACTCGCTTCTGCGCTCGACGAACGAGCTTGATGCTGCCGAGGCGAGTGTGA
The DNA here is from genome assembly GCA_964571635.1 of uncultured Ruminococcus sp. Classification (GTDB taxonomy): domain Bacteria; phylum Bacillota; class Clostridia; order Oscillospirales; family CAG-382; genus Coliplasma. Next base: position 66,748 of record CAZNCN010000003.1, on the reverse strand, counting down.
TATAGCTGTCACTCATGCAAAAAATTCCTTATATATAGCACGCACTGCAACCTCGAACTCCTCCTGGTCAACGCCTATGATTATGTTCAGCTCGCTCGAGCCTTGGTCTATCATGCGAATGTTGATATTTTCTCTCGCTATGGCGGTGAATATGCGTGATGCCGTGCCGGGTGCATTGATCATGCCTCTGCCGACGACCGCGACCAGCGCAAGACCTTTTTCCATCACGATGCTGTCAGGATTGACCGCCTTTGTTATGGCAGTCATGACCTCACGCTCTTTGCCTTCGACCTCGTCCTCGGATATGACAACGCACATAGTGTCGATGCCCGACGGGAGATGCTCGAACGACAGCCCGCGGTCTGAAAATACCGAAAGTACCTTTGCGCCAAAGCCGATCTCCTGATTCATGCGATCTTTTTCGATGCGTATGACTGCGAGGTGCTTTTTGCCCGCAATGCCTGTTATCGTGTCGCGCGGAACAGACGGGCCTGCCGACGGAACTATCATCGTACCCGGGTCCTGAGGCGAGTTTGTGTTGCGTATGTTTATGGGAATGCCTGCCAATTTGACAGGAAAAACAGAATCCTCGTGCAATACTGTCGCACCCATGTATGACAGCTCGCGCAATTCGCGATAGGTGACGCTCTTGATGGGTTTCGGATCCTTGACGATATGCGGGTCGCACATCAAAAATCCCGAAACGTCCGTCCAGTTTTCATAAAGGTCTGCATCTATCGCACGCGCAACTATCGCACCCGTGATGTCGCTGCCGCCTCTGCTGAAGGTCTTTATCTCGCCCGACTCAGTGCTGCCGTAAAAACCCGGTATGACGGCATTTTCGAGCTCCGAAAGCCTTGCCGAAAGCAAGGTGTTGGTCTCTTTTGCAAGAAAAACGCCGTTTTCGTCAAATATGATAAGTCCCTTTGGGTCAACAAAGGTGAAGCCCAGCAATTTTGAAAGCACGAGCCCGCAGAGATATTCTCCGCGGCTTGCGGCATAATCGAGCGTTGCGCCGCCCTCTATGTCGGCTTTGACGGTCTCGAGCTCCTGCTCTATGTTGAGCTCCAGCCTGAGCCCCTTGATTATCTCGCGGTATCTGTCGGCGATGCGCCCGAAAATTTCTGAAATGTCATTCTTTTGAACGGCAAGCCTGTGGCATTTTATCAAAAGGTCGGTTATCTTTTCGTCGCCATCAAAGCGTTTGCCCGGCGCAGAAGGAATGATAAAGCGCCTTGCCCTGTCGCTTTTGATTATGTTTGCGCATTTTATTATCTGCTCGGCAGAAGCCAAAGAGCTGCCACCGAATTTAACTGCTTTAAGATCGTAATACGGAACCATTTAAAAGCCTCCGAAAAAATATAACTTTAAAAATATCTCTATTTTATATTATACTACCGAGTCGCCTTGTTTGCAATATGATTTTTATACAAATATATCGATGTAAACAAAAAACCGCTGTAGCCAAAGGCTGCAGCGGATCTGCTTGATTGACCTTTAGGGGAGTCGAACCCCTGCCTTCGCCGTGAGAGGGCGACGTCTTAGCCACTTGACTAAAAGGCCATTGCGGTTTGCGAGGATTATAATAACACATAACATACCCTTTTGTCAAGCACTTTTTTGCACTTTTTTTAGAAAGATGGAATTTGCACTGTCACATATGCTCTTCATTCTTTTGGCAAACAAAAGCAGTTTCCGCAGTAAGTGCTTTATGATGCTTGACAAATCGGCATTTTATCTGCTTGCCTGCTAAAATATCGAACACTCTCTTTGTTGCCATTACCACAGTCCCGTTTCCCTTAAGTTACATCGAGAATTAAGGGAATTGTCAACGCATTTGCATGACGCTGCATTTCTCTTTTTGTGAGATGCCTGTTGTGATTTTTGCGACATACAAAAATTGGCAGCTATATTTTTTGCATCTTTGCGCAAAATATGAGCGAGGAAACAAAACGCCTCAAAAACGAAAAGGAGATATTTGATTTTTATGGCAAACAAGGGTCTTGTTCCCGAAGCAAAGGCTGCTCTCGAGAAGTTTAAGATGGAAGCCGCAACCGAAGTCGGCGTCAATCTTAAGCAGGGCTATAACGGCGATCTGACTGCAAAGCAGGCAGGCTCGGTCGGCGGCCACATGGTCAAGAAGATGATCGAGAACGCCGAGAACGCTATGCGCTCAGGCAAATAACAGCTTTTAGCTATACAGTGCCTTTGCCGAAAAGGGCTTGGGCAAAACAGAAAAAGCTCCCGCGTTTTGCATCGCGCAGGAGCTTTTTTGCTGTATTTGGCTTTTATCTCTTTATCTTGTTGGTTGAGGTCTTTTCAAACGGAGTGTCACGGATGACGACCTGCTTGACGACCTTATACGAGGGCAGCTCAGAGAGTGCCTTTTGTATGATGCGCAAAAGCTCGCTTTCGCTTATCTCGACCTTGTCGGCGAGGCAGACCTCGGCCATAAGTCCGGTTTCGTTGCCCTTGTCGTTCTTGATGCCTCTGACGACGACCTCTTTGACCTCGGGCAGGTTCTGGATATAGTTCTCTATCTCCTCGGGATAGATGTTCTTGCCGTTTGAGAGAACTATGATGTTCTTTTTGCGGCCTGTAATAACGATCTGATCGTCGGGGGTGATATAGCCATAGTCGCCCGTGTGGAACCAGCCGTCAATGATGACCTCGGCGGTCTTGTCGGGCTGCTTATAATAGCCCTTCATGACTGTTTCGCCCTTGACACAGATCTCACCGATGCCGTCGGCATCGGGATCGTCGATGCGCCAGTCGATGCAGGGCAGGCGGTGGCCTGCGGTATCGTGGTTGATGGTGCGCTCGTGGTTGACTGCAACGAGCGGTGAACACTCGGTTATGCCATATCCGCCTGTGAGATATATTCCGATGCTGGCAAAGAATCTGCCCATCTCGGGTCTGATAGGTGCACCGCCGCAGACTATTTTGATGAGGTTGCCGCCGAATATTTCGTGCAGATCCTTAAACAGCATCCTGCGAACGTCAATACCGATTGCGAGCAGGTTGCTTGAGATCTTGAGGCCTTTTTTGAGCTTTTCTTCTTTGCCCTGCTCTTTTATGCCGTTGAGAATGCTTGCGTACATAAACTCTGCGATAGCAGGCACGAGATAGACATATTGAGGCTTGTAGTACTGCAGATCTTTGACTATGTCGCGCAGTGAGCGGTTGATGCAGAGCGTCGAATGATAGTGTATCGAAACGAGTATGTCGCAGACCGCTTCATATGTGTGGTGATAGGGCAGGACAGAAAGTCCACGCTCGTATACCTGGCTGACCTTGAGTCCGTTATAGATGAGTGAGCAGATGTTGTGCTCGGTGAGCATAACGCCTTTTGCGATGCCTGTCGTGCCGGAGGTGTAGACCAGCAGCTTGAGGTCGTCATAATCGCCCTTTAATGCGTCATAATCTGACTTGTCGAGCGAAGCGCCGTCACTTATCATCTTTTTGTATGAAAGAATATTGCCGTCATCCTCTTCTGTGCCGAAGCAGACGAAAAGCGAGATGCCGGGGAGGTTCGCCATATTTTCACGCACCCATTTTTCATACTTGCCGCTGAAGAACAGTACCTCGGCTTCGCCGTCGGTGAGTACGTGGAGCTTGCCTGAGGAGGGCAGCTCTTTGTCGATAGGCACAAAAACACCTGCCGACTTAAGTGCTGTCAGATAGACGCAGATCCAATCATAGCTGTTTTCGCCGAGGCAGGCGATGTGTGCGCTGCCATAGCCGAGCTTGGTGAGCATCGCACCGAGGTTTTCGGTGGTGTCATAAAATTCCGAGAAAGTGACACTGTTGTCACTGCCGTCGCTGCCGCGCCACATGTAGGCGACCTTGTCGCCTGCCTGCTCGACCGCGAGCTGCATCATATGACGTATAGAATCGAATTTTTGCGGTTCATAGTTTTTCTTGTTGAGCATATTAGCCTCTCTTATATATAATAGGATTTATTCAAGGTCAAACTCGCGCGCTATGCAGGTGCGAGCATAACCGAGGGTGGTTTCGTCATAGGGCATATAGCCGGAGTTTATCATCAGCGCCGCACCGAACATCAGTGATCTGACGACATAGGTCTTGCGTGCGCGGTCGTCCTCGCTCATACCGACCGACTCGCAATATCTGGTTATTATCTCTTGCGTGGCGGTGGTTATGCCCGCTTTGACCTTTAATTGCTCGGGCGACATCGAGCTGTCGTTGATGGCGAGAATAGTCTGATAATCGGGATGGTCGCACATAAATCTGATGTTCGCCATCGAGATCTCTGTCAATTGCAATCTCGGGTCGTCGCTGTCGAGGCTCGCGAGAACCTCTGAGAGCCGCTCGCGCCAACTCTCGTTAACAAACTCGAATACAGCGATGATGAGCCCGTTTTTGTCACCGAAATGTCTGTATGGCGCAGCAGGCGACGTGCCGCAAAGCTCTGCAACACGCCTGACCGAAAAGTCGGATATGCCGTGTCGCTTCATCTCTTCTATCGCGGCGAGTATGAATTTGGTTTTGGTTTGTTGGTTTGGGGTACGCATTGCCGTGTCCTTTAAGTAAACATTGTTTACATTAAAGCATACATGGGGCGATTTGTCAATAGCCTTTTTGCGTTTTTTTGCCTATGCACAAAAAATAAGGCGCCTTGGAACTGCCAAAGCGCCTTGTGTATGCTATCTGAGTGTATACGGATTTGTGCTGACGACGGGTGTCTCGGTGCGGATGAGCCATTTGCCCGATGTAAAGTCGGGTATTGCCTGCGGCATTCCGCCGGTGGCGATCGACTGCTCGGAAAGCAGCGAGATGCTCATCATAGTTGCCGTGTCATAAGTGTCGATGGGGGGATAGCTGTCGTTTGCGACATAATCGAGAAATGCGTTGTATACGAGCCAGTCCATGCCGTCGTGACCGCCGATGGGGTTCTTGCGGTATTCCTGCCAGATGGGGTGCTCAAATTCTTCCTCGTATTCCTTGGCGTTGCCCGCGAGCGTGGTGATGGGATCCTCGGGCTTGCCGTCAACGTATACATAGTCGGCATCCTGGTTATACATTCCCTTTGTTCCTCTGACCGTGAAGCCGCGGGAATAGACTCTGGGCAATGTGGTGTCGAGCGTGAGGACTATCGTTTCGCCGCCTGCGCACTTGATGGTGGTGGTGACTATATCGCCCTGGTTGAAATGGCGGTCTGCGAGATACGAGCCCTTTGCCGTGAGATATTCATTCATACCTGCCGAGCAGGATGCGACTGAGGTCAGGGTCATAAGCCTGTTGCCGTGGTTGATGTCGAGCACGCTCATGATAGGGCCGAGCTCGTGCGTGGGATAGTTTTCGCAGCAGCGGTTGAGATAATTGCGCAGTCTGTAGTGGCGGTTCTCTTTGCCGTCGGCGATCTCATATCTGAGGTCGTGCATATATCCGCCCGAGCAATGGACGACACGTCCCAAAAAGCCTTTTTTGACCATATTGAGAACCATGAGCTCGCGCCTGCCATAGCAGCAGTTCTCGAGCATCATGCACTGAATGCCTGTGCGTTCATAAGCGTCGACGAGCCTAAAGCAGTCGCCGATGTTGTATGCACCGCCGACCTCTGTGCCGACCTTGATGCCACGCTCCATGCAATAGAGAGCGATCTCAACGTGTGATTCCCACGCCGAAAGTATCATGCAGCAGTCGACGCCTGCGGCAAGTGCGGTCTTATAATCGCTGCTGCAGACAGGACGCTTGCCCGAAGCCTCCTCGATAACATCCGCAGCCATCTGCATTCTGTCGTCATAGGTGTCGCAGACAGAAACTATGTCGAGCATATCCTGCTTTATCATCAATACAAAAACGTTTTTGAGCATAAACTCGCCGCGAGCACCGAGTCCTATAAGACAAGCCTTTACTTTTTTTGCCATTTTCTTTTGTACCTCTTTACTTTTTATATCGCTTATGATACAATTATAGTATAGCCAATTTTAAATTAAAATGCGCTAAGGGTCACTATTATTATGATTTTGGGTATTTTTATGAAAGAGGTAAAAAAGTGTACGAATTAAAACCATTCGAAACTGTTTTGAGCGTCGATGCGGCGATAACTGCGTTCGACGCAGTACATCCCGCAGGGTTTTATTTCACCGGTGAGATGCACGATTTTTGGGAGGCGGTCTGCGTCGTCGAGGGACAGGCCAATGCTGCCGCCGACGGGCGTATATATGCATTGTCGTCGGGTGACATTCTGTTTCACAAGCCTATGGAGTTTCACAGGATCTGGGCAGATGAGGGCGAGCACAGGGTCGTGATCATTTCATTTGCCGCACACGGTGAGGCGATGCAGGCGTTTGAAAACAGACAGTTTAAGCTCACACAAAAGCAGATAAATGAATTTATTGAAATAGAGCGCAAGGTTTCAGAGGTGATCTCGGGTACGGACGGCATCAAATCAAACGTCGCAAAGAATGCACTCGAGAACTTTTTGCTGTCGCTTTGTGTGCGTGATGCGGCAGAGGCACTTGTGCCCGACGGCGAATTTGGCAGGATTGTTAAAGTCATGCGTGACAATGTTGCATACAACATCACCTTAAGCGAGCTGGCAAAAAAGCTCAATATGAGCGAGAGCACGCTTAAAAAGAAGTTCGCACGCTATTGTGACATCGGCATTATGAAATATTTCAACAAGCTCAAGATACGCCGTGCGATCGAGCTTTTGCAGGATGGCGAAAGCATCAAGGAGGTCGCTTTTGCGCTCGGATTTTCGAGCATCAATTATTTTCACACTGTATTCAAGCGTGAAACAGGCGTAACGCCGATCAGTTATCTTATTGGCAGAGGAGAGACAAAATGACATTGGTAGTCATGGCTGCCGGCATGGGCAGCAGATACGGTGGGCTCAAGCAGCTCGATCCTATAGGCAAAAACGGTGAGTTTATCATAGACTTTTCGATATACGATGCTATAAAGGCAGGCTTTGAAAAGGTCGTTTTTGTCATTAAAAAAGAAAACTATGAGCTTTTCAGAGATACCGTGGGCAAGCGCATTGAGGGTCAGATCGCCGTTGAATATGCTTTTCAGAGCGTTGATAGCCTGCCGAAAGGCTTTGCCGTTCCCGACGGCAGAATCAAGCCCTGGGGCACGGCACATGCGGTGCTCTCGGCAAAGGAACATATAGACGGGCAGTTCGCCGCCATAAACGCCGATGATTTTTACGGTGCAGAATCGTTTGCATTGATAGCAAATCACTTAAAGCAGAGCGACGAAAAAATGCGCTATTGCATGGCAGGCTTTGTGCTCAAAAACACATTGACAGAGAACGGCTCTGTCGCACGCGGTATATGCAATATTGACGACAGCGGCTTTTTGACCGACATTACAGAGCGCACCAAGATAATCAAGACCGACGACGGTGCGGCGTGGACGGATGACGGCGATATACATCCCGTCAGCGGCGAAACTGTCGTGTCTATGAACTGCTGGGGCTTTTCGCATGATTTTGCAGATAGTCTGCAAAGCGGATTCCGGGCGTTTCTGAACGCAAACCGTGCCGACCTCTCAAAGTGCGAATATTATCTGCCCTCTGCAGTCAGAGAGCAGATGGATAACGGCGCAACGGTCAAGGTGTTAAAAACAAACGCAAAATGGTTCGGCGTGACATACCGCGAGGACAGATCGATTGTTGTCGACGCCATCAAAGCATTACAAAGGGAAGGAGCATACCCCGAAGCATTATGGAATTAAAAGCGATCGCATCCGCCTTTGAGATCAGGGGCAATATAACAGACATTCAAAAAATAACCATGGGCCATATCAACGAGACTCACAGGATCTCGTGCGATATGGGCACCGATTATATTCTGCAAAAAATCAACACCGGCATCTTTAAAGATCCGTATGCGCTCACCGAGAATATTCTCGCCGTGACAGAGCACCTCGGCAAGACCGTTCTTGCGCGTGGCGGCGACAGAGAGCGTGAGGCAATGACGCTCGTTCCTCTCAAAAACGGTGGCTATCTCTTTGAAAACGACGGTGCGTTTTATAGAATGTACATATGCATTTCTAACGCCACATGCTATAATTCCGCAGAGATAAAGGGGCTTTTCAAGAGCTCGGCAAGGGCATTTGGCAGATTTCAAACGTTGCTCAGCGATTTTCCCGCAGAGCGCTTGCACGAAACCATACCGATGTTTCACAACACGCCAAAGCGTATGCGTGATCTCGAAGCATCTGTCATGGCAAATGCTTCGGGCAGACTTTCCGAATGTTTGGGCGAGGTTGGCTTCTTTTATGCACGCAGGGATTTTTGCAGCAAGATAGTTTCAAAGCTCGGCAGCGGTGAACTGCCTATGCGAGTCACGCACAACGACACCAAGCTCAACAACGTCATGATAGACAACGACACGCACGAGGGCATCTGCGTCATCGATCTCGATACGGTCATGCCCGGCTCGGTGCTTTATGATTTCGGCGACAGCATCAGATTTGGTGCTTCGACTGCCGCAGAGGACGAAAAGGACTTGTCAAAGGTGTCTATGTCGCTCGACCTTTTTGAAGAATACGTCGACGGCTTTATTTCTGAGGCGGGCTCATCGCTCACAGAGCTCGAGCTCGATATGCTGCCGATAGGTGCTATAATGATGACGCTCGAATGCGGTATGCGCTTTTTGGCAGACCACATCGACGGCGACAAATATTTTTCTCTGCATTACGAGGGTCAGAACCTCGACCGTGCACGCACTCAGATCAAGCTGGTGAGCGACATGGAGCGCAAAATAGGCGCTATGCAGGCGATAGTCAAAAAATACAGAGGATAATCAGCAAAAATGAGGATTGGCATTGATATAGGCGGCACTTCCATGACCGCCGCACTGGTCGACGGCGCTGCCGTCAGCTTTAAGCAACGCTCTGCTACGGCAGGCATGAAGAGCGAGCAGGCGCTCGTTGACACGGTATTTGCGACGCTCGACAGACTTTTTGCCGAAAGCGGCATAAGCAAAAGCGAGATCTCGTCGATAGGCATCGGCGTTCCGGGCAGGACGGATGTCGCTGCCGGCACTGCTGTCAGCGCAGGCAATCTGCCTGTCAGAAACACCTGCTTTAAAATACTGCTCGAGGACAGATACGGCATAAAGACCTATCTCGACAACGACGCAAACTGCGCCGCCTGGGGCGAATTTTGTGAGGGTCACGGCAAAGGACTTCACGACATGGTTATGGTTACGCTCGGCACAGGCATCGGTGGCGGAATAATCATCGACGGCAAGATACTGCACGGGCAGGAGAACCACGCAGGCGAGCTCGGACATCAGGTCATTGATATTCACGGCAAGCGCTGCCCCTGCGGCAGGGTCGGCTGCTGGGAGACCGTTGCCTCGACCAAGGCACTTTCACAGCGTGTCGCACAGGAGGTAATGGCTGTTCCATATGGCTTGCTCGCCGAGGTTGTCAACGAAAACGGCGGCAAGATCGACGGCAGAACGCTGTTTACCGCATTGAAGCGAGGCGACAGAGTCGCGATGGATATTTTCGACGAATATATCGAGATGCTTTCTGTCGGCATAATCAACATTTTAGAGGCGTTCAGACCTCAGATGCTTGTCATCGGCGGCGGCGTCAGCAAAGAGGGCGACACATTGCTTGCGCCGCTTCGCAAGCTGATAGGTGAAACTCCGTGCAGGATCGAAACCTCGGCGCTTGCCGACGAGGCAGGACTTATCGGTGCGGCATTGCTCGACCTTTCGCAGAAATAAAGGGTCATAAAAGACAATGAAAAGACTTGCAAAATATCTTAAGGGCTATAAAAAAGAGATCTGCCTCGGCCCGTTGCTGAAGTTGCTCGAGGCATCTCTCGAATTGCTCGTTCCGCTGGTCGTCAGCCAAATAATCGACATCGGCATTCCCGCTGAGGATAAAGGCTATATATTAAAAATGGCGCTTCTGATGGTATTGCTCGGGCTTTTGGGGCTCGGCTGTACCGTTTTGGCGCAGTATTATTCGGCAAAGGCGTCTGTCGGCTTTGCTTCAAAGCTCAGGCATTCTGTGTTTGAGCATATACAGGGGTTTGACTATCGCACGCTCGATACGCTCGGCTCTGCAACGCTTATAACACGCATGACAGGCGACATAAACCAGATACAGACAGGTCTGAACCTTGCACTCAGACTGCTGCTGCGCTCGCCGTTCGTGGTGTTCGGTGCCATGATCATGGCGTTCACCATCGATGTACAGTCGGCGTTGATATTCGCTGTTGCGATACCTGTGCTTGCGGTCGTTGTGTTCGGCATAATGCTTTCGTGCATTCCGCTTTACAAAAAGGTGCAGCATGCGCTCGACGGAGTTTTGCTCACCACCAAAGAGAACCTCGCAGGTGCGAGGGTGATAAGAGCTTTCGGCAGAGAAAAGGCAGAGGAGAACCGCTTTGACGGCGAGAGCAAAATATTGCTCGGACTGCAAAAGCTGGTCGGCAGGATCTCTGCGCTGCTCAATCCCGTGACGCTCGTGCTTATCAACTTTGCCACGCTTGTGCTGATAGTCAGCGGCGGCAAGGGCGTTGATTCGGGCGTGCTCACGCAGGGACAGGTCATTGCGCTTTACAACTATATGTCGCAGATACTTGTCGAGCTGATAAAGCTGGCAGACCTGATAATCAATATAACAAAGTCGGTCGCCTGCGCAGACAGGGTCGCAGACCTCCTCGATATTCCCACGGGTGAGGAGGTCACAAAAGGGCTGCCCGAGGGCGACAGAAATGCCAAGGTCGAGTTTAAAAACGTTTCTATCTGCTACGGAGGTGCGGGAGATAACTCGCTTGCTGACATATCATTCAAGGCGATGCCCGGCGAAAGCATCGGCATCATCGGCGGCACAGGCTCGGGCAAGAGCTCGCTCGTCAATCTGATACCGAGGTTTTATCTGGCAACAGAGGGCAGTGTCTATATCGACGGCGAAGATGTCAGAGGTCTTGATGCGGCTGAATTGAGAGGCAGGATCGGCATCGTTCCCCAAAAAGCAAAGCTTTTCAGAGGCACTATGCGAGAGAACCTCTGCTTTGGCAGAGAGGCGGACGACAAGGCATTGTATAAGGCACTTGAGGCGGCGCAGGCACTCGATGTTGCCAAAGCCAAGGGCGGACTCGATGCCGAGATCGAGCAGGACGGCAGAAATCTGTCGGGCGGTCAGCGCCAAAGGCTCACGATAGCGCGTGCGCTCGTCGGTCAGCCCGAGGTGTTGATACTTGATGACAGTGCTTCGGCACTCGATTTTGCCACCGATGCGGCACTCAGAAAAGCACTCAGAGAGCTTGACTTCAAGACGACTGTGTTTATTGTTTCGCAGCGCACCTCGTCGGTCGCCCACTGTGATAAGATAATCGTGCTCGACGACGGCAGGGCAGTCGGCATCGGCACTCATGACGCTTTGCTCGACTCCTGCGAGGTGTATCGCGAGATATACGATTCGCAGTTTAAGAAGGAGGGCGCGCAATGAAAGAAATGAAAGGCAAGTCACTCAAAAAGATTCTCAGATATATAAAGCCCTACCGCATTTCAGTCGTTTTTTCGATAATATGTGCGGCACTCACCGTCATGTTTACGCTTTATGTTCCTATGGTCATAGGCGATATGATAGACCTGATGGTCGGTGTCGGCGAGGTCGACCTCGAATATATGATGCATTTGTTCGTGAGAGGGCTTGTGTGTGCAGGAGCGGCATCGCTGTTTCAATGGATATCCGGCTCGCTCAACAATCGCATAGCTTTTGGCGTAATGCGTGATGTGAGGCGTGATGCATTTAACAAATTGCACAGATTGCCATTGTCGTATCTCGACACGCACCCGTCCGGCGAAACGGTCAGCAGGGTCATTGCCGATGTCGAAACGCTTTCGGATGGTCTGCTGCTCGGATTTTCAAACCTTTTCAGTGGTGTAGCGACTATAATCGGCACGCTCGTCGTGATGTTTGTGCTCAGCCCGACAATTGCGGCAGTCGTCGTCATTTTGACACCGATGTCGTTTTTGGTGGCAAAATATATTTCTTCACGCACCTATGGCTTCTTTAAGGCACAGACAGAGTCACGCGGCGAGCAGACTGCCGTCATCGATGAGTATATCGGCGGCATTCGAACTGTCAAAGCGTTCGGCTATGAGAACGATGCAATAAAAATATTCGACAAGACTAACGATAAGCTTTCGGAAAATTCATTGAAAGCGATATTCTTTTCCTCGCTCACCAACCCCAGCACACGATTTGTCAACGCAGTCGTTTATGCGGCAGTTGTGCTTTGCGGCGGATTTACCTGTATCGCTACTGCGGGAACGGCGGCGGCGTTCAGCGTCGGCAGCCTTTCGGTGCTTTTGCAGTATGCGGGCAAGTTTGCAAAGCCGTTTAATGAGATCTCTGGCGTTATAACCGAGTTTCAGAACGCTATCGCTTGCGCTACGAGGGTGATCGATCTTATCGATGAGCCGGACGAGCCAAAGGATGGCGAGTTGATATTACCCGAGGCTGACGGCGAGGTCAGACTCGACAACGTCAGTTTTTCATACGACAAGTCACGCACGCTGCTCACAGATATTTCGCTGTCGGTCAAGCCCGGTCAGAGAGTTGCGATAGTCGGCCCGACAGGTTGCGGCAAGACAACGCTTATCAACCTTTTGATGCGGTTTTATGATGTTGACGACGGCAGTATTTCAGTTGACGGCAAGGATATAAGAGATGTCACCCGAGCCTCGCTCAGACAGTCGTACGGTATGGTGTTGCAGGAGACATGGCTGCTTACCGCCACCGTCCGTGAAAACATCGCAATGGCAAAGCCCGACGCCACCGACGAAGAGATAATCGCAGCGGCAAAGGCATCGCATGCCGATTCGTTCATCAGGCGCTTGCCTAAGGGCTATGATACCGTCATAAGTGATGACTATGGGTTGTCACAGGGCCAAAAGCAGCTTTTGTGCATATCACGCATAATGCTCAGGCTGCCGCCTATGCTGATACTTGACGAGGCGACCTCGTCTATAGACACGCGAACCGAAATGAAGATACAGAATGCGTTTGCACGCCTCATGCAGGGCAGAACGTCGTTTATCGTTGCGCACAGGCTCTCGACGATTCGTGAGTCCGACGTGATACTCGTCATGAAGGACGGCAATATAATTGAGCAGGGCAGGCACGAAGAACTGCTTAAAAACGGCGGATTCTATCACAAACTGTATAACAGCCAGTTTGAATCGTAAAAAACAGTTGATTTTGCGACGATAATGTGATAAGATAAATTGATTAATAATGAAAACGAAAGGACATATCAAAAATGAGCACTCTTAAAGGCGCAGCGGTCATCGGTCAGTCCGGCGGCCCTACCTCGGTCATCAATGCATCTGCTTACGGCTGCATCAAGACCGCTCTCGAAAACGAAAACATCACAAAGGTCTATGGTTCACTCAACGGCATTCTCGGCGTTATCCATGACAACCTCATCGACATGGGCGCAGAGGATCCCGAAAATCTCGCTCTGATGAAGCAGACCCCGTCATCGGCTCTTGGCTCTTGCCGTTATAAGCTTGTCGATGCCGACGAGGATGAGACTGATTATCAGGAGATACTCAAGATATTCAAAAAATACAACATCAGATACTTCTTCTACAACGGCGGCAACGACTCGATGGATACCTGCAACAAGATCAGCAAGTATATGCTCAAAAAGGGCTATGAGTGCCGCGTAATGGGCATTCCCAAGACTATCGACAACGACCTCGCAGCAACCGACCACTGCCCCGGCTATGCATCGGCTGCAAAATATATCGCTACCTCTATGATGGAGATATATCACGACGCTCGCGTTTATGACGCAGGTCAGATCACCGTCGTTGAGATCATGGGACGTAACGCAGGCTGGCTCACCGCCGCTGCAGCGCTCGCTTCCTACAAGGGCTGCGGCCCCGACCTCATCTATTGCCCCGAGAACGTCTTTGACCTCGACGAGTTCACCGCAAAGGTCAAAGAGATCTATGGCAAAACCAAAAAGTGCATCGTCGCAGTCAGCGAAGGCATCAAGGATAAAGACGGCAGATATATTTCAGAGTACGGCGCAGACCTCGCTCAGAGCAAGGACAGCTTCGGCCACAGCCAGCTCGGCGGACTCGCTTCGTTCCTCGCTGCTTATCTCAGAAAAGAAACCGGCGCAAAGACCCGCGGCATAGAGCTTTCACTGCTTCAGCGCTGCGCTGCACACTGCGCATCGGCTACCGACGTCGAAGAGTCTTTCTCGGCAGGCAGAGCCGCTGTTGAGTTTGCAACCCAGGGCATCACCGACAAGATGGTCGGCTTTGAGCGCTCTTATCTCGACGGCAGATATATGTGCAACATCGCACTTATGGACCTCTCTGTTGTCGCCAATACCGAAAAGAAGGTTCCCGCAGAATGGTTCAACGAAACCAAGGACGGCCTCAACCAGCTTTATATTGACTACGCACTGCCGCTCATTCAGGGCGATGTCGACGTCAAGAAAGAGGACGGCCTGCCCAGATTCGTCAAACTCAAGAAGGTTCTCGCAAGAGATTCCAAATAAGCATAACAAGCGTTTGCCGACGGGATAATTTCCCGTCGGCATTTTTTGCGCCTTCGCCTTTATAATTGTTGACAATCGCCGTCAAAAATGGTATTATCATGTCATAAAAGCTTGGTATGAGCTTTGCGTTTAAGATCGCTTTTAAATAGATCATTCGGAGGTATAAAAATGAAAAAATCTGTCATATTCGCCCTTGTCGCCGTCATGCTTCTGTCGGCGTGTGTCATAGGATTGAATGTTTCGGGCGCAGACTACAGCTCGTTGCTCGGCGACAAAACGTCAGATCCGCAGTATAAGCTTGTTGTAGGCGTCGATTCAAAATATAAGCCCGGCAAAGAGATCAAGGTCACGGTCGGCATTTCTGATGTCAAGACCCCTGTTGATCTGCTCGATTTCAAGCTGTTCTACGACAAGACAAAGGTTGAGCCGATAGTCAAGACCAACGAGGACTCTGCGAACGAAGAGATGGAGGCATTTATCATTAAGCCGACAGACTGGGATATTCTCAACTGGCTCGACGAAACAAAGGGCTTTTATAATATCGCAATAACCGACATCAAGAGCAAGAGTGCCATAAAAGACGGCGGCTTGCAGATAGAGATAGGCTTTAAGGTCAAGGCTAACGTCGAGGGCGACATAGTTTTTTATGTCAGACACGACGATGCGGATAACAACGCCGCAGATAAAAACCTTGATTATCTTGTCGGACTCGGCAGCTATGCCGTTTCAACGCTTGCGGTTGACCCTGTCAGTGCGATAGGAGCTAAGTATAACAGCGACGGCGACAGCCTCAAATTCGGCACTAAGTTCGTCAAAGTCGATGGCAAAAAGGTCAGCGAGATAGGCATGTATGTCATTTTCGAGAGCGACCTTGGCGGCAAGAGTGCTACCGCCTCGAACATAGTCAAGAGCTCAAAAGCAGTCAAGCTCGTGGCAGAAAAGCTTGAGAAATCAGGCTATGTCAAATATCAGGGCTTCGAAAAATATCAAACCTTTGTTTATACCGTCACTTTTGACGGTCTCAAAAACAAGGCATCCAAAGACATTTTGGCGATGCCGTATGTCCGCTATGAGGACGGCGAAATATTCTATGGCAACATTATTACACGCTCTTACAACGGCGTAAAAGCGGCAGGCTGATTATGATACTGTGCTTCAGCGGCACGGGCAACACCATGCACGTTGCCCGCGCCGCTTGCGATTTATTAGGCGACAAGATAGTCAGAGTGGGCTTTGACGACCTGCCGTCCGAGGTCAAAGAGCCGCTCGGCATATTGTTTCCTGTGCATTTTTACAGTGTACCATTGCTTATGCTCGACGCTTTGAAAAGCATCGATGCGTCGGCATCGCCGTATGTTTATATCATCACCACCTGCGGCGGTGATGCCGGCTCTGCCGCCAATATCGCCGAAAAAGCGTTGGGCAGACAGGCAGATGCGGTGTTCAATATTACGATGCCCGATAATTTTATAGTGCTTTACGACCCGCCGAAGGATTGCACCGAAGTGCTTGCCAAAGCCGATGAGGATATCCAAACGGCACTTAGCGCCATAGCAGACAAAAAATCAAACAGGCAAAACGCATCTGTTTGGTATAGCACTCTTGCCAAGGTGCTAAAGCCTGCTTATCGCTATTATGCGTGCAAGACAAAGCGCTTTTATCTCAAGGGCGATTGCATAGGCTGCGGCAAATGCGTCAAAGCCTGCCCCGCACACGCCATTATCATGCGTGACGGCAAGCCTGCGTGGGTCAAGCCATATTGCACAGGCTGCTTTGCCTGCATAAACCTTTGCCCCAATAATATTATCCAGCGCGGCAGATCTACCGAGCTGCGAGGCAGATATAAATACCCCGAATAAATAACGATCGAGAGGAAATATCATGGCATATATAAACATGCATTTTTATTCGCTGTCACTTATGAAGATGACCGAGTGCGTCGTATTGATGCCCGACGGACTGAAGGAGGGCGAAAAAGTCCCCGTGCTATATCTGTTGCACGGATTTTCTGACGACTGCACGGCGTGGACTCGCCGCACGTCGCTCGAACGCTATCTCGGCACAGAAAAGCTGTGCGTCATAATGCCGTCCGGATATACGAGCTGGTATATCGACGGCGCTTTCGGCAGATTTTTTACTTATATCACCGACGAATTGCCGAGGCTGATGCACGCCTATTTTCCGCAATTGTCGTCAGAACGCGAGGATAACTATATCGCAGGGCTTTCGATGGGCGGCTATGGTGCGATGAAAGCGGCACTCACATATCCCGAGCGCTATTCGTTCTGCGGTGCACTTTCCGCTTCGTTCGACCTCAAAAAGCGTATCTCCACGCACGCCACGGTCAAGGCCGCCTGCGGCGATGAGAACGAGTTTTCGGGCAGTCAAAACGATCTTTTTGCCGTTGCGGAGCGTGCAAAGGATAAAGATCTGCCACGGCTTTATATTCCCTGCGGGACAGAGGACGAGCTGTGCCTTGACGACAATATTTCATTTAAGGCGCACCTCGATGCGCTTGGCATCGAGTATGAGTCTGTCAGCGACAGCGGCACGCATTCGTGGAATTATTGGGATAAGCACATAATTCAGGTGCTTGCCAGAATACAAAAAAAGTAGTTTGCTGTCACAAAAAAGTGACAAGATGCCGATAGGATCTGTGCAAAGGTTGCAAAAGGCATTGTACTGTTGTATAATAAACACATCGGCAGGGCGGTCAGCGCCGACCGTGCCTGCCAAAATACAACGGCGATATGCGACCGAGCGGCATTGCCTCTGCTGTTGTTGTATGCTTTTCTCTTTTTGGTTTATCTTTTTTTGCCTTCAATTTTTGTTTTTTTGTTTTGTGAATGTTCTTTCTCGCCGCTCGGTATATTCGCCTTAAAAATGTGTGAGGTGTTTTTATGCAGGACAATTGCCAAAAGATCAAATTGCTCAAGCTTTATGAGCTGCTTTGCCAAGAAACAGATGAAGAAAATCCGCTGACGACTGCCGACATAATCGACAGGCTCGAGGCAATGGGCATCTCATGCGAGCGGCGCACGCTTGCCAAGGACATTGATGTGCTCAACGAACAGGGCTATGAGGTTCTGTCGCGGCGTGTCGGCAAAGAAAAGGGCTATTATGTCCTCGACAGGTCGTTTTCTGTGCCGGAATTAAAGATATTAATAGATGCGGTTCAGGCGTCGAGCTTTATTACCGAAAAAAAGACCGACGAGCTTATCAAAAAAATCGCAGAGCTCGGCGGCAGCCACAGGGCGAGCATATTCAGCAGGAATATGGTTTCGTTCAATACTCGCAAGCACAGCAACGAGCTGATATATTACAGCGTCGACTCTCTTGAGGATGCGCTTTATCAAAAGAAAAAAGTCTCATTCAGGTATTTTGACCTCGATGAGCACGGCAAAAAGAATTATCGCAAGGACGGCGGAGCATATATTGTCGAGCCTGTCGGTTTGGTATTCCACGAGGATAATTATTATCTCGTAGCATACAGCGCAAAGCACGGCAAGACGGCGAATTATCGTGTCGACAGGATGGATTCTGTCACGATGCTTGATGAGCCTGTGGGCAGCGAAGCATTGACACAGCGTGACGCGCTCGGCATTTTTACCAACGAGGCGTTCAAGATGTACGGCGGAGAGCCGACGACAGTCAAGCTCGGGTTTAAAAACCATCTCATAGGCGCTGTCTATGACAAATTCGGCGAAAAGGTCAGAATGTCGCGCATCAACAGCGAAACCTGCGTTGCAACAGTCAGAGTGCAGGTTTCACCGACCTTCTGGGGCTGGATATTCCAGTTCGGCAAGGATATGCACATAGTTTCGCCCGAAAGTATGCGTCGGCAGTATTTTGAGCGAGCAAAGGAGCTGCTCGATAATTCTTCCGCAAACAACTGAAAACACAGCAAAAAATCAAAAAAACAGGCACCTTGTTGACGAAACGCTTTGAGGGCGATATATCATCAAAAGAGGTGCTTATCATGTCGCACAGGTTAATTGCAAACCATAGATTGCTGTTTATTTTTTAAGCACATAGGTCGCCATATTGACGACTTATGCGCTTTTTTGACTCGCACAAAATAACGGAAATTTTCGAAATGAAATTGACCATAAAGAAACATTTGCTATACATGGTTGGTATGACACAAAAACCGAGATCGAGTCGTTCGAAGATAATGCAACCACATATTCGGCAACAATCAGGTATCCTATACAATAGTCCTGCTTGTTTTCAAACATTTCATTACCGCCTTTTTGACTTTTGAAAGTTGTTTTGTAATATACGGTCTTTGCTTTTGCTATTTTAAGTCAAGCCTATATGAAATGTGCGAGTCGAACGGCTTTTGCGGTGTGCAGAGTATAATGCCGTCTGATGCGAATGACGGCACATATTGCGGCTCAAAGCAAAAGCCGCAATATTTTTTTGATGTCTCGCCGTGCTTAAGTGGCATTCCCTCGGTTATCGAGTTGCCGTCATAAAACTGCATTCCGGGCATATCGGTCGTCATTTTAAGACTTGCGATATCGCTTTCGGCAATGGCAAAAGCACTGGCCTTGCGAAAAACAAAATGGTTGTCGCAGTCGCAGGTCGGCTTGCTGAATTGCCTGAAATCAAACTGTGTGCCGTCGACGGGGGTCGGCAGCGAGGATATTCCGTGCGTGTCGTGTGCGCAGTAGGTATCAGAGCTTATCATATAGCTGTATTGCCTCACGTCGCAGCCGCCGAGATTAAAATAGCTGTGTCCCGTCATGCAGATCGGTGTCGGACGGTTTGATTCGGCGTGCAGGTGCAGATGCAAAATACCGTCTGAAATATAATATTCTGCCAATGCATTGACGTCTGCGGGATAGCCCTCGTCGCCGTCCTTTGAATAAAGCGTCAGAGCTACATGCGACGGCGAAGAGCTTTTTATCGTCCATTCTCGCTTGTCGAACCCGACAAAACCGCCGTGAAGGCTGTTTGCGCCGTCGTTTTTTGATATGTCATATTGCCTGCCTGCGACAATAACGGCGGCGTCACTTGTCCTGTTGCAGACCCTGCCGATCACCGCACCGAAATAGCAGTCGCCGTTTTTATAGCCGTCGACATTATCATAGCCGAGCACGCAGTCAAAGCCGTGTTTTTTAAACGAAACAAGCGCAGCACCGTAGGTTAAAATGCGGCACTCTATGCCGCCGTCGGAAATATCTATAAACCTGCTCATATCATCACCTCTCGCTTATTATTGCACAAAAACAATTTCGTGTCAATAACAGCTTGTTCATATTTGTATGTTATAATATAATGTTATTATTTTTAGCGATCTGATTTGATGTTTTGAACGGAGTCGAGTGATGAAGCAGATGAACGGAACAAAATTGACCCTGCTGTGTGCGGCGGTCTATTTTGCGGGATATATGACGAGACAGGGCGTGACCGTCTGCCTTGCCGAAATGATAGCCGCAGAGGCGTTTACAAAGCAGGAGCTTACCGCCTGCACGATAGGACTGTTTATAGTTTACGGCGCAGGTCAGATAGTCAGCGGCTGGCTGGGCGACAGGATAAACCCCGTTATGCTTATGGGTGTCGGACTGTCTGTTTCGGCAACGATAAACCTTTTTGTACCGTTTGTCACGAGCGGAGTATTGTTATGCGTGCTGTGGTGCATAAACGGCTTTTGCCAGGCACTTTTGTGGCCTCCGATGGCAAGAATAATGATCAGGCTTTTGGGCGACAGATATATGAGGTCGTGCGCACACGTGTTCTTTGGCAGCAGCCTTGCCACGATGCTGCTTTATCTGCTTTCGCCTGTGGTAATAAAATACTTTAACTGGCAGACTGTGTTTTATATTTCGTTTACGATAGGCATAGTTGCCGCAGCGATCTGGTTTATCTCGATGCGTGGTGTAAGGCTCGAGGCAGAGAGTGTGCCAAAGCCTGTCGGCAAAAAGCTCGCAGTGCCCAAGATGCCTGCCTCTATCGCTGTAATTATGCTGTGCATAGTCGCTATGGGAATGCTGCGTGACGGCATAACCACATGGCTGCCTGTTTATATAATGGACACCTTCGAGCTTTCGAGCAGCAGCTCGATAATGTCGAGCGTCGTATTGCCCATATTCAGCGTCGTCTGCTATGAATTGACCGCAAGGCTTTACGGCAAGCGTTTTAAGAACGAGATGCTTTGTGTCGCCGTTGAATTTGGCATAGCCGCCATAGCGCTCTGCATTCTGCCGTATGTCTTTGATTCGTCACGCTTTGCCGCCGTGCTTTTGCCTGCAATAGTCGTCGGTTGTATGCACGGCACAAACTGTATGCTCACCGCCGCCGTTCCTGCGAGGTTTGGCAAGAGCGGGGGAGTGGCATTCTATTCGGGACTGCTTAATTTTGCATCGTATGTCGGTGCGGCGATCTCGACTTATGGTATCTCAGAAATATCAGACCGCATAGGCTGGCATTCTGTCACAGTCATCTGGGCAGCCGTCGGAATAGCCGGAACACTGCTCGCCATCGCCACGCTGCCAATGATCAAAAAGGGTAAATAAAGCATATTAAGCAATTAAAAAAAGCGCCATCGAGGCGCTTTTTAATATAGCTTTTATTGATCAGCTTGCCGATTCAAGCTTGAATGAGATCTCGACTGTCTGCCAGTTTTCGCCGCGGCGGTCCGATCTGTATGCCTTGACGGTTACAGTTGTGCCTGCACTGTATTTTTTGAGTGCGGCTGCGAGATCCTCTTTGGTCTTTATCTCTGTGCCGTTAAAGTCATAAATGACGTCATAAAGCTCGAGACCTGCCTGATATATTGCCGATCTGCGCGAGATCTCGACGACCATTACGCCCTCGGGCGGAGTTGTCGTGAAATAGCCTGCTTCGACAGCGTAATCGGAATTGATTATCGTGATGTTGAGCTTGGGGGTGACGGTGACGATGTCGTTGTCGGGTCTGTTTATCACCTCGCCGTGCGTGAGAATGATGTTGGCGATAGTGACTGCATTGTTGATGGGGATTGCAAATCCGAGACCCTCATATTCGTCCATCAGCTTCAAGGTGGTTATGCCGATGACCTGACCTGCCATGTTGATCAGCGGCCCGCCCGAGTTGCCCGGGTTGATAGGTGTGCTGGTCTGCAAAAGTGTCATGGTCTTGACTACCGTGCCATAATCGTTGGTGACGTCGACATCACGCGCTATGCCGCTGATTATGCCGGGGGTCATAGTTCCTGCCAATGAAAGGTCATAAGGTGTGCCTATCGCTGAGACAGAATCACCGACCTTGACTGCGTCTGAATTGCCGATCTCGATAGGAACGAGGTCGTTTGCATCTATCTTGAGCACTGCAACGTCGCTTGCATCGTCGCTGCCTATAAGCTCGGCACTGTATTCGTCGCCGTTATAAAATCTGACCTTGATGGTCTTTGCGCCCTCGATGACGTGGTGGTTGGTCATTATGTGACCGTTATTATCGATGACAAAGCCGCTGCCGAGTGCGCTGTTTGTGATGACAGAAACGCACGATTTTGAGCATTTCTCGTATATCTCACTGTACTCCGACGCAGGCAATTGTGCCATGTCGCCCGTTGAGATAAACTCTGTATAGCTGACATCATCCTTGTCGGGTGTGCTGAGCACACCTTCGCTTGAAGAAGTGCCCGATGCAGACGGAACGGCCGACGTGTCGCCGCTGTTGTCGCTGTTATAAAGCACCGCAGTGACGAGTATCAGCACGACCAGCAGACATGCGGTCGCGGCGATGGCAAAGGCTTTTAAGCCGCCGTTCTTTTTGGGTGGCTTTTGTCCGCTCTGCCACTGATAGTTATAGCCCTGTCCCTGTGTGCCGTACTGACCGTATTGCTGATTATATTGCGGCGCCTGGTATTGGCTGTATTGGTTATATTGGTTGTATTGTGGTCTGGGTATCTGATTTTCTGTCGGCGCTGCATTTTGCTGCGGCGTTTCGGGTGCTTGATACTGACCCTGTTCGGACTGATTGCCGAAGTTGTTATCTTGCTCTGACATAGTCATCATTCCTTTCTATGTTTCTGAAACAATTATAATCCGTTTCTCTTAAAAAACGCTTAAAGAATCAGGTGTCTATATCGATTATTTGCTTGCCGTGCGATTTTTTGGGCGAGTCGATAGCAGGCAATGTAAAAACAAATTCTGTGCCCGCCTCCTGCGAGGACGTGCAAACGATGTCTTCACCATGAGCGACGATTGTCGTGCGAACGATATAAAGTCCGAGTCCGGTGCCTGTTTTGTCAAGGTTACGCGATCTGTCGCTCTTATAAAAGCGGTCGAATATGTGCGAAAGCTCGTCCGGCGGCACGCATTCGCCGTTGTTGCATATCGCAAAGCGTGCCTTGCGCACACCGTCGGTATGTGTTTCTGAGATTGAGATCCTGATAAAGCCACGCTCGGGCGCAAATTTGATTGCGTTGTCAAGCAGGTTGAACAGGCATTTGTGTATCGCATCCTGATCAGCGTTGACATACACGTCGACGTCGTTGTCAAAAATGATGTCGAGCTTCTTTTGCTCTATGCGCTCCTCGCACGAGATGAGCACAAGCCGTGCCGTTTCGGAAAAGCAGAAATCAGACCTGCGCAAAGCACCTGTGCCTGCCTCGAGCTTTGAGATGTCCAAAAGCGTGCTGACGAGCCTCGAAAGTCGCTGTATCTCGCCGAGTATTATCTCGAGGTAATGCTCGTGCTTTTCGGGCGGAATAGAGCCGTCAAGCATATTATTGACATATCCTGCAATAATAGTCATCGGAGTGCGCAGATCGTGGCTGACGTTGGCAAGGAACGATGATCGCATCGTTTCGAGCGCCTCGAGCGAGTCTGCCATCTTGTTGAACGCCGTCGCCACACGCGCTATCTCGGCGTTGTCGGGGATAGTCACTCGTGACGTGAAATTGCCGTTTGCAAACTCCTCTGACACCTGCGCTATCTCGCGTATCTCATACGTTGCTCGCTCTGTTACGAAATATAATATCGTCGTTGCGAGCACCAGAAGCCATAGTGCGGTTATGATGAGCGAGCTGACCATGCGCTCGTCGAGCTCAGAGCCTTCAACTGTCGTGTCAAACACGAGCAGAACCGCATCGCTGCCTGTGATATATCTGCATATATAAAGGCTCTTTGTGCCGAGCAGTCCGCTCAGGTCATCGGCATCGCGCATGAATCCATCTGAATAAACATAAGTGAAATAATCAGAGGGGATAGTCTTGCCGCACATTTCGGACGAAAGCGTAGAGAATAATATCAAGCCGTCCTTGTCGGCTATGCAGACATTGCACACCGAGCTTGCGCACACGCGACCTACCGAGCTGTAAAACCGCTCTTTGAGCGCCTCGTCGGCGGCAGTCCTGTAATTAGATGCTTCGGACAGCAGGTTGACCGCTTCTGCAGTTTGCCTAACAGTCTGATAGTGCCTGTCGATGTTAGAATCGGTCAGTGACGAGATAGTTACCAGCACAATCAGCAATGTGCAGAAGGCGAGCAGCAGCGCAAAGACGGTCACGAATTTTGAAAATAGAGTCTTCACTTTGTGTTTCCTCTTTTGCTGTCACATATTCTTGAGCGCAGTGCGAATGATCTTGCCGCTGATAGTCTTTGGCAGGCTCTCAACAAAGCAGACCCTGCGAGGATATTTATAGGGTGCGGTGTGCGACTTGACATAGTCCTGTATCTCTTTGACAGTCGCATCGTCACCTGTTTTGCCTTTTGTGAGCACTATAAACGCCTTGACGACCTGTCCGCGGATGTCGTCGGGAACGCCTATTACGGCGCACTCGAGCACATAAGGCAATTCCATAATGACACTTTCGATCTCAAACGGGCCTATGCGATAGCCCGACGACTTGATGACGTCGTCGGCACGTCCGACAAACCAATAATAGCCGTCCTCGTCACGCCACGCGGTATCGCCTGTGCGGTATATTCCGTCGTGCTTGACGGCGTTCGTCTGCTCGGGCGACCTGTAATAGCAGTCAAAGAGCCCGCACGGATCTTTTGAAGCATCTATCGCTATCTCGCCCGTTTCACCGATGGCACATTCAGAGCCGTCCTCACGAAGCAGCATGACTTTGTATGCAGGTGAGGGCTTGCCCATTGAGCCCGGCTTGATAGGCTCGCCGTAGAGGTTGCCTATGGTCATGGTAGTTTCGGTCTGACCGAAGCCCTCGGTTATTGTCAGGCCTGTTGCCTCATAAAATCTGACGAGCACCTCGGGGTTCAACGCTTCGCCTGCCGTAGCCGCATGCTTGAGTGACGAAAAGTCGTATTGCGAGAGATCTTCTTTGATCAGAAATCTGTATATCGTCGGAGGAGCACAGAATGTGGTTATGCCGTATTTTGCAAACATCGGCAGCATTTTTGCGGCGCTGAAGCGTTCATAGTTGTATACGAATATTGCACTCTCGCACAGCCACTGACCATAGAGCTTGCCCCAGAGCGCTTTGCCCCAGCCGGTGTCCGATGTGGTGAGATGCAGACCGTTGGGGTCGACGTGTTGCCAATAGCGCGCTGTGATGATGTGTCCGAGCGGATAGGTCGCCTTGTGAAGTGCGATCTTTGGGTAGCCCGTCGTGCCCGAGGTAAAGAACATGAGCAGGGGGTCGTTTTTTGAGGTATCTTTGCGCTCGAATGTTTCGGAAGCGTTTGCTATGCCGTCGTCAAAGCTGATGAAGCCGTCTTTTTTGCCGCCTGCTATGATGAGGTGCTTCATCGTGTCGCAATTTGCCGCCGCTTTTGCAGCCTCCGCCGACGATTCGCCGTCATAGGTGCAGACTATCGCCGAAACTCCTGCGGCATTGAAGCGGTATTCAAAATCTTTCTGCACGAGCTGATCTGTCGCAGGAATAGCGATTGCGCCGAGCTTGTGCAGACCGAGCATCGCAAACCAGAATTGATATCTGCGCTTGAGCACCAGCATGACCCTGTCACCCTTTTTGATGCCGAGCTCTTTAAAGAAGCTTGCCGCCTTTGAGGATTCACGCGATATGTCGCGGAACGTAAAGCGCTTTTCGGTCATGTCGTCATCCACCCAGACCATAGCGGTTTTATTGCCGCATTTGACTGCGAGCCTGTCGACGACATCAAAGGCAAAGTTGAAGTCTGCGGGAGGGGTAATATCAAAGCCTACGAGCCTGCCCTCTGCGTCCTTGGTCTCGATGCAGAAATCGTGATATATCAGGTCGTCATATATGCTTTCTCTTTCTCTGACTTTTGCCTGCTGCTCGTCAATGGCGACAGGCTCAATGTCAAGCTCGGATTCGCCCGCCGACTTGAATACTATCGCCATAAACACGCAGTCTGTGCCGCCGACGGCGATCATTCCGTGAGGATGTGACGAGTCATAATAAACGCTGTCGCCTTCGCTCAGCACTTCGGTGTGGTCGCCGAGCCTTATTTTGAGCTGACCGCTGATGATATAGTCAAATTCCTGACCCTTGTGCGTAGAGCAGCGTATGGGTTGATCCTGCTCTGAAGCATCGTATTTTGCCGTGACGATAAACGGCTCTGCCGCACGGTTTTTGAGCATCGGTGCGATGTGGCGGTAATTAAAGCCGACACGCCTCTTGATAGGCATACCATCGCCCTTGCGGTTGATGTTGTAAAACTTCAGTTTTGGGTCTTCGCCACTTACGAGCTCGGCGATGTCCATGCCGAGTGCGGTCGCACATTTGTATAAAAAGGTAAACGAATAGTCGCTGTCGCCCTGCTCGAGCCTCAAATATTCCTGCTCGGTAATGCCTGCCGCAGCAGCCATTTCGGCAGCGGTCTTGTCGGCATTTGTACGCGCCATGTGCAGACGCTCGGCTATTAAACGTGTCGCATTTTCCATGATAAAACTTCCCTTTGATGATTGCCCTGAACATAAAAAACGAATCAAAGCTTATTTTTAAAGAATACCATAAACCTTTGCCTGTGTCAAGATTTATCGCCTGCGATCGAGCGGAGTATTCGCATAAATTCCTCTGCTTCATCCATAGTGTTATACCTGCCGATGCTCAGCCTGACGCAGCCGCTTTTGCCTGTGCCGAGCGCACTGTGTGCCGTCGGTGCGCAGTGAAGCCCGGCTCTGACGCAAATGCCGTGTATCGCCAATAATTCGGCGAGCCGCTCGGGCTGAAACTCCGGCTTATTGAACGCAATAAGCGGCAGATAGTTTTCGCTCTCTCTTTCGGGTGCACCGTAGAGAACTGCACCTGTGTCTTTGAGCGAGGACAAAAGATAGCGGAATATATCTTTTTCGTTTGTGGGATAAACAAAATCACTGCAAGCGGCAGCTATCGCCGCAGCTCCGCATATGTTCATCGTGCCTGCCTCGAGCCGCTCGGGCAGGAACTTTGGCATGTTTTTTTCTCTTGAAGCAGTGCCTGTGCCGCCCTCGATGAGCGGTGCAATCGAAACGCCGTCTGCCGCTATCAGTGCACCTGTGCCTGTCGGAGCATAAAGCCCCTTGTGGCATGGCAGGCACAAAATATCTGCACCGAGCTCGGCGAGGTCTATTTTGAAATGTCCTGCTGCCTGCGAAGCATCGACTATCACCGTCAAGCCTCTCGATTTGGCTATCTCTGTCAGCTTTTTGACAGGCAATACTTTGCCGCAGACGTTTGAGGCATAGGTAAAGCAGACGAGTGAGGTGCGATTTGAGAGTGTCGAAGCAAAGTTTTTAAGTGTCCTTTTGTCGTCGTGCAGGTCGACTTCAAAGGTTTTGACACTCTCGAACGCCGCAAAAGACGGTCTGATCACCGCATTGTGCTCGAAGTTGCTGATGATGATCTCTCTTTTGCGTGTTGAATTACGGGTTGAAGCGCCCTTGATAGCGAGGTTGAGGGCGTGCGTGGCGTTTTGTGTCAGAACGACGTTTTCGGGCTTTGCACCGAATAATTCTGCAAGCCTGCTTCGAGCCAGAAACAGCACTCTCGCCGCCTCGTCAGCCGCCTTGTATACGCTGCGGCCGCTGTTGGCACAAGTAATCAGCGCATCGCAAATAGCCTTTTTGCAGGCAGGGTGCTTTGGAAACCCTGTTGCCGCATTGTCAAAATATATCATTCACGCACCATCACCTTGCCCAGTATTTTTATTTCGGCACCCTCGAGTATTCTCTGCGCCGTGCCCTCTGCCGTCGCATCGACCTTGAGCCCATATCCGCAGCCTTTGACCGCTTTTATTGCCGCTTGCCTCGTGAGTTTTGCGTCGATGCTGTGCTTTTCCAATAATTCCTGCCCTTTCATTGCATAGGTGACCGAAGTCAAAACAAATATAACAAACATAATACACCTCTTTTTTAACAGTATATGTGCTTAAGGTTTGACTTGCAAACAGCGTCTTGATATGGTAAAATATATAAAAATCATTTTTGTGAGGATAATTATGCGCAAAATAGCAATTCTCGGCTTCGGCACTGTCGGTGGCGGCGTGTTTGATGCCATAAATATAAATTCAAAGCAGATCAAAAGCCGCCTTGGTGACGAAGGTATAGAAATATCGCATATTCTTGACAGGCGCACCTTCGACGGACATCCGCTTGCTGACAGAGTTACATCAGACATCGACAAGGTGATCTCGGATCCCGAGACAGAGGTCGTCGTCGAGGCTATGGGCGGACTGCATCCGGCATACGAATTTACCTTAAAGGCGCTTCGCGCAGGCAAGAGCGTTGTCACCTCAAACAAAGAGTGCGTCGAAAGATACGGCGAGGAGCTTGAGGCAGAGGCACGCAGGAATAACGCTTCGTACCTCTATGAGGCATCAGCAGGCGGCGGCATTCCGTGCGTGCACACATTGCGGAATTGCCTTGCATGGGGCAACATCAGGCGCGTTGCAGGCATTCTCAACGGCACGACGAATTTCATTCTGACCAGGATGGCAGAGAGCAAATTGCCGTTCGATGAGGCACTCGCCATGGCGCAAAGGCTCGGATTTGCAGAGGCCGATCCCACAGCGGATATATGCGGACACGATGCGGCACGCAAGATATGCATTCTGGGCGGCATCGCATGGGACAGATTTATCGGCTATGACCAAATATCGCACGTCGAGGGCATTACAGAGGTGTCATACGAAGATCTCGCAGCTGCCGATGCACTCGGATATGCCGTCAAGCTTATAGCAATGGCAGAGCGCAGGAATAACGGAATAGTTCTTTCTGTAAGCCCGATGCTGGTGCATAAGGAGCATATATTCGCCTCTGTCGGCGGATCGTATAACGCAGTCAGCATACTCGGCGAAACCGCCGACGAGGTCGTGCTTTACGGCAGGGGAGCAGGCAGCCTGCCGACGGCAAACGCCGTTTTGTCTGATGTCATCGAAGCGCTGACGGTGCATCCGATACCTGCATCTCGCACGGGCGATATTGCCGTTCTGACCGAAACACCCGATAATTCCGACACCGTGACCCTTGCAACAGGCAAAGCCATGAGGGTCTTTGGGTGATGAATGAAATTGTTGAAGAAAATGATCTGCCAAAGCAAAAGCATCCACGTCTTGACGATTATGATTATAGCGCTGTGGGTTCGTATTTTATCACGATATGCACACAAGATCACGCATTGTCGTAGGGCGGGGGCTTGCTCCCGACGAAATGGTTGCAACCATTTGAATACAGCAGAATAGCAAGCACCCCCGATAGATGCGGAATATCTGTCGGGGGTGTTATTTCTGTTTATTCTATGATATATTTTTTAAACATGCCGCGTGCACGTTCGTCACATTCGGCGGTAATGATCTGTCCCTCATCGGTGTATTCGCACTCGATGACGCGGGCGAATCTATACATATCAGCGGCTTTTGCACCGTCCGAATGTGCAAAGAAGTATCTCGCGATCTTTTTGCCCTCTGCGATCAGCGTTTGCAGCCTTGTCAAAAGGTCCTCGACGCCCTCGCCCGTCTTTGCGCTTATGCATACCGCGTCGACAGGCAAATAGCCCTCATCGATCTTACAATCGCTTTTGTTATACACCTCTATAAGCGGCTTGTCGCCCGCTCCGAGGTCTGCTATCATTTGTTGCGTAACAGCACGCTTGCGTGCCCGCTCTGACTCGGGCTCGCTGAAATCTGTCAGCATTATCAATATGTCGGCATAAACGAGCTCCTCGAGCGTCGACTTGAACGCTTTGACGAGGTGCGTCGGCAGTCTGTCGATAAATCCGACCGTGTCAGTCAGCAGTATGTCGTTGCCATCGGGCAATTTCATAACCCTTGTCGTAGGATCAAGCGTTGCGAACAGCTTGTCCTCGGCGAGTATGCCTGCGCCTGTCAGATAATTGATAAGCGTCGACTTGCCTGCGTTGGTATAGCCTATAATGGCAGCCGAGGGCAATTCTGACCTTTCTCTTGCGGCACGCCTGACAGAGCGGTTCTTCTCGAGCTCTGCAATCTGCTGCTGCAAAAGTGCGATGCGTGCTCTGAGCCGCCTGCGGTCTATCTCGAGCTTGCTTTCGCCCGGGCCTCTTGTGCCGATGCCGCCGCCGAGCCTTGACATATCCTTGCCGTGACCGCTTAGTCTCGGCGCAGTATAGCGCAGGCAGGCGATCTCGACCTGCAATTTGCCCTCGCCTGTTGCGGCGTGCAATGCGAAAATATCCAGTATCAGCATGGTTCGGTCGATGACTCTTATGCCGAGTGCCTTGCCGAGATTGGATATCTGTGACGGCGTCAGCTCATCATCAAATACGCACAGATCTATGCGCTCGTCAGAGCGTATAAACTCGTGCAATTCCTCGACCTTGCCGCTGCCTATAAAGGTTGCCTTGTCCGGCGATATACGCGGCTGTATAACTCGTGCGACAGCTATACCGCCTGCGGTATCAAGCAGCCTTTCGAGCTCGTCGAGCGATCTGTCGCACTCTGCCTGAGTGCGTTCTGCCGTGACTGTGACCAGCACGGCGTATGAAACATTTTGGTTTTGTGTTTGTTCGGTCATATCTACACCTCTCTTTTCGTGTGCGTTGAGGCAAAAGAAATCGGCGGTGCAAAGGCACCGCCGCTTCTGTAGAATAGATTACTGAAGGTTAAATCTCTTTTTGAATTTATCAACACGACCGCCAACGTCGACAAGCTTCTGTTTGCCGGTGAAAAACGGATGGCATTTTGAACAGATATCAACCTTTATATTGTCTTTGGTAGACATAGTAACATACTCTTCGCCACAAGCACATTTGACAATTGTCTGCTTGTATTCGGGATGTAAGCCTTCCTTCATTTTGCATATTACCTCACTTTCGTAGTCAACAGGGAAAGTATAGCACACATTTTTGTGTTTTGCAATAGTTTTTTTCTAAAATCCTTGCGTTTTTTGCGTTTTTTTAGTATAATAGAGGCATCAACTACAGAGAGGACGCATTTTTATGAAACTTACCTATCTCGGAACAGCTGCAGCAGAGGGCTGGCCCGCCGTTTATTGCAATTGCGACCACTGTGTCAGAGCACGCAAGGCTGGCGGCAAAAATATACGCACACGCTCGCAGGCACTTATCAACGACGATATGCTGATTGATTATCCCGGCGATACCTATATGCACGAGCTTCTGCGTGGTTTTGACCTTTCGGCAATAAGGAACATAATCGTCACTCACGCACACCTCGATCATTTTGAGCCGCTTGACATGCATTTCAGGCATCCCGACTATTATTGCCACAACCGCACATCGGATGTGGTCGACATATACGGCAGCAAGGATGTTGTTGCAAAATACGAAAGGATGATACGCAAGACCGATTATGACGAGGCAGCCGTCGACGGCACGCATATGCATCTTATCGAAGCATATAAGCCCACTGAGCTTGGCAATTATACGGTCACCGCCATGAAAGCAAACCACGCACAGCCTCAGGATGCATATGTCTATATCGTCACCGACGGCAAGAGCACGCTTTTGTACCTGCACGACACCGGACTTTTGTTTGATGAGGTGTATGCTTATCTTGCCGAAAACCACATAAGAGCCGACCTTGTCAGCTATGACTGCACCTATGGCGCTCTGCCTAGCGGCGGCGGACATCTGGGGCTCGACTCCTGCCCTGTCGTGAGAGAAAAGCTTAGAGAAATAGGCGTCGTCGACGACAAAACGATCAACGTCATCAACCATTTTTCGCACAACGGCAAGCTGATATACGACGAGCTCGTGCCTGTCGCTGCGGCGGACGGATTCCTCGTTTCCTATGACGGAATGCAGATAGAATTCTGATTTTCCAAAACACAAAAAGAACCTTTGCTGGAAAGGTTCTTTTTTTAATGCAATTTAATTGAGCACCGCTCTGTCGCTGGCAAATTCCTTGCCGCTCGCATTCGAGAAAAGCTCGAGCAATTGCTCGACAGTGAGGCTCCTTTTTTGCTCGCCCCTGATGTCGAGAATTATTTGGCCCTGATGCAGCATGATCAGCCTGTTGCCGTGATTGATGGCGTCACGCATATTGTGGGTTATCATGAGCGTTGTGAGGCGGTTCTCAAAGACTATCTTGTCTGTTATGTCGAGTACCTTTTCGGCGGTTTTGGGGTCAAGCGCTGCGGTGTGCTCGTCGAGCAACAGCAGCTTTGGCTTTGAGAGCGAAGCCATCAACAACGTGACAGCTTGTCTTTGGCCACCCGAAAGCAGTCCAACCTTGCTGCTCATGCGATCCTCAAGTCCCAGATCGAGCGATGCGAGCATATCGCGAAATTCGGCTTTTTCGGCACTTGTGATGCCCCATCTGAGCCCGCGGCTTTTGCCACGGCGCTTGGCGAGCGCAAGGTTCTCTTTGATCTCCATATCTGCGGCAGTGCCCATCATAGGGTCCTGGAACACTCTGCCGAGGTATTTTGCACGTCTGTGCTCGGGCATTGATGTGACATCCTTGCCGTCAATGATTATCTTGCCGCTGTCGAGCCTCCAAACACCGCATATAGCGTTCATAAGAGTGCTTTTGCCTGCGCCGTTGCCGCCGATGACAGTGACAAAGTCGCCGTCCTCGAGCGTGAGAGAGAGATCTTGCAGTGCTCTTTTCTCGTTTATCGTGCCGGGATGAAAGGTCTTGGAAATTCCGCATATCTCAAGCATTGTTTTCACCCGCTTTCTTTTTGGTCTTTGCATGAATGCCGCTGAAATACTTTGCGCGCAGGTTGGGTACGCCGAGGAATATCACGACGACGATTGCCGAAAGCATTTTGAGCAGGTCGGTATCTATGCCGATAAAAACTATTATCTGATAGATCATATAATATATCACGCCGCCCACCAGAACTCCGCAAAGTCTGACGGCAAAATTGCGTGCGACCTTTTGCATAACTACGTCACCGATGACGATGGCGGCAAGTCCGATAACTATTGCGCCCTTGCCTGCGTTGATGTCGGCGGCACTCTGATACTGAGCGAGCAACGAGCCCGACAAAGCGACGATAGCGTTTGAAATGACGAGTCCCAGCACCTTGTTAAACTCGGTATTGATGCCCTGGGCACGTGCCATATTGTTGTTGCAGCCTGTTGCTCTGATCGAGCAGCCGAGCTCAGTGCCAAAGAACCAATAAAGTATGCCGATTATGACCGCCAATATAGCGAGCAGCGTCAGAATGACGTTCAGCGAGTCGCCCGTGGTGAGCACGAGCTGATATTTTCTCGGGTTGAGGCTTACGTTTGCCTGACCCTCTGTCACCTTGAGATATACAGACCACAGCATCATCTGCGTCAATATGCCCGAAAGTATCGCGGGAATATCCAGAACAGTGTGCAAAAGACCTGTGACAAGTCCTGCCAGCGCACCTGCGGCGGTTGCACAGAGCATAGCAACCCACGGATTGACGCCGGACGTGATGAGAACAGCACATACGGCTTCGCCCAAAATGATCGTTCCGTCAACCGTCAGATCTGAGATAGCAAGTATTTTATATGTAATGTATAATCCTATCGCCATTATACCCCAGATGAGACCTTGAGATATCGCTCCGGGCAGCGAGCCTAAGAGTTGTTCCATGCCAGTTTCCTTTTGATTTTAAGAATAATGCTTTTATAAAATAACAGATATAACGATCACTCGATCGCGGTATAGCCCTCGGGAATGGTTATGCCGAGCAATTCAGCCATTTCGGCATTGTATTTTTTGGTTGCGGGGGCATATTCGATGGGCATTTCAGAGATGTTTGCCTCGCCCTTCAGGATCTTTGCAGCCATTTTGCCTGTCTGCACGCCGAGGTCATAATAGCTTATCGAAAGCGATGCGATGCCGCAAGCCTTGGCAGTGTTTTCTTCACCTGCAAATGTGGGCACCTTCTTTTCACGGACG
This sequence comes from uncultured Ruminococcus sp., assembly GCA_964571635.1. GTDB lineage: Bacteria > Bacillota > Clostridia > Oscillospirales > CAG-382 > Coliplasma. Next base: position 32,980 of record CAZNCN010000003.1, on the reverse strand, counting down.
ATGTTGCCGATGGTCTCTGCGCACGAAGCAGCAGTGTTGTCGGTGGGAATATAAATTGCGTCGCATTCTGCTGCGGCAGCGTTGGTTATTGCGATGATGTCGTTGGAGTCAGAGAAGGGGTATGCCTTGGCGACAACATTCTTTTTTGTGAGGTATTCGGTGACCTTCTCAACCTGATATTTGGAGTTTGCTTCGCCCGAGCAATAGATTATGCCGACCGACTTGACATCGGGGCAGATCTCAAGGATCATGTCAACCTGCTGGTCGAGCGGTGCAAGGTCGGAAGTGCCCGAAACATTGCTGCCGACGGTGCCGTTGAAGTTGTCGAGGTCGAGCGCAACGCTGTATTCGGTGATAGAAGTACCGAGCACGGGGATGGGGTTGGAAACAGTAGTGCTGTATGCAGCCTGAAGTGCAGGCGTTGCGTTAGCGAGGATGAGGTCAACGTTTTTGTTGACGAATTTGGTGATTATAGTTGTGCAGACGTTGGTGTCGCCCGAAGCGTTCTGCATATCGATGTCGACATTTTCTTCGCCAAGCTCGGCGATGACTGCGTCGATAAAGCCCTGCGTTGCGGCGTCAAGCGCTGCGTGCTGTGTGAGCTGGCATATGCCGATGGTGTACTTTTTGCTCGTGTTGTCAGAGCAAGCGGCAAATGCAAGGCACGAAACTGCGAGCATTGCAAGTGCGAGAACGAGCGATAAAGCTTTTTTGATGTTTTTCATAATGATTCCTCCTGCCAATTGGCGATTTGACAAAAAGTGCGTCATGCACGTCACTGCAAAAAATGCGTCAATTGCAGGTGAAATGTGCATATTTATGCACCGCTGTCTTATATGCGGGATATTGTACCACTAAAACAAGTAATTGTCAATGTATAAAATATAAATAAATATTAGCCCACCGGAGCACCATATCCGTCCTCTGACGGCACACCTGTCAAAGCACCGTATCCACCCTCGGAGGGGGGTTCTGCCTGAGTATGAGTGGCAGGCGGTTGCAGCTCCTCGTCATGAGTGACTATCCGACCATATTTGTCGGTGGCGTTATGCTCTCCGACAAAAACGCCATAGCCTATCTTTGCGGGCCCTTCGTCAGCGTGCGAGGGCTCCGGCTCGTGCTGCTGTCCGTGGACAGCACCATAGCCGTCCGAGGCTTGCTCATCAGTATGTATATCTATATCTGTGTCTGTGTGCAAAAGCACACCATAGCCTATTTCGGGCTGCGAGGTCTGCGTGGCTTCGATATGTGCGGTCTGCACGGCAGGCTGCGGCGAGGCAGCGGCGGAAAATGCATAAGGGGTTAGTGCGCTGATTATTTTTTCAAACCCTGCGTCACCGTTTTCTATCGAATCAACATCGACGATCTGCTGGTTGCCGAGATAAAACTCAAAGCTACCCGCAAGCTCGCATCTGTCTATTCTCATTGGGAAAACAGGCTTGCGATAGGTCAGTGCACGCTCAAGCTCCTTGTCGACCCAAGTCGATGCCTGAGATTGATTCGAGAGCAACAGCAACAGGCACTCGCACTCTTTGATAGCGTTGGTGATAACTGCGGCATAGCGCTGACCTGCGGGAATGTCGTAGGGTGCCATCCACAATTTGATATTGCGGCTCAAAAGACTTGCACGCACAGCTTCGGCGGCATCTTTGTCGGCAGAGCTATAGCTGATGAATACGTATCCCATAACGTCACTCCTTGTTTTGGTTTTGATAAATATAAAAGCATTATAATAGTATTTATAAAAAAAGTCAAGCGGACGCAGAGGATCTGCGCCCGCTTTTTGCAGTTAATATACTGTTTTAGTTATATTTTTTGCGTGCAGTATAGGTGGTGTGCAGCAATTCGTGTGCAAGGTGGCTGCCCGGCTCGGTGAGGAACTCTGCATAAAGCGTCTTGAGTTCTTCATTCTCGTGGGACTTGCGCTTTGCCTTGCCTGCGTCTTCGCCGTAGATAGCCTTTGCGCGCTCAACGCGAGGATCAACATAGCACTTTGTGGTAGCGTCGACGATAGGTGTGCCGCCACCGGTCACGCAGCCGCCGGGGCAGCCCATGATCTCGATGAATGTATAATCCTTTTCGCCTCTCTTGACAGCGTCAAGCAGCTTGCCTGCGTTGCCTGTGCCGCTTGCGACTGCAACGGTGATCTTCTTGCCGTCGAGATCGATCTCGGCCTCTTTGACACCTTCGATGCCGCGGACAGCGACAAAGTCGATGTTTTCGAGAGTCTTGCCTGTGACCTTCTCATAAACGGTACGGAGAGCAGCCTCCATAACACCGCCGGTGACGCCGAAGATGACACCTGCACCGGTCGATTCGCCGAGAACAGAGTCAAAGTCTTCGTCGGGCAGACGTGCAAAGTCGATGCCTGCTGCCTTCATCATGCGGGCAGCTTCACGGACTGTGAGGACTGCGTCAATGTCTGCAAGACCGCCGACAGAGAGCTCTTCACGCTTAGCCTCATACTTCTTTGCCGTGCAGGGCATGACAGAAACAACATAGATGTCCTTGGGATCGATGCCTGCTTTTTTAGCATAATAGCTCTTGATGACGGCGCCGAGCATCTCGTGAGGAGATTTGCAGCTCGAGAGGTTGGGTATGAATTCGGGATAGAAGGACTCGCAATACTTGACCCAGCCGGGCGAGCACGAGGTGATCATCGGCAGAGCGCCGCCCTCGGTGAGGCGGTGGATAAGCTCGGTGCCTTCTTCCATAATAGTAAGGTCTGCGGCGAAATCGGTGTCAAACACCTTGTCGAAGCCGAGCCTGCGGAGTGCGGAAACGAGCTTGCCTGTGCAGGCCGTGCCCATGGGCAGACCGAATTCTTCGCCGATGGTAGCACGCACTGCGGGTGCGGGCTGAACGACAACATGCTTTGTGGGGTCTTTGATAGCTGCCCAGACCTCGTCGATCGACTCTTTCTCATGCAGAGCGCCGACAGGGCAGGCGAGTATGCACTGACCGCAGTTGATGCAGGGTGATTCTGCGAGCGACTTGCCATAGATGCAGCCGACAGTCGACTTGAAACCACGCTTGGACATGCCGATAGCACCGATGCCCTGAACCTTGTTGCAGGTTGCGATGCAGCGACGGCAGTTGATGCACTTGCTGTTGTCGCGAACGATAGAGGGCGAAACTGCGTCGGGTGCTTCGGTATGAGTCTTGCAGCCCTCAAAGCCATAGCGGTCAACGCCGTACTCCTGGCAGAGCTTCTGCAATTCGCAATTGCCCGAGCGGATGCAGCTGGTGCATTCGCGGTTGTGGTTAGAGAGCAAAAGCTCAAGGTTAAGTCTGCGCGATTCACGCAGAGCGGGTGTATTTGTGTGAACTACCATGCCTTCGCCTACGGGGGAGACACATGCAGCCTGCAGGCCTCTGGCTCTCTCGACCTCGACAACGCACAGGCGGCATGCGCCTATTTCGTTGACGTCCTTGAGATAGCAAAGCGTGGGAATATTGACATGAGCTTCTCTCGCGGCATCGAGTATGGTGTAGGTGGAGGGAACGGTTACCTGAATGCCGTCAATTGTGAGCGTTACAGTTTTCATTTATATGTTCCTCCTTATTTCTTGCTTATCGCGCCGAACTTGCAGACATCGACGCAGGTGCCGCACTTGACGCACTTGCTCTGGTCGATGACGAACGGCTTGCGGATCTCGCCCGAGATAGCACCGACGGGGCACTTACGCGAGCATGCGCTGCAGCCCTTGCACTTTTCGGGGTCGATGACGTATTGTGCCAAAGCCTTGCAGCTGCCTGCAGGGCAACGCTTCTCTTTGATGTGAGCTTCATACTCGTCGCGGAAGAAGCGGAGCGTCGAAAGAACGGGGTTGGGAGCGGTCTGACCGAGCGCGCAGAGCGAGTTGGTCTTGATCATGTTGGCGAGCTCCTCGAGACGTTCAATATCGCCTTCTTCGCCCTTGCCCTCGGTGATACGGGTGAGTATCTCGAGCATTCTGCGAGTACCGACACGGCAGGGTGTGCACTTGCCGCAGGATTCGTCAACGATGAATTCGAGGAAGAACTTTGCGATGTCAACCATGCAGTTGTCCTCGTCCATGACGATCATGCCGCCCGAGCCCATCATGCAGCCCATTGCGACGAGAGTGTCATAGTCAACGGGGGTGTCGAGCAGGTGTGCGGGAATGCAGCCGCCCGAAGGGCCACCGGTCTGAACAGCCTTGAACTTTTTGCCGCCGGGAACGCCGCCGCCGATATCCTCGATGATAGTGCGCAGGGGAGTGCCCATGGGGATCTCAACGAGGCCTGTGTGAGTGATCTTGCCGCCGAGAGCAAAGATCTTGGTGCCCTTGGACTTTTCGGTGCCCATAGAAGCGAACCAGTCAGCACCCTTGAGTATAATCTGTGCAACGTTTGCATATGTCTCAACGTTGTTGATGATGGTGGGATGTCCAAACAGACCCTTGACTGCAGGGAACGGAGGACGGGGTCTGGGCTCGCCGCGGTTGCCCTCGATAGAGGTGAGCAGTGCGGTCTCTTCGCCGCAGACGAATGCACCTGCGCCAAGACGCAAGGAGATGTCAAAGTCAAAGCCTGTGCCGAATATGTTCTTGCCGAGCATACCGTATTCGTGTGCCTGATCGATAGCGATCTGCAGACGCTCGACTGCGATAGGATATTCTGCACGGACATAGATATAGCCCTGGTCAGCACCGATAGCATAGCCTGCGATAGCCATGGATTCGAGAACTGCGTGGGGGTCGCCCTCGAGGACCGATCTGTCCATGAATGCGCCGGGGTCACCCTCGTCGGCGTTGCAGACGACATATTTTTTGTCTGCGTTCGGGTTGTTCTCGAGAGTCTGGTCAGCAGCGAACTGCCACTTGCGACCGGTGGGGAAGCCACCGCCGCCTCTGCCACGGAGACCCGAAGCGAGTATGGTGTCGATGACCTGCTGAGGGGTCATTTCGGTGAGAACCTTGCCGAGAGCGGCATAGCCGTCCATGGCGATATATTCTTCGATGTTTTCGGGGTTGATAACACCGCAGTTGCGCAGAGCAACGCGCTTCTGGCTCTTATAGAACGAGGTGTCGCCCAGCGAAAGTGCCTTGTGGTCGACCTTGTCCTTGATGGTGTGGTCGCGATAAATGAGGCGGTCGACTATGCGGCCTTTGAGCAGATGCTCCTCGACGATCTCGGGAACGTCGTCAGCCGTAACAGACGAATAAAACACGCCTTCGGGATAGATGATCATAATAGGGCCGAGTGCGCAGAGACCGAAGCAGCCGGTGTGAACTATCTCGACTTCGTCCTGCAGACCCTTCTTCTCAAGCTCTTCCGCCAGCGCTTTGCGTATGGCGGCGCTGCCGGAGGAGGTGCAGCCGGTGCCTGCACAAACTAATACATGAGCACGAATCATTTTGCAATATCCTCCGTTAAATTATATTTGTGTGCCATCGAGCATATACTCGGTGACGGGTTTGCCGCCCTTGATGTGTTCGGCGACGACTCTGCGTGCCTTCTCGGGGGTCATTTTTACATAAGTGATCTTCTCTTTGCCGGGCTCGATGACCTCGACTATAGGCTCCTGCTCGCACATACCTATGCAGCCGGACTGATAAACGATGGCTTTGGTATAGACCTCGTCCTCTGCGACTGCCTCGACAAGTGCATGCAAAACCTCTCTTGCGCCTGCGGCGATGCCACAGGTTGCCATGCCGACAACGATGCGTGTGCCGTTTTCACCTTCACGAAGAGAGATGTTTCTGCTCATCTTCTGCTTGATCGCGGCAAGTTCCTGCAATGTTTTCATGCTTTGATTGATCCTTTCGGGTTATAGTTTATTTTTTATTATTCGTAAAAAAGGGTGTACTGATTTGTGAGCTCGTTTTTTGCCCACTGCAAAACAGCGGGTATTGACAGTGGCAGTGAGCCTATCACCTGTCGTATCTCGACTGTGTCGATAAAGACCTGACTGTCGCCTGATCGATGGCAGAACCTGAATTCGGCATCGCCGATGCCTGACAGAATCGCTGACACCGTCGAAGCGACGTCGCCGAGCTTCGGGCAATATTCGCTCGCTTTGACAAAGCTCGCACATACGACCGTGCCGTGAAAGCACGGGTGCGCGGCAATGCAGCGACTGCGTATGTCAAGCCCTCCGCCTGTCATCTCTGCCGTGTTTTTAAGCAGCCAAAGCCCAAGTCCGCCGTCACCGCCGCGAGTTGTGTATGCTCTGTCGGTGACAAAAGGCAGGACTTGCGCCTCTATGCCGTGTCCGTCGTCGCAGACGGTCATTTTGATAACCGAATGTGTTTCGAAAATATCGGCGGCGATATGCCTGCTGTGCGCCATGATAGAATTATTGACCGCATCGAGCAGATGCAACGAAATATCCTGCATGGCTTATTCCGATCTTGAGAGCAATCTGCCTATCACAAGGCATGTCTCATACACAGGCATATCCGAAACGGCTATGTTCAAGCCTCTCGCCTCTGCTGACGAAAGCATAAGCTCGTCCGGCTCTGCGCCCTCGCAGAGAATGACACAGGGCATATTGACCAGAGCCGCTATCGCAGCGACATTGACGCAGGTCATAACCGTAGCAAAGCACTGTCCCTTCGACGCCTTGTCCATAACGTTGCTGAGCAGATCACCTGCATAGCAGCCACTGACGCCCGTGTCGGGAGAGGGCATGTTGACGACTTTGAATCCGGCCTCGCTGACAAGCTCTGAAACTGTCATAAAAATGCCTCGGTATCAGTATTTTGCAAGTATGCCTTCAACGGCGTCGGCAGTGACCTTGCCATAAACGTCGTCGTTGATCATCATGACGGGTGCGAGACCGCAGCAGCCAAGGCAGCGAGTGTCGCGGATCGAGAATTTGCCGTCTGTGGTGGTCTGGCCTGCCTCAATGTTGAGAGTTGACTTGACCTTGTCGAGAACGGCGCCTGCGCCTTTGACATAGCAGGCAGTGCCCGTGCAGACGCTTATGACATAGTCGCCTGTCGGGGTGAGGGTGAATTGTGCGTAAAATGTTGCAACGCCATAGACATCGCTTGTGGGAATGCCGAGCGAGTCGGCGATGAGCTCCATCGTCTCAAACGAAAGATAGCCAAAGAGATTTTGAGCCTTTTGCATGATAGGCATGAGAGGGCCCTCGGTGTCCTTGTGCTCGGCGATAAACGCCTTGAGTTCTTCGGTCTTAGCTGCGATTTGCTCTTTAGAAAGTGCCATAACACTTGTCCTCCTGAGTTTATAAATAAATAATGTTACCTGAAATATCGATACACTTGAAACCAACTTATAATATACCATAGAATTCTGCACTTTGCAAGTTTTTTAGCATTATTTTTTTATGGTTTTTATTGCAATTTGGCTTGATGCGTGATAAAATTCATTTGAAGGGAGTGTGCTTTATGACAAAAAACAAAAATTGGTGGAAAAACAAGATAGCATATCAGATATATCCTCGCAGCTTTTGCGACTCCAACGGTGACGGCATAGGCGATATAAACGGCATTACATCCAAGCTTGATTATCTCAAAGACCTCGGCATAGACATCATCTGGATCTGCCCTGTATACCGCTCGCCCATGGACGACGGTGGATATGACATTTCGGACTATTATGACGTTGACCCGATATTCGGCAAAAAGGATGACATAGATCTGCTTATTTCAGAGGCGAACAAGCGTGGTATAAAGATACTTATGGACCTCGTGCTCAACCATTGCTCTGACGAGCATCCATGGTTTAAAAAAGCACTTGCCGATCCCGACAGCGAAGAGGCGGGCTATTTCTGGTTCAGAGAGAGCCACGGCACTCCGCCCAACAACTGGCGCTCTATGTTCGGCGGCTCTGCATGGGAGAACGTCGGAGGCGACAGATGGTACCTGCATCTTTTTTCAAAAAAACAGCCCGATCTCAATTGGGAAAATCCCAAACTGCGCCAAAAGCTTTATGACATGATTAACTATTGGCTCGACAAGGGGCTTGGCGGTTTCCGCATAGATGCCATAACTCATATCAAAAAAGAGCCCACGCTCTCGTCATTGCCGCCTGATGATGATGACGGAATGGTCGGCTGCTTTGCTCCCACGCGCAATTATCCCGGCATCGGCGAACTTTTGACGGAACTGCGCAAAAACACGTTTGACAAGCACGAGTGCATGACTGTCGCCGAAGCGGCCGGTGTACCCTATGAGGAGCTCGGCGAATATATCGGTGAGGACGGATATTTTGATACGCTGTTTGATTTCACCTACAGCGAGCTTTATGCCTACGGTCATGGCTGGCATACCTGCAAGCGCCCGTGGGAATGGCCTATATCAAACCTTCGCGACAGGATGTTTGCATCGCAGCTCGCAACAGAAAAGGTCGGCTTTGGTGCAGTCTATTTTGAAAATCACGATTATCCCCGCGCGTGTGCGAAATTCCTGCCCGACCGCTATGTAAGTGTTGTTTCGCAGAAGATGCTGGGCACTTTGTTCTTCTTCCTCCGCGGTATACCCTTTATCTATCAGGGGCAGGAGCTCGGCATGACCAACACGCATTTTGATTCTATCGAGCAGGTCGACGACATATCGACCAGAAACCACTATAAGGTCGCGCTTTCCGACGGACTTTCGCCTCATGAGGCGATAAAAGCGGTCGAGAGGTACAGCCGTGACAATGCGAGAGTTCCGTTCCCTTGGGACAGCAGCGCAAACGGCGGATTTACCACAGGAACGCCGTGGATAAGAGTGCATCCCGATTATGCAACGGTTAACGCCGCCGACGAGCAAAAGGATCAAAACAGCGTTCTTAATTATTATAAGCACATGATAGCACTCCGCAAGGGCGAGGAATATAACCAAACCTTCACCTATGGAGATATTCAGCCGATTTTGCTCGAGCACGACGATATTATCGCGTATACAAGAAACGGCGACAGAAGTGCTGCCGTAATATGCTCGTTCTGCCCCGAACAAAAGACTGTAAAACTGCCGTTTGAGTGCGGTGAAATACTGCTTTCAAACTATGATGAACAATGCGTGCAGGGCTCTGAAATGACGCTCAGACCCTTCGAGTGCGCAGTCATCGCTGTAAAGGACTGAAATATGCTCAAAATAGGAGTCGTCGGCATCGGACGCATGGGCTCGCACCATGTCGACATGTATCAAAAGCTCGTTTCAAACGGAGCCGACATCAAGCTTGCTGCGATATGCGATGTCGAGCAGTCGCGGCTTGACGGCACGACAACACATATTTTTAATATGGGAACAGAGCGTGAGCGCGATCTTTCTTCTATTAATAAATATACATCGATCGACGATATGCTTTTGCATGAAAAGCTCGATATCGTCGATGTCGTTGCACCTACATATTTGCATTGCGAGCTCTCGTGCAAGGCGCTCGAGGCAGGCTGCGACGTCATGTGCGAAAAGCCTATGGCACTTAATGCCGAGCAGTGCGACAGAATGCTTGAGACCGCAAAGAAGCACGGCAGACTTTTGATGATAGGTCAGTGCCTGCATTTCTGGCGCGAATATGTCTATCTGCAGGAGGTCATAAAGCAAAAGACCTTCGGTGAGGTCAAAGGCGGATTCTTTTGGCGCGGCGGATATGCTGACCACGAGAATAACCCCTCGTGGCACGACTGGATAATCACTGCCGACAAGGGTGGTGGAGGATTGTTCGATCAGCATATTCACGACACCGATTTTGTCAGGCTTTGCTTTGGTGAGCCGCAGGGAGTGCTGACTACTGCACGCAAGTATTTCAAGGACAGTGCCGACGACATTGTTTCTACAAATTATATATATAGCGACAAGGTCATCAGTGCGACCGACGATATTGCATATGTCGGCTATCCGTTTTCTTACGGCTATCGTGTCGACATGCAGGATGCGACTGTCGAGTTTGACAAGGGCATTGTAACTGTTTTCCCTCACCGCAAAGAGGCTTATAACCCCGACGTGACCGAATACGGCACGACCGACGATGCATATTATAATGAGATAGAATACTTTATAGGCTGCGTAAAAACGCGCACGTATCCCGTCAGATGCAAGCCCGAGGATGCAAAGGCGTCGGTTCTGCTCGCCCTCAAAGAAGCAGAGTCGGCAAAAAAGAACAGATTTTGATCAAATCGGCGTTTGCGGCAAAAGCTGTGAACGCCGATTTTTTGCTTTTTGCAGCAGAATTCAAAATGAAATTGCATGTATTTGAAAATTTGACACCCCAATAATCTGCGGCACACCAAAAAAGCGTGCTAACAAAATATGCGCACAGTGCAAAGAATTGCATTTTTATTCGCTATTCTGCACTTTTTGTGCATAACTATACGAAATGTACGCATAAACGGCTTGACGTGGGCATTTTTTGTGCGATTTTTATAGTAAAAAAATTCGCTCTGCCTATTGCATTTAGCGCGAAAGTATGATATAATCATGCCAATCTTTTTTGAGAGATTTGCATTTTGCAATTTCAAAACTTGCAAAATTGCAGTTCGTCAGCATAAATAGCCACAAAAAATTGCTCAAAAACAGCAATTTGATGCCGATTAATAGTTGACAACGGCATATTTGTATGCTATAATTGACGAAAATATTTTATGTGCCTCGTGGCACTGCATTAATTCGAAATATATTAGCGCATCGCGTTACTATATAATTTTATTTGGAGGAATCCGCAAATGAAGAAAACAAAGATTTTCGCGCTTCTGTTGGCTCTTCTGATGGTTGCAACGATGGTTGCTGCTTGTGCTCCCACAAGCGACACTTCATCGGACGACACATCCAGCACAACAAGCGACGCACCTGCTGTTGACTTTGACGGCACCGAGGGTTATGTTAACCTCGACGGCAAAGTTTATGGCGAAGACTACACCTCGGTTTACGAGAAATACGGCAAAGATATAACGATCGCTGACGTTCAGAAGAACGACGACGGCGACTGCTATATCGAAAAAGACGGCAAGCAGTACATCCTCGGCCTCGACTTCCTTTCGATGGCTATGGTTTACAACTGCGGCAACGGCACTCTTGAAGAGCAGAACAGTGCTTACACCAAGTGGTGGCAGTACTACATCGAGAGATGGAACAAGCTGCTCCCCGAGATTCCCCTTTACTGCAACCAGTACTACGACGTTTACAGCACCAAGATCCAGCAGGTTAAAGAGAACCCCACCAACCCGCTTTGGAGCGCAGCTGCTGCTCTGATTGACTGGACTTCTGTTAAAGAAGACAACAGCATCATCCTCGGCAACTCCACTGAGCTTTCGGGCCTCTTCCGTTACTCGTCCTACGGTGTCTCCAGCCCCGGCGCTGCTGACCAGGATATCGAGAGCCTGACTGTCGAGCTCGGCACCGTCGTTGCTAACAAGAATGGCGCATATGTCTGGAACCCCACAGTTGTTAAGTCTCACACCGAGACTGTCAACGATGACAACTCCAAGACTTTCGAAATCGAGATCTATGACGACCTCAAGTTCAGCGACGGCTCTGCTGTCACTGCAAAAGACTACCTCGTTGGCACTCTCGTCTTCTCTACCAAGGTTGCTACCGCTGCTATGGGCAGAGACAAGATGAGCGGCATGACCGTTGTTGGCTACGATTCTTTCGCAGCATATGACGGCGGCGAAGAAGGCACCAAAGAATTCTCTGGTCTGAGAATGTTCGATGACTACAAGTTCTCTGTTACCATCTCTGCAGATTATCTTCCTTACTTCTATGACATCGCTTACGCTGCCTTCTCTGCTCAGTATGCAAAGATGTGGATTGGCGATGCTGAGATCAAAGACGACGGCAATGGCTGCTACATTACCGATGGCTTCTATGCAAAAGAGGGCGACGACTATACGATGGCTGCTTACCTCAATGCAACTTCTCAGAACACCGATACTACCTATCCTTACTCCGGTCCCTACTATGTAGAGAGCTATGACGCAGCAAGCAAGATTGCTACTCTTAAGGCTAACACCTACTACAAGGGCAACTACGAAGGCTCCAAGCCCTCGATCGACACTGTTATTTATAAGAAAGTTGTTACCGCTACTCAGCTGCAGGACCTCAAGTCTGGCGGTGTTGACATCCTGATGGGTGTTACCGGCGGCGACGCTACCAAAGAAGCTCTTACACTTATCGACGAAAGCAACGGCGCATTCGACGAAGTCGACTATGGCCGTGCCGGCTACGGCAAACTTGGTTTCCGTTGCGACTTCGGCGCATCGCAGTTCGCTGCAGTTCGCCAGGCAGTAGCTCTCTGCATGGACCGTCCCGACTTCGCTAAGAAGTTCACCGGCGGTTACGGCGGAGTTGTCGAAGGACCTTACTACAGCACCTTCTGGGCTTATGCTGCAGTTAAGAACGACATCAAGCTTGACGCTTATGCAACTGACAAAGACGCAGCTATCAAGACCCTCGAGGCTGACGGCTGGGTATATGACAAAGACGGCAACACCTACACTGAAGGTATCCGTTATAAGAAGATAGCTGCTTCCATCATCACCGAGGCTGACAAGACCTTCGCTTCTGCTGATGGCAAGTACAAGACCGAAAAGGTTGGCGACTTCTATTACATGCCTCTCGTAATCAACTGGTTCGGCACTACCGACAACGATTTCACCGATCTGCTTGTTGGTGCTTTCCAGGAGAACTCGAACCTCGCTGACTGCGGCGCTTATATCACCGCTAAGGCTGGCGACTTCTATCCCATGCTTGCTGAGCTCTATCAGCAGGATTACGGCTCTGGCGTCTACGGTGGCGTTCCTACCTATGCTGCATTCAACTTCGCAACCGGTTACAACTCTGCTGTTTATGACTATTCATACGGCAACACCGTTGACAACACCATGTATGATATGTACTCGCAGTACTACATCATAGATGAGGCTGACATCATTTTCCTTAAGTAATTAATCAATTAGTTTAAGGAACTCGTTATAGAGTTTATTGGCAGGAAGGGGCTTCGTGCCCCTTCCTGCAACCTTTATGTAAGCATTTTTTCGCACATTCCAATTGTAATAACCGCTTTTTACCCACTCGCATTTAAATTCGAAAACAATAAAGTGCAAGGCACTTTTGTTATATATCAGCGGCAAGTGCCGCAAATAAATTCAAAGGATGAATGATTATGGGAAAGTATATTGTTAAGAGAACAGCATATATGCTGATAGTTCTCGTGATACTGTCTTTTCTTATGTTCTGGCTTTATAATACGGCATGGGGCGACCGTGCGTATACCGAAGCCTTTGAAGAGGTCAAGGCCATTAAAAACCTGACCACTGAAGAAAGAGAAGCGTTGTTTCAAGAAAAGTATTTTTCATACCAGTGTCGCTATGGTACAGAGACAGGCAGCACTGTTGTGCAGTATTTGAGATGGCTTGGCGTATATCCTTATTATGACGGCACTTTCAGTGGATTGCTGCAGGGTGACCTTGGTGAATCGACTTTTTATCACCTGTCTGTCGCCGAGGCTATTAAAGAGCCGATGCGCATCACCATAATCGTAAATATATTCGCTACTATTCTTGCACTCGGCATAACCATTCCTCTCGGCATTCACTGTGCTGTCAAGCGTGGCAAGTTTGGCGATAAGTTTATGCAGATACTTACCATTATAGGTTATAGCTTGCCAACCTTCCTGATAGCGCTCTTGTTTATCTGGATATTCGTTGCGAAGCTCGGTTGGCTGCCGCCGTCTGGCATGGGCACTCCCGGCAACAAGTTTGTCGGTATGGAGAAGGTGCTCGATACACTTTATTACTTCGCACTGCCCATGATTGTTATGACATTCTGCTCTATGGGCGGCATGACCAGATACGTCCGTGCTTCTATGATCGAGGCACTCTCAATGGACTGCATCAGAACCGCTCGTGCAAAGGGCTTGCGCGAGAAGGTCGTTATTTATAGCCATGCATGGCATAACGCACTTATTCCTATCGTTACGCTCGTCGTTGGCTGGTTCCTCGGTATTTTCTCGGGATCGCTGGTCATTGAGCAGATATTCGCCATCAACGGTATGGGTCAGGTCATGATCACTGCTTTGAGAGCAAGTGACAACGACCTTATCATGTTCCTGCAGATGTTCTATGTCGTTATAGCACTGCTGGGCAACCTCGTCATAGATATTGTCTATGGTCTGGTCGATCCTCGTGTCAGAGTTAACAAATAAGGAGGAGATTTAAAATGAGCAAAGATAAAAAGAATACCTCCTCCGCTCCCAAGAAGCGTGCAGGCTGGTTAAAGCGTCTGTTCTTCGGCGGCAGCAAGACTTATGCTGACGAGGTTCTTGCCACCGACAAATACGGTCAAAAGCAGGTTTCTGATGTTGAGGCTATTTTGAGCCCCGGCAAGCAGATAGTTAAGAACTTTCTTGAAAAGAAGTATGCTGTTGTAGCACTTATCATTGTTGTTTTGATGTTCGTTATGGCATATATCGGACCTCTGTTTATGCCTAAGTACTACGACTCATATTCAGAGACGCTGCAGCAGAATATATATCCCACCCTCGGTATGATGGATATGCCCAAGGAATTGCAGAGCGATATTAAGCAGATCTCGTCTTATGGTCCTTTCACCGTTGGACTTTCCAACGCAGGCAATGTCTATGTTTGGGGCTGTACCAAGATTGGTACCACCGGCGTCGACGTTGCCAACATACCCGAAGAGGTTAAAAACGCAAATATCGTTATGATCGCAGCCGGCATTGACCATATAATCGCTATTGATGATCAAGGCAAGATATATGGCTGGGGCGACAACAAGCTCGCCCAGTACGGTTTGTATGGAAAGCTGCCTGACTTCGTTCTGCCTATGTCCGAAGACCTCAGAGAGAACGGCGTTGACATCAATAATGTCAAAAAGCTCATCTGCGGCTATCAGGTCACAGCAATTCTCATGAACGACGGCAGATTGCACATCTGGGGCAATAAGAACATGTATACCAACATGGAGTATTTTGCCACCATGAACGATGTTGATGAGGTTACCGGCGTCGCTCCCAACCCTGTTTTGCTTGATGATATAACCTTCACTTTGAGCTATGTCGTCGGCATCCGCCGTGCTCCCGAAGACGGCAGCACCTATGATCCTATCGTGCTCGGCCCTGCTAACGTCAAGACTTTCGTCGAGCCCAAGGCTTCGTATGACGATAAAGAGGGCACCAAGATCAATACTTGGCTCAAAGAGCGTGCACACGATGGTCACAACGCAACCATCAAGGCCGCTTATTCGACTTGCTCTACTGTCACCTATCAGCTTTCTGATAACTCTATTCTTGTTGCGGGCAGCTTCCATGAGAGCAAGCGCTCGTTCGTCAAGATGCCCACCCTTGCAGAGGGCGAGTATTTTGTCAACATTTCGGCAGGCTCGCGCCATTATTCCGGCGTGACCAACCTCGGCAATGTTTATACATGGGGCGAGGATCTGCTCGACCAGTGCACTATGCCTTCAAAGGTTGAACCGACCGCAAAGGTTTATGCAACAGGCTTCCAGAACTATTCTGTCAACGAAGACAACGAGCTCGTTCAGACCTGGGGCAACAGGGGCTATTTATTTGGCACCGATAAGAACGGTGCAAACATCCTGCACCGCATAATCATCGGCTCAAGAATGACCATGACTATCGGCGGTGTTGCAGTTATCATTTCGACAATCATCGGCATAATCATCGGCTGCCTTGCAGGCTATTTCGGCGGCAAGGTCGACATAGTACTCATGCGTGTTACCGAGGTTTTTGCGGCAATCCCGTTCCTGCCGTTTGCCATGATACTTTCGTCAATGATGACCAAGATCCCTGACGATAATATTAGAATATTCCTGCTGATGTGCATACTCGGCTGCTTGTCGTGGACAGGCCTTGCAAGACTTGTTCGCGGTCAGGTGCTCGTCGCACGCGAAAATGAGTATGTCACCGCAGCAAAATCTATGGGTATCAAAGAATCGACCATCGCGTTCAAGCACATACTGCCTAACGTTATCTCGATCATCATCGTTACCCTGACGCTTGACTTTGCAACCTGTATGCTGACCGAGTCATCGCTTTCGTACCTCGGATTCGGCGTTCAGCTGCCTGCACCGACGTGGGGCAATATGCTTAACGGCGTCATCAATATGACCATTATCAACAACTATTGGTGGCAGTGGCTGTTCACATCGCTGTTCCTTGCTACTACTACTATTTGCATCAACATTATCGGCGACGCGCTCAGGGACGTTATGGACCCCAAGTCGAGCGCTGAAAGGTGAGGAGGTTAAATTATCATGGCATTGCTTGAAGTTAATAACCTGCACACCTATTTCAAGACCCGCAAGGGCATTGTTAAGGCAGTCAACGACGTGTCTTATACCCTTGAGCCCGGCAAGACCATCGGCATAGTCGGTGAGTCGGGCTCGGGTAAATCCGTCTCGGCAATGAGCATTCTGCGATTGCTCGATGATAACGGATATATTGCCGAGGGCAGCGTAAAGTTTGAGGGCAAAGAGCTCACCAAGCTTTCGATGGATGAGATGTATCACATCCGCGGTAACGCGATTTCGGTCATCTTCCAGGAGCCTATGACCTCGCTCAACCCTGTATTTTCTGTTGAAAAGCAGCTTTCTGAGCCGTTTATCGTTCACCAGGGCATGAAGAAGAAAGAGGCACGCGAGAGCGCCCTCAAGATGCTCTATGATGTCCAGATACCTAACCCCGAGGCAGTTATGAAGCAGTATCCGCATCAGCTTTCGGGCGGTATGAGACAGAGAGTCATGATCGCTATGGCGCTGGCTTGCAAGCCTCGCATTCTGATCGCCGACGAGCCCACCACCGCGCTTGACGTTACGATTCAGGCACAGATCCTGCGCCTTATGAACGATCTGCAGCGTGAGAACGGCACTTCGATCATATTCATCACCCATGACCTGGGCGTTATAAACGAAATGGCTGACGACGTCGTCGTTATGTATTGCGGACAGGTCGTCGAGCAGGCTTCGGCGCGTATTATCTTCACCGACTGCAAGATGAGCCATCCTTATACCGAGGGCTTGATGAACAGCATTCCGCGTATCGACAATATCACGCACAAGCTTGAGCCTATCCCCGGCGTCGTGCCGCATCCGCTCGCACTGCCTAAGGGCTGCAAATTTGCACCGAGATGCAAATATGCAACGCAGAAGTGCCTCGATGGCGAGCCTCCGCTCGTGGAGGTCCTGCCCGGACAGCGCGTCAGATGCTTCTATCCCGAAAAGGAGGTGAGGAACAGTGCCGAACACCAAAAAGCTCTTATCGATCACGAATCTTAAAAAATATTTCCCTATTGCAAAGTCGAGCATCTTCCAAAAGCAGCAGTACTATGTCAAGGCTAACGAGGAGATCACTATCGACATTTATGAGGGCGAAACACTCGGCATAGTCGGCGAGTCGGGCTGCGGCAAGTCGACCCTCGGCAGAGTGCTGTTGCAGCTCTATGAACAGACTGCAGGCACGACGATGTATTATGGCGTTCCTCGTGCAGATCTCGCTCCTGATTATGTTCTGCATACTCTGAAACATGCAGATAAATACATCGCCAAAATGCACGCCGCTGAAGCACGTGCAATGGCTGCGGCAGAGAAGGCTGATTTGCTCGGCGAAGATGCAACATTCTTTGATCTGCAGGACAAGAACCTCGCTGAGGCTGAATATCAGACCGCAGTTGCTCACACCGCAAAGATTCTGGGCGGCTTTACCGTCAAGGACACCAAGGCAGGTGCTGCATTGCTCTACCAGCAGGCACAGCTCGAGGATGACGCTGCTGCACTCGCAGAGCGCATTAAAGATATTGACCTCCAGCTTGATGACTCGGTCGAGGACGATGAGCGCAAGAAGCTCTCTGAGTCCAAAAAGCAAAAGCTTATCGCAAAGCGCGATTCATATATCGCACAGCGCGAATCAAAGCTTGCTCAGATCGCCGACCTCGCCAATAAGATCGACGAGCGCAAGGCAGCATATAAGTATGACGAAGAGTTTATGCATTACGAGTCTATGCTTGACGACGGCATCGACCTCGCACGACTCAAATATTCTGAGATGCGCCATCTGCGCAAGGATCTGCAGATAGTATTCCAGGATCCGTATTCATCGCTCAACCCCCGTATGACCGTTGGTCAGATAATCGAGGAGGGTCTTGTTACCCATAAGTTCTATCGCCACGGCTCTAACAAAATGAGAGAATATATCCTCGAGGTCATGCGTAAGTGCGGCCTGCAGGACTATATGCTTTACAGATATCCGCACCAGTTCTCGGGCGGTCAAAGACAGCGTATCTCTATCGCGCGTGCACTTGCGGTTCACCCCAAATTTGTCGTCTGCGACGAATGTGTTTCGGCACTTGACGTTTCGATTCAGTCGCAGATCATCAACCTTTTGCAGGATCTTAAGGACAAAGAGAACCTCACATATATGTTCATCTCGCATGACCTTTCTGTCGTCAGATATATTTCTGACAGGATTTGCGTTATGTACCTCGGCAATGTCGTCGAGCTTGCAGATGCATCAAAGATATTTGAGGATCCCCGCCATCCTTATACCGTCGCACTGCTTTCGTCGATACCCACAACCGACCCCGAAAGCCTCTCGAAAGAGCGCATTTTGCTCGAGGGCAACATCCCCAGCCCCATCAAGCCGCCGTCAGGATGCAAATTCCACACTCGTTGCTATATGGCATGCGAGCAGTGCAAGCGCGTTCCGCCCGAGCTTGCCGAGATCGAGCCGGGTCATTTCGTAGCCTGCCACTTCCCGCAGCGCAAGCTCGACAAAAACGGCAATTATCTCTTTGAGATGCCGTCAACAGAGCGCAGATCCTCGAGAGAAGCACAATAATTCAGATAAGGTCTTGCAGCTATGATTTTTAAGCGACTTAAAAAATCAACACCCGAACAGGAGCAGGAGTTCAGAGATATGCTTGAGAACGAGCATGTCGGCGCAAAGGACAAATTTGCGATGAGCTTTTCGGCATTTCTTGTCATAGTTTTGCCTTGCTTCTTGCTGCTCGCACTCTTTGGATTTTTGATGCTTTTGCTCTTTGGAGCGATATAAAACAAACAAAAGCCGTTTCACTCGAAGCGGCTTTTTTGTTGCGTCTTTTGGGCAATTTGCCTGTTGACTTTTGGTGTGATTAAGAGTATACTTCACATCGTTTGAGTATTTAAAACAACACTTTTTTCAAGGAATTTTGATATGAATATTGCAATAAAGCCTATGCCGCTCGGAATGCGGCTTATGGCGTTTGTCAAAAAGAATACCGTCATGTGCATAGCACTTGCCGCTGCTGTGATAACCTCGTTTATTGTTCCGCCGGATGCTATGTATCTCGAGTATTTTGACTTTAGGACGCTCACCTGTCTGTTTTGCGTGCTTGCGGTTGTCTGCGCCTTGAGGAATATCAACTTCTTTTATATTTTGGCTCGCCGCATAGTCAGGATGTTTAAGAATGCACGCATGAGTGTCATCGCACTTGCATACATAACGTTTATCGGCTCAATGCTGATAGCCAACGATATGGCACTGCTGACGTTTTTGCCGCTCGGATATTTTGTTTTGTCGTCGACGGGCAAGCAAAAGTATATGGCGTTTACGTTTATAATGCAGAATATCGCCGCCAACTTGGGCGGAATGCTCACGCCGTTCGGCAATCCGCAGAATTTGTATCTCTATTCTAAGTTTGAGATCCCCGACCTTGAATTTGTCGCAATAATGGTACCGCCGTTTTTGCTCTCGGTCTTGCTCATAACCGTTTGCTGTATCGTTTTTGTCAAGCCAGAGCCGCTCGAATTGCCGCACGAAAACACAAAGCTCGAGCCTAAACGCACGGCACTTTATCTTGCATTGTTTGCACTCTCGATATTGATAGTTTTCAGAGGAATACCTTATTGGATAGGTCTTGTTGTCATCCCTGCGGTATTGCTTTTTGTCGATAAAAAAGCACTGTTGTCTGTCGACTATTGCCTGCTTTTGACTTTTGTCTTCTTCTTTATTTTTGCGGGTAATATGGCGCGTATTGATGCAGTCAAGAATTTGTTTATGTTTTTGATGCAAAAGAGCACTTTGCTTTTCAGCATACTTTCGTGCCAGTTCATCAGCAATGTCCCCTCGGCCATATTGCTGTCGCAGTTCACGACTGATTACGCAGACCTGCTCGTCGGCGTCAATATCGGTGGCGTGGGCACGCTTATTTCGTCACTCGCCAGCCTCATAACTTTTAGAGAATATGTCAGCCATAACCCCGGAAGAAGTGGATATTATATCAAACAGTTCTCTGCATTTAACTTTGCTTTCCTCGCGATGCTCACGGCGTTTATGCTGATACTTAAGGCTGTATAAAAAACAAAACGGTGTCGGGGAATCGACACCGATTTTTGTTAGTTGCGGTTGCAGTCATATGCTCGTGTTATAAATACTTGCTTGCAATATGATTCACGTTCACATAAATAATCGTCGCTTATGTTCCTTTTAAAAACGTTTCTATTATAGCGAATTTAAAGTAATTATCGGCATATTCCGGGTTGCTTTATATCGGCAGCTTGACTTGCTTTGACACTTGTTCTCTGCGATATTAGATTTTCAGTCTTTCGCTAAGCCCTGAGTTTATTGATCGGCACTAAGTTATACACCTCGTGCCAGTCGTTATATCGCATGAAATCTCCTTCTTTTTTAAATGCACCCAAAAAGAGCCATCGATAGAATGCGTTGTCATTGTCAGGGTGTAGGAACTGCAGACATAGCTTGCTGTCATTTTTTGTTTAAAGGAATAAACGCTATCGTTTGTTGCGTTGTTTAGACAGCACGTCTATTTGTAATATGCGCTTTTGTCAATGTGAAACAAAACGTTTAAGTAAATCACTTTTCCCTTAATTACATACATATTATTAAGTTAGTTTAAGACAATCAATATAGCATTATTTGCAATTATTGTCAACGCAAAATTTGCAATAATGCGGTGTTTTTGGCACAAATGCGAGGGGAGGGTTATTTATCGGTTGACATTGGCAAAAAATTATTGTATAATTAGAAGATAAAAAATTTGCAAGGAGATCTGATAATGAAACTTTATGACGAGCTTGTCTGGCGCGGTCTGATCAAGGACATCTCCAGCCCCGAGCTTGAGCAAAAGCTGAATGAGGGAGGACTTAAATTTTATATAGGCACTGACCCCACGGGTGACAGCCTTCATCTGGGTCATTATTCCTCGTTTATAATAATCCGCAGGCTTGCTGCTGCAGGACATATTCCGTTTATACTTGTCGGCGGTGCAACAGGTCTTGTCGGTGACCCCAAGGCGACTGCCGAGCGTGAGCTTTCAAGACGTGAGGTTATTCAAAAGAACTTTGACTCGCTCAAGGCTCAGCTTATGCAGCTTTTCCCGGGGGTGACTGTCGTCAACAACTATGATTGGTGCAAGGACATAAATGTCATTGACTTCCTGCGTGACTACGGCAAATTTATCACCGTCAATTATATGCTCGCTAAAAAGCATATTCAGGATAGACTTGATTCAGAGGACGGTATTTCGTATGCCGAATTCTCGTATATGCTTATTCAAGGCATCGACTTTAACTATCTGAACGAGCATTACGGTGTCGATATGCAGGTCGCAGGTCAGGACCAGTGGGGCAATATCACCACAGGCATCGAAATCGCGCGCAAGACAACCGGCAAGGAGCTTTATGCTTTCACAATGCCGCTCGTGCTCGATTCGCACGGTGTCAAATTCGGCAAGACCGAGGGCAACGCCGTCTGGCTTGACCCTGCAAAGACCTCGCCGTATGAGCTTTATCAGTTCCTGCTCAACACCGAGGACGTTATGGTTGAGACCTACTTAAAGCGCCTCACATTCCTCACCAAGCCCGAGATCGAGGATATCGTCGCACGCCACAACGCCGAGCCGCATCTGCGTATCGGACAAAAGGCGCTCGCCGAGTGCATCGTTACCGACCTGCATGGTGCAGAGGCTTATCAGCGTGCGGTAACTGTTTCGGAGCAGCTTTTCTCGGGCGATATAGCCAATATTCCGCTTTCCGATCTTATGGTCGGATTTAAGAACGTGCCTCATTTCGACGCTGTCGAGGATAAGCTTATCAACGTGCTCGTCGGCTGCGGCATTTGCAAGAGCAAGCGCGAAGCAAACGAGTTTTTGAGTGCAGGCGCTATAAGCGTCAACGGCACTGTCGTCAAGGACGGCGAGTTTGCCATAAGCCGCGAGAACGCTATCGAGGGCAGGGCTGTCGTAATTCGTCGTGGTAAAAAGAAATATTATCTCGGAATGTTTGGTGATTGAATATGAATAATCCCGGCGTGCTCGAGCTTATCGAGCAAAGTATAACCGGCGGTTCGAAAGGCCACCGCAAGATAGGCAATTATCTGCTGCAAAACTATGTTGCGGCGAGCTATATGACCGCTGCAAGGCTTGCGCAGGAGATCGGCGTCAGCGAGAGCACAATGGTCAGATATGCCGTTGAGCTCGGCTTTGACGGATATCCTAAATTGCAGGCTGCCATCAAGGCGGCAGTTAAAAACAAGCTCACTGCGATTCAGCGCATAGCAGTTGCCGACAAACGCATCGGCGACGACGTGCTCGCTTCGTCATTGCATTCTGATATAGATTCGCTCAAAAAGACACTTTCAACACTGCCCAAGGACGTTTTTGAAAACGCCGTTGACACCATTCTTGCCGCCGACACGCTTTATATCGTCGGCAACAGATCGTCGGCTGCGCTCTCGATGTTCTTTGGATTTTATCTCAACCTCATGTTCAAAGACATAAAGCTATTGCAGAATATGTCAGGCACAGAGATGTTTGAGCAGTTGATTCACGTCAAGAGCGGCGATGTCGTGTTTGGTATTTCGTTCCCGAGATATTCAAAGCGCACCGTCGACGGAATGTATTTTGCAAAGCAGCATGGCGCAAAGGTCATTGCGCTCACCGACAGCGATCGATCGCCCGTCGCGAGCCTTGCGGATATAACGCTGGTCGCCGCCAACGATATTAATTCGTTCGTCGACTCGCTCGTCGCACCTATGGCTGTTATCAACGCACTGATTGCCGCGATAGGTCAGCGCAGACGTCCGCAGATAGCCAACACCTTCAGCGAGCTTGAAAAAATTTGGGAAGATTGCGGTGTCTATGACAAAGACGATAAGTAACAAAAAATACGACCTTTGCATAATAGGCGGCGGCGCATCCGGCTTGATGGCTGCCGCCATCGCTTCGTCAAGCGGCATAAGGACAGTTGTGCTCGAGCACAAGGGCAAATGCGGTCGCAAGCTTGCCATTACAGGCAAGGGCAGGTGCAACGTCACCAATGATTGCACGCTCGACGAATTTATGGATAATGTTCCGACCAATCCGAGGTTTCTTTATGCCTCTTATGCCGCCATGCCGCCCTCTGAGGTGATGAGTTTTTTTGAGTCGCGCGGAGTGCCGCTCAAGGTCGAGCGTGGCAGGCGAGTGTTTCCTGTCAGCGACAACGCATATGATATAGTTGATTGTCTTGTCAAGGCGTGCAAGCAGGGTGGGGCAGAGATGGTTTATGCCGATGCTTTGGATATTATGACCGAGGACGGCACAGTCTGCGGAGTGCACACGTCGAAGGGCGAAATATTGTGCGACAATGTTTTGCTGGCAACAGGCGGCGCGTCTTATCCGTCGACAGGCAGCGATGGTTCGGGCTATGAGCTCGCTTCGAGGCTCGGTCACACGATCGTGCAGCCAAAGGCTTCGCTTGTTCCGCTCGTTTCAAGAGATCTGATATGCCAGGCGTGCATGGGGCTTTCACTCAGAAACGTCGGTGTAGGGTTTTATAAAGACGGCAAAAAGCTTTATTATGAGCAGGGCGAAATGCTGTTTACGCATTTCGGAGTGTCCGGGCCTGTGATACTTTCTGCATCGGCGCACGTCGCAAAGAAATTTCCTGTCGAAATGCACATCGACCTCAAGCCTGCGCTCGATGAGCAGCAGCTTGATGCGAGAATACTGCGTGATTTTGAGACAGAAAAGAATAAGGACTTTGTCAACGCATTGGGCGGGCTCTTGCCGCAAAAGCTTATCGAGCCCTTCGCAAAGCAGACGGGCATAGGCTTGCACAAAAAGGTCAACGCCATTACTCGTGAGGAGCGCAAAAAGATAGTCAGGCTGCTTAAGGATCTGCCGATCAGGATCATTTGTGCACGCCCCATCGAAGAGGCGATAGTCACCTCGGGCGGTGTCAGCACAAAAGAGGTCGCACCGGGCACTATGCAGTCGAAGCTTATAAAGAACCTTTATTTTGCAGGCGAGATACTCGACGTCGACGCTTATACGGGCGGATATAACCTGCAGATAGCATTCTCGACCGCAGCACTTGCGGCGAAGAGCATAACAGAGAACAGATAACAGATAACAAAAAATCCTGCAAGGGACATCTGAGACAAGAAACCGTATGCTTTCGTATCTCAGACGGCCTAAGGCAGGATTTTTGCTTGGTGATATTTGCCTTGCGGCGAGTGATATTGCTTGTGCAGCTTACTGAAAAGCTTTATTTCTTATTCTTTTCCTTTGAGCGCTTGTCGTTGATTATTTTCATATGCTCTGCGGTGATGAGGTCGACGCCGTTTTCGCGAGCCCAATCGACACAGCCCTTGAGCACGACAGACAAAAACACTCTCGGCACGTTCTGTATCGTCATGAGTGCATCGTCAGTGAATTTGATCTTGTCGTCGGCTCTGTCGGCGGCATAGCGAACAGAATCGAGCGACTGCTTGCGCATAGGCAAAAGCTCGGCTCTCAGGCGCTTTTTGCGGTGATACCAAAAGTTTTTGCTGTCGCGATAGCCATAGTCGACAGGCAGGGGAGGAAAGTCACGCGCGGTTACACCGTTGATTATGGCATCACTGTATTTCTTTTTCATCAATATGCGGTCGATCTTCAGAATAAAGTGGCAGCCGAATTTTGATGTGATGCCGTTGAAATCGTGATACGGCGGTTCATAGCCGTTCAATTCGCCGGGCTGATCGTTTTGTGCGTTATCCAATTCTCTGACCCAAGTGCATTCGATGACCTGAATGGCGTCGGTGAGCACCATGGGGCGCTGCTCGCCTGTTTGCTCTTCGGTCATGCTCTTTTCGAGCTTGAATTTGCAGCCGGGCATCTTGTCCTCGGGCTTGTCGCCGGGCCAGCTTAGCTTGACGCACTCGCTGAACACCTTGGGGTCGTCGCAAACAAAGTTGAGTGCGCACTTGCCGTTGCGCAGAATGTTCTGTGCGGTATTCGATGAGTTGCGGCAGCAGAGCAGCATGGCATAATAATCCTTGCCTGCTACATAATATGGCTGCACGAGTGAATAAGGGCCGAGTGTTGTCGTGCCGTCCTCGCACAGTGTGCTGATGACCACCGTCGGCATGGGGAAGAATAGCGAGGTCTGATAAAAGTTGTCTACGATACGCAGATTTTCAAAGCTTGACATATTTTGCTCCTTAAAATAATATTTTGCCTCAAAAGGTCTTGTAAAAGCAAAGAACTTTTAGTAATATAATTATAGCCCAAACAAAGCACCGTGTCAATGAGCAAGAGGAAATTATGACGTATATCGAATTTTTTGAAAAAACCTCAATCGAAAATATGTGTGCATGCCTTGCATCTCCGCCCGAGCGTGTCGTGCTGATCGGAGTCGATCGAGAATTGATGAGCAGATTTGCAGAACGCTATATCTCGGTTTTGAAAGCACGAAAGGCAAAAACGCAGTTTGAAATTATTTTGCTTTCAGGGTACAACCTTGCTTCTGCGGTTGAAACGATAAAAGTTGTCGCCGACAAATATCCCGATGCTGTCTTTGACGTCACGGGCGGCGACGATATTATGCTGATGGCACTCGGCAGGGTTATTGCCGAACGCAGCGACATCAAGGTGCACAGGTTCGACATAAGAGGACGTGAGGTGAATGACATCGACGGCGACGGCTTGCTGCAGGTTAATGCTTTCCCTCGTATCACGGTTGCCGAAAATATCGCACTTTACGGCGGCAGAGTGATGCGTGACAGTGCTATCCTGCCCGAGGCGGACAAAGAGTATACCAAAGACCTGCAAAACCTCTGGCGTGTCTGCAAGCTTGATCCGCATCTCTTCAACACTGCATCTGCGGCTGTTATAAGAGGTAAAAAGCATAGCACCGACACACAAAGGCTGATAGAGCTGCTTGGGCGTTATGGCTTGGTCACAAGGCAGGAGGACGGCAAATGCGTGCCCAAAAACGATTATGTCAGGCAGTGCCTTTTAAAATCGGGAACGGTGCTCGAGCATATCGTTTATTCGGCTGCCAAAAAGAGCAAGGCGTTTGATGACGTACGCACAGGCGTCATTATAGATTGGGACGGCGCATACAGCAATTCACGCCGTGGTGAAGTCGAAAACGAGATCGACGTGCTGATGACCAAAGGCGCAAGGCCTTATTATATTTCATGCAAGAACGGCAATATTCACATGGAAGAGCTTTATAAGCTCAATACCGTCGCAGAGCGTTTTGGCGACAGATATTCTGTCAAGGCACTGTTTGCCGCAGATTTCGACACCGACACTGCATACGGCCGTTGCTTTAAAATGCGTGCCGAGGACCTTGGCGTAAGGCTTTACGCCAATGTTTGCCATATGACAAAAGAAGCACTCGTGTCGGTGCTCAGAACGCTTTAAAAATGCAATAGATACAAAAAAACTCGGCTGTTCAGGTGAGGGACAGCCGAGTTTTTAATTAATAATTATCTGTATATAATCGAGCACTGCGCTATCGAGCAGCCGACTATGGCAAAATGCATTATCAGCACCACCCACATAATGGGCGATTCGAGGCTCGCCAAAGTTTCGCCAGAGAGCGCTATATAGTTGCGCGCCACCATCAGCCAAAGCTCGACCAAAAACATGGGCGCTGAAACACATACTGCCGCTATCGAGCATCCGTTGCAGGATGCCGAAATCAAAAGCAGAGCCGATGCGATTATCGCAAGCACGACCTGTCCCGTGACGAACGGCGTCATGCCGAGCGGTATGACTATGATAAGCATTGCGGCCGAAATGACAGCCGAAATTATCGGTGCTATTAATTTTTTCATGCTTTGACCTCCTTTTTTGATGGTGCTAATGCAAAAGCAGGGTAACGGCGCATGCTTTCCTGTTTCAGCCGGCCTAAGTCCCTGCTTTTGATATGCTGTTAGTCGTCGATTATATTGAGTGCATCCTTGCGCGAAAGGTTGATGCGTCCCTTTTCATCGATCTCGGTGACAACGACCTTGACCTCGTCGCCGATGTTGACGACATCCTCGACCTTGCCGACACGCTTGGTATCGAGCTGCGAGATGTGCACAAGACCCTCTTTGCCCGGTGCGATCTCGACGAACGCGCCGAAGTTGAGAATGCGTGTGACCTTGCCGATAAACACCTGACCGGGTTCGGGATCGTTGACGATGGCTTCGATGATCTTGCGAGCCTTATAGCCTGACTCACGGTCGACTGCGGCAATAAATACGCTGCCGTCGTCCTCGATGTCGATCTTGGCACCGGTGTCGGCACAGATCTTCTGAATGACCTTGCCGCCCGAGCCGATAACTTCTCTGATCTTGTCGGGGTCGATGGTGATGGTGATCATCTTGGGCGCATATTTAGAAACATCTGCGCGAGGCTCTGCAATGACAGGAGCGATTATCTCGTCAAGTATATAATTGCGTGCCTCGTGGGTTGTCTTTAAAGCGTTCTTGATAATTGCGGGGGTAAGACCGTCGATCTTGAGGTCCATCTGAATTGCGGTGATGCCTTTTTTGGTGCCTGCGACCTTGAAGTCCATGTCACCAAAGAAGTCCTCGAGACCCTGAATGTCTATCATAGTCATCCAGTTCTCGCCCTCGGTGATAAGACCGCAGGAGATGCCTGCAACAGGTGCGGAAATGGGCACGCCTGCATCCATCAATGCGAGCGTTGAGCCGCAGACAGAAGCCTGGCTGGTCGAGCCGTTTGAAGAAACGACCTCAGAAACGCAGCGGATGGCATAGGGGAACTCTTCGACAGAAGGCAAAACGGGCAACAGAGCACGCTCTGCGAGTGCGCCGTGGCCTATCTCACGTCTGCCGGGCGAGCGTGCAGCTCTTGCCTCACCGACAGAGTATGAAGGCATATTGTAGTGGTGCATATAGCGCTTTGTATCCTGCTCATCTATGCCGTCAAGCATCTGTGCTTCGCTGACGGGAGCAAGAGTGGTGGTGGTGAGCACCTGAGTCTGACCTCTGGTGAACATACCCGAGCCGTGGGTTCTGGGCAAAAGTCCGACCTCGGCGTTGAGCGGACGCATTTGATCCATGCGTCTGCCGTCAACACGGCGCTGCTCGGTGAGCAGCCAGTGGCGAACGATCTTCTTTTGCAGCTTGTACATGCATTCGTCGATCATTGCGATGTTGTCGGCATATTCTTCGTCAAACGCCTCGTGAACCCTGGCGTATATAGGCTGCAATGCGGCGTCACGAACCTTCTTGTCGTCGGTATCGAGTGCTGCCATAACGTCCTCGCGAACCATTGCCTCGATCTTGTCGAAAAGATCGTGGTCGATCTCGCAGGAGGGATAATCAAACTTGGGCTTGCCGATGGCTGCCTGAATGTCGCTGATAAAGCGGCAGAGGGGCTTGATGACCTCATGAGCCTTCATGATGGCTTCGTACATGGTGTCGTCATCGACTTCTTTTGCGCCTGCCTCGATCATGACGACCTTGGCTTCGCTGCCTGCAACGGTCAATTCGAGATCGCTTCTTTCACGCTGTTCGGCGGTGGGGTTGACGACTATGCGGCCGTCAACAAGACCCATGAATACACCTGCGATAGGTCCGTTCCAGGGAATATCTGAAATAGTAAGTGCGATCGATGCGCCTATCATTGCGGCGATCTCGGGCGAGCAATCGGGGTCGACAGACATGACGGTCAGCGACAGAACGATGTCGTTGCGGAGATCCTTGGGGAAGAGCGGGCGTATAGGACGGTCGATAACGCGCGATGCGAGTATCGCCTTTTCACCGGGGCGACCCTCACGGCGGTTCCAGCTGCCGGGGATCTTGCCTGCGGCGTATAATTTCTCTTCGAAATCAACAGAAAGCGGCAAAAAGTCAATGCCATCTCTGGGTGCGGCAGATGCGGTTGCACAGCACAGAACAGCGGTCTCGCCATAGCGGACGAGGCACGAGCCGTTTGCAAGCTGAGCCATCTTGCCGGTTTCGATGATCAGCGGTCTGCCCGCAAGATCATACTTGAATTCACGGTAATTCTTGAAAAACACTTGTGTTACTCCTTTGATTAATTTTTTAGGTTACGGAGCACGGCAAGTTTAACACTTAAATACAGCCCCGAAGCAGTTTCGGAGATATATTTAACTGCTAAACCCACCGTTTCCGTTAAGGCGTGGAGGGGTTGCCTCCACGCCTTGCGCGTACGGAATTACTTTCTCAGGCCGAGACGCTCGACGATAGATCTGTATCTGGTGATGTCGACGTTCATAAGATAGTTGAGGAACTTCTTACGCTTGCCGACCATCTGCTGCAGACCTCTGCGCGAATGATTGTCATTCTTGTTGACCTTGAGATGCTCGGTGAGGTCTTTGATGCGATAGGTGAGTATCGCGATCTGAACCTCGGGCGAGCCGGTGTCGCCCTCGCAGATTGCATAATCTTTGATGAGCTGAGCCTTGGTTTCTTTGCTGAGCATGGTTTTTGTCACCTTTCTTGATATTTTCGCGCTAAGACGAGGCTGTGGGCGGATGATGCCGGGCTGAAAATGATACCCGCGTGTATCCCACTGCTGCGCCTTGCTGCGGATTGCATTTCTGCAAACATAAGCATTATAACACCGCTTTTATTTTTTGTAAAGGGGTAAAAGACAAAAAATCACATTAAAGTTGCTCGCCTTGCCAAAAACCGCTATTGACCTATTCGGCTTTGCGGTGTATAATGTATTTGTAATAAACTATCAGTCTGTTATCAGTCTAAGGTGATTCGCCTGACACAATGAGGTGCTCTATGCTGCTTTGCGACAATCAACGTGAATATTTCTTTGGGCAGGGTCTTGAATACGACTGTGCCGATTATTTCGGTGCACACCGTGACGGCGACAGCTTTATATTCAGAGTCTGGGCGCCTAATGCCGACTCGGTCAGGCTCGTCGGAGATTTTAACTATTGGCAGGACGGCGTCAGTATGCAAAAGAGCGACTGCGGCGTCTGGTCATGCAGATTGCAGAGCGCATCGTTTCGCATAGGCTCGAGGTACAAATACCTCGTGACACGCAACGGCAGGTCGGTCTTTAAGGCAGATCCATATGCGTTTTATTCCGAATGCCGTGAGCACACCGCATCAAGGTTTTATGACATCGATTTGTTCGAGTGGACTGACAGTGATTTTATCGATTTGCAAAAGGACAACCGCATATATTTCAAGGACGACAGGGCAGTGCCCAAGCCGATGAACATATACGAGCTTCACGCAGGCTCCTGGCGCAGACACAGAGACGGCTCTGAATATTCATGGTCTGAGCTTGCCGACGAATTGGCTGTTTATTTGCCCGAAATGGGCTATACGCACCTCGAGCTCATGCCGATAACAGAATATCCGTTTGACGGCAGCTGGGGCTATCAGGTCACGGGCTATTTTGCTCCGACCTCGAGGTACGGCGAGCCAAAGGAATTTGCAAAATTCATCGACAAGATGCACTCTGTCGGCATAGCGGTATTCCTCGACTGGGTGCCTGCACATTTCACCAAGGATGAGCACGGACTTTATGAGTTCGACGGCGGGCCCTTGTATGAATATCAGGGCAAGGACAGGCAGGAGAACCGCGGCTGGGGCACGAGATGCTTTGACCTCGGACGCAGCGAGGTGCGCAGCTTTTTGATCTCGTCTGCACTTTTTTGGCTGCAAAAATATCATATCGACGGCTTGCGTGTCGACGCCGTCGCTTCGATGCTTTATCTCGACTATGGCAGGCAGCCGGGCGAATGGAATCCAAACCCCGACGGCACAAACATAAATTATGACGCAGTCGACTTTTTCAGAATGCTTTCACACGCAGTGCACGAGCGCTGCCCCGATGCTTATCTCATCGCCGAAGAGTCGACAGCCTATCCCGATGTGACCAAGCGCCACGGGCTCGGCTTTAACCTCAAGTGGAACATGGGCTGGATGAACGACACTCTTGCCTATATTCAGTCAGACCCTTATTTCAGATCCGGCTGTCACCACAATATGACTTTCGCAATGTCGTACGCCTTCAGCGAGAATTATCTTTTGCCGCTCAGTCACGACGAGGTAGTACACGGCAAAAAGAGCCTGCTTGACAAATGCAGCGGCGATTACAGCGGCAAGTTTGATACTTTGCGCACATACATGACCTATATGATGACGCATTCGGGCAAAAAGCTGTTGTTCATGGGCTGCGAGTTTGCACCGTTCTCTGAATGGAACGAAAACATAGCGCTCGAGTGGTTTATGCTCGGCTATGACAGACATTACAAATTCCGCGAGTTTATCAAGACGCTCAACCATTTTTATATCGACCACAAGGAGCTGTGGGAGATCGATGGCTCGTGGGAGGGCTTTGAGTGGATATACGCAGATCGCACGAGCGACAACGTTTATGCCTACAAGCGCAAGTCGTTTGACGGCAGCGAGCTGATAATCGTGCTCAATTTCTCTGCAAAGAGCTATAAGGGTTATGGCATTCCCGTCGCAGGTAAGGGCAGATATCGCATATTGCTCAGCACCGACGATGCGTGCTTCGGCGGCTCGTTTAGCGGCGAACGCAAGGATCTGAGGGCAAAAGAGACAGATAACGGCTGGTTTATTCAGCCCGACCTGCCAAAGCTCTCGGGGCAGATTCTTAAATATTGCCCGCCCGGGAGAGGGCCGTCAAAAAGCAAAAAACCAAAAAACCTAAACTAAAGCATAAAATAAAAAAATAAAGGAGCAAGCTTATGGCAAAGAACAAAGAGACCGTTGCAATGCTGCTTGCGGGCGGACAGGGCAGCAGACTCAGGCTGCTTACCGAACGCATGGCAAAGCCTGCGGTTCCGTTCGGCGGCAAATATCGCATCATCGACTTTCCGCTATCCAACTGCATCAACTCCGGCATTGACACCGTTGGCGTGCTGACACAATATCAGCCGCTGGTGCTCAACGAATACATCGGCAACGGTCAACCGTGGGATCTCGACCGCAACTGGGGAGGCGCTATGTGCCTGCCACCCTATCAGGCGAGCAAAAAAGCCGATTGGTATAAGGGCACTGCCAACGCTATCTATCAAAACATTAACTTTATCGAGCGCTATAATTGCGAATACGTGCTCGTGCTTTCGGGCGATCACATTTATAAGATGGACTATTCGGCAATGATAGACTATCACGCATCGCACGGAGCAGACTGCACTATCGCCGTTTTTGACGTGCCGCTTGCCGAGGCGTCGAGGTTCGGCATCATGAATGTCAACGACGATATGTCTGTCTATGAATTCGAAGAAAAACCAAAAGCACCCAAATCGACGCTCGCCTCTATGGGTGTATATGTTTTTGGCGCAAAAAAGCTGTTTGAATATCTGCGTGCCGATGAGGCAGACGAAACGAGCGAGAATGACTTTGGCAAAAACATCATTCCTCGTATGCTTTCGGCAGGCGAAAAACTGTTTGCATATCGTTTTGACGGGTATTGGAAGGACGTCGGCACTATCGCTTCGCTCTGGGAAGCAAATATGGATCTGCTCGGCGAGCGTCCGAAGCTATCGGTCAACGACCGCTCGTGGCGCATACTTTCGCGCAACAGGGCTTTGCCGCCTCATTTCGTAGGCTCTAACGCCGTCATTCAAAATTCAATAGTCAGCGAGGGCTGCGAGATATACGGCACTGTTATCAATTCTGTGCTTTCACCCGGCGTTGTCGTCTGTGCGGATGCTGTCGTCAGAGATAGTGTCATATTTGACGATGTAAGAGTCAAGGCAGGCGCGACAGTCGATTATTCGCTGCTTGACAGCGGCAC
>CAZNCN010000002.1:109702-127766 GCA_964571635.1 uncultured Ruminococcus sp. | reverse complement strand
AGCACCTGTAATAATAACTGTACGCATAACGATTTCTCCCTTTATGTGCAAATATTAACTAATTGTTTGGCAATGTCGTGCGTTATTTTTGCGTTCCTCGTTATATAGACAAAATTATTTTTTAAGCGTTATTATGGTGACACCGGTTTCGCCCTCGCCGTATCTGCCCGAGCGGAACGAGGCGATGCGTTTATCGCGCTTGAAATAATTCCAGAGGGCATTGCGCAGTGCACCCGTGCCCTTGCCGTGTATGACGGTCACTGTTTCAAAGGTTGAGAGCATGGCACTGTCGAGGAACGAATCTATCATAAACCATGCGTCGTCGCCGTTTTCGCCTCTGACATCGATCTCGGGTTTGAATGCCGAAAGTGTGCTTGAATAGCTGGATGTGCCTTTTTGCTTTGGTTTGCTTTTGCTCTCGACCAGTCTGAGGTTTGAAACAGGGGTCTTGACCTGCATTATGCCTGCCTGCACTGTTGCGGTATCGCCCGAAATGGCTTTTATGATGCCGTTTTTGCCTATATCTGCCATGATGATTTCGTCACCGGGCTTGAAGGGGCGGGGAGGAGTATATTCGGCATCGTCGGTCTCATAGCCTATGCTGAGTGCATCGTCGGCAGACTTTAGCTGCTCACGCATTGCACGGCGTGCATCATCGATCATCGCACGTGACATTTGCTTGTCCTTTGCCTTTTGCAGCTCTGTGACCTGCGACATGACATAGTCGCTTGCGGCGCGTGCCTTTGCCAGCATCTTTTGCGCTTCGAGCTGTGCTTTTTGAAGTTCTGCATCGGCTTTTGCCTGCATTTCTGCCGACCTTTTTTCTGCCGCGGCAAGCTTTGCCTCGGCATCGGATTTTAATTTTGCCGTCTGCTGCTGCTCGTTACGCAGGGCGATCTCTGCCTCTTGCAGGCGTGAAAGCACATCCTCGAGCTTTTTGTCGCTTTCGTCGGTGAGCTCGCGTGCTCTGTCGATTATGCTCGGTGAAAGTCCGAGCCTGAGCGAAATGGCAAAGGCATTCGACTTGCCCGGCAGACCTGTTATCAGGCGGTAGGTGGGGCGCAGTGTGTTGACATCAAATTCGCACGAGGCGTTGAGAACGTCGGCGTTTTCGATGGCGTATATCTTTAGTTCGGAATAATGCGTGGTAGCGACTGTCATTGCGCGCATTGATTTTGTGGTTTCGAGTATCGCCATGGCGAGCGATGCACCCTCGACAGGGTCTGTGCCTGCTCCGAGCTCGTCAAAAAGCACAAGCGTGTGCTCGTCGCATTCTGTCAGTATCTTGACGATATTGCTCATATGTGATGAAAACGTCGATAATGACTGCTCAATGCTCTGCTCGTCGCCTATATCGGCGAGTATGTTGCTGAAAACAGGCAATTCTGTGCCGTAATCGGCAGGCACGTGCATTCCGGATTGTGCCATCATCGATAACAGTCCTATGGTCTTGAGGGTGACCGTTTTGCCACCGGTGTTGGGACCCGTGATGATCATGGTTTTAACATTGCCGCCGAATTCTATCGTGTTTGCGACGACCTTATCCTTTGGGATAAGCGGATGCCTTGCGTGCACGAGCTTTATTTTGTCACTGCCTATGACAGGTCTTGTGCATATGTAATCGGCAGAAAAATATGCTCTTGCAAATATCACGCTCAGCCTGTTCAGCGCATCAAAGCTTGTTGTTATCGAAACGCTCGCTGCTGCGACATTTTGCGACAGATCATAGAGAATGCGCTCGATCTCAGCTTCTTCTGCCGTGTGCAGTTCTCTCAATTTGTTGTTCGCCTCGAGCACTGCCATGGGTTCTACAAACACTGTCGAGCCCGAGGCCGACGTGTCGTGAACAATGCCGTTGACCTGTGATTTGCATTCATTGCGTACAGGCACGACATATCTGCCGCCGCGTGTGGTGACGATGGATTCCTGCAGATATTTTGAGTTAGGGCCGCTGATGAACGATGCGAGCGCATCCTTGACATTGCTTTCGCAGCGCTTTATGTCCTTGCGTATCTTAAGCAATTTATCAGAAGCGGTGTCGGCGATCAGGTCTTCGGCGATTATGGCATCGGTTATCGACCTTGTGAGCATCGGCAGGGGAGTGATAGCCGCAAAATAAGGGTCGAGCACTGTTTCTTCGCCGCTCTTGTGCGCTCCGTATTTTTTGACTGCCGCTGCAGATCTTAGAAGTGAAGCGACAGACAGCAACTCCGGCGTGGTGAGAACAGCACCCTTTACGGCACGCTCTATCGATTGTCTGATATCTTTGTTTCTGCCGAGCGGCGGACGCGATTTGTGCGTCACCAGCTCGAATGCGGCAGTTGTTTCGTCCTGCAATCTGTCTATGACGACTCTGTCATCTGACGGAACAGTTTCGAGTATGAGCTGCTTGGCATATTCGCTGTCGGCATAAGATGCAAGAATATCAAGAATTTTATCAAACTCAAGTGTTTTTATGCTTTTCATTTAGTATCTCCGGATGTACTTGATGTACTTAGTGCATTTTTGTATACAGGCAATGCTTTGTATCTCTTTTCGGTGCGCAAATGCAGATATTTTTGGCAGACGCTCGAGAGACATTT
The DNA here is from genome assembly GCA_964571635.1 of uncultured Ruminococcus sp. Lineage (GTDB taxonomy): Bacteria > Bacillota > Clostridia > Oscillospirales > CAG-382 > Coliplasma. The sequence goes on along the minus strand of CAZNCN010000002.1, from coordinate 125,184 downwards.
TGCTGTCGCATCGTCGGTGCTGAATGAGAATATCTGCTTGGAGGGGGCAGAAATGATATATTTCATCGCCAAAAGTGCACTTTTTGTTATCGGACAGCAGACAGACCTGTCTGCCTCATCGGGCAGGCAGTCGGTGCAGCAGACAAAGCCGTCCTCGAGATCGAACATCATATGCTTTTCGCCGTTTTGTGAGTCGCAGAACGGGCAATATTCGAGGTCGGGCTCAAAGCCGAGCAGTGCCGAAAGCCGCATTTCAAAGACATAGCGTATATGTTCTGCAGGATAAAGCTTTTTTGTTATCGCATAAAGTGTGTTGAGTGTCAGCGACAATATGTTTTTGCAGTCGGCTTTGTCAATCGCAACGCTCAGTGCGACCTCGGCGACATATGCGGCGAGGCAATATCCGACATAGTCTGTCCGAAGGTCAAAAAAATCCTCGAAAAGATAAGCCTCTTTGAGCAGATAATAGTCTTTTTTTGCATAGCAAAAGAAACGCGAGTATGCAAAAAGCTGCGCGCTCTTGAGATATGACGCCGTCAGCTTGTGTGCGCCGGGCGCCTGAATATATACCGTGCCTTTTTCTGCCGTGAGCACGACGAGCGTTTTGCCTTTTTCTGCCTTGTCTATCTCGCCGAGCACGACACCGCCGAATACCTCGTCATGCATCGCTGTGTTCCCTTAATTAATATAACAATGATTAATTGTTTTCTTCGCCTGTGTAACCGAAGTTGGAGATCTGACCCGGTCTGTCGCGCCAGTTCTCTTTTACCTTGACCCACAGGTCGAGGAATATCTGTGTGCCGAAGAGCTCTTCGGCGTCGGCTCTTGCATAAGAGCCTATCTTTTTGAGCATCTCACCGTTTTTGCCGATGATGATGCGCTTGTGTGATTCTTTTTCGCAGAATATCTCGGCTCTGACAGACAGGACACTCTTTTTTTCTTTAAATTCTTCGATGACCACCGCAACACCGTGAGGGATCTCGTTGTCAAGCAGGCGCAGGGCTTTTTCTCTGATGATCTCTGCCATCAACTGCCGCTCGGGCTGGCTCGTGCTGACATCGGTGGGGAAGAAGAACGGCGATTCTACAAGGAAAGGCTCTAATTCCTCGAAAATTATGTCAACTCCATCGCCAAGCTTTGCCGATGTGGGTATCACGGCATCGAAATCGTGCAGTGCGGCGTATTGCGCTATCTGCTTTGCAAGTTCGGTCTTGCTTATGCGGTCGATCTTGTTGATGATAAGTATCGTTCGTGTCTTGTTTGCGGCAAAGCCGTTTATTGCATCAAGCTCTGCCTTGCAGGGGTCTGTGCCTGCTTCAACGACGAACAAAACAAGGTCGCCCTCGCCGATGGCGTTGCCTGCTGCCTTCATCATATATTCGCCCAGCAGTGTGCGCGGTTTGTGCAGACCCGGCGTATCAATGAAAACATATTGGTTTTCGCCCTTGGTAAGCACGCCCGTAATGCGGTTGCGCGTTGTCTGTGGTTTGCGTGATATGATGGCTACTTTTTCGCCGACGAGTGCATTGAGCAGTGTCGACTTGCCGACATTCGGCTTGCCTGCGATGGTTATAAATGCTGTCTTGGTCATTATCTTGTGACTCCCATCTGCTCGAGTATCTCGCGCTGTCTTTGTTCCATTACGACTCTGTCTTCTTCTTCGATGTGGTCATAGCCGAAAAGGTGCAACATGCCGTGAACAGTCAAAAAGCATAGCTCACGCTTGAAGGAATGACCGTATTCGCGCGCCTGTCTTGATGCAGTTTCGAGCGAAATGACGATGTCGCCGAGCTGCGCTATCCTGTCGGGCGTGTCAAAATCAAAGAGGGGGAACGAAAGCACATCGGTCGCCGAGTCGACATCGCGGTATTGAGAGTTGAGCGTTTTTATATATTCATCATCACAAAAGGTTATCGTGCATTCAAGTTTGAGCTCGGGCTTTTCTTGCTCGGCGATAAGTTTGACTATGCGCCTCAGCAGCGACTGCGTGCAGTCGGAAATTCTGTGTTCTGTAATGTTGTCAAAATATGTGTTGATCATTTTCTGCGATAAACCTTTCTGTGCTCTCTTTCTGTTTTGCCGTTCTGTGCAGAATGCTTTTCGTATGCCAATATGATCTTCTGCACGAGCGGATGCCTGACAACATCCTTGTGGCTGAATTTGAATATGAATATTCCGTCGATGTCACCGAGTATTTCGACCGCCTCGATAAGTCCGCTCTTTTTGACAAACGGCAGGTCGATCTGTGTCAGGTCACCGGTGACGATGGCTTTTGAGTTGTTGCCGAGTCTGGTCAAAAACATCTTCATCTGCTCGGGCGTGGTGTTTTGCGCTTCGTCGAGTATTATATAAGCATCGTCGAGCGTTCTGCCGCGCATATAGGCGAGGGGAGCGATCTCGATAGTGCCACGCTCGAGGTTCTTTTGAAAGCTCTCTTGACCCAGCATCTCGCCGAGCGCATCATAAAGCGGTCTGAGATACGGATCTATCTTTTGCTGCAGGTCTCCGGGCAAAAATCCGAGCTTTTCGCCTGCTTCGACGGCAGGGCGTGTGAGTATGATCTTTGCAACATTGTGCTGTTTTAGTGCCGTGACAGCCATAGCGACGGCGAGGAACGTCTTGCCTGTTCCGGCAGGGCCGACACCGAAAACTATCGTGTTGTTTTTGATGGCATCGACATATTTTTGCTGACCGACGGTCTTTGCCTTGATTGGCTTGCCGCGCGAGGTCAGGCATATGCAGTCGTTATAAAGCGTGCCAAGCTCGTTTGTCCTGTCATCCTTGACCATGTCGATAACATAATTGATGCTGCCCTGGTCGATAGAATCGCTGAGCGCCGAAATGCGTTCGAGCTGGCTTATTGCTTCTGCCGCATTTGAAACCGAAGCAGCACTGTCGCCCTTGATGCGCACAGATGATTCGCGCTGAGTTATAGACACGCCAAAAGCCCTCTCGAGCGACTCGATGTTTGCGTCGAGAGTGCCAAACAGCTTTAAAACAAAATCGATAGACAATTCTGTCAGGTCTTTTTCATACATATATATCACCCCTAAATGATATTGTATCACATTTAACCGCGATTGTAAACAAAAAAGTCTGTTATACACGCAAAAACATCTTTTGTGCTAAATAACAATAATTCAGATTGACACGGCGGTCTTTTTGTGTTATAATGACCACAAGAAATATTAATGGAGGATTATCATGAAACAAAAAAGAGTTTTGCTGGCGATATTGATGCTATTCATCATGCTGTCGGCTGTGCTCTCTTCTTGCGATCAACCTACTGAAACCTCGTCAGATGTGCCCTCTGACACTTCTTCTGACAACACTTCATCCAAAACGGATATGGATGATGAGTATGAACTTTTCTCTAACTTAGAGAAAGAGGACTTTGGTGGAGAAACCATCACTTTTCTCGTCGAAGGCGACCACGCAGAAAATTATAAATCTGTCGAGATCTGCCCCAACGAAGACTCGCCCGACCTTATCAGCGAAACCGTCACAGAACGCAACGCTTTGGTTGAAGAGTATTTCAATGTCAAGATTACCGAGATACGCACCGAGGCTAATGACCAGATGCTGACACTCGTTCGTAACAACAAGATGAACAGCGACAGCCTCTATGATATCGTTTGCCCCTACATCACCACCGCAGCTACACTCGCACTTGAGGGCTGCTTCCTCGATCTTAATGATTTTGAGGATGTTCACCTCGATATGCCGTATTGGGATCAGACCGCTGTCGAAGGCCTTTCGATAGCCGGCAAGATGTATTTCTGCACAGGCGACTTCAGCTTGCTCACGCTTGGCTGCACGCACGCACTCGTTTATGGCAAGAGCTTTGTTGAAGACGGTGTTGTCGAAGACCCGATCAAGCTCGTCAAAGACGGCGAATGGACATATGATAAGCTTTATGAAATGGGCCGCAAGGTCACCGCAGATTCCGATGGCATACCTGGCATGACCTCAAAGGATACCTATGGCTTTATGCTCAATAACAACTATCCCACCAGCATGTACCTCGGCTCGGGATATCGCCTGACCAGCAAGGATAAAAACGACCTGCCTACCCTGCAGATCACCTCGTCGGGTGCTTCTGACATAGTCGGCAAGATATTCAACATAGTCAACGACAAGCAGTGCTCTGTCGGCATCGAGAGCTTTGAGAGCGAAGCGACTGCCGCTAACACGACTGTTTGGAAGCTTGCAACTCAGATGGTCGCCAACGGCAACGCTCTGTTCCGTTCAATATCGATAATCGACGTTCCCGACCTGGGCGATTATGAGTGCTCGTTCGGCTTACTGCCCACGCCTAAGTACACCGCAGATCAGGAAGAGTATTATTCAAACGTTTCTATCGTTCTCGCATCCTGCGCAGCGATCCCCTCGGCAAATCTTTCGCGTGCAGAGATGTCGGCAAAGATACTCGATGCTATAACTCAGGCTTCGACCAAGACTACAAAGTATGCTTATTATGAGCAGCTGCTCAAGGGCAGAAAGATTCAGGATCCCGATTCTGAGGTAGTTCTTGACGACATATTCGACCACAGAGTTTATGACCTCGGCATCATCTATCAGTGGGGCGATATAAACACCATCATTAATACCATCGTTTGGAGCGGCAACAACACGTTCTCGTCGTCGCTTGACAGCTCTATTGGCACTATTGAGTCAAAGATGAATGAGACCATCTCGTTTATGAAGTAAGCGCTGTAAACCAAGTTAAAAGCATACAGAGCAAGATAAAAGCTTGCGTAAAGCGTCCGCTGACCTTCGGGTCTGCGGACGCTTTTTGTGCAAAAAAACCGCTCACACCAATGTGTGAGCGGTAAAATCAGAATGCTTATTTCTTCTTTTTAACGATGATGAACACAACGACTGCAATAACAACTACTGCTGCGACGATGACGATCCACCAGGGGAACGAGCTGTCGCTGCTTGCAGGAGCTTCGCTGCTTGCTGCATCGGAAGAAGTGTCGGCAGAAGAGGTATCGGGCTCTTCAGAGGGCTCTTCAGAAGGTTCTTCAGAGGGCTCTTCAGAAGGCTCTTCAGAGGGCTCTTCGGAGGGTTCTTCGGAAGGCTCTTCGGAGGGATCTTCAGAGGGCTCTTCGGGAACTTCGGAGATGGGAACGAGCTCGAGTGCATAAACGGTGATCTTTGCGCCGTTGACAGAGTAGACCTGAACGCCGGTGAAATAGATCTTGTTGTCAGCATCGATGTAGGACGAATCGAATGTGGTGCCGCCAAGCAGTGTGGTAGCGGTAACGAATTCGGTGAGGGGAATGTAGCCTGCGAAAGTGCCTGCTGCAAGGTCGCCGCTGCCGGATTCATAAGAAACATCGCCGAGTGCGGTGTTGCTCATGGTGAAGAAGCAACCGTTGTCCATGGTTTCGAGATCTTTGCTGAAATAGAAGCCTATGTTGGTGTTGCCGGTCTCAACGACAAAATCATAATGCAGAGCGTAGAGGTTGATGTCAACGCCGTATGATTCTTCGGGTGAGAAGAAGTTTTTGGTGCAGGGCCATGTGCCGGGCTGCGAGCCTTCAAAAACGATCTCGCCGTCTGTAAATGTGGCAGTGCAGGTGCAACCGCCGTTGTCCTCGGGTGCCCAAGCACCGTTGTCGGGGAGAAGACTCATGCCTTCTGCATTTGCGCCAAAGCAGAACATTGCACAAAGCATAGCCGCTACAGTGATAACAGTGATAAACTTTTTCATTGTTTGTGCTCCTTGTTTAAGTTTTTTTGGTGAGCATCATTATATCACTTTTATACCAAATTGTCAACCTATTTGACTGTAAAACTGCAGGTGTTAACCAAAATAATATCGTCTCCTATCTTTTGAATATCCTTCCATGGGATTACGGTCTTATTTTTTTCGTTGAAAGGGTTATACCACTTGCCCTGCGGAGGCAAAATGATGCGGTCTATCCTGCCTGTGCAAATATCTATGCCGACATCACAGATATAGCCGAGCTTTTTGCCATCGGATGCGTCAACAACCTCTTTTAATTTAAGCTTTTCTAAAGTCGAATATATCATAATAATATGCAGATAAGTCCGCCGCTGCCTTCGTTGATAATGCGTTGAAGTGTTTCTGACATTTTTTGACGAGCCTCTGTCGGCATATTGTCCAGCTTGTTGCTGAGTCCTTCTGTCACAAGGTCGTGCAGTGATTTGCCGAACATGTCAGACTCCCATATCTTTTTGGGGTCTTCTTCAAACTCTTTGAGCAGGAACTGTATCATTGTTTCCGACTGTCTTTCTGTACCGACAATGGGTGAGACCTCTGTTTCGATATTTGCTCGTATCATATGTATCGATGGCGCAGATGCCTTTAATCTCACTCCATAGCCACCGGGCTGCTTGACTATCTCGGGCTCTTCAAGTGTAAGCTCTGACGCATCGGGAACAACTATGCCATAGCCTGTTTCATAAACCTCTTTTATCGCTGCAGAAACACGATCGTATTCTTTTTTGACCTCTGCAAGCTCGCTCATGGTCTGCATGAGTGCTTTGTCGTTTTTAATATCAAAGCCACTCTGCTTGCTGAGTATATCATAAAAGACCTTTTGAGGAATATTGACTCTTATATCTGCACTGCCCGAACCGAGATCGAGGCGGCATATGCTCGCGCTCGCATTGCCATCCGCTTTAAAATTGCCGAACACGCCTTCGATGTCGCCCATACGCTTGACTGACATGACAGAATCTGTTATCTCGCTTGCTATGGCTGCATTCAGCTCGTTGTCGTCGCCGAGAGTGTCGAGCCAATCAGGTATGCCGACCCTGATCTCTCTTATGGGAAATTCGTAAAGCAGTGACGAAAGAATGCTCATCAGACCTGTTTCGTCGATGTCTGTGCATGAAAGCGGCAGCACAGAGACCTCATATTTTTTGTGCAACTCTTCTGCAAGCTTTATTGTTTCTGCAGAATTGGGATGTGCTGAATTGAGCACTATCACAAACGGCTTGCCCAAGCGGTGCAATTCATCGGCAACGCGCTTTTCTGCGTCGATATAGCTGTCGCGTGGGATATCTGTGATGCTGCCGTCGGTGGTGACGACAACTCCGACAGATGCGTGATCTGCTATGACCTTGCGTGTGCCTATTTCAGCAGCCGCTTCAAATGGCATAGGCTCGTCGGACCATGGGGTCATGACCATTCGCGGCTTGTCATCTTCTGTCAATCCGGATGCTCCGGGAACTACATAGCCAACACAGTCGATGAGCTTGACTCTGACCTTGGCGTTTTCGCCGAGCGTCAATTCAACGGCGTTTTCCGGCACAAATTTTGGCTCGGTCGTCATTACCGTTCTGCCCGATGCCGATTGCGGCATCTCGTCGCGTGCTCTTTCACGAGCAAATTCGCCCTGCATGACAGGCAAAAGCATTTTTTGCGCAAAACGCTTGATAAGCGTGCTTTTGCCGCTGCGCACAGGGCCGACCACTCCGATATATACATCGCCGCCTGTTCTGCGCGCGATGTCGTTGTAGATCGCGGTGTCTGTCATATTGTTATATCCTCCGTACAAATGTTAACATAATCATTTGGGTTTATCAGGCATTGCTATTCGCCTGACAAATCTTATGAAAACAGGGTGCGTTGATATGACAAAACATTGACAATAGCGGCGATTTGTGATAAAATCAAGCTGTTATGGAATGTCACGGAGGTATATCATGGCAAAATTTAAACGCATCGGCGTATTAACATCAGGCGGCGACGCACCCGGCATGAACGCTGCGGTCAGAGCGGTTGCCAGACTCGCGCTCTATAAGGGCGTTGAGGTAATGGGTATTTATAACGGTTATCAGGGACTTATAGACGGCGAGATCAAGCAGCTTTCGGGCAGAGATGTTTCTTATATCATCAATCGAGGCGGCACTATGATCTATACTGCACGCAGCACAGAGTTCTGCACTCCCGAGGGCATGGCAAAGGCTGTTGAAAACTGCCGCAAATTCGGCATTGACGGCGTTGTCACTATCGGCGGCGACGGCACTTTCAGAGGCGCTGTTGAATTGACTGACGCAGGTGTGCCCTGTATAGGCATACCCGGCACTATTGACAACGATATTGCTTCTACGGATATGACTATCGGTTATGATACGGCGATGAACACCGTCATCGAGTGCATTGACAAATTGCGCGATACAGGCGAGAGCCACGCAAGATGCAACGTTATCGAGGTCATGGGACGTGATGCAGGTGATATAGCGCTCAACACTTCGATCGCTGTCGGCGCAGTTACCGCAGTCATACGCGAGATACCGACAGACTTTGACCACATCATCGACAAGATGGTCGAGGCGCGCAAGAACGGCAAGCGCAATTTTATGATAGTTTGTGCCGAGGGCATGGGCAGCGAATATGGCGAAGAGCTCGTTGAAATGCTGCAGAGACGCACAGGCATCGAGACACGCTTCTCTCGCATTGGTCATATACAGCGCGGCGGCTCGCCGACTTTGCGTGACAGAGTGCTTGCAACTCAGATGGGCTGTGCTGCCGTCGAATCGCTGGTTGACGGTCAGATGAAGCAGGTCGTCTGCCTCAGAGGCAACGATATTGTCACGATGGATATACATGAGGCACTTTTGCTCGACAGATTGATGAAGAACAAACTCACTCAAGAAGAGCGCGACGACATTCCGCCCAACAAATTCTATGAGATGAAAAAGATCGTTGCGGGCAAGCAGGCATATAAAGAGTATCTCAACTATATCATAGACCATATGTCATTATAATTATTATCGGCGGCAGAGGTCATATAGGCTTCTGTCGCCCTTTGACTATCAATTTACATTTTCAGCAGGAGGGGCAATTATGCTTAAAAAGCTATTTCAGCCGTATGTCGATTATTCGGCGTACATTTTCAAGTTTTGGGTAAATCAAATTACCATGTCGGCGATGGGACTTTTGGTCTGCGCAGCGGTGTTTCTTACCGAAGGTGTGCTGATAGCGCAGATATGTCTGGCACTGTTTCCTGTCGGATTTATGTTTTTCCTCATCTATGACTATATGTTCCAGTTCGGACACAAGCATTCTGTCAGCATTGAGGCCGGACATATGGAATTTGACAAGCTTTTTGGACTCAAGATATACGCACTTGCATATGCTCCGACTTTGCTTTTAATATTGTTGACGGTGATATTCTCTATATTCGGCGTTCCGAATGCTCCTGCGATCACATCGACTATATATTATCTTTTAAATGCGTTCAATCTCGGCTTTTTCTGGATATTAGACTCTGTTCCTGTGTATGTTAATATGATCATCTTTGCTTTGCCGCCCATGATTGCCTGCACGCTCGGCTATTATCTCGGCTGCAAGGACAAGCCTATCTCAAAAATGCTGGGTATAAAGGTCAAAAATTCAAAGAAATAAAATCATCTAAAATCATCTTCTTCGGCATATATATCTTGCAGAAATATTTTTGCTCGAGGGTGATATTATGTCCGACAATAAAGAGCTCGCTTTAAAGCCGCCTGTTTTATCGTTTGTGGTCATGCTTTGCTCTGTGATATTGCTTTTGCTGTTTTTGGTGATAACTGCACTTTTCACGTCACGGGGATATGAAGAATTGATGCTTGCCACGGCAAGTGAGCAAAAGACGGGCAGGCAGGTCGTTGTTATCGACGCAGGACACGGCGGCGAAGATCCCGGTGCGGTTGCAAACGGAGTTGTTGAAAAGAGCATTAATCTTGCGATAGCTTTGAACCTGCGTGATATGTTTGCCTTGACCGACACCAACGTGATTTTGACACGCGACAGCGACAAAATGCTTTACGGCGACGAGATAGTTATTTCAAAAAAGAACGACGACCTTATAAACCGTGCGGAATACGCCGCCGAAGGCGACGGCAGGATATTTATCAGTCTGCACTGCAACAAGTTTGCCATGCAGTCTCAAAACGGTTTGCAGACGTTTTATTCGCAAAACAATGATCTGAGCGCTCTGCTTGCCGAAAATATTCAATCTGCTGCAAAATGCCTCTTGATGCCTGATAACAAAAGGCTTATAAAGCCGGGCAACGACACGATATTGATATTGCAAAAGGCAAAATGTACTGCCGTGCTCGTGGAATGTGGATTTTTGTCAAACAAGGCAGAGGCAGAACGCCTGTCTGATGCCGACTATCAGGCAAAGCTTGCTTTTGTCGTGTTTCTTGGATCGGCAAATTATTTAGCAGCAGGCTAATAATAGTTGAGATAAAAGAGAATAAAGGAAGATAAAAAGTGAAAACAACATTTGTTTGCAACAACTGCGGCAACGAATCTGCAAAATGGTATGGCAGATGTCCTGCCTGCGGTGAATGGAATACATTCGAAGAGGTCGCCGTAGACACAGATCAAAAGTCGGCGGCAACAAAGCTTTCTGCACGCAAGGCACACAAGCAGTATGGTGAGAGCACTTCTCCCAAGGCTCGCAGGCTCGAGCAGATAGAGTTTTCAAACAGCCTGAGATTTTCAACAGGCATAGGCGAGTTTGACAGAGTGCTCGGCGGCGGTTTGGTCGAGGGCTCTGTCGTTTTGCTTTCGGGCGCACCGGGTATAGGCAAATCGACCTTGCTTTTGCAGATATGTGAGTATCTCGGCAGAGAGCACAGCCTGCTGTATGTTACCGGCGAGGAATCACCTGCGCAGATAAAACTGCGTGCGAACAGGGTGGGGGTCGACAGCAAAAGCCTGCTCGTTTTGAGCGAGACAAACGTCAACGAGATAATCCCCGAGATCAACAGCGCACATCCCGATGTTGTAATTATCGACTCGATACAGACGATGTACGATGACGATTATCCTTCGTCACCCGGCAGTGTAACTCAGGTCAAGCAGTCGGCTCTGCGCCTTATCAACAAGGCAAAGGAAGACGGCGTGACGATAATAATCGTCGGTCATGTCAACAAGGACGGCGCTATTGCAGGCCCCAAGGTGCTCGAGCATATGGTCGATGCGGTGCTTTATTTTGAGGGCGACAAGCAGCAGTCATACAGAATAATAAGGGCGGTCAAAAACAGATACGGTTCGACCAACGAGATCGGTGTGTTTGAGATGAATGACGACGGCTTGACAGAGATAGAAAACCCGTCGGGGGTTTTGCTTGAGCAGCGCCCAAAGGGCGTTTCGGGCAGTTGCGCAGTCTGCATAATGGAGGGCACACGCCCGATAATCGCCGAAATACAGGCACTTTGCACGCCGTCGATATATCCGTCGCCTCGCAGAAACTCATCGGGACTTGAGTATAGCCGTATAGCGCTGCTTTTGGCGGTAATTGAAAAGCGACTTGGCTATAAATTTTCGACGCTTGATGTGTATATGAATGTTGCGGCAGGACTTACTATCAACGATACATCCTGCGATGCTGCGTGCATACTCGCACTTATTTCGTGCTATAAGAACATCAATATTCCCGAGGATCTGCTCGTCATTGGCGAGATAGGACTTTCGGGCGAATGCAGATCGGTGTTCTCGATAGAGCAGCGAATAAACGAGGCAGCAAGGCTTGGATTTAAGCGTATTGCCGTGCCGTTCAGGGCTGTGCCGAAGATAAAAAAACGCCCGGGCGTTGAATTATTGCCGTTGCACGGTGTGTTTGACCTTGTGAGATTGCTCGGAAATGATGAATAAAGGCGAATATCAATGATCACGCTAACGTTTGTTTCAAAGCTGCTTCCACACGAAATGGCTATAAAACTGCAAATATACACAAAAATAAAGCGTTTGGAGCCATCGAAAGCAATAACCAGCGAACTGAAATACCACCCCGACATAATTTGTTCACAATTGCAAAATTCGCTGTATATGTGTGCCGACAGCATACAGAGCGGTATGAACGCAGTGGCGGTCAACAGCATAAAAGACGGCTATCCGAATGATTGCGTCCTAAACAATCTGATAACCGACAGGTATGTGATAGCCGGCAAAAGGACAGCACTTGCTTACAGTGACGAGGATATATGCGGAAGAGAGATAATCAGAGTTAATCAGGGCTATGTCAAATGCTCGGTCGTTTCATTCGGCGACAGGTTTATTACATCCGACAGATCGATCGCCGACAAGCTGATGCAGCTTGATTATGAGGTTCTGCTGATAGACAACGACGGAATAAAACTGAATGGCTTTAGCTGCGGTTTTATTGGCGGAGCAACTGCCGTGATAGACAACAAGCTGTTTGTGTTTGGCGACATCACAAAGCACAAAGCACATGACATGATAACTGAGTTTGCGCTAAGGTCTGTCAACGATATAATAAGCCTTGGTAACGGCGACATATATGATTATGGCGGTGCTGTCACGGTGGACACAGATGATACAGAGGATATTTAATACTAAAAGCGGTCAAACGGCCGCTTTTCTATATTTTTCCCTGCCCCACATTCTATAAAATTTTGATTTTGTGGAATTGAATGTGCCGAAAGGTAGGGCTCAAACAAAGCCGCCACCCTGCAATGGCGCTGCAAAAAGCAATAAAAAGATGACCGACAGCTTGTGGCTGCCGGTCATTCTCTTATATATTATACCTGATGAATGTCGACATAGTACTTTGCATCGGAGTTTGCAGCAACCTCTGCGAGCTTGCGATCAATATCGCGCTGCTCAAAGAACTTGAGTGCAACCTTGTCGAACAAAGCATACGACAGGACGTCCTCATCCTGTACCATCTTGTCGGCGATCTCAGAACGCAATCTCTCGAGCTCGGGCTTGAGTGCGTCTGCGGGACGACCTACTACAGGTGCATCGTCGCCGATGATCTTCTTGCGGAACGAAGGATCGATCTCGACGGGAGTCTTGCCATAGTCGCCACGGACGAGACCCTTGAACTCTTTGGTTACAGACTTATATCTCTCGCCTGTCAGAACGTTGTAGACTGCCTGCGTGCCGACTATCTGTGACGAAGGAGTAACGAGCGGCGGATAACCTGCGTCTGCACGGACTCTGGGAACTTCCTCGAGAACGGCGTTGAGCAGATCGCTCTTGCCTGCCTGCTTGAGCTGAGAAATAAGGTTCGAGAGCATTCCGCCGGGAACCTGATAAAGCAAGGTGTTGATGTTGACCTTGAGTACCTTGGGATCAAGCAGACCGTTTGCAATATATTTTTCACGCAGATCGGTGAAGTATTTAGATACAACGTCGAGCTTTGCAAGGTCGAGACCTGTGTCATAAGGAGTGCCCTGCAGTGTAGCTACGATAGGCTCTGTGGGCGGCTGAGAAGTGCCGAGCGCCATCGGGCTTATTGCGGTATCGATGATATCGCAGCCTGCTTCGATAGCCTTGAGTGCGGTCATGGATGCCAGACCTGCGGTATAGTGAGTATGAAGCTCAACAGGAATATGGCAAACAGCCTTGATAGCCTTGACGAGATCGTATGCATCATACGGAGTAAGCAGACCTGCCATATCCTTTATGCATATCGAATCTGCACCCATCTCCTCGAGCTGCTTTGCGTATTTTGCAAAATACTCGTTAGAGAAAACAGGGCCTGTGGTGTATGAGAGCGCAGCCTGAACATGACCATTCTCACGCTTTGTGGCTTCGATAGCGGTCTTGAGGTTGCGCGGATCGTTGAGAGCATCGAATATTCTGATGATGTCGATGCCGTTAGCGATCGACTTCTGTACGAAATACTCAACGACGTCGTCAGCATAATGACGATAGCCGAGTATATTCTGACCTCTGAAGAGCATCTGCAACTTAGTATTTTTGACGTTGTCGCGAATGACGCGCAGTCTCTGCCAGGGATCCTCGTTCAAGAATCTCATGCATGCGTCAAACGTTGCACCGCCCCAGCACTCTATTGCGTGATAACCGACTTCGTCGATTGCAGGCAATATGGGCAGCATCTCTTCGGTGGTCATTCTGGTGGCGATCAGTGACTGATGAGAGTCACGCAAAACTGTTTCGCAAATTTTAACTTTCTGTGCCATTTTAAACGCCTCCGTATTTTATATCTTAAACATGGTGAGGAAGACACCTGCGGTAACCGCACTGCCTATGACGCCTGCCACGTTCGGGCCCATTGCGTGCATAAGGAGGAAGTTGGAGGGGTCCTCTTTCTGACCGACGACCTGCGAGACTCTCGCTGCCATAGGAACAGCCGAAACGCCTGCGCTGCCGATGAGAGGATTGATCTTGCCGCGTGTGATCCAGCACATAAGCTTGCCTACAAGCAGGCCGCCTATTGTAGCAAAGATGAATGCGCACAAGCCAAGACCGATGATGTAAACTGTCTGAGCGCTGAGGAAGTTCTCTGCATCGCAGGTTGCACCGACGCTGACGCCGAGCATTATGGTTATAATGTTGCAGAGCTCATTCTGAGCGGTCTTTGAAAGTCTTTCGGTAACGCCTGAAACCTTAAAGAGGTTGCCGAGCATGAGCATGCCGATAAGCGGTGTTGCGTCAGGCAGGATCAGGCAGACGATGAGCGAGCAGACTATGGGGAACACGACCTCTTCTGTCTTGGAAACGGGACGGGTTGCATCCATGTGGATGGTACGCTCTTTTTTGGAGGTGAGCATCTTCATAAACGGAGGCTGGATCATGGGGATCAGAGCCATATATGAATATGCTGCGATAGCGATAGCACCAAGCAGATGCGGTGCAAGTGTCTTGGTTACAAGTATTGCGGTAGGTCCGTCAGCACCACCGATGATGCCGATAGCGGCAGCCTCTGCTGCAGAAAAACCGAGCAGGAGCGCACCGATGAATGCGATAAATACGCCGAACTGTGCTGCCGCACCCAAAAGCAGAGTCTTGGGGTTAGAGATGAGTGGCTTGAAGTCGGTCATCGCGCCAATGCCCATGAATATCAGCGGAGGATATATGCCGAGCTTGACGCCGAGGTACAGATAGTCGAGCAGACCGCCATGTGCACCGAGCTCAGCCCAGTTGATGACTGCGCCACCATCCTGTACGAAATAATTCATTGTAAATATATTGCTGCCGGGCAGGTTTGCGAGCAGCATGCCGAATGCGATCGGCAAGAGCAGCAGCGGCTCAAACTTTTTAACTATTGCAAGATAAAAGAGCACCGCAACTATAGCATACATAACGAGGTATTTCCAGCCGCCGTTCATCAGCTGTTGACCGATGGCGTTGAAGCCCGACGAAGCGAAAATGCCCGATATAATTTCACCTATGTTCACGATAACACACCTTTCTGATTTTTATCAATAATATCAATTAAGCAGTGACGATCAACCAAAAGTAATTAACCGATGGTATAAAGAACGTCGCCGGTATTGACAGATGCGCCTTCGCGAGCAGATGCGGAGGTGACAACACCATCACAGGGTGCAAAGATCTCGTTCTCCATCTTCATTGCTTCGAGGATGCAGAGGATGTCGCCCTTCTTGACAGACTGTCCGTTGGCAGCCTCGACTTTGAGGATGGTGCCGGGCATAGGAGCGGTGACTTTGGTGCCTGCGCCGTCGGCTACGGGTGCGGGAGCGGCTGCGGGAGCTGCGGGAGCTGCGGGAGCTGC
>CAZNCN010000002.1:48628-109602 GCA_964571635.1 uncultured Ruminococcus sp. | reverse complement strand
CGTCGGCTACGGGTGCGGGAGCGGCTGCGGGAGCTGCGGGAGCTGCGGGAGCTGCGGGTGCTGCAGGGGTATAAGCCTTGCCGGGAACAGCGTCTTCGACTGCTACCTGGTATTTTTTGCCATTAACGGTTACAATGTAATTTTTCATGTTAAACTTAAACTCTCCTTATTTGATCTCTGTTATTGAAATAACGTTGAATGCGCAATCAGTCTCGCCTCTTGAAGCGGCTATTGCAGCGGTGCAGACAGCAACGAGCTCTGACTCGTCGGTTGCCTCGGCAGTCTGCGGCTGTGCAGGTGCTGCAGGTGCCTTCTGTGCGGGAGCAGCTTTGGGAGCTGACTCACCCCCCACTATCTTTGAAACAAGTGCGATCGCACCCCAAAGAATGATAAGCACGGCAAAAACTACGGCCATACCTATGCCTGCGGTCTGAAGACCGAAAATGAGCTTGTCGCCGAAGGTTGCGCTCTCATGGTCAAAGCTGACCAGAGGACCCTTGTTATCGCCGACATCTTCAGTGTCGCCCGAAACTTCGCCCGAAACTTCGCCGCCGTCTGGTGTATTGCTCGGCTGCGACGTGAAATAGATCGCAAACAGAATACCTGCAACGAGTATCACGGCAAGAATCGAAAACAGCACTCTTTGTGTTTTAACGTTCAATGCAAAACCAACCTTTCTGAAAGGCTAAAGGATGCCGAATTTCACAGCTTCCCCCATCCTCTCCCATTTTATATTACATCCTGCATTATACTATATCTTTTTGTTAAAAGCAAGCACCAAATTACAAAAAATAATCAATATCCGCAAAAAATATACCGTGCCAAAAAGCACGGTATAAGTCTTATGTTATCTGCCGCCGGTCTTATCGTCAATATATTTAACGATGTCGCCTATGGTCATCAGACCGGGCAGGTCTTCTTCGGCGAATGTGATGTCAAACTTATCTTCGCAGATGACGACCATATCTGCCATCTCAAGTGAGTTGAGACCCAGATCGTTTACAAGCTCTGCGTCGGGGGTAATGCTGTCGGGGTTAAGGCTCATCTGCTCAACAAGCAGATCTTTAAGTTGTTCAAACATGATTGACCTCATTTATTTAAATTTTATTTCTGATGATTTTTTTGGTGGTAGTCTTTTCGAACTCTGTGTGTCTGATCTCGATATTGCGTATCTGCTTATATGCAGGGTGCTGGCGGTTGATGGCAGCGACCTCTGCCTTGAGCTTTTCGGCTATCTGTGCCTGGTCAAGACCTTGCAGCAGATCGTAATCGGGATAAATGAGTGCGGTCAAAACTTCGTCGCCGCCCTCGGTGACACGCGAGCAAACGACACATTCGCGAATAAGGCTGCTTTTGTATAAATATTCTTCTATCTCTTCGGGATAGATGTTTTTGCCGTTGGGCAGTATGATTATATTCTTTTTGCGGCCTGTGATATAGATAAAGCCGTCCTTGTCAACATATCCATAGTCGCCTGTGCGGAAATAGCCGTCGTCGGTGAATACTGCCGCTGTTGCGTCGGGGTCTTTATAATAGCCTATCATGACCTGAGGGCCGAGCACGCATATCTCGCCGATCTCCTCCCCCACTGCCCGGCGCTCTGTGCCGTCCTTATCGTCAACAAGTATCTTGACAGTACAGCCATCCATACAGATGCCGACAGAGCCGCACTTCATGTTATCGGGCGGATTGACCGAAACGAGAGGCGCACACTCTGTGATGCCATAGCCCTGAGCGACCGTAATGCCGACCTCGTCGAAATGCGTTATAAGCGAGGGCTCGAGCGCTGCTCCGCCACAGACGATATATTTGAGTCTGCCGCCAAAGCCTGCGCGTATCTTTGCAAATAAAACCGAGCGTGTATCGATGCCGATGTGGCGCATAGCCTTGCTTGCCGCTACACCGAATTTGAATGCTTTCTCACGCTTGGTGTTGCGTATCTCGCTCTGCACTCTGCGATACATGGTGTCGAGGAAGAGAGGAACGACTATCATGCCGGTGGGTCTGACTGTCTGGATATTCTTTGCAAAATATTTGAGGCTGTTGTTGAAAACGACTGTTGCGCCGCAAAGAATCGGTCCGAGAATGCCACAGCAGGTCTCGTACGTATGGTGCGCAGGCAGAACCGAAAAGAAAACGTCACTCTCGTCATACGGGGTCATCGACGTGCCGCCTATGAGGCTGGCGAGGATGTTTGACTGCGAGATCATAACGCCCTTGCTCGTGCCTGTCGTGCCTGAGGTGAAAATAATGGCAGCGAGATTCTTGGGATCGTTGTCAATGGTATCTATTGCCGTGTTGCCGCGCTGCAGGGTGTCTTTGCCTGTATGGATGAGGTCATAATAGCACTCGAGGCAATCGGGCTCTGCATCATATTTGTCAAAGCAGATGAGGTGCTTGACACAGGTCATGCGCTCTGCGAGAGATGCGAGCTTATCTGCATAAGTTTCTGAGCAGAACACTGCTTCGCATTCCGCAAGCGAGATAAAGTCAGTCATTCTCTCAGTCGCAAGGTCGCGGTCGATAGGTACAATTACTGCGCCTGCCGCTATCGTGGCACAATAGACCACCACCCATTCGGGGCGCGATTCGGAAACGACGGCGATATGCTTGCCGTTGTATCCACGCAGGATAAAGTAAGTCGCAAGTGCTTTGACGTCGTTAAAAAACTCTTTGTATGAGACAGAGATAATAGATTTATCCTTCGCAAAATACTGATAGAGCGGCTTGTCACCAAAGATGGATGCCCTATCCTCTATCAGTCTGTAAAGAGTGTCATATTTTAAAAATCTGTCTTTAATGTACTTTTTGTTCATCAGCTACCTCGTCTGTGAATAAATGGTCCTAAAAACGAGTATGCAAGTGCTGTGACGACAATGCATACACTTTTTATTATACCCAGATAATCGAAGTTGTCAATAGCTTTTTTACCCGCATAAGGTGAACAAAAATATGCGGCAGGTGCTTGTTGCCTGCCGCATGTCGATTTTTAG
The DNA here is from genome assembly GCA_964571635.1 of uncultured Ruminococcus sp. GTDB lineage: Bacteria > Bacillota > Clostridia > Oscillospirales > CAG-382 > Coliplasma. The sequence goes on along the minus strand of CAZNCN010000002.1, from coordinate 106,609 downwards.
CTATATTTGATATAATAATTTATATTTCGGAAATGAGCGAGTTGTTAAGCTCGACATATTCCAGCATCAGTGCCTTGTCAAGCTTGCCCGAAAGCAGCTTTGCCGAAAGCCATACATGGCGTGCGATGCGCTTTGCCTTTTGCTTTTCGGTGTCGTCACCTGCGTTAAGATTCGAAAGCTTTTTGATTATAGGCGATGTGACATTGATGGCGAGAGTTTCTTTGACGGGCAGTCCGCCGGTGCCCTCTCCGCCCATCTGCATATACATGCGCATCATATCAGACATGCGCCTGCTCTCTTCGTCGCTTGAGATGAGCGCAGGTGCACTGCTTTCGTCGAGCGAAACAAACTCGTATTCGAGCGCTTCGTCCCCTATCGCCTCAGCAAACGCCTCTTTGAGTTTTTCGTCGCCCTCTGCCTCGTCGTCACCGTCGAGCTTGCCGACGGCGGCATCGACACGCATAAACTTTACGCCGCTGTTTTTGCTCTCGATATAGCTGCAATAGCTGTTGTCGAGCATCATATCGCAGACGAGCACAGTCTCGCCCTTCTTTTCGAACAGGTCGACATAATAGTGCTGCTCGGTAAGGTCGGTTGCATAATAAACAGTGCATTCTGTGCGGTCGCCGACATATTCTTTGAGCGTGCAATAGCCGCCCGAGTTCTTTTTGAACAGCACTATATCAGAGACTCTTTCGCTGAATTTCTCGTCCTTAATGCAGCCGTATTCGATAAACGGCTTTATGCCGTCCCAGATCTGCTCATACTTATCACGTTCGTTGTTATAAAGCGCATTCAGCTTGTCAGCAACCTTTTTTGCAATATGCTGCGCAACACGCTTGATGTATGCGTCGCTCTGCAGATAGCTGCGCGAAACGTTGAGCGGCAATTCGGGACAGTCGAGAACGCCCTGCAGATTAATGAGATAAGACGGGCACGCCTCGGGAATATTATCCGACACGAACACAGAGTTGTAAAACAGCTTTATCTTGCTCTCATAGTTCTCGTAGTCATTCTTTTTTGCCGGGAAATAGAGAATGCCCTTGAAATTGAGAGGATAGTCGGCATTGATATGCACCCAAAGCAGCGGATCACGATAGTCGTCAAAGAGTTTTTTATAAAGCGCCTTGTATTCGTCGTCGGTGACATCCGCAGGGTTGCGCTGCCAGATAGGGTCTGTGTCATTGACGCTTTCGCCCTCGAACGTGATGGGGTACGGCATAAACGAACAGTATTTGTCGAGGATATAATGCAGCCTCTCGTGCTCAAGATATTCTGCCTCATCATCCGAAACATGCAGTATTATATCTGTGCCTCTGGTCTCGCGTTCGCCCTCTTCAAGCGTATACTCGCCTGCCTCGGTGCAGGTCCAATGTACGGCAGGCTCGTCCTTGTATGATTTCGTCACGATCTCGGCACTGTCGGCAATCATAAATACCGAATAAAAGCCGAGTCCGAAATGACCGATTATGCCGCTGTCGGAATTCTCGGCGCTCTCGTATTTTGAAATAAAATCCATAGCGCCCGAAAGTGCAATCTGGTTGATATAGGTCTTGACTTCGTCGGCGGTCATTCCTATGCCGTTGTCGCTGAATGTAAGCGTTTTTGCATCCTTATCGACAGAAACGGTTATTGCATACGGCTCAGTGCTCTCGCTTGCCTCGCTGAGCGAAACGAGCCTTTTGTGCTTGGTTATCGCGTCGCAGGCATTTGAAAGCACCTCGCGCACGAATATGTCCTTGTCGGAATAAAGCCATTTTTTTATGACCGGAAATATATTTTCGGTATTGACGGAAATACCGCCCTTTTCTTGTTGCATGATAAGCAATCCTCCTGTGATACTTTTCTCTACAAAGTATATAACACAGAAAAATACAGCTTTTCGCTGTATTTTTCAAAAAATATTTTGCTTTTTTTGCTTTAAGAATTATGCGTTCTCAACGGGAGTTTCTTCGTCAAAAGAGCAAACGATGTCGTCTTCGTCAGCGTCGAGGTCGCAAAAATCTTCGTCAATCTCGTCGAAATCGGAATCTTCAAAGGTCTTTTGGCACTCTTTTTGATCAAGATAAAGCAGTGCTGCGCCACCGATGGTGCCTGCTCCTGCGATTACCGCAAACACTGTTGAAAGCTTTTGCTGCTTTTTGGCAGTGCAGAGGAATGCAACAAAGAAAGCAAGTGACTGGACGAAAAGGTAGATAGCGATGATAAACTTAGGCCTTTTTTTCATTATTAATACCTCCGTGAAAAATGGTCCCTGCTGCCGATCTGTCAGATCTTGCAGATGTATTTAAGATAAGCGTTGATGAATTCGTCGAGTTCGCCGTCCATGACCGCCTGAATGTTGCCTGTCTCACAGCCTGTGCGGTTGTCCTTGACGAGCGTGTAGGGCATGAACACATAGCTGCGTATCTGGCTGCCCCATTCTATATTCATTTTTGTGCCGTTGATCTGATCGATGCGCTCGAGGTGCTCACGCTCTTTGATTTCGAGCAATTTGCTCTTGAGCATACGCATTGCGGTCTCACGGTTCTGCACCTGCGATCTCTCGGTCTGGCAGCCCACGACTATGCCGGTGGGAATATGCGTTATGCGTATTGCGGAGTCTGTCTTGTTGATGTGCTGGCCGCCTGCGCCGCTCGATCTGTGAGCAACTATCTGAAGGTCCTCATCTTTGATCTCAATATCGCAGTCGTCGTTGAACTCCGGCAACACCTCAACTGATGCAAACGAGGTGTGACGCCTGCCTGACGAATCGAACGGGCTGACTCTGACAAGCCTGTGTATGCCTGCCTCTGACTTGAGATAGCCGTATGCATTCTCGCCCTCAACGAGGAACGAGACCGATTTTATGCCTGCTTCGTCGCCGTCGAGATAATCAAGTACTTTGAGCTTGAACTTGCGGCGCTCGGCGAACATGCAGTACATGCGATAAAGCATCTCTGCCCAGTCCTGCGCCTCTGTACCGCCTGCACCGGGATGTATCGAAATGATGGCGTTGTTGCCGTCGTATTCGCCCGAGAGCAGAACCTCGATCTTTTGACGCTCATACTCGGCGCTGACGTCATTGAACATCGTTTCGACCTCGGGCACAGAATCCTCATCGTCGGTCTCTATTGCAAGGTCGATGAGCGTATCGACCTCTTCAAAATCGTGTTTTAATCTCAAAAACGCATCGAGCACGCGCTTTTTGCTTTTTAATTGTCTGAGAACCGCCTGTGCCGACTCACGGTCGTCCCAAAAGCCCTGCGCTGAAACCTTGGCTTCGAGCTCGTCGACCTCTGCTTTAAGCTGGTCGGCGTTGATCGAGAGCCCGAGCTGCTCGACGCCCTTGCGCAGTTCTTTCATATCGGTGCGGTACTGTTCGAGTTTAACTATCAAACCAAACCTCACAAAAATGTAGTCCAAACTGTAATCGTAAAAAGACAAAACCCCTTATATGTTTCATCTATACATATTATATTACTAAAAGCCATAAATGTCAAGTACAATATCGCTTTATGCCGAAAAAACACAAATGGGGCTGCAAAAAATACAGCCCCTGCAATCACCTCTGTAAGCCGGGTTCTGTCGGGAACGATCATCTATCTTGCACAAATGTTGCCATTTGCGTCTATGCCACCTTTAGAAGCGTGCCGAGCAAGCATTGAATGCTTCTGTATGCGGTGTTGCTCCGGATAGGGTTTACATGGCCGCGGCGTCTCCGTCGCGCCGGTGAGCTCTTACCTCGCCTTTCCATCCTTGCTCACGCAAAAAGCGTGGGCGGTATATCTCTGTTGCACTGGCCCGTAAGTTGCCTTAGGCAGACGTTATCTGTTATCCTGCTCTGCGGAGCCCGGACTTTCCTCACCACGGGACCTTTCGGTATGCCGTGGCGCGATCGTTCAAAGTGGTTGCGGTCATATAATATCACATAAATTTATTTTTGTCAAACGGTTGATTATTTAAACCAAAAGTTATATAATTACTCAGCAAGCCGATTATTCGGCTGTGCATTTCAGGTTTGGAGCGTGTTTTTTATGCTTTTTGAGTATTTTGAAAAATATCAGAATAAAAAGATCGGCTTTGTCGGATGCGGTGTTTCTAACCTGCCGATATTGCGACTTGCTGCATCACATGGTGTCAGAACTGTTGTCAGAGATAAAAAACGCCTGCCCGATGATGTCGACAGGGAACTGCAAGCACTCGGTACAGAGCGTAAATACGGCGATCGCTATCTCGACGATATATCCGAGAGCGTTTTGTTTCTGTCTCCCGGAGTCAGAAGCGACCTGCCGCAGCTTATAAAGGCTTCGATGGGCGGAGTTAAAATAACAACAGAGATGAGCGAGTTTTTTGACATGTGCCCCTGCCCTATCTTTGCTGTGACGGGCAGCGATGGCAAGACGACAACGACGACCATTATTTCAAAGCTTTTGACCGAGGCGGGCTATAACGTGCATCTCGGCGGAAATATAGGCATCAATCTATTCTGTGAGCTTGACAACATCAAAAAGACAGATTATGCTGTTGTTGAGCTTTCGAGCTTTCAGCTTATGAAGATGCACACATCCCCCCGCTGTGCCGTGGTGACCAATATTTCACCCAACCACCTCGATTGGCACAACGACATGGATGAATATATCAGAGCAAAAATGAACATCTGCCGTTATCAACGTCGCGGTGACTCTTTGGTGCTGAATTTCGATGATCCTCACACCACAAAATTCGTGCACGCTTCGGCAGCGAGATGCGTCTTTACCTCGGCATATCACAAGATAAGGAGCGGTGTTTATTATTCCGACGGCTATATTTGGCGCGATGGCGAAAAGCTTATGCCTCGCAGCACCATAATTTTGCCTGGCGTGCATAATGTTGCCAACTATTGCGAGGCGATAGCAGCGGTCGGCAAGCTTGTCACAGACGAGCAGATAATCAAGGTCGCATCGACCTTTGGCGGTGTCGAGCACAGATGCGAGCTTGTGCGTGTCAAGGACGGAGTCAGATATTATAACTCCTCGATAGATTCAAGCCCGTCGAGGACCTCGGCGTGCCTTAGAGCCTTTGACGGCAAGGTGATATGCATCTGTGGAGGCTATGACAAAAAGATACCGTTCGAGCCTCTTGCGGAGGTATGCATCGAAAAGGCGAAAAAGGTCATCCTGACAGGCGCGACGGCAGACAAGATACAAGCGGCGTTCGACAAGGCAGGCTTTATAGATTATATCAGAGCCGACGACCTCGAGAGCGCGGTAAAGCTTGCCGAGTCGATTGCCGAGGACGGCGACGTGGTAGTGCTTTCGCCTGCCTGCGCAAGCTTTGATGCTTTTAAGAATTTTGCCGAACGCGGCGAGATCTTCAAAAAAACAGTAAACAGCTTATAATTGACATAAATTGACATAAACAGGAGGTCAAAATGAAGGAATTATCAGAGATCATTTTGTGCTTATGCGACGCAAAAGCGGTATGCGGCAGAGAATATGCGGCATTCGATCATCTGCAAAGCAATTTCGGCGGTCTTTTTGACGAATGCCGTATGACGCCCGTCGGCAGCTTTGTCGGCATCATCAGAGCTAAGCACGACAACGCAAGGACTGTTTTGATTGATGCCCCTCTCGACGAGCCGGGCTTTACAGTCACAAAGATATGCGGAGGCGGATTTTTAAAGGTCTGCGCAAACGGACAGATAGACACGCGCACACTTTCGGCATCCGATGTTACGGTGCTTGGCAGAAGGACGGCAATAAACGGCGTTTTTACGTCCACTCCCCCTCACCTGCAGGCACCGGGCGATTCGGACAAGCCGCTGACAATAGACGGCTTTTATATCGACACGGGACTCTCGTACGAGGAATGTAGAGCAAGAATCAGTGTTGGCGATGTCGCAATTCTCAGTTCAGAGTGCACTATGCTTTTGAACGGCAATATGACAGGCAGAGCGCTCTCAAACAAGGCTTGCATGGCTGCGGCGATAAAGGCGGTACAGGAGCTTGGCAAAGAACGCAATGTTAACATAATATGTCGCTTCACGGCAGGCACCGAAGTCGGCTCAAAGGACGCAAAGACATCGCTTTGCGATGATATAGATTATGCGATCATTATTGACAGGGCGAACGCATATACAGTCGGTTCTCCCGAAAGAAGCAAGGGAATTTCTCTTGGTGGCGGAGCGGTTATCTCTTATACTGCCGCATCGTCGGTCAGATTTACAAAATATGCCGCAAGCGTTGCAAAGCAGCAAGGTATCAGGCATCAGCTTACGGCAGACGGCAACGGTACGGCATCCGACATCACCTCGGTCGCTGTTGCTACGCACGGTGCGCACACCTGCCTTATAGAATTGCCTGTCAAGAACCGCCGCACGCAGTCTGAGATAGTCAATATTTCTGATGCCGAGGCGATAAAAGAGATTTGTTCTGCCTTGATATGCAGATTGGAGGACGATGAAAATGTTTGAGAGAATAAAAAAATATTGCAATTTCGCCGCTCCTTCGGGCTATGAATTCCTCATGCACGACATAATCAAAGCCGACATCGAGCCTTATGCCGATTCGATCGAAACAGACGGCATGGGCAATTTGGTCGCCTTTAAAAAAGGCAAGCGCTCTCCCTCCGCTCCGATAGTCGTTTCTGCTCATATGGACGAGGTTGGCATGATGGTCAGCTATATCACCGATGACGGCAGGATATATTTTTCACCTGTCGGCGGCATCGACCGCAGAGTGCTTGCGGGCAAGCGAGTCATCGTCGGTGACAAGCAAATAGACGGTGTAATCGTTTCAAGACAGATGCATCTGTTGCCCCCCTCAGAGAGAGGCAAGTGCGACGATTCGTCCGAAATGTACATCGACATCGGCGCAGGATCGAGCGATGAGGTTCTTGAGAATATAAGCATCGGCGACAGAATCGCATTTATTCCCAACTATGCGGAGTTCGGTGACGGCTTTGTCAGATCAAAGGCGATCGACGACAGGCTCGGCTGTGCGGTGCTCGCAGAGCTTATCAGGCAGGAGCTTGAATACGACACATATTTTGTGTTCTGTGTTTCCGAAGAATGTGGCTGCTTTGGTGCTCAGGCGGTATGCAAGCGCATAGAGCCCGGCTTAGCGGTGGTAGTCGAGTCGACGACCGCAGGCGACATCGCAGGTGCTCCCGAGCACAAAATGGCGTGCTGCCTCAGAGAGGGCGCTGTCGTTTCGCATATGGATAACGGTACGATATACGACCGTGAAACCGTCGAAGGTGTCATGGCACTCGCCAACGAAAAGGGCATAAATGCACAGCTTAAAAACATTGTCGCAGGCGGCAACGAGGCAAAGGCTTATCAGACCTCGAGCGCAGCCTGCAAGGTTGTTGCGGTAAGCTGTCCGACAAGATATATTCACTCTCCTGCGTGCGTAGCCGCAAAGCAGGATATGCAGGCGGTATACGAGCTCGTCGCCGCTATAATCGAAAGGGGTATTTAATTATGCAAAAATCCATCAGCCGCTATATTTCGGCATTTTCAGTTACAGGGCGCGAGCACGCGCTGGCAAAGATCATCGCAGCGGACATGCAGCCTGTTTGCGACGAGATACACACCGATGCGATGGGCAACCTCATCTGCTTTAAAAAGGGCAAGGATCATTCAAAAAAACTGATGATCGCCTCGCATATGGATGAGATCGGACTTGTTGTCACTTTTATAGAGAAAAGCGGCTTTATCAGAGTTGCCAACGTCGGCGGTATCAACGCAGTTGCTTCGTCGGCGCACAGGGTCGTGTTTGAGAACGGTACAAAGGGCGTTGTTGTTATGCAGCCCAATGTTAAAGAAAATCAAAAAGCCACCGACCTGCTTGTGGATATAGGCGCTTCGAACTATGCCGAAGCCGCACGCAAGGTCAAGGTGGGTGATGTATGTGCAATAATGCAGGCTATTCAAAAGCTCGGCACGCACAGGGTCGCCGCAAAAGCGCTTGACGATCGCATATGCTGTGCCATCAGTTATGAGGCGGCGCTTAAAGCAGACACCCCCGCTTATGATACTTATTATGTCTTTACCGTGCAGGAGGAGGTCGGCTGCCGTGGCTCAAAGGCTGCCGCAAATGCTATTGATCCCGACTATGCAATAGCGCTTGATGTCACGCCCTGCGGCGACGTTCCTGGAAGTCCTACATTGCCTGTCACGCTCGGTGGCGGTGCTGCTGTTAAGGTCAAGGACGCTTCTGTTGTGTGCTCACATATGCTGAATGAGCGACTTGTTTCTCTCGCCAAGGAGCATCGCACAAAATGGCAGTATGAGGTGCTTACCGCAGGCGGAACTGACACTTCTTCGATGCAGATAGCGGGTGACGGCTGTCACGCAACCTGCATTTCTCTGCCTACACGCTATGTACATACCCCTGTCGAAACCTTTGACCTGCGTGATTTTGATGCTTGTGTTGAGTTGCTTTGTGCATTTATTACGGAGGGCATCGGATAATGGTCGACTTGAAGGCGATCACTGCCGAATGTGAAAGAGAGCTGTCGGGCGTATTTGCTGCACTTGACAGTGTTTCGCAGGAATGCACCGAAAAGGTGCTTAAAGCATTTGAAAAATTCAGGCTTGCCGAAACACATTTCGCACCTTCGACAGGCTATGGCTATAATGACGAGGGACGCGATGTCTGCGAAAAAATATTCGCAGAGGTCTTTGGCACAGAAGAAGCGATAGTCAGGCACAACATCATCTCGGGCACGCACGCGATCTCGATAGGACTTTTCGGCTTGCTCAGACCCGGCGACACAATGCTTTCTGTCACGGGAATGCCCTATGACACGATAGAGCCCGTCATCGGAATCAAGCCTGCCGCAGGCTCACTCGCAGAGTATGGAGTGAAATTCGACAAGATCGACATGGTCAACGGCAGGGTCGATATCGAGGCGGTCAAGAAATATCTTTTGAACGACAAGACTGTCAAAATGGTCTATATCCAGCGTTCAAAGGGATATCTTGCACGCAGAACGCTGACTGTCGAAGAGATAAACGAGGTCTATAAGGCGGCAAAATCGGTCAGCAACGCATTTGTTGTGGTCGACAACTGCTATGGCGAGTTTGTTGAAACAAAAGAGCCGACGGCAGACCTCATCATTGGCTCGCTTATCAAGAACGCCGGCGGCGGCATCGCAGAATGCGGCGGCTATCTTGCGGGAACAGCAGAGGCGGTCGAGCTTGCTTCTTACAGGCTGACAGTTCCCGGAGTCGGCAGAGAGGGCGGTGCAAGCCTCGGACAGACCAAGAATATGCTCAAGGGTCTTTTCCTCGCTCCTCACGCTGTTGCACAGGCGATAAAGACCGCGCATTTCGCTGCGGCACTGTTTGAAAAGCTCGGCTATAACGTCATGCCAAAGCCGCTTGAAAAGCGCTCATGCCTTATTCAGACAATAGATCTTTGCACCAAAGAAAAAATGCTCGCATTCTGCCGCGGCTTGCAGGCAGGCTCCCCCATTGATTCTTTTGTCGAGCCTGTGGGCTGGGCAATGCCCGGCTATGACTGCGAGGTCGTCATGGCTGCAGGTGCGTTCACACAGGGCTCATCGATAGAGCTTTCTGCCGATGGACCGCTCGAAGAGCCATACCGCATTTATTTGCAGGGCGGGCTTACCTATGAGAGCGGCAAATACGGCGTTCTCAGAGCCGCCGAAGAGGTTTTGAAGGTATAAATTAAAGCTTATAAACACGGCGGGGCATATTGAAAAAGCTACGGTATTGAAACCGCAGCTTTTTTTGTTATGTTTATTTATGATACAATTTTTTAGTCTGATAGACAGGCTCGCAGGTGAGGTTGATGCCGAGCTTTTTGATGAGCTTGACGTCGACCTCGCTCAATATGACCGACGAATGCATTTCGCTGCCTGCGAGGCCGCAGAGGCAGTCGATAGCGCGTCGTGCGTTGGGATCGGTGGTTGCACAGATAGCGAGTGCGATCAGAATTTCATCAAGGTGGAGTCTGGGGTTGGAGTTGCGAAGGTAGAGCGTTTTGAGCTCGCGGGTCGGTTCTATGACCGAGGGCTGCATAAGCAGCACATCGTCGGGGATACCTGCAAGGTATTTAAGTGCATTGAGCAGCATTGCTGAGGAAGCACCGAGCAGAGAGCTGGTCTTGCCAGTAATTATATGCCCGTCGGGCAATTCTATCGCAGCGGCAGGCATACCCGTTTGCGCGGCGCGCTCTGTAGCGTAAGAGGCTACGCGGCGGTATTCGGGGGTGATCCCGCACTGCTTCATGAGCAGTTCGATTTTAAAGACTACATCCTCTTCGGCAAGTCCTTTGCGGAGGTTGCAGCGTGCGTCGTAATAGCGGCGGACTATTTCGTTATAAGACGCTTCACAGCAGACCTTGTCATCTGTGATGCAATAGCCTGCCATATTGACACCCATATCTGTAGGAGAGCGATATACGCTCGAGCCGAATATCTGTGTGAAAATTGCATTAAGCACCGGGAAGATCTCTACGTCGCGGTTATAATTGACTGTGGTGACGCCATAGGCTTCGAGGTGGAACGGGTCGATCATATTGACGTCCTTGAGGTCGGCGGTGGCTGCCTCATAGGCTATGTTCACAGGGTGGCGAAGCGGCAGGTTCCAGATCGGGAATGTCTCAAATTTTGCATAGCCTGCTTTGATGCCGCGCTTGTTTTCGTGATAAAGCTGTGACAGGCAGGTTGCCATCTTGCCGCTGCCCGGTCCGGGAGCGGTTACCACGACGAGCTCGTGAGAGGTCTCGATATAATCGTTTTTGCCGAAGCCCTCGTCGCTGACGATGCGTTCGACATTCTGCGGATAGCCCTCGATGATATAATGGCGATAGGTTTTGACGCCGAGTGCTTCAAGTCGCTTTGCAAAGGCGTTTGCAGCCTCCTGCCCTGCATAATGAGTTAAAACTACGCTGCCGACGAACAGTCCACACGCTCTGAAAGCGTCGATAAGCCTAAGAGTATCGAGGTCATAGGTTATGCCAAGGTCGCCTCTGACCTTGTTTTTTTCGATGTCAAACGAGTTGACTACGATGACCATCTCGCATTCATCCTTGAGCTCCATCAGCATCTTGATCTTGTTGTCGGCGTTAAAGCCCGGCAGGACGCGCGATGCGTGAAAATCATCAAAAAGCTTGCCGCCGAATTCGAGATAAAGCTTGCCGCCGAAAGAAGCGATGCGCTTTTTGATCTGCTCAGATTGCAGACTGATATACTTTGCACTGTCAAAACCGATTTTCATAACTTCCACCCCTATTATAAAATATCAACTATCGAGTTTATCATTCTCGAGGCGACTTGTCAACTGCAAAATCGCCAAAAAATTGCACGAAATTTCTATAAAACAAAATGCCGCCAATGACAAGAATCGCCGCAGGCTTGCTGCCTGTGAGGTTCGTATCATTGGCGGCATTATTTTTTTGATTATTACCCTTTTTGTCAGAAAAGCCTGTCGGGATATACACCATCGGCGATGAGCTTTGACAGCATCGCCATTACCTCCGGCTTGTCTGCGGCATAGGTCACGCCGAACCATTTTGCGTCTGTCGGAATGATCTTGACTTTGCATTTGCCGAGTGCTATGCACTCGCCTATTGCGGTGCTCAAGACATATTCGGCAGTCGGGCTGTTGCCGTTTTGTGCAAGAAATGCGTTGAAACGCTCTGCAAAAAGGTCGAACACCCTCTGATCAAAGCCCCAAAAATTCATCGAAACGGCGCTTTTGGGGTCGAGCTCGTGGTATACCTCGTCAGCGTCGATATATGCAGCGCCTGTTTCGGTCGCTACAATACGCTTGCGCTCTACTATCTGCGACAGCAGGTCTCCGTCGGACTTTAAGCAGACAGCTCGTGTGACGTGGCCGTTCTTGCTCAAGGTGTTGCACAGCACATAGCCCGGCATACTGAAAACAGGCGTGTCGGTATTAGCACATGCTTTAAGATATTCTGCCATCTTGACAAACGTCTCTCTGCCATAAAAATCGTCGGCGTTGATGACCGCAAAGGGTTCTTTGACTATGTCGCGGCATGCAAGCACGGCATGAACAGTGCCCCACGGCTTTTGACGGACGGTCTTGCGATAAGCATCGGGCACATCGTCCATGCATTGAAAAGCATAATCCACCTTGATGTGTCCCTCGAGACGTTTGCCGATGGTCGACTTGAATATCTCGTGATGCTCGGGACGTATGATAAGCACGACCCTGTCAAAGCCCGCTCTGATGGCATCGTAAATAGAATAGTCTATAATAAACTCGCCGTGTTTGTTGAGCGGATCGGCCTGCTTGATGGCGCCGTATCTGCTGCCGAGTCCGGCAGCCATTATAACTAATGTCATTTTCAGTGCATGAGCGAAACAGCGGGTATTTTTGCCCAGTCGTTACGTCCTATAACGCCGCCGCCGTCTCTGAGTATCAGGTTGCGCCAAGTGCCTTTTTTGACATCATCCTCGTTGGTGGAGTTGATAGAGAATGTAAGTCCGATCGTTTCGAGATCTTCGATTGATACACCAAACTCGGACATATCAAATGCGATCTCATAAACGGTGGTCTGCGCCTCGTCATCTCTCTTGCAAACAGCCTTGCCCATAAAGGTCTTGTTTTTGGGGCTGTTCTCATAATAGCAGGTCTCGCCCTCGTCGTTGACTGCAAAGCCATAGGCCCTGACTATGCCGTCGTTGTCAGCGGTCTTGTCGATGACGTGGTCATAATGCTCGCCGATGTATTCGCCCTTGGGGTCTTCAACAGAAAGCTTGACCTGAATGCACTCATACTTCCACATGCCGTTTGCTTCGGCAGGTGTGACGGGGCAATAATGATAAGGAGAGTTTACAACGACTGCAAGATAGATATACTGATCGTCAAAGCAGACATAGTATTCTGCTGTGGTATAATAGTTGCCGTCGCTGAAGCTCGAATAGGTCCATTTTGAGTTGTTTTCGTCGATTGTATCAATCTTGTAGAACTGCCATTCGCTGTCGATGACACCGTCGATGGTTATGGGTGTGTCTGTCTTGGTGATGGTATAGCCGACATTGCAGGTCTGAACGCCCGCGACGAACAGCGAGGTGTCGCTGTCAACTCGCATCATACGGTCGAGCATATCGTTCTGTGCCTCATGGATGACGAGGACAAAGCCGTCGGCAGGTATCGCTACATCGGCACCGTCATACTCGCCCACTCCTTTTTTTGAGGTGATGAACGTGCCGAAGCGTGAATGATCGTATTCGGCAACAAAAACAGCATAAGCCTTGCTGTCGCCGTCGAATGCGATGTGATCGCTGAAATAGTCGTATGTAAATAAAGCGACATCGCCGTAGCCTGCAGCTTCGTTGACCTTGGTCAGTCTGACAGAGGTCGCATCGGTAGCACGAAGATTGGTCGAAATGGCTGCGGTCGAAATAAAGTTGGAGATATAGGGCGGGATCTCGAGCGTGACATCGCTTGAGGTATCGTCGCTGTTGTCTTCGGTGCTGGATTCTGCGCTCTCATCGTCAGAGGATTCTGTTTCTGAGCTCTCGGGTTCGTCACTCGGTTCTGCTTTGCTCTGCTCTTGATCGCTCTCTGCGGGAGTGCTCGATTGATCTGCCGACTGGTCTGCCTTTGACGTGTCAACGTTTGTATCGGTGCAAGCGGCAAACGATAATAAAACTGCTATAATGCACAAAAGTGCCAATAACTTTCGCATAGTTTCTGCCTCCAAATGTTTATATTGACTGTATTATAACACACCGCAGGCAAAAAAGCAACCGTATAAATTATTTGTTTTTGGCGTTGACAAAATTGACGGTATCTGCTATGCTTGTGCTTAATCACGTGTTGGAGACTGTATGAAATGGATAGCAGAATTAATAATGATCACCTCGAAAATACAGAATATTCGGCAAAAACGACCGCTGTTTTGCGCGAAATAGGCATTCAGGCGCACACAAAGGGCTTTAAATACCTGCGCATGGCGATACTGCTCACTCTTGACGATCCCGGCATGATCAGTGCCGTGACAAAAGAGCTTTATCCTGCGGTGGCAGAGCGATACGGCACAACTGTGTGCGGAGTTGAAAGAGCAATGCGCAGTGCTATAGGGCACGCTTGGAACAAAGGCGATATTGCGGCACTGGGCAAATATTTTGCATACGATATGACATCGTTTCAGCCTCGCCCCGCCAATTCTTTTTTTATAGCCACCATCGCAGAATACATCAGATATTGCTAAAAAAAGATCCTCTGCCGGATACCCCGCAGAGGATTTATCTTTTATATATGCGTTATGCGTTTGCCTGAGAAATTCGTATGTTAATGAGAGATATAAGCCTGTCAAGCTCTGCATCGTCGGTCTTGATAAACTCGGTTTGAGTGCCGTCTGTCATATTGAGTCTGACATATCGATAGTCGGCAAGCTCCGAAAGTGTCTCGGGCTTGTATGCCTCGGCACTCGAAATGTCCTTAAAACGATATGAGTGCATATATTTTGTGCTCTTGTCAGAGGTCAGTGACTGCGAATAAAAGCCGACGAGTAATTCGCCTGTCGCAAAATAGCAGCCGGTTATAGCGTATTCAGAAGTGCGAAATCTCGTGTCGGAGCCGCATTTGATCTGAACGTCGTCACCATACAAAAAGCTCGACGAAAACGAAACCTTGGTGTTGTCGACAGAGTCAATAGAATGGCTGTGCGCATTGTTTTTGTTGATCTGGTTGCCGACATAGGTGATAAATTCTTTTTTGAAATCTTCAACCAAATTGTCGCATATCTCGTCATATTCTTTATCCTTCATCGAATAGCTCGAAAAAACAAAGCCGAGAACGCAGGCGACAACGCCGATTCCGCCGCAGATATACCACAGCTCAAAAATGCGCAGGAACAGCACGAGCGCCCCTATGCCTGTCAGCACCCAGCAGACTATCGCAAGCTTGCTGAAGAGCGTTGCCGAGAAATACTTTTTGTTGTGTTCGTAGTTCATAAATGCTCCTTGATTAATGATTGTATCTTTTGCTCATATTATATATTAGTGCTATGCATATTGTCAATAGTTTATTGTGCAGAAACTGGCAACTGCTTGTTGTCAGAGTCGCTTTTTTGCGATTGCCAATAGTGTGTTTTGCACAGAAAAATATTGACACAGAGGCGTTTTGGGGTTATAATAACAAAAAACAAATCGGGAGGAACATCAGCATGAGGGTCATAACGGTAAGTCGTCAATTCGGCAGCGGAGGTCGAGAGATTGCCAAGCGTTTATCTGACGCTCTCGGTATTGCATATTACGACAAAGAGATATTGACAGCCATAGCAAAAGAATCATCGCTTGACGAGGGCTATGTTGAACGCACGCTTGAGGCGAGCATAAGTGCATATCCTGCCACGATATCGCATTCTTTTGCTATGCTCCCCTATTTCAGTGCGAGCGCAGCACAGCTTCACGCCGTGCAATACAAGATCATAAGGCAGCTTGCCGAAAAAGGCGATTGCATCATCGTCGGCAGAGCGGCAGATTGCATACTTGCGGATTACAATCCTTTTCGCATATTCGTTTATGCAGATATGGAGTCAAAGATCGCACGCTGCCGCAGCAGAGCGTCAGAGGACGAGGATATGAGCGACAAGGACATAATCAAAATGATCAAAAAGATCGACAAGAGCCGTGCCGAAAATCATGATCTCGTTTCGAGCACCAGTTGGGGCGAGATGGCGTCATATGATCTTTGCATCAACACGAGCCATATTTCGATAAAAGCCGTCACACCTATATTGGCTGACTATATAAAGGCACATTTCGAGGCAACCGAATAATTTTTGCGGCTGGGTCAAAAGCTCAGCCGTAATTTATGTTTGATTTTAGTTTCGGTGGCTAAAATACAAGTATGATTTTGGATATACTACAGTCCGGAGGGTGTTTATGACCTGCAAAAAACTGATATGTGCACTGTTTGCATTGCTGCTCTGTCTGCAGCTTGCGTCATGTGCCGTGACCGAAAAACCGAATGATGGTCGCTATGATACATCGACAGACGTTTCGAACATCGCAAGCGGCAAAAAGAGCTATTCTTTTCCGACGTCGGCAGACACAACGTTTGCATACAGCGGCTCTGAAATAAGATTCGTGCCGACAGGGTTTGACTCGAACGCCATGAATATTTCGGGCAATACCGCCACAGAGGTCGGCGAATATACGGCTGCTATATCGCTTAAAGACCCCGAGAAAACATTATGGTCTGACGGAACGACGGACGATGTTTATATCATCTGGTCGATAACAAAAGAGCCGACTGACTATGCCGTGACAAAGATTTCCGATGGCAAGCTGAATGTTGTAAGTATCGATGGCGAAAACAATTACAGCGCCGACATAGTTTATCCTTTGGGAGCGACATATCAGCTTTCAAAAGGTGGCAGGCTTACGTTCTTTTACGATCAAAAAAGCGACGATGCGATACAATTCGAGTTTGTCGGCAGCTTCTGCGGTTCGATTGCGTTTGATATAAATCAAGACACCGACCTCGAGATAGACCTTTGCGGCTTTGAAACGATCGCATACACCGATTGTCCGATATATATTTCAAGTGCCGCAAACGCAGATATTTCGGCAAAAAAAGACACAGAAAACAAGATAACCGACAAAAGATCAGAGGTGACCGAGCTCAAAAGTGCGGTTTATTCGGATTGCGACCTCAAGCTCAAGGGCAGCGGCAAGCTGACTGTCGTTTCTGACAACAATAACGGCATTAATTCAAAGGATGACCTCGACATTCAAAAGCTGACGCTTTATGTTTCGTCGGTCGACAACGCCTTAAAGGGCAACGACGGCGTCAGGATAAAATCGGGCGAGCTTACGCTCATCTCACGCAAGGGCGACGGCATCAAGACATCAAATTCAGATGTTTCGTCAAAAGGCAACCAAAAGGGAGATGTCGTTATCGAGGACGGCAAAATAGACATTTTTGCCGCCTGTGACGGTATCGATGCTGCGCACGACGTGCTTTTGGAGGGCGGAGAGATATCAATACTCACCGACAAATACTCGGAATATTCCGAAGAAGTCACAGCTGTCACCGAGGGAACTTATTATATCAGAGCCACGAGCGATGAATATGCTTTTTCGATATGCTATAAAAACTCAAGCGGCGATACGCTGTGGGTCAATACCGATGGCAATTATAAGACAATAAACGCAGGACCCGAAAAATACTATTATTATTCCGTGCAAAAGCCGAGCGGCTATGACACGCTCGCGGTGTATGTCTACAAGGGCGCACAAAAGCAGGGACAGGCAGAGAATTATTATAAGGCTTCCGAAGAAATGCCTGTCAACTCAAGCTATGACACCATCGCTTTCGGCAGGCAAATGCGTCCCGGCTTCGGCAGCAAAGACGAAAAGTTTGAGTGGACAAATTACGGCACTGACGATTTCGGTGGCGGTCCCGGAGGCCCCGGAGGCTTTGGCGGTATGAATGATGGCAACACCGACAAGGGCGACCATTCGACCAAGGGAATAAAATCCGCAAACGAGATAACGATAAACGACGGAATTATCATGATAAGATCTTACGACGACTCGTTGCATGCCAATAACGACATCGCTCTTGACAGCGGCAAGGTGCCGCTCGGCAATGTCACTGTAAACGGCGGCACCCTCACCCTCTCATCGAACGACGACGCGATACATGCCGACGGAACAGCGACCATAACAGGCGGAACTGTCGATATAAAAACGTCCTATGAGGGCATCGAGGGCAACAATGTCGTGATAACAGGTGGCGATATAGCTGTTGTCGCATCGGACGACGGCATCAACGGAACTGCGACCGATGGCGAAAGCATAGCTGTTTTGGGCGGCACGCTTTATGTCTATGCAGGCGGCGACGGTGTTGATTCAAACAGCCGCTCGAGCTATGACGGCATACTTTTTGCAGGCGGCAACAGCGTTATTATTTCGACAGGTCGAGGCGATTCTGCCATCGATACCGAAAGAGGCTATCAATACACGGGTGGCACGGTTGTTGCCGTCGGTGCTATGGGTGGAATGCAGAACGAGACGATGAACTGTCGGAATTTCAACTTGATAGCAAGCGGGTCGAGCGTCAATCTTTCGGCAAGCTCATACCTCACAGTCGATGGAATATTGACACTCAAAATGCCTTGCACGCTCAGCTCTTATGTCGTCGTGCTCGGCAAAACAAACGCCAGGATCGCTTCGGCAGCACAAACAACCGCAACGCTTGATAAAAACGGTGTCTGCTGGGGTGAATAACTTTTGCGGCATCTGACAAGATGCCGCATTTTTGTCAAAAACAAGGACTTATTTGTTGAAAACACTCGACATCTTAGCATAATGTGATATAATTATGTTGACAAAAATAAGTTCTTCTGCATTCAATGGATGTGTATCATTGAAAAGCGTTACGATCCCTAATTCACTTGTGGAAATTAAGGTTGATAAAGACAACCCGACATTTCATTCTGATCAAAACACCATAATATTTACCGAAAACAACTCTTTGCTTCAAGGCTGCAATACAAGTACTATTCCGAGCTATGCGACGATTATATGCGGAAATGCGTTTTATAACTGTCGCTCACTCAAGAGTGTTGTTATTCCCCAAAATGTAACAGCCATTTCCCATAATGCGTTTGGCGATTGTGAATCGTTGGCAGATATAAGGTATGAAGGATCGACAAGACGGTGGAACGAGGAAATTATGTTTGGCGCATATCCCTTCAGAAATGTCGCAGCGGATGTTATTCACTGCTAAAACGGCGATGTGGAAATATCTGAGTAATACAAAATAAAACCAAAAGTGCAGCCTTTTTTAGAGGCTGCACTTTAATTATGCGTATATTCAGTTCAGCTTGCGAGCAGATCGCTGCCGGGGATATGCTTGACGAGGATACCGTGGACGACATACCTCTCGTTGGGTTTTGCATAGACATTGGTACAGGTGATCATGGTGAGTATGCGAGTATCGGCGTTATATGTGAACTTATTTGACAGCCTTGTCTGCTTATAAATAGAGGTGAGCCAATCGACAAAGTCGCTGTCGGAATAGAATATTTCACGTGCAAACTCGGGGTCCTCCGAGCGATATGCCGAGAAAAGTTTGTAGATATATACGCCGTCGGAATTGTAGACGTATATATACATATTCTTTGCATCCTCTTTGCGTGTTTTGCTGTCGAACCAGAGCTTGATGCCACGGTACATTGAGCCGTTCGCCATGCAGTGACCGTAGGTTACGAGGTTATAGTTTGACAGATAGTCGCTGCGCGTCTTGACCGCCGCAAAGATCGAGCCGGATTTGATGCTCTCGCCTTTGTAGTTGTGATAGAGATAATAGTTCTCTTCGGTCGAATACATCAGAGGATAGTCTATCTTTGTGCCTGTAAGCCTTATCCAACCGTATGCATCGGGATACTCCTGCTTGAGTGCGAGATAATTGAGATAATATTGCTTGTGCTCGTTGGTCTCTTCGGTGTCGAGCTCGTCATATGCCGAGTCGTCCTCTCTGACGCTCTGCATGGCATAAAGCGTGAGCATAGACTTTGGCTCTGACATCTTGGCAGGCTTTGGAATAGCGCTCTCTGCCGTTTCGTCGACTCTGATGTTATCATAAACGATATTCTCTGTGTAGGTTTCGATGAGTCTGACGGCGATCAGATATGCCGAATAGCAGAAAACTGCGACACAAACAGCGAGTATAAGGCTGTTTGCGAGCATCGAGGTGAGCTTCTTTTTGCTGACTCGCTTGCCGTTTTGCGAGGCATCGGCACGATATTCACGCAACGAATCGCAAAATACGCCCCCGCCCTGCTGTGTCTGCTCGAGCATTTCGTTGTTATTAGTGGTCAAAAAATGACACCGCCTTTTGTTAGGGATTCTGCTTGCATTATACCCCAAACAGATAAAATTGTCAATGTTTTTATTCATTATATCCAATTTATACCCAATGCGGCATAACGGCATTTGAAATATTTTTTGATGTTGTACTTGCAATAGCGTGGAAAGTGTGATATGATGAATTATAGTTTTTTATGAAAAGGACGGTATCACGAGATGTTTGATCCCACCCCAAATATAGACCACATACTGCTCAGCGAAGAGCAGATAAGAGAGAGAGTCGCTTCTCTCGCAGCCGAGGTCACCAGGGACTATGCAGACAAAGAGCTGATAGTTGTTTCGGTGCTCAAAGGCGCTTTTGTATTTATGGCTGATTTTGTCAGAAATGTTCCGCTGAACCTGAGTCTCGACTTTATGTCAGCTTCATCGTACGGTGCAGGCACATCCTCGTCGGGTAAGCTCAACGTGCGCATGGACATCAAGGCCGATGTCAAAGACAAGCATGTGCTCATTATCGAGGACATTCTCGACTCCGGTGTCACGCTCAGCTATGTCAAAAAGCATATCTCAGATATGGGAGCCAAATCTGTCAAGGTCTGCACGCTGCTTGATAAGCCCGAGCGCAGAGTTGCCGACATCAAGGCTGATTATGTTGGCTTCTCTATCGCAAACGAATTTGTTGTCGGCTATGGACTCGATTTCGCCGAGGATTATCGCAATCTGCCTTATATCGGTGTGCTCAAGCCCGAGTGCTATGAATAAGCAACCAACATAAATTTATGTTAAAAAAGAGCCCGGAGGCTCTTTTTTTACGCTCGTTTCTTCATATCTATCCAGGTCTGCAGTATTATCTGCGCTGCTAAAGCGTCGACGACGTTCCTGCGCTTGCTGCCCCTGGTGTCGGTTATATTCATATAGGTATAAGCCTCGACCGTGGTCAGGCGCTCGTCGAGCATCTCATATTCAAGACCTGTTGCGGCAGATAGCCCCTCGGCAAATTTCATGCAGCGCTCTGCCCTGTGCCCTTTGCTGCCGTCCATATTGACGGGACAGCCGATGACCAAAAACTCGCCGCCGAGCTCCTTGACCTTTTGTTTTGATGCCGCTATCATATTTTCTATGCCGTTCGCCTTGACTATCCCCTGTGGCGAGGCTATCGTTTGCATCGGGTCGCACGAGGCAAATCCTGTGCGTGCATCGCCGAAATCTATGCCTATGACTACCATTTTATGTCCCCCTTCTTTGCACTCTATACCTTTGTATACAAATATATCATATATAGCTGTTTTTTGCAAGCGGGGTTCGGCGAAGAAAAAAATTTTTGTTTTTTTGAGAATTACTATTGACAAGCCACTAAATATAGGTTATTATAGTGCACGGCGACACAAGATATAGAGGGTATGGTATGACGTTTGGTGGTTTACAAAAGTTGACGCTGCTTGATTTTCCGGGCATGACAGCGTGCATTTTATTTACTAAAGGCTGCAATTTCAGATGTCCCTTTTGTCACAACGCGTCGCTTGTTACTCATGTCGCCGATGCAGAGGATATATCGCAGGACGAGATAATGCGGTTTTTAAAAAAGCGTGTCGGACTGCTCGATGGCGTTGCCATCACGGGCGGAGAGCCGCTGATGCATCAGTCGCTTTATTCTTTCATCGCCGAGGTCAGAGCACTCGGCTATAAGGTCAAGCTTGATACCAACGGCAGCTATCCCGACCGCCTCAAAAGGCTGATCGACGACGGTATGCTCGATTATGTCGCGATGGACATCAAAAACAGTCCGCAAAAATATGACGTCACCGCAGGTGCCGGCGGTTTTTATGCCGAGGTCAAGCGCTCGATAGATATTATTATGCACTCGGGCGTCAGATATGAGTTCCGCACGACGGTCGTCGACGAATTACATGACACAAGCGATTTCGATGCGATAGGCGCTATTACAAAAGGTGCTGCGAATTATTATTTGCAGACCTACAAGGATACAGGCGATATCATTACATCCGGTCTGCACGCTATGTCCGAGGACAGGATGAATGAATGCCTCACGGTTTTAAAGAAATATGTGCCTCAGGCACTTTTGCGCTGAGAGCTGCAATATAAACAGCAATACAAATAAAGGAGACAAACATGTACAACGTTAAAAAACGCAACTCAAAGATCGTAGAATTTGATATCACCAAGATATCGACAGCTATTACAATGGCTTTTGACGCATTGGAAAAGCAATATAATCCGTCGGTCATCGACTTTCTCGCACTCAAAGTCACTGCGGATTTTGAACCCAAGATAAAAGATGAGCTCATCTCGGTTGAGGATATACAGGACAGCGTCGAGAACGTGCTGGTTCAGGCAGGCTATTCGGATGTTGCAAAGGCATACATCCTTTACAGACGCCAGCGTGAAAAGATGCGCAATATGCAGTCGACATATCTTGACTATAAGTCAATCGTCGACCAGTATCTCAAGATGAATGACTGGCGAGTCAAAGAAAATTCGACAGTCACCTATTCTGTCGGCGGCCTTATCCTTTCTAACTCGGGTGCTATAACCGCAAACTATTGGCTTTCTGAGATATATGACGATGAGATCGCCAACGCACACCGCAACGCAGATATGCATCTGCACGATCTGAGCATGCTGACAGGCTATTGTGCAGGCTGGTCGCTCAAGCAGCTCATCAAAGAGGGTCTCGGCGGCGTTACCGGCAAGATCACCTCTGCTCCTGCAAAGCATCTTGCTACGCTTTGCAATCAGATGGTCAACTTCCTCGGCATAATGCAGAACGAATGGGCAGGCGCTCAGGCGTTCTCATCCTTCGACACCTATCTTGCACCCTTTGTAAAGGCCGACAACCTCACCTATGATGCAGTCAAAAAGTGCATAGAGAGCTTTATCTACGGTGTTAATACTCCGTCAAGATGGGGCACACAGGCACCGTTCTCCAACATCACGCTCGACTGGACTGTTCCCAACGACCTGGCAGAACTCAACTGTATAGTCGGCGGCAAAGAGATGCCGTTTAAATACAAGGATTGCAAGGCGGAGATGGACATGGTCAACCGTGCCTTCATCGAAACTATGATCGAGGGCGATGCCAACGGACGCGGCTTCCAATATCCTATCCCCACCTACTCTATCACCAGAGATTTTGATTGGGCCGAAACCGAAAACAACAGACTGCTGTTTGAGATGACATCAAAATACGGCACGCCTTATTTCTCTAACTATATCAACAGTGACATGGAGCCGTCGGACATACGCTCGATGTGCTGCCGTCTGCGTCTCGACCTGCGTGAATTGCGCAAAAAATCGGGCGGCTTCTTTGGCAGCGGCGAGAGCACAGGCTCTATCGGCGTCGTCACGCTCAATATTCCCC
The DNA here is from genome assembly GCA_964571635.1 of uncultured Ruminococcus sp. Taxonomy (GTDB): domain Bacteria; phylum Bacillota; class Clostridia; order Oscillospirales; family CAG-382; genus Coliplasma. The sequence continues at coordinate 83,436 of CAZNCN010000002.1, read as the reverse complement.
GTATCGCATACCTCGCAAAGACTCCCGAGGAGTTTTATAAGCGCCTCGATCACCTTATGGATGTTGCTGCCCGTTCGCTCGACATCAAGCGCAAGGTCATAACCAAATTGCTTGAAGAGGGTCTTTATCCTTATACAAAGCGCTATCTCGGCACGTTCGACAACCATTTTTCGACCATCGGTCTTGTCGGCATGAACGAGGCATGCCTCAACGCCGCCTGGCTGCGTGAGGATCTCACTCACGAGGCTGCCCAGCAGTTCACCAAGGACGTGCTCAACCACATGAGAGAACGCCTCTCTGACTATCAGGTTCAGTACGGCGCACTGTTTAACCTTGAGGCAACACCCGCCGAGTCAACATCATACAGACTTGCAAAGCACGACAAAAAGCATTATCCCGACATAATCACCGCTTCAGAAGGTGCGACACCCTATTATACCAACTCGTCACACCTGCCTGTCGGATATACCGACGACATTTTTGAAGCGCTCGACATTCAGGACGACCTGCAGACGCTTTATACCTCGGGCACTGTCTTCCACGCCTTCCTCGGCGAAAAATTGCCCGACTGGCGCTCTGCCGCAAAGCTCGTTCGCAAGATCGCAGAGAATTATCGCCTCCCCTACTACACTCTTTCGCCTACATACTCTGTCTGCAAGAACCACGGTTATATCGCAGGCGAGGTATATGAATGTCCCGAGTGCGGCGCAAAAACAGAGGTCTACAGCCGTATCACAGGCTATTATCGCCCTGTTCAGAACTGGAACGAAGGCAAAACGCAGGAGTTTGCCGAGCGTGTCGAATACAACGTCGACATCGCACTTTCAAAGGACATTTCTCACAGACTCGAGCATGAGACAAATCATCACGAGGTCTGCGACAGCACAGAGCAGGATGAATTGATACTCTTCACCACAAGCACATGCCCCAATTGCAGACTCGCAAAGCAGTTCCTCGACGGCGCAGGCATCAAATATTCTGTTGTCGTTGCGGATCAGCAGCCCGACGAGGCGGCAAAATTCGGCATCAAGCAGGCACCTACGCTTGTTGTCAAACACGGCGGCGAAATGACAAAAATAGTCAACGTTTCGAATATCCGCAAATTTGTAGATGAGAATGCCTGATATGCACGATATAGTTATCATAGGAGCAGGCCCTGCGGGGCTTACCGCTGCCATATACGCAAAGCGTGCAGGCAAGACGGTATTATTGCTCGAAAAAGAAAATTTCGGCGGTCAGATAACACAGTCGCCGAAGGTTGAAAACTATCCCGCATTCAGCGAGATAAGCGGCAACGAGCTCGCAGACAGGATGCTTGAGCATGCTTCTGCGCTCGGCGCTGACATAGAGCTTGATGAGGCAGCAGGCATTTCAAAGACCGACAACGGCTTTTCGGTCAAGGGTCTCAGAAATGAATACGCCTGCAAAGCCGTGATAATTGCGACCGGCTCAAAGCATCGTGAGCTCGGGCTACCCAAAGAGGCAGAGTTTGTCGGCAACGGCATATCATATTGCGCCGTATGCGACGGAGCTTTTTATGCAGGTCAAAAGGTCGCCGTCATAGGCGGCGGCAACAGCGCATTGCAGGACGCCGTGCTGCTTTCGGAACGCTGCAAGGAGGTCGTTATAATACAGAACCTTGCAGAGCTGACAGGCGAAAATGTCTTGCAGCAAAAGCTTAAAGCGACAGAAAATGTCACTATAATATGCAATTCTGTCGTCAAGAGCCTTATCGGTGATGATCAGCTTGAGGCTATCGAGATAACCGATACCGTTACCGGCAAAAACACTGTTATTGACGTTGACGGCGTATTTGTTGCCATAGGTCAAAAGCCCGAGAACGAGCCTTTTGCCGACACGGTCAAGCTTGACGAACGCGGATATATCGACGCAAACGAGTCGTGCAGGACAGAGTGCGACGGCGTATTTGTTGCCGGCGATTGCCGCACCAAGACGATAAGACAGATCACCACCGCTACCGCCGACGGCGCTTCGGCTGCCATCGCCGCATGTATGTATATCGAAACACTTTAAAAAAGATCGGCGACCCCATCAATCGGGTCGCCGATACTTGTATTATGCGATTTTGTTAAAAGAACATATGCTCGACGACTATCTTTATGCCTATGAGTATCAGCACTACGCCACCTGCGATCTGCGCTTTTTGGCTGAATTTGGAGCCGAGCGCATTGCCCGCCTTGACACCGAAGAAAGCAAGTGCGAAGGTTATGGCACCTATGATAGCTATCGAAATATAAATATTCGTTTCGCCCGTCATTCTGATAGCCATGCCCGTGGCAAGTGCGTCTATGCTGGTGGCTATTGCCATGGTGAGCATCGTGCCGAACGAGAGTGAGGCGCTCTTGACGTCCTCTTCTTTTTTAGATTCGCGTATCATATCTATGCCTATCTTTAAAAGCAATACAAAGGCGATCCAGTGGTCGATGCTCTCGATAACATCCTTGACCGCAGAATCTGCAAGCAGCAACAGCACTATATCGATGAGCATATATCCCAAAAACGGCATCAGTGCCTGAAAGCCGCCGAACCACGCACCAACGATCGCGGCACATTTGTTGTCGTCACGCTTGACGGCTATGCCTTTGCAGACAGCGACGGCAAACGCATCCATCGACAGTGCTATGCCGAGCAAAATTATCTCGGTAATCTGTGAAAAAGTCAAAATAAACACCTCGCAATTCGTAAAAACTATTGTATCACATATATCTGTTAAAATCAAGCAAAAGGAGCTGTTACAGTGAAAATATTATTCTATGATGCTAAACCGTATGACATCGAGTCGTTCGACCGCATTTTGCCGCAATACAAAGATATCTCTGTCACCTATCTCGCCGACGACATAAACGAAACGACCATCAGCCTTGCAAAGGGCTATGACGCAGTATGTCTATTCGTCGCTTCGCAGGTTGACACAAAAACAATAGCGACACTTGCGGAGTTTGGTGTGAAGCTGATATTGATGCGCTGCGCAGGCTATAACAATGTCGATCTCGCCGCAGCAGAGGCAAACGGCGTGACAGTGATGCATGTGCCCGCTTATTCGCCTGAGTGTATCGCCGAGCATGCTTTGGCACTGGCATTTGCCGTCAACAGGCGCATACACAAGGCATATATCAGAGTGAGAGAAAACAACTTTTCGCTCATGGGGCTGGCAGGCGTAAACCTCTATGGCAAGACAGCCGGCATCGTCGGCACGGGTCGCATCGGCGCTGCTATGGCAAGAGCCTGCCACGGACTCGGCATGAACGTCATTGCATATGACAAATATCCCAACAGTTCGCTCGATTTTGTAAAATACACCACGCTTGACGAGCTTTTGGAGCAGAGCGATCTCATTTCACTGCATTGCCCGTTGACCGACGAAACGTATCACCTCATCGACAGCAAAGCGATTGAAACGATGAAAGACGGTGTCATACTCGTCAATACTTCGCGCGGTGCTTTGATCAGCACCGATGACCTTATCAAAGGAATAAGGCAGCACAAATTCGGCGGCGTCGGATTGGATGTCTATGAGGAGGAAGGCGACAACGTCTTTGAAAACCGCGAGGATGACATTCTCGAGCATTCGGTGACGGCAAGGCTTTTGTCATTTCCGAACGTGATAGTGACCTCGCATCAGGGCTTTTTGACTGCCGAGGCACTCGAGGCGATAGCAGAAACCACGCTTGACAATGCAGTAAGCTTTGCAAAAAGTGAGCCTATCAGACAGAATACAGTGACCAAATAAGACTATAAAAGCAGTCCTCTGTGCCGAGGACTGCTTTTTGATATATTTAGGCTTTTGCTTCACGCTCTGCTTCTTCTTTTTCAAGCACTGTATAAGCGACCTTGCCGACCAGGGTTTTGGGCAGGCTTTCTCTGAACTCTATATCATACGGCATGGCATATTTTGCGATATGCTTTTTGCAGTAAGCGAGTATCTCTTCCTTGAGTTCCTCAGACGGAGTGTTGCCGTCCTTGAGAGTGACGAATGCCTTGACCTTCTGCATCTTATAGGGGTCTTTGACGCCTATAACGCAGCTCATCTGAACAGCAGGATGCGCATCGATTATATTCTCGATCTGAGAAGGATAAACGTTGTAGCCGCTTGTGATGATCATGCGCTTGATGCGCTGCTTGAAATATATAAAGCCGTCTGCATCCATGACACCGAGGTCGCCTGTGTGCAGCCAAACTCTGCCGTCCTCATGCGTGCGCAGAGTGTCGGCATTCTCTTTTTCGTGATTGATATAGCCTTTCATGACAGACGGGCCGCAGAGACAGATCTCGCCTTCTGTGCCATAGTCGACCTCTTCGGTCGTGCCGGGCTTGCAGATGGTATAATAGGTATCGGGATAAGGCAGACCTATCGAGCCCTCACGTTCTTGATTATAAGGCGTGAGGCAGCTTGCGGTGACACATTCGGTAGTGCCGTAGCCCTCGCGGACATGAACCTTTGAGCCGTGATCTTCGAGAAATTTGTCGAACTTCTTTTTAAGCTCGATTGACAGCGAGTCGCCGCCCGAAAATACACCCATAAGGCACGAAAGGTCGACACCGTCCATGTTGGGGCTGCGTGTGATGCCCTCAAAAAGTGTGGGAACACCTGCGATATAGTTGGGCTTTTGCTTTTTTAAAAGGCTTGCGTATTCCTTGACATTGACTCTCGGAACGAGTATCGAGCGTCCGCCGATTGCCATCATCGTGTGAATACATACGCCTAGGCCGAAACCGTGGAACATAGGCATTGCGGCGAGCATGCTCTTGCCCTCGATCTTGTCGTGGTTCATTTCGGCGGTCTGATATGCGAGCGCATTGAAATTGAGGTTGGTGAGCATGATGCCCTTTGTAACGCCGGTAGTGCCGCCCGAGAAGAGCACGACCGCTACATCATCGGCAGCCATTTTGACTGTGGGATCTGCTTTATATGACTTGCCCTGAGACAAAAAGTCCTTCCAGACAATCTGACCGTCCCTTGCAACGACCTTGTCGATCTTGCGTCCCTGAGTGAGCGCATAGCCTATCTTGAGCACGCCGCTGAGTGCGTCGCCGACCGAGGTAACGATGAGGCCCTTGATGTCAACGGTCTTTTGCACCTCATAAAACTTTTTGACAAACTGATCAAGCGTGATGACATATTTGCTCTCTGCTTCTTTGAGATAAAATGCTATCTCACCTACTGCCGAAAGCGGATGTATCATGCTGGCAACTGCGCCGATGCGGTTGATGGCATAGAAGCTGTAAACAGCCTGCGGAATGTTGGGTAGGCAGACAGTGACGTGATCACCCTTTTTGACGCCGATGGCTGCAAGTGAACGTGCAACGAGGTCAATTTGGTCACGCATCGTGCGATACGAGATGCTTTTGCCCATAAAAACGAGTGCTGTCTCGTCAAGGTGCGTTTCTGCGGTCTGAAGCACGCGCTCTGAGAGAGAGCACTGCGGATACTCAAGGTGAAATTTGACATCGCCGTAGCTGCCCAGCCACGGTGTTCTGGGTTCGGTCATTTTGTATACCTCCTGCATATTTTGTTCCAATAAGCTAAAAATGCAACATTGCTATTGTACATATTCTGACCAGATATGTCAAGGGCTTTGCGCAAAAAAAGTGAGGTTAACCTCACATTTTCTTTGCTGAAATCGATTATATAAAATACCTGATGTTAATAATTCTTGAGGCGTGATGTGTTGTTATCACAAAATGTATAAGTGCCACAGCAGGCTGATCTGCAAAGCAAGCATAGGCAAAAGGCAGATATAAAACTTTAATTTTCGTGTTTTGTGCCTGAACGAAAGCATACCCAACAGACTGCCGAGTGCCGCAAACGGAACGCCAAGCAGCAAAAGGACAGACTCGGGTATGCGTTGTCTATGCGTTATCGCCCTGTGCTTATCGATCCCGTATAAAGCAAAGGCAACAAGGTTTGTTGTTAACAGCACAAGCGGTATATACTCCCGCACGTCAGCATTCCTTTGTCAGGACGCAGAGCAGATCGTATGCATTGCTGACGACATATTTTGCACCTGCGTCGGATAATTCATTCTCTTCGGCATAGCCGAAATCAGCACCGACAGTGTCAAGTCCGCATTCGTTGCCGCCCAATACGTCATATTTGCGGTCGCCTACCATGGCAACCCTTTTGCCTCTCGAGCCTGACATATCGAGTGCGTATTCGATGACTTCTTTTTTAGAGCCGCGTGTGCCGTCAAGCTCGCTGCCGCAAACGTGATCGAAATAATCACGCAGGCCGTGGTGCTTTAAAACTATTTCCGCAAAAACAGTCGGTTTGCTTGTGGCAACGCAAAGCATGACCCCCTGCTTTTTAAGCTCAGACAGGACATGGGGAATGCCGTCATAAACGGTGTTCATATATATTCCCCTGTCGTGATAGAACTCACGATATTTATCCTGCGCCTTGAGTGCGGTTGGCTCGTCAAAGCCAAAGAAATTCATAAACGAATATACGAGCGGAGGCCCCATGACGGCATCGATATCCTCTTTGCGTGCGTGGATGCCAAAGTGCTCGAGTGCATACAGAAACGATGTCTTTACGCCCTCACCCGAGTCGACGAGCGTGCCGTCAAGGTCAAAAAATACTGTGTCATATTTGTTTTGTGTCATTTTTTAGGTTTAAGCCTTTCATCAAAAATCAGATATTGTCCGCTTTTTATCATAGAACACCAGTCGGCAGTGCTCTCTGCCCTGCGAGGGGTCTGGACGCCGCAAAGGCGCTTTTGCTTTGAGCCTAAATGGTTGTCGCTGCCTGCAAACGGCAAGAGCCCGTATTTTTGCACATAGTCGGCTGCCTGACTGTTTTCAAAATCTGTGCGGTTTGCGTTGACGACCTCGGCACCGTTCACCTTGCGCGGCAAAAGCCTGATCATGTCGATATAGCCCGACTCTCTGAACGGGTGTGCATGGAACAGCAACGCACCGCTCTCGGCAGCCAGCTCCAAATATTGCTTTGAGGTGAGCTCAAAGAGCTCGGGGTGGCATAATAGCCAAGCTTGGTCAAGACCGTAGGTCAAAAAGTCTGTTCCGGCATCGCCTGCCGCAGTAAATTCCCAGGCGTAAAAAACATCTATACCGCACTCCTCGGCGGTCTTTTTGGCTACATTATAGCCCTCTGAATGCTTGTGTATCGCGTCAGCCCAGTCATAGCCGTTCAATTTTTCGTTTGCAAGGTGGTCGGTGATAAAAATGCCTGCGTATCCCCTGCTTGCATAAAACCTGACGACGTTGTCGGCGTCGGCTTTTGCGCATCTGCTCGACTGAGCGGTATGGCAGTGTGTTTCGTACTTAAAAAGCATAATAACTCCTTTTTTACATCATTTCTGCAAACAGACGCCGTAATATATGCGGCTGCCGTCCTCATATCTGACGTCAAAGCATATATAGACTCTGTGCAGGTCGGCGGTAACATTGGTGAGTGTGATATAATAAACGTTGTCTTTGTTGCCGACCAGGTTTGAAAAATCGCCTATAGTATAGGTGTCTGCCGCGGCAACAAGGTTCTTTTGGGTGTATTCTAAGAATTTGACATTGCCGTCCCCTATCTTGACGGTCAGGCGGTCGGAGAAGCTTATCGATCCGTTGATACATGCTTCGGCAAGCGAAATGCGCTCTGCCGAGTCGGTGGTGGCAGGATCGTATTCGACAAATTCGAGCTTTTGGTTGCCGATGAATAATTCAAAGCTCGGCTCTGCCTGTCCTTTGCCTGTGTCAAGTGCTATGGCGAGCAGCAATATAGCTATTCCGAGCAATATTGCGGCGGCGACGATGAGATAATATTTGTTGTTTGCCTTGCTCTTTGAGTTTGCACTGAGTGCAGAGCGTCTTGTGATATTGTCTATCACAGGCAGAGAGGGCTTTGCCGAAGCAGCGGCATCGTATATCGCAGCGTTGAATTCTGACGCATTGTCGCATTTGACACCGCTTTTGCGAATGTCGTTGACGGCAACAATGGTCGCTTTGATATCGATCTGATCGGCTTTTTCTGTGCAGATGCCCCGGATGCTCGAAAGCAATTCGGCAAGGCATGCCGACGGGTCTTTGACAGAATCAAGCTTTGTGCCGAAGTATCTGATAAAGCCGGGTATCTCTGAAGGATAATGTGACAGTATGGACGAGATAAGCTCGCAGTCAAATCTTTCGTCACGCGAAAGCATTATCACAGTGGGATAAAGCGCACTCTTAAGTGTGAGTCTGCCGTCTGTGAGCATGGATATAAGCGTATCACCTGCTGCGACACCTGCGTTTATCCTTTCGTCGATCGAGAGATAAGAATATTTTGCAAGATAATGTGATATGTCGCTCGCCGACGTGTCGATGAGTATGTCGTGCAAAAGCATTATCGCCGCACCACCCGGGGTCTTTGGCACAAAATCTCCGCCGAGCCTGACAGACATGAACCATGTCGGGTCGAGCTCTGCATATTGAAGCATATTAAGCGAGCGGTCGGCAATGTTATGTATGACAGATCTTGAGCTTTCATCGATCTCGTTTGAAAGCAGCCTCTGCATGACGACGATGTCATCGCAGGTGACTGTCATTTTGCTGATGCGTGATGCGGCATCTGAGGTTATCTCTTGCTCTGCCGACACCATTTCGTTGCCTATGCAGAGCGCTTTTGCCAAGACGGCTGCGGCGGTGCACACCTCGCCCGGGCTGTTGCATTCGCCGAGCTTGAATGCGATGAGTGCCTTTTGAGTGATCCTTGTGAATGAGAAAACTCTCTGCAGCAGATAAAACGATCCGTCGCTGTCAGCCGAGGTTATCGCTGTTTCATATCGTTTTATCGCCGAAGCACCCTCGTTTTTAAGCGAAAACGCAAGCTTTTGCTGCAGCATCGGCAGAATATATTCGGCACTCTGATCGCTCGCACAGCATATTGCCGCAAGCACGGTCAGTATATATGCGTCGTCGGATGATGATTCATAGTCGTTGAGGTACGCAAATACTGCGTTGCCCCAGAAATCCGCTGCATCGCCCGTGAGCCTTGGCGACACGGCAATATAAAATCTGAGCAACGCGTCTGCGTTCTCTCTCGAAAGCTCGCCGCCCGCGACAGCGGTCATGGCGGCGAACATCGCGTCATAGACAGTCGGGTTATCAAAAAAGCCAAAAGGTATGCCTCTTGAGAGCGAATAGAGGCTGTCAAAAACAGTCTGCAATTCGGTTTCGCAGGATTTTCCGCCAAATTCACTCGATATATATTTTCTGAGCCCGTTTTGCAATATTCCACGCTTGCAGTCCGATCTGTCCTTGACGTGCAAAAGCGTGCCGCCGGTCAGAACATAGTCGGAATTGCAATTGTGCTCGCCTATCATGGGTGTTCCGTCATCGGCGAGGATAATGTCGTTTTTGTTTATAAAGCTGATATGTATGCAGCTCTTGGAGGTAATGTATGAATAGCAGGTATCAAAGCCGAGCAGCATACGCATCTGGTAAGGCAGATAGCGGAATATGTGATAAAGCAGCGATGTGCATTCGACAATGTTGTCATCAAACTGAGAAGCGAGCACTATAAACAGCTTGCGGCTGTTGGCTATGCAATCATAGACCGCCGAAATGATGTTGCAAAAGATATCCTCGGTTATGCCGAACGGCTTCATGGCGGCAGAAAGGTCTTTGACAGGCATCGGAGATCTCATCAAAGCGACCGAGTCTGAGATCAAGGCACATTCGGATTCGTCGGAGATAAACGGCAGGCGCATAATTTCGTCGGGTGAAACGACGAGATCAAACGTGCTGTCGCCCTCAAACAGGAATTGGTGCGAGATGTGTGTCGGCTTTTTGCCGTCGACAAAGCTATTGCGGCCGATGGCAAAATTGCCCTCCTTGCCGACAGAAAACTTCATCGTGATAGGAATGCGTGCGCCCGAACGGTCGGTAGCTTTTATGCCGTATGCCGCGGCAAATTTGTCGAGCTGTCTTGTCTGCTCGGCATTAAACTCGCCCGATGTGGCTATGCACTCAAAACCGCCGCTTGCTTTGTTTTGCGTCCTTGTTGAAATGTATTGCTTAATCATTGCGTACCTCCGCAAAAATACTTGCATCTTATTTTATCACTTAAACGCCAAATTGTCAATCTGCACAGCGCATATTAACGCTTGCAAAATGCACCGATTTATGTATAATGATAGTGTAAGGGGTGATATACTTGCTTGACGCTGTTAATATCGCTGTGTTTGACAGCACGCTTTGCCATATACTGGTATTCAAAAACGATGACACAAAAATGTCGCTCATCGGTGGCAAAAAGCATTTCGGCGAGCTCGCATACGATGCGGCATACAGACTGCTTTATGAGTTATGCGGCATATCGGCGGACGACATTATTTTAAAGCCGCTTTGCACTGTTATCGACAGGCAAAGTGAAAGCAGTATCGATGCATGGTTCGGTGCTTTGTCGGGCGATGTCGGCATAGTCTGCACCGAGCTCACACCTGTCTGGTATGACATAACACAGGATATTTCGTCGCAGAGTTTTGATGGCGACGGCATAGCGGAATACATGATCAAAAAGGCAAGAGAGGCGATAAACGGTGCAAATGGCTGAAATACTCGTAATTTCCGACACCCACGGCGCTTATCAAAGGCTTATTGACGTCATAGGCAAGGTGGATTGTGACACCGTGATATTCTGCGGCGACGGCATAAGAGAAGCCAAGGCCGCACAGGCGATATTCGGCACAAAGCGGTTTTATTGCGTCAGGGGCAATTGCGATATGTTTTCCGGCGAGCCTGCGCTTTTAAAGCCCTTGATAGGTCAAAGGAAACTATATATCACTCACGGTTGTGAGGTACCAAGGAGCAGCGCCTGCGGCAGCCTAATATACAACTGTGCAAAGGCAGGATGTGATACATTGTTTTTCGGGCACACGCACACACCCGAATGCGTCACGAAAAACGGCGTTTTTGCCGTCAACCCGGGCAGCCTCGGCTTTGGCGGAACATATGCCGTCGTCAGCATAGACGGCGACAGGATAGATTGCGAAATACTCAAAATATAACTATATTACATAAAATCGGAGGAAACCCGTTATGAGCATTACACCCGAAATACAAAAAATACTTTCTATGTGCGATCACACATTGCTTTCACAGACCGCGACCCAAAAGCAGATAGCGGCGCTCATCGACGATGCTGTAAAATACGGCACGGCTTCGGTTTGCATCCCCCCCTCTCATGTCAAATTCGCATCTCAATACGCCGCAGGCAGGATGCCTATATGCACGGTTATAGGCTTTCCAAACGGTTACAGCACTACAGAGGTCAAGGTGTTTGAAACGCAGAACGCAATAGACAACGGCGCCGACGAGATAGACATGGTAATCAATCTGGGAGATCTCGCAGACTGCAGTTATGATAACATATTAAGCGAGATCAAGGCTTTGAAGGCTGTTTGCGGTCAAAAAATACTTAAGGTCATTATAGAGACCTGCCTGCTTGACGATGAGCAAAAGATCAAAATGTGTGAGATAGTCACCGAAAGCAAGGCTGATTTTATCAAGACCAGCACGGGCTTTTCAAAGGCGGGTGCGACTATGCACGACATCGAACTGTTCGCACAGCATATCGGTGAGAACGTCAGAATAAAGGCGGCAGGTGGCATATCGTCGCTCGATGATGCCATGGCGTTTATAAAGCTCGGAGCAACAAGGCTCGGCACGAGCCGCATCGTCAAGATAGTTAAGGAGGCAGAGGGCAATTGAAATATAAAAGAGCTTTTGTTATAGTGCTTGACAGCTTTGGCATAGGCGAACTTCCCGATGCTGCCGATTTCGGCGATGTAGGCGCAAATACGCTTAAAAGCATATACAGATCAAAATATTTCGTCGCACGCAACCTCATAGATTGCGGCTTTGGCAATATAGAGGGATGCTCTTATATAGGCGCCGTTCCGACGCCCACAGCCGCATACGGCAGAATGCGTGAGAGATCTCGCGGCAAGGATACGATAGTCGGTCACTGGGAGATCGCGGGCGTGGTTTCCGCACGACCTCAGCCCACCTATCCGAATGGTTTTCCCGATGATGTTATCGATGCGTTTGAAAAAGCGATAGGCACTAAGGTGCTTTGCAACAGGCCTTATTCCGGCACTGTAGTCATATCGGAGTTCGGCGATGAGCATGTAAGAACAGGCAAGCCAATAGTTTATACTTCGGCAGACAGCGTTTTTCAGATAGCTGCACACGAAGATGTCATTCCTCTCGAAACGCTTTATAAATACTGCGAGATCGCACGCAAAATGCTTTGCGGTGAGCACGCTGTCGGCAGAGTTATAGCAAGACCCTTTGTCGGCGAAAGCGGCGCTTATGTCCGCACAGGCAACAGAAAAGATTATGCGCTCGAGCCGAGCGGTGTTACCATGCTTGACGAAATATCGGCAAAAGGGCTCGATGTTATCTCGGTAGGCAAGATACGCGATATTTTTGCGGGCAGAGGCGTTACAAAGCAGGTCGATGCACATAACAACTATGAGAGCATGGCGGGTGCTTTGAAATGCCAGGAGAGCGATTTTAACGGTTTTTGTTTTATAAATCTGGTCGATTTTGATATGAAATACGGTCATCGCAACGACGTCGACGGCTATGCAGGCGCTGTTGCGGGCTTCGATGCGTTCCTGCCGCGGTTCGTCAAGGGCATGAGGGACGACGACCTTTTGATAGTTACCGCCGACCACGGCTGCGACCCGGGCGACGTCAGCACAGATCATACAAGAGAGTACGTTCCGCTTATTATGATAGGCAAGGATGTCAAGCCTATCGATCTCGGCACTCGTGACGGTTTTGCCGACATCGCGGTGACTGTTTGCGGTGCGCTCGGAGTTGAAACTGAAATTAACGGCAGGAATATGCTTTTGGAGGCTATGTGATGGCTGATATATATGCTGAGTTGATAGAACGTGCAAAAAAGGCGATGCAAAATTCATATGCTCCCTATTCGCATTTCAACGTCGGTGCCGCATTGTTGACCACTGACGGCAGGATATATACAGGTTGCAACATCGAGAACGCCTCTTACACCCCGACGGTATGCGCCGAACGCACAGCATTTTTTAAGGCGATAAGCGAGGGAGAAAGATCTTTTGCCGCTATCGCCATTGCCGGTGGCAAGGAGGGTGTCGTAGGCACGCCTGCCGCACCCTGCGGTGTCTGCAGACAGGTCATGGCAGAGTTTTGCAAAAAGGATTTTGTGGTCTGCATAGCAGATTTTGACGGCTTTGCAAAATATACCCTCGGTGAGCTTTTGCCGATGTCATTTACTGCCGATAATATGCAATAACGCTTGTTGACAAACGGCAGAAAATATTTTATAATACCAAACCGTAAACCGAATTAATAATTGAATATACTCGCGGTTCGGTTCTGCATTGTTATTATTTGCAGATCAGAGGGAAGTTCGGTGCAAATCCGTCGCAACCATCATTACCGTAATTGAGCAGAACGCTCATAAGTCGGAATACTTGCCGTTCATGCGATATGGTAAAGCATTTTTGGATATGAAAAGTGTAGCCGTTTTGATTTTGCGCATAGGTGGGTTATGCCTTTTTTACGTCGCAAAAAACTGCTACGCTTTTTATCATTTCTATCATTTTGATTTGATAAAGGCGTTTTTTTGTTTTTTTGGGGAGGCAGGCATGACCGAGAATAAAAATACTAAGTTCACGAGAGAAAGCAGCATCGCCATACTGCAAAGCAAGTATGCATTATTAAAAGCAAATGGCGACGACAGATATCCAAAGCGCTCTGATTTTGATGAGCGCGAGGTCGTGGCAATAAAGGCATTTCTCGGGCCGTGGCCGAGGGCACTTGAGGCGGCAGGCATCAAGCCGCCGAGAAATGACAACAGGCTCGAAAAAAACAGGCAGAAGCGCATCAGAGCAAAGCAAAGGCGCATTCAGGCAAAAAAGGATGCAAAAAAATCTGCCGCCGATGAACAGGTTAGAGTCTGAACAACCACCATTTCTGTATTTGTCAGGAATTGAAAAATCGTACTTGACATAAGGCGCAAGTTGTGATATTATTTACAAGTACGATTTCGGGGTGTGGCTCAGTTTGGTAGAGCGCTTGGTTCGGGACCAAGAGGCCGCTGGTTCGAATCCAGTCACTCCGATAAGAAGCACGCTTTGCGCTGTTTGCGTAAAGCGTGCTTTTTAATTTAACTCGTGCTTATTCGGTTACTTATTTGAGATATGACTCCTCTGTCATATTAAGACAAAAAACCGAATATGGCTCGATTTACCACACACACCACAAAATGTGAATACTTTTTCTGCTATAATTTGAGCGTATTAACGAACGCATCAGGGCTTTACAAATCCAAATATTTATGTATAATAGTATATATAATACACGGAGGTGGAGTATGAACTTTTTTGACGAACTTTCTTTATTTGACCCCGAGGTTGCCGCTGCGTGCGATCTTGAGCTGCAGAGACAGAGGGGCAACATCGAGCTTATCGCTTCTGAGAACATAGTTTCAAAGGCTGTATTGCTCGCAGCAGGCGGCATTTTGACCAACAAATATGCCGAGGGCTATCCCGGCAAGCGCTATTACGGCGGCTGCCAATGTGTCGACATCGTCGAGGACATAGCACGCGACAGAGCAAAAAAACTCTTTGGTGCAGAGCACGCAAATGTTCAGCCCCACAGCGGTGCGAACGCTAACCTTGCCGTGTTCTTTGCCCTGCTTAAGCCCGGCGATACTGTCATGGGCATGAACCTGCAGGAGGGCGGACACCTTTCGCACGGCTCACCCGTGAATATTTCGGGTCAGTATTTCAATGTCGTGTCATACGGCGTTGACAAAAAGACCGGACTTATCGACTATGACGAGATGCAGCGCCTAGCACTCGAGTGCAAGCCCAAGTTGATCGTAGCAGGTGCAAGTGCTTATTCACGCATCATAGATTTTGCAAGATGCCGCGAGATAGCTGATTCTGTCGGCGCATATCTCATGATCGACATGGCGCATATCGCAGGACTTGTTGCCGCAGGCGTTCACCCCTCCCCTGTTCCTTACGCCGATGTAGTCACTACAACCACTCACAAGACTCTCAGAGGCCCGAGAGGCGGCATGATACTCTGCAAAGAGAAGTATGCAAAGGCAATAGACAAGGCAATATTCCCCGGCATTCAGGGCGGCCCTCTGATGCACATCATCGCTGCCAAGGCTGTTATGCTCGGCGAAGCCATGACTGACGAATTCAAGGCATATCAGCAGCAGATCGTTCTCAACGCCAAGGTGCTCTGCAACAGACTTATCGAGCGTGGCGTAACCATCATTTCCGGCGGCACAGACAACCACCTTATGCTGCTCGACCTGCGCGGAACAGGCATCACGGGCAAAGAGCTCGAGATACGCCTCGACAGCGTTCACATTACCGGCAACAAAAACACCGTTCCCGACGAGCCCCTCAGCCCGTCCATCACCAGCGGCTTCAGAGTCGGCACTCCCGCAGTCACCTCGCGTGGCTTTAAAGAGGAAGAAATGGTCATCATCGGCGACCTGCTTGCAGACGCTATATTTGACTTTGACAACTCTAAGCAGCGCATAATCGACACTGTCGCAGAACTCTGCGCAAAGTATCCGATTTATTAATCATATTATTTAACTAAAAAACGCCGTATGAGCTTTGAAAGACTCATACGGCGTGTTTATTTTGTCAGAGTGAATATTGCTCTGAGAACTGCGCAAAGCGCTTGTCAAACAGCGGATCGCCGTTTTTGACTGCTTTTTGCGATTTGTGCAGATCAAGATTGTGGTTAGCGATGTCTATCACGCAGGCGGCGATATTAGAGCAATGGTCGGATGTGCGCTCGATATTTGTGAGCAGATCTGACCAGATAAAGCCGACCTCTATGCTGCATTCGCCTCGCTGCATACGCATGATGTGGCGGGTGCGCAGATCCTCTTTTAGCCTGTCGATGACCTGCTCGAGTGGCTCTGCATCGAATGCAAGCGATGCGTCGTCGTTTAAGAACGAATTGAGCGATATGTCAAGCACATTGCTGAGTGCAGCGGAAATAATGCCGTATTCACGCAAAGCATCTTCGCTGAGCGCAAGATTTTTTTGATGTAATTCCTCGGCGGATTCGAGAATATTGACAGCGTGATCGGAAATGCGCTCATAATCGCCGATAAGCTTGAGCAGCGCAGCAGCCTCTTCGCTCTCGACAGCACTGAGCTTTTGCGAACTGAGCTTGACGAGATAGCTGCCGAGGATATCTTCGTATTTGTCGCAGTCGTTTTCGGCAGAGCGTATAGATACGGCTGTTTCGTCAGAATAATGTTCGACAGCCTGTAACGCAGCATCAAGCGCTTTGACTGCGGTCTTTGCCATTTCAAACGCTTTTTCGCGTGATTGCTGCAGCGCAAGCGAGGGCGTATTGAGCAGTCTTTCGTCGATGGGTGCGAATTTTTGATTCTCACCGTCATCAGGAACGAGTCGGCAGACAAGCTTTTCGAGCAGTCCGCCTGCAGGCATGAGCATTGAGGTGCACAGCAGGTTGAACACGGTATGCACGATCGCTATGCCGAGCAGCGATGCCGCGTTATCGAGCAGCGCGGGCGCAAATACCGCCTTGACTATCGAGAAAGCGATGAGCAATATTGTTGTGCCGATTATGTTAAAGCAAAGGTGTACGAGTGCAGCACGCCTTGCATTTTTGTTAGTGCCGACAGACGAGATCATTGCAGTGATGCACGTGCCGATATTCTGACCCATAATAATGGGTATCGCCGCACCATAGGTGACCTGTCCTGTCATGGCGAGCGCTTGCAGTATGCCGACAGATGCCGAGCTCGACTGAATTATTGCGGTAAGTATCGCACCGACGAGCACGCCAAGCAAAGGATTTGTGAACATCAAAAACAGCTCTCGAAATTCGGGGATCTCGGCAAGTCCCGAAACAGAAGCGGACATCGAATCCATGCCGTACATGAGCGTTGCAAAGCCGAGCAGTATAAGTCCGGTATCTTTTTTGCGGTCGCTCTTGAAGAACATATAAAGCATTATACCGATCAGTGCAAGCACGGGTGTGAACGACGAGGGCTTTAAAAGGCTGACAAAAACATTGTCACTGCCGATGCCTGCAAGACTGAGTACCCATGCAGTGACCGTTGTGCCGATATTTGCGCCCATTATGACTGATATCGACTGCGAAAGCGTCATCAGTCCGCTGTTGACAAACCCGACTACCATGACTGTTGTGGCTGACGAGCTTTGAATGACCGCAGTGACGGCAAGTCCTGTCAAAAGACCTGCAAAACGGTTGGTTGTGAGCTTTGACAGAATAGTGCGTAAACCGCTGCCTGCACGGCGTTCGAGCGACTCGCCCATTATGTTCATGCCGAACAGAAAGAGACACAGTCCGCCGATAAGCGACAATACGTTAAAAATGTCCATAGCATTCTTTCCCCTTAAAATTCGAATTTTCGCTATTTACATTATAGGCGAAATTTGTCGAAGTACAATATATGCTCGTGTAAATAATGTGTAAATACATAGTGAAAGCACCTCTCGGATAGCCGAAAGGTGCTTTTATTCTAATCTTATATGATCTATTTCGCAGGACTTGCTTATAACGCCGTTTTTGACTTATGCAGAATATTATAGGCGAGCTTATAAATAAACTTGCGATATTTGACATCAGTCTGCTTTATCGCGTTTTCGTCACGTTAGAAATAAGCTCGATTATTTTTCTGTCGTCAAGCGGTATTTCCGAAGTGCCTTGCATATGCACACCCTCCTGTTTTGTTCCTCTGTAAATACAAGTACCAAAAAAGATCAAAAGTGTGTAATGCTATTCGAAAAATATTATTCAGACCATGCAGCAGCCGCAGCCGTCACAGTCTCTGAAAAGAGTGTGATCGTATTCGATGCCGTTTTTGTCATAATAATCCTTGATTGCCGCCTTGATCGCTTCTTCTGCGAGGACAGAGCAGTGCAATTTGTGAGCGGGAAGTCCGCCCAGCGCATCGACGACCTGCTTGTTTGTGACAGAGAGCGCCTCGGCAACAGTCTTGCCCTTGATGAGCTCGGTAGCCATAGATGACGAGGCTATCGCACTGCCGCAGCCGAAGGTCTCAAATTTGACATCGGCGATGATGCCGTCTGTGATCTTGAGATATATTTTCATTATATCTCCGCATTTGGCGTTGCCGACCTCGCCGACACCGTCGGCATCGGCGATAGATCCGACATTGCGGGGATTGGTGAAGTGATCCATTACGATAGGTGTATAAAGTGCCATTTTAGTTGCTCCTTTTATTTATATAATAAACTCTCGCTTGCCCTGCACAAGGTCGTGCCACACGGGCGAGATAGAACGCAGATAATCGACAGTTTCGGTGACTGCTTTGACTATTGCGTGCGCATCATCTGCGGTGTTGTATTCGGAAAGGCTGATGCGGAGCGAGCCGTGCGCTATCTCGTGTGGTCTGCCTATTGCGAGCAGAACATGGCTCGGATCAAGCGAGCCCGAGGCGCAGGCACTGCCCGACGAAGCCTCGATGCCCTTGGCGTCAAGCATCAAAAGCAGGCTTTCGCCCTCAATGCCTTCAAAGCAATAATTGACTATGCCCGGCATGAACGAATCGCTGTCGCCGTTTAACGCCGAATGCGGTATCCTGCCGAGTCCGTCGAGCAAGATATTGCGCATTTCAAGCAAATGCTCATTTGTTTTTTGCATAGTGGCAACAGAATCCGAAAGTGCCCTCGCCATACCGACTATTGCAGGGATATTTTCTGTGCCTGCACGCTTGCCTCTCTCTTGCATTCCGCCGTATATAACAGGCTGCAATATAACTCCACGGCGTGCATAAAGCAGCCCTATGCCCTTGGGGCCGTGGAATTTGTGTGCCGAAAGCGACAGCATGTCGATATTCTGCTTTTCGACATCTATCTCTGTCTTGCCTGCCGCCTGTACCGCATCTGTGTGAAACAAAACGCCGTGCTCTCTGCATACCTTGCCAATTTCGGCAATAGGCAAAACCGAGCCTATCTCATTGTTCGCATACATTGCGGTGACAAGGCAGGTGTCGGGTCTTATGGCATCCTTGACCTGTTGTGCGGTTATATTGCCCTTTGCGCCGACAGGTAAAAGCTCGACTTCAAAGCCATCCTTTTTAAGCCTCTTTAACGTGTTGAGTACGGCATGATGCTCGAAGGCTGTCGAAATAATATGCATTTTGCCGTTCTTTTTGCCGTATTCTGCGGCAGAAAGCAAAGCCATCGTGTCTGATTCGCTGCCGCCGGAGGTGAAATATATCTCATTTGCCTTGCAGCCAAGGCACGAGGCGATGACTGACCGTGCCTCAAAAAGCGCTTCGTTGCACTCTTGCCCTGCCGAATGCAAGCTCGATGCGTTGGCGTAGCGCTCTTTAAAATAAGGCAGCATTGCGTTTAATGCGGCGTCTGAAAGTCTGGTGGTTGCCGCGTTGTCTGCGTATATCATAGTTATCCTCGCTTAATAATAAAGTTTCTTATTTTTACACGCCTATTATAGCAGGAATAACCTACCTTGTCAATAGGTTATTTTAAAAAATAAATAAGTGGCGCTGCCACTTACTTAATATTGCCCGCAAGAACATCCTGCAGTGTGATGCTGTCAAGATATTGATCTGTGCATTTTTTGAGTCCGAGCCACACGGGCAGGGTCATGCAGGAGGCACAGTGCGGACACGGTTCGGAGCCATCCTGAAGGCATGCGACAGGCGCAAGGTCTTTTTCTGCCAAGTTGATTATCTCGCCGACTGTATAGTCGCTCGCATCGCGTGACAGCCTATAACCGCCCAGTGAACCGCGTGCGGTGAGCAAAAGTCCTGCACGGCAAAGGTCGGGCACGAGCTGCTCTAAATATTTTTTTGATATATCCTGTCTCTGCGATATGTCCTTGAGCGAGACGAAGCCGTCGTGCTGGTTCATCGCGAGATCAAGCATCATTCTGAGTGCATATCTGCCACGTGTGGATATCATCATTATAAAGACTCCTATCTTGCGACATCGCCGCAGGTGCTTTCTGCAAGCTCACTAACCTCGTCGACGCTCGACAATGCTATGTCGCCCTCGGTGGTGTGCTTTAAGCAGTCGGAAGCGATGGCGAATTCGACGGCTTTTTGACAATCATAGCGATTCAAGAGTGCATATATCAGACCTGCATCAAAGGCGTCGCCGCCCCCTACCCTGTCTGCAATGCGTACAGAATGTTTTTTTGAATAATATTCTTTGCCGTCATAATAGATAACGGCAGAAATAACGTTATCCGATGCCGAGATGCTTTCACGCACAGTGCGTGCGACGAGCTTGATGTCGTATTTTTGCATAAGCTCTGCCATAGGCGATGCCGCATTAAAGCCGAGCAGATCGTTTGCATCGGTGTCGCCGCCTATAAACACGTCGGCATACGGCATGAATTCACGCATACGCTCTGCCATTTCGGATCTTGTCCAGAGCTTTGAGCGATAGTTATAATCGATGGAAATGACAGTGCCGTTTTGCTTTGCCGCCTTGAGTGCGTCTTTAATTATCTCTTTATCGACCACTGCTGCGGTAATGCCTGTCATATGAAACCAATCGGCACCCTGCATGACAGACTGCCAGTCATAATCCGTTCTTTGTGACTCTGAAACGGCAGAATGCGCACGATCGTAAACGACATTCGACCTGCGCTCGCCGATGCCTTTTTCATAATAATATATGCCTACCCTCTCGCCGCCTCTTGCGATAAACGAAACGTCAACGCCGTATCTTGCAAGTGCGGATACAGCCATGTCGCCGACAGGATTCTGCGGCAATTTTGTAACATAGGTGCTGCCGACACCAAAACGTGCAAGTGCTGCGGCAACGTTTGCTTCTGCACCGCCGAAATTGACATCAAACGAGTCTGCCTGAATGAAGCGCTTATAGCCGACAGGTGAGAGCCTGAGCATTATTTCTCCGAAGGTAACGATGCGCATATTTTCATGATCTCCTTACAGTTGGCGGTTATGTCACCCTTCATCATAAAGCTGCCGCCGACGGCATACACCTTGTCGCAGGATAAAAACTCGGCAAGGTTTGACAGGTCGACGCCGCCTGTGGGAATAAACTTTATATTTGGGAACGGTGCAGAAAGCGCCTTGATGGCCTTGAGACCGCCGTATATATTTGCGGGGAAGAATTTGACAATATCGATGCCGAGCGAGATCGCGTGCATTATCTCGGTCGGCGTGACACAGCCCGGATAATAAGGCACACCTGCCGACTTGCATTCATAAAACACCTCGTCCGAAAGCCCGGGCGAAACGACAAACGATGCACCCGCTGCTATTGCGGCAGCGCATTGCGCTTTGTTTATGACTGTTCCCGCACCTATGTTCATGTCGGGAAACAGCTCTTTGCCTATGCGTATGGCCTCTGATGCACACTCTGTGCGATAGGTTATTTCGGCACAGCCTATACCGCCCGAAACAAGTGAGCCGAGTATGCGCTCGGTATCGTGAACATCGTTTATCACAACGACGGGAATGATTCTGCCATTCATATTATTTCACTCCCCTTTGTAAAGCGATATCTTTTTGCACCGCCTCAAAAACGCCGTTCAGATAGCACGCACCCATTGCACGGTCAAACAGTCCGTAGCCCGGCTTTGCATCTTCACCCCAGACATTTCTGCCGTGGTCGGGACGGACATAGCCGTCAAAGCCGTTCTCTTCGAGCGCACGGACGATCGAATAAATATCGACATCGCCGTCGTCAGTGCGGTGACCGTTCTCATAAAAATCGGTCTCTGATGTAAATTTGAGCTGCCTTAAATGAGCAAAATAGATGCGATTGGCATATTTTGCCGCCATCTGCGGCAGATCGTTGAATTTGCCTGCACCAAGGCTGCCTGTGCAGAAGGTTATGCCGTTGTGCTTGTTGGGAACAGCGGCAAACAGCCTGTCATAGTCCTCGCTGCGTCCGACTATGCGTGGCAGGTCGAATATATCCCAGGGCGGATCGTCCGGGTGTACCGCCATATTGACACCCGAAGCATCGCAGGCAGGCATAATTGCGTTGAGGAAGTATACGAAATTGTCAAAAAGCATTTCGTGGGTCATGCCCTCGTATTCGAGCAGAAGTCCCGAAAGCATATCGGGAGTATAGCTCTCATCCCAGCCGGGCAGCCTCAGATTTTGCTTGTCGAGCATGGCGAGGTCAGACTCGCTGTAGGACAGTGATTCGGAACCATCGGTGTGCTTGAAGTGCAGATTGGTCCTGAACCAGTCGAAAACCGGCATGAAATTATAGCATATGCACTTGACGCCTACCTTGCCGCAGTTGATTATATTCTGTTTATAAGCCTCGATGTATCTGTCGCGTGTCGGCTTGCCGAGCTTGATATCCTCGTGCACCGGGACAGACTCGATGACTTGCATCTCAAGACCTGCGGCGTTTGCGAGAGACTTGAGCTTTTGCAGTTTTTCTAAAGGCCAGACAGCGCCGACGGGCTCATCGTAAACAGCGGTAACAACACCTGTCATGCCCTGTATCTGCTTTATGTAGGACAGCGGAATGCAATCATTCTCGCCATACCATCTGAAAGTCATCTTCATTTTTGTTTATCACGACCTTTTACCGTTTTTATGTATACGATTATAGCAGACACAAAAACGCTTGTCAAGAAAAGCATTGCAATAAATCAACATGTGTGTTAGAATTGCAACGGGAGGAGCTTTATTATGACTGATATAATTATTGCGATTGCCTTTGGCTTTTTGGGACTTTTGCTTGGCTTGGCGGGATACAAATTATCATCAAGGCTGCATGATGATAAAAAGCCTTATGTTTCGATTATCATAAGGCAGGGCATAAATATCGCATATCTTTGCGCGGCATATTTTATTTCGTCGCTTTTTGTTGCACAGGCGACATACGGTTTGCTCGGTGCAGCCATCGGCATAGGTCTGTCGTCGGCATTCGGACGCAGAACGAATGAAAATAACGAAGAATAAAGAGGACAGCTAAAATGACAAACGATAATTTCTTTCAGATCACGCAAAACCGCATTGAAATAAGCGGTGTCAAGGGCGAGCATCGTTTTTTGCATATAAGCGACACGCACATATGCCACACAGACAGTCTTTCGACACCGCAAGAGGCTGATATGGCTGCAAAAAAAGAAGCATCGTGGCAGAATGTCAAGCGTGATTTTGCAATTCATTTCGGTGAGCGGTTCGGCAAAGAGCAAGAGATTTCGTCGACCCGGGCGTTCGGCAAGCTGATAGATTATGCCGCAGAGCAAAAGCCGAAGGCACTTATCATGTCGGGCGACATCGTCGACTTTGTGCATTCGGCAGGTTTGAGGTTCGTGACAGACAGCCTTAAAAAAAGCGGACTTACTTATCTGTATGCTAACGGCAATCACGAGGGCAGCTTTGCTTCTCATCCCGAGCTTATGTGCCTGAACGGCGGGACTGACGACATTGGCGTATATCACGGTGACGGATTTGTCATCGCCGCAATCGACAACAGTGCAAAAACCGTTTCGGACAAGCAGTTAATGCAGTTAAAAGCGATTTTTGAATGCGGCACGCCTATAATTCTCGTCATGCACATTCCTCTCTCGCTTGAGTACAACAGAGAGGATATGAAGGTGTTCGGCGAATATTTTTTGCTGAAAGACACGACGGAAGACAAAAACGCAAAAGAGCTTATCGAGATGATAGTTGCTCACGATTCGCCTGTAAAGGCAATACTTTGCGGACACGTGCACGGTTATCACAAGGGCGATTTCGCTCCGGGCAGACCGCAAATATGTTCGTCGAGCAGCCTTATCGGGGCTATCGACGATGTTGTGATATGCGGAAAAATAAAAACGACAAAATAGTGCTTGCATTTATAACGGATTTAGTGTAGAATTACAATACAAACTTTATTATGAGGTGTAAGATGAAAAACTTATCAAAGCTTTTGTGCCTTATGCTCGTATTTGTGATGCTGGTTGCTATGCTTGCAGCATGCGCAGATGGCAATGGCGATCAATCGACAGATGCTTCTTCCGCCGCAACGAGCTCGACCGAGTCTGTTGAGACAGACCCTGAGCTCAAGTGGAAGGATGCAAACGGTCTGTATACCACAGGCTATACAAAAGAGGATCTCGGCGGTTATAAAGACACTTTTACGATCCTCGTTCAGGGCAACAGCGACCCCACCTATCAGAACGTTGACTTCACCGTCGGCGAAGAAAATACCGCAACCTTCTATGGCACTTTTGTCGATGAGGGCGTAAGCGAGCGCAACAACCTTGTCGAAGAGAACTATGGCGTCAAGATCATCGGCCTCAAGGACAACGCCCCTCTTACTACCGCGCGCAACGAGGCACAGGGTGGCAACGGTTTGTTCGATGCAATGGTGCTCAGAGCTTCGGAGCTTGCAACACTCGGCGCAGAGGGCAACCTTTATGAGCTGTTCTCGCTTGATGGCATTCAGCTTGACGCTCCCTGGTGGGATCAGAATGCAAACGAGGCTTATTCTATCGGCAACAAGCTCTATTTCACCACGGGCGATATAACCGTTCTCAGCAAAATAACCACTATGGCTATTATGTTTAACAAGGATCTTGCTGATCAGTATAACATCGGCGATCTTTATCAGCTTGTTGAGGATCGTGAGTGGACATTCGATAAGATGATCGAGCTTGCAAAGGTTATTCCCGAGAACAACGGCGATGGTCTGCACGGACTGCTCTCGGGTTACAACGATGCTAACGGCTGGTTCATCAGCCTTGGCGGCAAGTTTATCACCAAAAACGCCAACGACATTCCCACAATCGCAGTCAAGTCTACCGACAACACCAACAGAGCTATCAAACTGCTTGACGCATTCACACTTCGCGGTGCTACCATTCTGATGGCTCAGGAATGCCCCGAACCCGTCTGGGATACCTCGTGGGCAGAGTTCTATGAGGGCAGAGTTCTCTTTAGGTACTCCGGCTTCTCGGCAACCAACAAGATGCGTGACTATGCTGTCAACTTCGGCATTCTTCCCTGCCCGCTCTATGATGAGCTGCAGGAGGATTATATCGCACCCGCAGGCTCTGCAGGCTCGGTCGGTATTCTCAAGTCACACCAGAACCCCGAGTGGGCTGCTATGATGCTTGACATCTGCGCTTGCGGTGCAAAGAACTATGTCACCCCTGCTTATTATGAGAGAACTCTCAGAGGCAAGGATACCCGCGACGACGAGTCTGAGGCAATGCTCGACATCATATTCGGCAACCTCACCTATGACCTCGGCAGCGTTTATGACCTCGGCGGACTCAGCAACGCACTCTTTAACCTTATGCAGCAGAAGAGCAATGCATATGCTTCGACTATCGACGGACTTTATCCCTCGGCTGAAAAAGCATTGCAGGACGCTATCGACGCATATAAATAATCAATAAATCTGCGGCAGAGCTCACACTCTGCCGCTTTTTTGAGGAACGGCCCATGATAGAAACAGAAAGAAAATATCTGATTGAATATCCCGATATAGATATTCTTTTAAATCAGCCCGAATGCACTGTCGGCGAGATAACGCAGATCTATCTCGCTTCCAACGACGGCGAAACACGCCGTGTGCGCAAGACCTTAATCGGCGAAACGACGGTTTATCACAGCAATACCAAAACACGCATTTCGCCAATGTCGAGCATAGAGGATGAACGCGTCATTTCAAGAGAAGAATTTGACAGCTATGTCGCTCTCGAGCGTGACAGCACGCTTAACATCATATATAAAACGCGATATACTTTTTATTATCTCGGGCAGAAGTTCGAGATAGATGTCTATCCGTTTTGGTCATGCTCGGCAATATGCGAGACAGAACTTGATGACGAGAGCAAAAGGGCTGTTTTTCCGCCGTTTTTGAATGTGATCAGAGAGGTTACCGGCGATAAACGCTACAGCAACAGAGCGATGGCGAGAGAACTGCCGCCCGAAAAGTGATTTTAATAAAAAAACCGCGCACATTTTTGTCAAAATGCTTGACAAACGGCTGGAATAGTGGTATCATTTTTGTGCAAATAAACGCAAAGGAGTCATTTATGAAAAAGCAAATCAGCATCATGATCGCACTTTGTATGCTTATTGCAGTAATAGCATCCGTATTTGCGATCGCACCCACCGCTGAAGAGGCGCCCCGCGCTAAATCAGTCTATCTTAAAAACGACGAGAAGGAAGTCGCATTCCTTGCTTCGGCAGACCTCGCAGCTCTTTGCGACGGCAAAAAGCACTTTGAGTATGACGGCATTGCAAACTACAACAATCCCGGCATAGTCCTCGTGCACAATGTCGAGTCCGCTACTCCTCAAGAGAAGGAAAATTGGGATAACGCCAACGTTGTTATCGAGCTCGAAGACGACACCTTGGTCGACACCGTCAATGTTTGCTTCTATACCTATTGGAGCGCAATGATCGGCATTCCCAACGAAAAAGAGATTACTATCTCCTATTCCGTCGACGGCGAGAACTTCTCTGAACTCAA
Source organism: uncultured Ruminococcus sp. (assembly GCA_964571635.1). Lineage (GTDB taxonomy): Bacteria > Bacillota > Clostridia > Oscillospirales > CAG-382 > Coliplasma. The sequence continues at coordinate 56,932 of CAZNCN010000002.1, read as the reverse complement.
GAAGTTCATGCTCGAGGACGACATCAAGACAGGCGCATACATACTTGACAAATATTTTTATCTTGACGAAGCAGTCACCTGCAAGGCTATAATGGTCACCATGCCGTTCGGCGAAGCTGACCCCACCTGGCAGGCAGGCTGGGAGATGCTCGAATGGTTTGCATTCACCGAGCTTTCGGCAGGTCTCAGACTCGATTATGACAGTGCTGATGAAGAGTCGTCAGAGCCCGAGGAATCAAAAGAGCCTTTTGTTAAGGCTGCTCCCGACTATGAGTCTTACGGCTACACTCTCAAAGAGAGCGATGATTTCTTTGTAACCCATTTCAACAACCTCAGCTATGAGGGTGCTTCCGCTATCATGACAGAAGCATACACAGGCGGCGCTTGGTGGCAGCATATTGCTTTTGCACCTGTTGCAGGCGAGGACGGCATGTATGTTGTTACCGCTACACAGAGCGGCATAGGTGACGGCTTGCTTAAAGATCCGCTCGAGATTCCCGAAGGCGGCTTTGTCTGGTGCACCAACCTTGGCAACGACAATACATCTACCGGCGGCATCAACTATCAGACCGCTACTATAAGACACGCTATCGAGATCGGTCAGTCTCTCGAAGTCGGCAGAGTTGTCTGCTTTGAGAACCTCGACCTTGAGGGCGAGGATGTCCACAACATCAACGGTCTTACCACGATGTGGTATAACAGCGGCTATATATTCAACAGCAAGATTCACATCATGCTGAACGATGGCGAAGAATTGCTGCCCGATGAATCGAGCGAAGAGTCCAGCCAGACTCCCGAATCGAGCGAGCCCGACGAAAGCAGCGAGATTCCCGAATCGAGCGATCCTGACGAGAGCGAAAAGCCTGACGAGAGCGAAAAGCCCGAAAGCAGCACTCCCGACACTTCAAAAACTCCCGATACTGCAGATGAAGGCTCGTTCCCCTGGTGGATAATCGTTGTAGTCGCAGTTGTTGCGATCGCAGTCGTTGTATTCATCATAATCAAAAAGAAGAAATAACCCTGATATTTAAAGGGTTTTCCTCCTCTAAGCCCTCTGCCTTAAAGAGGCAGAGGGCTTTTTATGCAATGATTTTACAGTTATAACAAGGAGCTATCATGAAAAGAACATTTAGCATATTGCTTGCAGTATGCATGCTCGTTTCTGCTTTGGCATCTATCGTTTGCATCACTGCCACGGCAGAGCCTATCCCCACCGCAAAGAACGTTTATTTATCCAGCAACGGCACTGACGTTATGGTCGGCAGCTATTGTCAGGATCTTTCTGTCCTCTGCGACGGCAGAAAGCTTATGAAAACGCTTGACGGTGAGCTCGATTTCAGAAAGAACGGCATCGTTCTCGTTGAAAACACCGAGCGTGCTACCGCAGGCGTTATCGATTATTGCCAGATGGTCATTGATCTTGGTGAAAGCACACTGATCGACACGGTCAACGTTGCTTTCTATCTCAACCGCACTAACAGAGTTTGGTTCCCGAATAACGGCGAGGTCATAATCAGCTTCTCTGACGACGGCAAGAACTTCTATGGTCAAAAGTCTTATTATATCGAGGACTATGAGAGCGCAACACAGCTTGGCGTTCACGATGTTTATTTCTATCTCGACTCCCCTGTTTCGTGCAAGGCGGTTATGGTTTCGCTCGAATACGGCGAGGTAGACAGCACCTGGGGTTGGGAACCCTCTGCGATGCTCGAGTGGTTCGGATTCACCGAGCTTTCGGCAGGTCTCAAGCTCGACTATGAAAACGCAGATCCCGAAATAGAGGAGAGCGAGGTTGTCGAGGAATTCATACAGCCTGCTCCCGATTATGCTTCTTACGGCTATGAGCTTAAGAGCACCGAGCCCTTCTTCCTCACTCATTTCAACGATGTTTTGGTCGAGGGCGCTTCTGTCATAATCACAAGACCGTATGGTACAGAGCAAGGCGATCCGAGTGATGCAGGCTGGTGGACGCATATAGCATTTGCTCCTATCGCCGCTCACGAGGGCATGTATATGGTCACCGAGGTTAGCACGGGCGGTATTGCAGATGGCTCTGCAAAGCCCCTCACCGTTCCCGAAGGCGGATTTGTCTGGCTCGCAAACTATGGCAACGACTATAGTGCGAACGGCGGTGTCAAATACACCAACGCTGCTGTCAATGCTGTTATCGAGATCGCAAAATCTCTCGAGGTCGGCAGAGTTGTCTGCTTTGAGAACGTTGACATTGAGGGTCAGGACATTCACAACATCAACGGCAAAACATATTATTATCAAGAGGGCTATGTATTTAACTCCAAGATCCATCTGATGATGACAGATGACGAGCTGCTCATAAATGACGAGCCGAGCGAAGAGCCCAGCCAGACTCCCGAATCGAGTGAGCCCGACGAAAGCAGCGAGATTCTCGAATCGAGCGAGCCTGATGAGAGCAAAAATCCCGAAAGCAGCGCTCCCGACACTTCAAAAGCACCCGATACTGCCAATGAGGGCTCATTCCCCTGGTGGATAATCGTTGTCGTTGCAGTCGTTGCAATCGCAGTCGTTGTATTTATCATAATCAAAAAGAAGAAATAAAAATCATATATAACAAAAAGCAGGCGTTTGCCTGCTTTTTGTTATGGTTTTTGCTGTATTATACTATTTTAAATTCCCCAAAAAACTCGGGTCTGTGAAAATCAGGCGACGGCAGGTCGACAGGCGACCACATGCCGAAGTGAGGCTGTGCCGTTTCGTCACCGCATTTATAAAAATTGCCCTTAAATGTTGAGCCCTTGGCAAACGCACATTCGCCAAAAAGTTTGTTGATCATTTCGAGGCTGAAAAAGACATCGACGTTCCAGCCGTCGGCATCGCGCGATGCTTTGACCTCGGGCAGATCGCACAGGCGGTCGATGGGTGTTTTGTTTTTGCGGTCAGAGCGTACCGCCGAGAGAAACGCACCGTTTGAATTCATCTCAAAATTCATATAGAGCGGCGAATCAGGATTAAAGCTGACAAAAAACTCGAGGCAACTGTCCTTATAGACAGGGTCGTTATAGCTTGTGTATACCGACTTGGGATCTGCTTCGTCACAATGCATATGCAGCATAAAGCCCTCGCCGTCAACATATATGAGCTGTGCGTATGCGGCAGGCTCATAGCCGTCGCCCCATTTATAGCACGAAATATCTGCACGCGGAGCAGACGAAAAATCGGCATTTTTTGTGGTTATAACATTATAAAGCATAAATGATTGCTCCTTTCTGTTACAGCATACCATTTACAGAGCGTATTGTCAACAACAATTGACTTGATTTTTTGCTTTATAAAAAGTATAATATCTACAGACTTAACGAAGGTCGTGAAGATTATGAATGATAAATATCCCGAGCCTATTGCGGCGTTCGCAAGCTATAAGCGGACAATTCAGGGCTGCTCAGCTTTGACGGTGAGCGAGTATTGCCTTGATGTAGCAATGTTTTTCAGATACATAACAGCACAGCGTGACGGCAAGCCGTATGCAGAGATTGAAGAGATTGATATTTCGGCGCTTGATTATGAGTTTTGCGACAGTGTCAGAACGACTGAGGTATATGAATATCTCGTTTATCTCGCAGATGTCAGAGATAACACGGCGAGGACGAGGGCACGCAGACTTTCTGCCTTAAAGGCGTTTTATAAATATCACACTGTCAAGTCGCACAGGTTGCAGAATAATCCGACCAAGGACATCGACAGTCCAAAGGTCAAGCCTGCTCCCCCGCGGTTTTTGACACTTGAGGAGAGCGAAAGCCTGCTTGCGAGCGTCGACCCCGCTTCAATAAATTATGCAAGGGATTATTGCATTCTCACGTTGTTTTTGAATTGCGGCATACGACTTGCGGAGCTTTGCGGAATAAATCTTAACGACATAGACAGCCAGCTGCGTTCTATGCGTGTTACGGGCAAGGGCGGCAAGACTCGAGTAATATATTTGAATGACGCTTGCAAGGACGCCATAACAGGCTATCTTTCGGTGAGGCAGCAGCTCGGCAGGCGACCCGGAATGACTATAATAGACAAAAACGCACTGTTTTTGTCAGAGCGCGGCAAGCGCATCAGCCGCAGCACCGTACAAAAAATGATCGAAAAGCAGCTCGAGCTTGCAGGGCTTGGCGGCAGAGGCTTTTCGACACACAAATTGCGCCATACGGCAGCTACACTGATGTATCAGGAGGGCGGCGTCGACGTAAGAGTGCTCAAGGATATTCTCGGGCACGAGCAGCTTAACACGACACAGATATACACGCACGTTTCTGACAGCCAGATGGAGAGTGCTATGGCGGCAAACCCGCTTTCGGGCAAAAAATCCAAAAAGAGGACAAAGACCAATGGTTGAAAATAAAATCTTGATTCAAAGCTATGATGTCGCAGCAGACGGAGAGCTCAGACTTTCGGCTTTGCAGAGATACTTTCAGCAGGCAGCGCGTGAGGATTGCGACAGCTTTGGCGCTACCTATGAGGCATTACGCACAAAAGGTGTGGCGTTTATCCTGTCAAAGATAAGGTTCGACATCAACAGGATGCCTAAATGTGACACAACTGCCGTTTTAAAGACCTACAGCGAAAGAGTCGACGGCGTTATATTCACACGCTGCTTTGAATTGCTTCAGGATGGTGCAGAGCTTGCATTCGGTTCGAGTGAATGGGCACTTATCAACTTTCAGCGGCGTATGCCTGTCAGATCGAGCGTGCTCGACACTCCGCTCGAGCAATGGCAGACAGGCAAGGCGTTTCAGTTCCCACGCAGGTTCGACACAAGCGATGTTAAAAGCACAGGCTGCAGACCCGTCTATCATTCTGATATCGATCAGAACGAGCACCTAAACAACTGCAAATATACAGATATTGCCTTTGATCATCTGCCTGTCGAACTGCAAAAAGCACCAAAAAGTGCAACGATGATATATCTTTCCGAATGCAGACAGGGCGATATCCTGGATATATGCACCGAAATCAGTGACGGCAGAGCACTGTGCGAGATCAATAATACGACCACGGGCAAGAGCAGTTTTGAGGCGGAATTTGTCTTTTGATTACTATTGCATTTTTGAACAAACTATAGTATAATACCTATCGGCACGAACGATCATTGGGAAAGGAGAGCAAAAATGCCGCAAAACAAGCATATTGTTGCGCAAAACCGCAAGGCATATCACGACTATTTTGTCGAAGAAACCTTTGAGGCCGGCATCGAGCTTTTCGGTACCGAGGTCAAATCGATAAGAAACGGCAGGGTCAACCTCAAGGATGCATACTGCCGTATTCAAGACGGCGAGCTTATGGTCTGCGGTATGCACATCAGCCCTTATGAAAAGGGCAATATTTTCAACAGAGAGCCACTGCGTGAGCGCAGGCTTTTGATGCATAAGCGTGAGATAATCAGGCTGTTTTCGCTCGTCGGCAGACAGGGCTATTCTATCATCCCCCTGTCTATGTATTTCACAGGCAAATGGGTCAAGGTCGAGGTCGGGCTCTGCAAGGGCAAAAAGCTCTATGACAAGCGTGAAGCTGATGCAAAAAAGACTGCAGAGCGCGAGATGCAAAGAGCACGCACCGATTGAAGCTCATTGCGATAGATTTGGGGGCGTAAAGGTTTCGACAGGGATCTTGATGTCGGATAAGCGAGCAGAAGCGCATAACTTCTATAAAATGTGCAATCTAAAATTAAACGCTAACGATAATTTAGCTTACGCTGCCTAATTAAGGCGGCCGTCGCCCGTGAGAGTACCGCGGCTTACGGTGCGGCGTCACTTAGCGGTGAACGCGTATCTGCCAAAGCTTTGCGGCAGGTCGTGAATTTATGAAGCTACCTCGTGCATAGCCCGACAGTCGGCGCTGCATTGAGGGAATTTAAAAGGCTGTATACGCTCGTAGAAGGTCCGGTGGATGGGTTTTTGGACAGGGGTTCGATTCCCCTCGCCTCCATAGATAAAAAAGACGTCGCATGGCGTCTTTTCTTTTTATGGAAGTGAAGCAGGCTGTGTGTTAATCGTGTGCTTTGCGTATCGTTTTTGCACACGTTTATATTGCAAATCAGACGTTTATATGGTAAAATATATAATATCAAAAACAAGCGAAGGACACAGGGATACATGGAAATAATCGCAAGGCTCGCTCGCGAGCTTAACATATCAGTTCAGCAGGTCGAGAACACCGTCAAGCTTATCGACGAGGGCAACACTATACCTTTCATTGCACGCTACCGCAAAGAAGCGACGGGTGCGCTTGACGATCAGGTTTTGCGCACGCTCGACGAACGCTTGGCATATCTGCGCAACCTGGAAGAAACGAGAGAAAAGGTCAGAGCTTCTATCGAGTCGCTCGGCAAAATGACTGACGAGATAAGTACTGCCCTCGACAACGCAGAGACACTTACAGAGATCGACGACATATACCGCCCCTATCGCCCCAAGCGCAAAACAAGGGCAAGCGTTGCCAAAGAAAAAGGGCTCGAGCCGTTAGCTTTGGCGATATATGCGCAGGAACAGGGTTCAGACACGCCCGAGGCTATGGCAGAACAATATATCGACCCCGAAAAAGGCGTCGAGGATATTCAGTCGGCACTCGCGGGCGCGAGCGATATAATCGCCGAAATAATTTCTGATGATGCCGAATTGCGCAAGAGACTCAGATATGTCTGCTTCCACAACGCTTTTATCAAGACGCAGGCGGCAAAGACCGAGAGCGAGGATGCCGACATTGGAGTTTATGGCATGTACGCTGATTTTAAAGAGCCTGTGTGCAAGATCGCTTCACACAGAGTGCTTGCCATCAACCGTGGCGAAAAAGAGGGATTTTTAAAGGTCGAGCTTTTGTTTGAAAGAGCTATGGCCATGAATATCATTCACAAACTGCATATTAAGCAGGGCTCGCCCTGCACCGAGCTCGTCATAAATGCGGCAGAGGATTCTTATGACAGGCTTATATTCCCGTCGATCGAGCGTGAGATACGTGCAACACTTACGGATACCGCATCGGAATCGGCAATTAAGGTCTTTGCACTCAACCTGCGCCAGTTGCTTATGCAGCCGCCTGTAAAAAACAAGGTCACCTTGGGACTCGACCCCGGCTATCGCATGGGCTGCAAGGTCGCTGTTGTTGACGGCTTCGGCAAGGTGCTTGATACGGCGGTCATATATCCTGTTCCCCCGTTTAACCGCATCGAGCAGGCTAAGGCAAAAATAAAAGAGCTTATCAAAAAGCATAATGTTGATATAATCGCCATCGGCAACGGCACTGCTTCGCACGAAACAGAGGTTTTTGCCGCAGATGTTATCCACGAGATAGGTGGCGACATAGCGTATATGGTCGTCAGCGAGGCAGGTGCATCTGTCTATTCGGCTTCAAAGCTTGCGGCAGAAGAGTTCCCCGACTATGACGTCAACCTGCGCTCGGCAGTTTCTATTGCACGCAGATTGCAGGATCCGCTTGCAGAGCTTGTCAAGATCGATCCCAAGGCAATCGGTGTCGGTCAATATCAGCACGACATGCCGCAAAATCAGCTTTCGAGTGCGCTTGACGGCGTGGTCGAAGCGTGTGTCAACAGCGTCGGCGTTGATCTCAACACCGCTTCTGTTTCGCTTTTGTCGCGCGTTGCAGGCGTGAGTGGCACTGTAGCAAAGAATATCGTTACCTACCGCGAGGCGAGCGGCGGCTTTATCTCGCGTGCAGAGCTTAAAAAAGTGCCAAAATTAGGCCCCAAGGCGTTCGAGCAGTGTGCAGGCTTTTTGAGAGTGCACGGCAAGAATTATCTCGATAACACGGCAGTACACCCCGAAAGCTATGATGCTGCGCGCGGTTTGCTTGAAATGCTGGGATATACCGCCGACGATGTTAAAAAAGGCAGGCTCGGTGACCTCGATACGAGGCTTGATGTGGCAGGCAGAGAAGCAGTCGCAGAAAAGCTCGGCATAGGTCTGCCTACGTTGCAGGATATCGCAGCAGAGCTTATGCGCCCGGGCAGAGATCCCAGAGATGAATTGCCCAAGCCTATGCTCAGAAAAGACGTGCTCGGCATCGAAAGCCTTGTGCCCGGTATGGAGCTTACCGGCACGGTGCGCAACGCAGTCGATTTTGGCGCTTTTGTCGATATAGGCGTTCATCAGGACGGACTTGTGCATATCTCGCAGTTCGGCAAGTTTGTCAAGCATCCTCTTGAGGCTGTTTCTGTAGGCGATATAGTCACCGTCTGGGTTTTGGCGGTTGATGTTAAAAAAGGCAGGATCTCACTTACAATGAAAAAGCCGCAAAAGTCTCAGGCGGCAGAGAAATAGGTTTATTATG
>CAZNCN010000002.1:25252-48528 GCA_964571635.1 uncultured Ruminococcus sp. | reverse complement strand
GCGGAGGTCTATTGAAGGTTCATGAAAGCAAAGTACTTTTTGACAAGGCTGATCGCCGTCATTATGCTGCTGTGCATTTGTCTTGCATCCTGCACCAATACAAATGATGTTTCGGATGAAAGCAAAATGCAGGATGCTTCATCGGGCGACGGTCACGTTTCCGAGCAAGTTTCTGATTCAGAAGGGAGCAACGACATGACAGGCAGGGATGAGAATTCAAAAGAAGTTTCGAGCGACATTTCAAATGATGCTTCGAGCGATGTTTCAAACGAAGCTTCTGATGATGTTATCAGCGGCACAAAGACCTATAAGCACGTCATCGTCATCGGTGTTGATGGTGCAGGTGCGTTCTTTAACACCACCGAAACGCCGAATATCGACGAGATATTCAAAAACGGTGCTGTTACCTATGATGCTGTGACAGAAAACCCCTCGATAAGCGCTCAGTGCTGGGGCTCACTGTTGCACGGCGTGAAGTGCAATTATCACGGCTTGACCAATGCGATAGTTGCAAACACCCCCTACCCGACCGATTCGCAATTTCCGAGCTTTTTCAAGGTGGTCAGAGAGAATGATGCCGATGCAAAGCTTGGTTCGTTCACTCATTGGAATCCCATAAACATAGGCATAGTCGAGGACGGCATCGACGTGCACAAGGTCGGCGGCATATCTGATGCCGAAATAACTACCGCAGTCTGCGACTATGTCAAAAAAGAGTTGCCGACTTTGGTATTCGTTCAATTTGACGATGTCGATGCAGCAGGTCATGCAAGCGGATATGGCAACGAGGCACATCTGCAGAAAATAACCGAGATCGACGGTCATATCGCAAGGATATACGACGCATACAAGTCAAGCGGCATTCTTGACGATACGCTGTTTATTGTCACCGCAGATCACGGCGGCAGCGGTAACAGTCACGGAGGCACGACCGACGCAGAAACAAAAATAATGTTTGCTGCTGCCGGCAAAACCGTCAAGAGCGGCATTATATCGGATATGGAGATACGCGATACCGCATCGGTAGTGCTTCACGCTTTTGGCTATACTCAGCCCGAAACCTGGACTTCGAGAGTTCCGTCGGGACTTTTCGGCGGCGTTACCGCAGGCGACAGACCAGTCTATGTCAACAAGGACAGCGAAAGATATCACGAGTCTGTGCCCACACCCGAAAAAGGCGATGACGGCTATTTATCAAATTTCGTTTCAAAAGCACCCGAAATCTATCTGACGTTTGACGGAGATATCAAGGATATGTTCGGTGCAGAAACCTCGCAGGGCGGCAAGCTTTATTACATAGATGGATATTTTGGCAAAGCTGTTTCGCTCGACGACGGTTATATCACGCTTAAAAACAAAAAGTTCGGCACAGACAGCTTCAGTGTTTCATTGTGGGTGCATACCGAGGGCGTGGTCGAAGATCCTTTGCTGCTTTCCAACAAAAACTGGCAGAGCGGACGCAACAAGGGCTTTGCGCTTACTATCCGCAACACCAACATGCTCAGGTTCAATTATGCCGACGGCGTCAACCGTGTCGACTGCAACGCAGTCCTACCGAACGATTATAAGGACGGATGGGTCAACGTTATACTCGTCGTCGACAGGCAGAATAACACGATAAGCCTTTGCTGCGACTTCGGCACGCAGTCGACGGTTGTTATTCCCGATATACTCAAAAATGTTTCGCTCGATGCTTTCTCTGACATCAATATAGGTCAGGACGGCACAGGCAAGTATTCATATTCGATGCCTGCGAGCATTGACGAGCTGATGATATTTGACTATGCGCTCACTCGCGACGACATAGGCAAGCTCGCAAATTATTATGGCAAAGAGGCTGAACAGTCACCTATCAGGCAGCACAAAACAATCGATACGCCTGTCAACGGCTCAGGCAAATATATCACCGAGATGATCAAAGACAAGAACCTTTTGGCATACCTCGATCTTGACGGAAAAGTCGATTGCAAGGGCAATATGACTGCCACAGCAAACGGCAAGATAGAATATTGCGACGGATTCTTTGGCAAGGCGGCTGTGCTTGGCAACGGATATATCAGCATAAACGATTATGCACCGGGCACAGACAGCTTTACGATAGCAACGTGGGTCAAGACCTCGGCTGTCAATGGCGATCCCGCTTTATTCTCAAACAAAAACTGGGCAAGCGGCAAAAACGACGGCTTTATCCTGTCATTGCGTGATTCCAATGACATCAAATTCAACATGGGTCACAGCGGAACGCAGAGGACAGACAAAGAGATATTGTTGCCTGCCGACTATAACACCGGCTGGATGCATATTATCATGTCTGTCGACCGCAAGAACGGCAAGGTGATGCTCTCGATCGACTTCGGCGAATTTACGGTGATCGATCTGCCGAGCGAGCTCAAGGATGTTTCGCTTGATGCATACGACGTTCTCAACATAGGGCAGGACGGCACAGGCAAATACGGCAGCACCCTGACTGCCGCAATTGACGAGTTTATGATATTTGACGGTGCATTCGACACGGGCGATGTCAGCAAGCTCAGGACATATTTCGGCGTGTGATCTTTATATAAGTTGTAAAATCAAAACCGCCCTGCAAGATAGTCTTGCAGGGCGGATGCTTTATAGATTGGCGATGGCGGTTATATCATCAAATCCGTTTTGCTTCATAAACGGCGGTGCTAACACGTCAAGCTGCGTATGTTCGATAACGCGGTATGCCGCGGCAAGTATGTCGACAAGATCTGAGGGGGTTTTTATGCTTTCTATTAGGCAGACAGACAATACTCGGCTGAGCGCATAAGCGATCGCAAGTGACATGCACGAGCTGTTATAATCGGCTTGCCCGTCCTCAAACGGAAACCGTGTGAAAAACATATGGTTTGCCGCCATATTTGCAAAAAGGTATTGCCAGTGCGGAAATGCGGCCTGAAACTCGCTTGACAGGCTGTTGTATATCGCCCTGTCGCTTTTGCCGTCAAACACAGCCATTGCTTGGTCGGCGTAATCGGCAATAGATATATTGCCTCTTGCCACCGCACGCAAGAGCCTGCAAACGACGTCGAGCGCATCGTTTTGTGTCGAAACACAGGTAAAACTCTGCAACGACTGCAAGACATCGTCAAAATCACATTCAAGCACCGATTCGCCCTTGACAGCTGCAATGCGGCTTATGCGTTGAGGCAGGCTTAACGAATCATCGAGAACAGAATTGATGAGCAGCATTCCGACATTCTGTCTTTTTGCGGCATCAGGGTCGAGGTTGACGGTTGAATTCTGAAGCGGTGTATATTCAAGCGGCTGCCTGATAAACTTTATGGGCTTATCCTGCATAAGCATTTCGATAACCTTCTCGCAGCTTGCTGCACAGCAGCACTCAAATATGCCGTCGTCCTTTATCGCCCTCGGATAAAGTCGGCAGACCTCGGGCAATTTGTCCTCACCGAGTGACGCCTGTATTGCGCATCTGCCGTCGGGCATACGCATATGACACGAGCCGTCATAGCGGTGAGTGATCTCAGCGTAGCGCTCGGGCGTGGCGTACTTCAAAATGTGCACGCCGCAATCGATCTGTCTGCGCAATTCGGCATCGCAGTCGAGGCTTAGCAAATCGAAATAATCATGCATCGAAACAGTCACGGGCCATTTCTCACAGCACGCAGAACGGCACTCCCCCATCTTGCAGGCAAAGTGCGGATAATAATCTGGCATTAAAAAAGTATCTTTTCGCTTCATACATTATGAGCCTCTTTTTTAGAATGAGAGAATTTTAGCACCAAAGGGATGGTTTTGTCAACAGATATTGACAATTAAAAATAAAAGTGGCATAATATTTTTATCAATACAAAGAGGTATGCTATGATCAAAACAGTTATTCTTGACGATATCGACAAGGTCTTGCATCTGCTGTGCGAGCAGGAGCAGATCGAATCGATCGGCAGATACCGCAACTCTTATCTCTATCGCGGAATGCATAACGCCGATTGGCGCATTATGACCAGTCTGAAGCGCAATTGCAAGGACAAGCAAAAGGAATTAGAGCCTGTGATACTGCGCAATTTTACAAAATATGCGGTCAACGACGATCCCAAGCTCGAGGAGTCTGTCTGGCGGCAGATGATAGTCGGCAGACATCACGGCTTGCCGACAAGGCTGCTTGACTGGTCACGTTCGCCGCTGATAGGATTGCATTTTGCGACCAACGACTCTAATCTCGACTCGCTGTCAAAGCATGACGGCGTTGTCTGGCGCATAGATATGGAGGAATTGCACGGGCTTTTGCCGCAAAAATATCAGGATGCTCTCGAGCCGCTGCACAGCTTTATGATGCCAATAGAATTGCTTTCGGACGTTGCCATGGATCTCGATACATACGACAACGACATGGGCGACAGTGCAATGGTGGTCGTCGAGCCGCCGTCTATAAGCACAAGGATAATCAATCAATACAGCTATTTTTCGCTTGTTCCGTCCTATATGGACGACATTGAGGGATTTCTTGACAAATACACAGAGCGCACTGTGAGATATGTCATTTCAAAGGACATCAAGTGGCGCACTCGCGACATGCTCGATCAATTGAACGTCAACGAGCGCATTGTCTATCCCGGGCTTGACGGTCTGACAAAATGGCTCGCAAGGCGCTATTATGTCAAAAAGAGTGACTGATAACATAAAAATAAAAGGCTGAGCGGTGTGCTCAGCCTTTTTATTGCATATATGCTGATTATTCAGCAACCTTTGCAACAGAGGTGATGTGAGTGTTGACACCCTTGTACCAATAAAGGAAGCCCTCGATGTCGACTTTGTCGCCCTGCTTGAGGTCAGCAAACGCCTTGTAGGTATCAGTGTCAGCGCCGATGAGATAGCTCTCTACGCAGAAGTCATACTTTGCTTCGCCAACAGCGATGGTGACATAGATGTCATCGCCGGGAGCGTCATTCCTGTAAGTAACAGAATCAATGGTAACGCCCTTGAACGAAACGAACTTGTTCTGATGCTTGATAAGATCGTCGGTGCCGAGCAGAGCGGTAACGTCGGTTGCCTCTGCAACATAGCTCTTGCCGTCATTGACAAACTCAAAGGTTGCGTCCATGATTTCGACTTCGCCTTCCCATTCGCCCTTAACGCCGGTGACTTTGATCTTGGTGCCCTTGGTGAGCTTTGCAGCGTCCTCTTCGGAGCATGCCATCTCATAGATGAAGTATGCGCCGTCGCGGTCCTGAGAATAAACGGTGATAACGCCCTGACCGTCCTTCTCCCACCAGCTCTGGTTAGCCTGAACGTAGGTCTCAACCACTACCTCGCTGTTGAGCTCAGCAGCAACATACTCTTCGTAGGTCATAACGCCTTCGCTCTTTTTGTCGGTGTCGTCTGCAGGCTGGCAGGCAACGAGCGAAAATGCAAGAACAACAGCAAAAACGATTGCGAGTGTCTTTTTCATTTTTAAAAATCTCCTTTAATTTTTGGATTCGTATGTATTATACTCCATTTTGCGTTGCAGGTCAAGGCTTTTTTTGCTTTATCTTTTTTGATAATGCAAAAATCGCTATCCCGACCCAAATTATGGTAAGCGCAGCAAGCAGTGCTATTGCCTCAGCGGGCAGAGCGCCAAGCTCTTTCTTTTGCTCAAGCTTATATTGTGAAATAGTGCTTGCATAGGTTTGCGTTATAAAAGCGTCGTCAACGGTCTTTTTGCGCTTGACATTCTTGACAACATTCTCAATAAGTGCACCCGAAGCACTGCGAAGCGAGGCAGAGCCGTTGAAAACAGGCGTTATAAACGTATTGTCGAGGTTGTCAAGCAAAAGCTTTGAGGCGTCGATCTTGATGCTGTAATACAGTTCGTTGTCCTCGCCTGAGCGAGAGAGATAATCGAGATATTCGTCTGAGCTCTGTGCCTTTGTCGTGACGGGAACATAGCCCTCTGTCGACGCATAGTCTATCTGCACGCCGTTTGTAAGCAGATACTGCACGAAAAGCCACGAAGCTATGACCTCGTTCGTATCCTCTTTGTTGAACACGCAGACCGAAGGGCCCTGCGAAATCATCTGAGGATGAGATATATCATATTGCGGGATGCTCATGACGACCATCTCAAAGTCGGTCATATCCTCTTTTGGAATATCAACGTTAGGTGCATTTGTGCCCATCCATGTAGCGCCCGCCGTCGAGTCAATCGCAAAGATGCATTGCCCTGCGTTGATATAGTTGCCGGGATAGCCTGAGAATTTAAAGGTCGAAAAGCTGCCGTTTTCTGTCGCTTCGGCAAGCGAAAGCAGCAAAGACCGTGTCCGGTCGTTGAAAAGCAATATTTCGCCGTCATCGGTCGAATAGCCGATGTCCATCTGCTTTGTCATCTGTATCATCATATTGTCGGTGGATTTATAGATGAAAGGCAGCATGACCTCTTGACCGTTAACTTTGTATGTGCCGTCGGCATTCTTTTCGGTCGCCTTTTTTGAAACCTCAAAGACAAAATCCCAGGTCAGTGTTTCGGGCAGAGTAAAGCCGAGCTTTTCAACAAAGGTTTTGTTGACATAGCACGCTTCTGTCGAGCGCATATAGGGCAGGCAATAATACTTGCCGTCGATGATGCATTCTGACAGAAACTGCTCTGCTATCTCATCCTTTGTGGGTGCATCAAAAAGCACCTCTTTGCCGCCGAGGCCATAGTCAGGGTCGACCATAAGCTCGTCAAGCGGCACAACAAGGTTGGTGCCTGTGAGGTATGTCGCTATATGGTCGGGATAGGTTATGCAGACATTGGGCGTGCTGTGCGTGGGAATGTTGGTGATAACATCGCTGTAAATGTCCTTATAGTCGCTATACAGCTTGAGATTTACCGTGATATTAGGATATATCTTTTGAAAATCCTCAACTGTCTTGCGATATATATTTATCTGCTGCTTGTTGTTGTCGTTCTTTGCCCAAAATGTTATCTCATAATTACGCGAAGCATCGAACGAGTCAGGCATGACAAATTGCGGCAGGTCATCGCCTGTTTCTATGCCCGCATTGTCGACAGTCTTGCCGTGGCAAGAGCAGAGCGCAAGAACGCAAAAAGTTATGATAAGCAATATTGAAAGCGTTTTTTTGATCACTTTTTTCATCCTTTTGTGCCTCCTCGCGAAACGCCCTGCATTATCTGATCACGGAAAATGAGGAAAAGTATTATCAGAGGCAACGACACTGCAACGACGGCTGCCATCATTGCGGGAATATCCTGCCTGCCGAAGCCGTTCTCGCGGATATACTGTATTCCGTTCGAAACGAGATAATAATTTTCGTCATCTGTAATAAGCCGAGGCCAGACATAAGAGTTCCAGCATTCTATGACCTTAAGTATTATGACCGTAACTATCGTCGGTCGGCTTATGGGCATCATGACCTTGAGCAGGTATTTGAAATCAGATGTGCCGTCGACCTTTGCTGCATAATAGAGCTCGTCAGGTATCTGTGCAAAATTCTCTTTTAAGAGATAAATATAAAACACCGATGTGACAGACGGCAATATCAGTCCCGTAAAGGTATTGCGCAGGTCGAGGTTGCTGATGGTGACAAAGTTTGTGATGATAACAAGCTCGTTGGGTATCATCATCAGCGCGAGAAACAATGTAAACAAGGCATTTTTGCCTCTGAAATCAAGCCGTGCAAACGCATACGCGGCGAGCACTATCACGACCAGCATGAGCGCAGTCGTGGCAAGCGTAAATATCAGTGTGTTGACAAAATATCCGCCGAGATCGACTGCAGTGAACGCCTTGATATAATTGTCAAACGTCGGTGCAAGCGTGAAAAGCTGCGGGATCTTTTCGCTGTTATACGCACTGTATTCCTTAACTGATGTCAATATCATCCAATAAAACGGAAAAAGCACTATAACCGCCCAGATCGCAAGCATTATATATGTGAAAGCCTTAAGAACTCCCGAGCGTATGCGGGCGGAGCGCTTGATGACATCATAATCGATAGTGTTGTTCATATCAATGACCCCTCCCCTTTTTTAATAATGCACGCGCTTTTTGCTGATCATAAGGTTGATGACAGTGATAGTCAGCACTATCAAGAACAATATGATGGCGGCGGCAGATGCATACGACGGCGAACCGCCTGTCTCGCTGTAAAGCATATCATAGATATATCCGACAATAGTGTTCATGCCTGCCGAATTAAGATCTGTGCCGAACAGTGCGACTGCGTCGCTGTATGCCTTGAATGCGCCGATAAAGCCCGTTATCACGAGATAGAATATCATCGGCGATATCATCGGCAAGGTTATGCGAGTGAACATGCGCCCTCTCGATGTGCCGTCGACGCGCGCTGCGTTATAATAATCCTGATTGACAGAGGCGAGTGCACTGGTCAATATCAGTATCTTGAACGGCAAAACTATCCAGATCGTATAAAGACACATGACAAGCATCTTTGCCCAATACGGACCGTCGATAAAGTCGATGCCCTCTGCTCCGAACAAAGAGATAAAGGCGTTGACAAGTCCGTCGGTATATTCTGTCTGATCGAACAGTATCATAAAGACAAGTCCGACAGCGAGCGTGTTGGTCACATACGGCAGAAAATATATCGTCTGAAAAGCCTTTTTGAGCGGCGCTATCGACGAAAGTCCCAGTGAGATGAGCAATGCGAGTCCTGTCGAAACGGGAACTGTTATTGCAACTAAAATAAACGTGTTTTTGAGCGCCTGCAAAAACAGCTCGTCATGCAGGACGTAGGAATAGTTATAAAAGCCTATGCCGAAGTATGTCTGAGAGGTCATGCTGAAGCCCTCTTCGAACGAATATATCAAAACGTCGATGAGAGGATAGACCATAAATACGCCCAAAAACAGTATGGCGGGCAAAAGATAGAGCCACGCCTTTGACAGCTTCTTTTTTTCCATGGCGTCAGACCTCAAATCTTATGCGCTCTTCGGTTTCGGCATCAAACAGATGCACCTTGGAGGGCTTTAAGCTGAATCTTGCCTGCGGAGAGGTGACGAGAGATGAATCCTCTGAGCTGATGATAGACCTGACTGTCGTGCCGATGAGTTCGGGGTGCTTTGTTACAACAGTCATATCTCTGCCCATGACCTCGATTTTTTGAAGCTCGGAAACAAAAGCACCATTCTTGTCGGGAACAAAGCCCTCGGGGCGTATGCCGACATAGACCTTTTTGTCGGGAACGTTTTTGACAGTCATAACTGCGGTGTCGCCGATTATGACATTGCCGCCGACGACCATGCCTTTAAAGACATTGATGGGCGGAGTGCCCAGGAATTTTGCGACAAACAGGTTGGCAGGATCGTCATAGACCTCCTGCGGAGAGCCTATCTGGTTGACCAGACCGTCACGCATGACGACGATCAGGTCTGATATGCTCATTGCCTCCTCCTGGTCGTGAGTGACAAAAACTGTGGTTATGCCTGTCTCACGTTGAATGCGGCGTATCTCCTCGCGTGTTTGCAGTCTGAGCCTTGCATCGAGGTTTGACAGAGGCTCGTCAAGCAGCAGCACCTTGGGCAATTTGACGAGTGCACGTGCAATAGCGACACGCTGCTGCTGGCCACCCGACATTTCGGCAGGCTTGCGGTCGAGCAATCCGTCTATCTGCACGAGCTTTGCCGCCTCTTTGGCTCTCGCTATCATATCGGGCTTTGATAATTTATCCTTGCCCTTGAGGTTTTGCAAAGGAAACATTATGTTTTGCAAAACATTTAAGTGAGGATAAAGCGCATAGTTCTGAAACACCATGCCGACACCGCGGTTTTCGGGCGGCAGGTCGGTGACGTCGTCGTCACCAAAGAATATGCGGCCTGATGTGGGCTTTAAAAGTCCGCAGATGAGGTTGAGCGTAGTGCTCTTGCCGCAACCGGACGGGCCGAGCAGTCCGATAAGCGTGCCGTCGGGGATCTCAAAATCAAAATTGTTGACGGCGATGACATCCTTGGCATCCCTGCCCTTGCCGGGAAATTGCTTTGTCAGATTTTGCAGTATAACTTTCATAGCAGCATCCTATAATTTTTATTAGCATTTATCTGTCTTTATTATATCAAAACATATTCTCAAAGTCAATATTTTGATAGCGTCTATAAACCTCTCGAATTGCACAAAATACTATTGCAAATTATAGTAAAAGATGGTAGAATAATTTATCAAACGCATGATAGCGTCGAAAAATATTTTATTCCAAAGGTGGCGATATTTTTGGCTAACGATATAAGATCATTACAGCGCACAAAAAACATCACGACGGCGATATTGCTCGTACTGTGCCTTATGCTGAGCATCGTCGTGCTGTATCTGATACAGCAGAGTATGCCCGAGGATGATGTTTATCTCGGCGAATACAGGGTTCGCATTACAGAGATATGCTCATCAAACAATTCTATCGATTACGACAGAAACGGCGATTTCAGCGATTATATAGAGCTATACAACGACGGAGAGACGTTTAATCTCAAGGACTTTGCGCTGACAATAAGCACAAAGCGCAAGGGGCAATATACCTTTGGCGACACCGTCTTTGAAGCAGGCACATATATGGTCATCTGGCTGAACGGAACAGACGTGCCGTTTAAGCTTTCGGCAAGCGGCAGCGAAACTGTTTCACTGCTCTCACCCGACACCAAGGTTGTGTGCTCTGCCACGACAGAGTCGCTTGAGACAAACCAGGTCATGCTGTGGAGCGAGGACGGCTATGTATTGTCCTACGACGCATCCCCCGGCTTTGCAAACACTCCCGATGGGCTCGAGCTTTTCCGCAAGGGAACTCCGATGACTGAGGACAGAATAGTTATTAATGAGCTGTTTATAGCAAACAAATCGGCTATGCCGGATCGTGACGGCGATTTTTGCGACATTATAGAGCTTAAGAATATTTCAAACCAAGCCATATCGCTCGAGGATTGGTTTATTTCTGATTCATTTGACCGTAAGAGCAGAGTCAAGCTGCCTGCCAAGGTCCTGGAGCCCGGCGAGATAATGCTGGTATACGCTTCTGGCAAAGATACCGTCACAGACAACGGTGAATTTCACACGGATTTCAGAATATCGCTCGGCGAAACGGTATATCTGTTTTATCAAAACACCTATGCAGAGATCGCTACGTCAGAATGCGAGTCGAATTATTCTATCTCGCGAAACGACAATGCCGATTATATCACAATGCTTGCTACGCCCGGGTTTGAAAACACCGATGACGGCTATAACGATTTTTGCGTATCAAGGCTCGACAACAGCTCGGATATAGTTATAAGCGAATTGCTTTTAAAGCGTGACCTCACAGCCTATGACGGTGCACTGCGTGATGTTGCAGAGCTGCACAACAGAGCAGATCACGCTGTCAGCCTCAAGGGATATTATATTTCAGATGATCCCGACGAGCCTTATAAATACGCCTTGCCCGACGTCACGCTCGAAGCAGGTGCATATTATCTCATATACTGCGAGAATGCCGTCAAAGACGGCTCAACAGGCTTTGCGCTTTCGTCAGATGAATATATCTATCTCACTACTCCCGATCACAAGCAGACATCTGCCGTGCCGTGCATTTCGGCAGGTCGCGGAATGTCGAGATCGCTCGGCGAGGATGGTGTTTATTTTGATGGCGCAATATCGCTCGGCTTTTCAAACGACGAGAGTGGCGAAATGCTTTACGCAAAGTCTGTGCGCCCTGATACAGTCGAGATAAGCGAGGCAGTCGCACTCAACACAAAATATCTTGCAGGGCCGTATGGCACATACAGCGATTTTTGCGAATTGCACAACCTGACAGATCATGATATTACGCTTGACGGCTGGTATTTGTCTGACAATCCCCAAAATCCTCATAAAGCAAGCCTTGACGGCATCACTATCAAAGCGGGCGAATATCTGGTCATAATACTTTCAAAGGACGGCATTAACGTCAGGTCGGGCTATGATTTTGTTTTGCTTTCGCTTGCTTACGAGGGTGAAACGCTTTGCCTCTCGAACGGCGATATTATAGTCGACTGCATGGCGATGCCTGCGCTTGGTGAAAATGTTTCATACGGCAGACCGAACGGCTCTGACACGTTTGAGATACTGCAAGAGCCGACACCCGGGCAGAGCAATTCCTATGCTGCATTAAAGACCACTCCCACCCCAACAGGCTCGATCGCCGAGGGTGTTTATGACGGCTCGCAGACTATGTTTCTCGAGCTTTTGGGTGAGGGCAAGATATATTATACTCTTGACTGCACAGTGCCCACCGTTGCATCAACGCTTTATACCTCGCCTATCAGGATAGACAAAACCACTATCGTCAGATGCATTGCCGTCGCAGATGGCTGCAAGGCGAGCAAAATAAAAAGCCTGTCTTATATAGTCGGCGAGGGCGACACGCTCGAAACTGTTTCGTTGGTGTGCACGCCCAGTGATCTCTTTGACTATTACACCGGTATATACGCCACAGGCCCCAACGCCAGCAGCACATATCCCTACACAGGTGCAAACTTTTGGCAAAGATGGGAGCGTGCCTGCACAGTCAGCTTTTTTGGCAACGACATAACCTTCTCTGAAAATGCGGGACTCAGAATATTCGGCGGCTGGTCGAGAGCCGAGGACAAAAAATCACTGGCTGTGTTTTTCAGAGCAAAATACGGTGCAAGTTCGCTCAATGTTCCGCTGTTTTCAGACTCAGACCTTTCGTGCTATGAGTCGTTCATACTGCGCAACACGGGTCAGGATGTCGGCAGATGCTGGATGCGTGATGCACTTTTGACAAAGATAGCAGGCAAATATCTCGGCCTTGATTATCAAAACAACCGCCCTGTCGTGCTTTATCTCAACGGCGAGTTCTGGGGGCTTTATTACATTCGTGAAAAAGCCAACGAAAACTTTATCGGTGCGCATCAGAACTGCGATCCAGACACCGTGCAGATCGCCGCAGGCAACGGACTTACGAACCCCGACTACAAGGAGCTCATGAACTATGTCAAGAGCCACGACCTCTCGATCAAAGAGAATTATGAATACGTCTGCTCGCTGGTCGACGTTGACAACTATATCGATTATATCATTGCAGAAATGATAATCGCAAACACCGACAACGGCAATATCAAGTTCTATAAGATCGACGGCGGCAAATGGCGCTGGATCATTTATGATGTTGACCAGTCGACCCACAGCCCCGATTATAATACCGTTATGACGCATCTCGACCCCAACGGAACAGGCGCAGGCGATATGTATTCAACCGCCCTCATCAACGGATTACTCAAAAACAAAGAGTTTTTTGACAAGTTCCTTACACGGTTTGCATACCAGCTCAACGAGGTCTGGACGCCCGAAAGAATGAATGCCGAGATAGACAGATATTATTCGCTTATCAAGGATGCCCTGCCCAAGGAGAGCGCAAAATGGGGCAGATCCATCAAATATATCGACACTAACATCAACAGGCTGCGCAGGTTCTTTAACGAGCGCAACGAAAACATTGTGCCTATGATCAAAGCACAGTTCGGGCTTTCTGACAGCCGGATGCTGGCATACGGCTTTAGATTGGGAGAATGACATGGCAGACAGACGTGAAGAAAAATATCTGATAGGCTATGCCGATTTTGCACGCATAAGCGCAATGGCAAAAAGCCTTATGCATGTCGATCCCAACGGCGTTGACGGCAGGTATTCAATATGCTCGATATATTACGATGATATATACGACACCGCTCTTTTCGAAAAAGAGGACGGCAACGCAGTGCACACCAAATACCGCATTCGCACCTACGGCGGCGATCTCTCGACAATCAAGCTTGAGCGCAAGGTCAAAAAAGGCATTATCACCTCAAAGCTTGCCTCATCGCTTGCAGAAAGAGAGCTTGACATACTGCTTTCGGGTGGCAGAGCGAGTGACGATTGGAGGGCGTTTGACCTTTGCACAGAGATCCATTCAAAGGGCTTAAAGCCCGTGTGTGCGATAAGATACGACAGGCTCGCATTTTTATATGAGCCTCTCAACATCAGGCTGACGTTTGACATCAACATCGACAGATTGCCGCCCGACAAGTTATCTTTGGCAGGCGACATGACGCGCGCGATACCTGCGATACCACGCGGCGAGATAGTCATGGAGGTCAAATATGACAAGGCGTGCCCGTCGTTTGTACGCAAGATATGCCAAAATGCAGGTCAGCAGATCTCGGTTTCAAAATACGCACTGTGCAGAAATGCACGGGTTTGAAAATTATATTGAAAGAGGTAGAATATGAGCTTTACAGACATGATCAAAAAAAGCGTCCTTGAGGGATTTTCGGCGGACGTTTCGTTGCCCGATATACTTATTTCTTTGGGAATAGCGTTTATAACGGGTCTATTTATACTTTTGATATACCGCTTGACGACACGCAATGTCGGTCGCAACCGCTCGTTTGAGGTCACATTGTTGATGATGACGCCTATCAGCGCAATGATAGTTTTGACCATCACCTCAAACCTCGCCCTCTCGCTCGGCATGGTCGGTGCTTTGAGCATAATCAGATTTCGCACCGCCATCAAAGAGCCGTCCGACACTGCGTTTATGTTCTGGGCAGTGGCAGCAGGCATCACGGCAGGCGCGCATTTTTACAGCATCGCACTCGTCGGCAGCCTGTTTATAGGTGCACTTACGTTTATAATCATGAAGCTGACTTCGATCTCGGCAAGACCCTATCTGATCATAATCAAGGCAGACGACAAGCAGGCGTTCGAGGATGTCGAAAGTCTGTTTGACCGCCACCGCATCAAAAACAGACTCGCTTCGCTCACCACGAGCGGCGACGTTGCAGAGGCTATTTATGAGATCGCCATAGGCTCTTCGGCACGCAAGCTTATTGCCGCTGTTGAGAACATCGACAATGTTGTTTCGGCGTCGATAGTCGATTGCAGAAACTGATTCAAAATTACAAATTATAAACTTATAAACAAAACCTTTGAGGCTTGATATGAGCAAATATACGACGCTGTGCTATCCCGAAAGAGATGGCAGGTATCTTATGCTGCATCGCGTCAAAAAGCAAAATGACGCAAACGAAGGCAAATGGATAGGCATAGGCGGACATTTTGAGGACAAAGAGTCACCCTTTGACTGCATGAAGCGTGAAATGCTCGAAGAGACCGGGCTTATCCCCACAAAATGGCGTTACCGAGGCATTATTACCTTTGTCAACACGGTCTATGAGACAGAATACATGCATCTTTTTACCTGCACCGAGTGGTCGGGCGAAATGCATTCCTGCAATGAAGGCGTGCTTGAATGGATAAAAAAAGACGAGCTTTTGGCTCTGCCGCTCTGGGAGGGTGACAAGATCTTTTTAAAACTGCTCGAGCAGGATGCGCCGTTCTTTTCGCTGAAGCTTTGCTATGACGGCGACAAGCTCATCTCATATCAACTCGATGGAATAGATAAGGAGGCAGATTTATGACTTTTTCGAGATATTTAGACAGCAAGCGTGAGCTCTGCCGCGCACTGATAAACGAGCTCGGCAAAAAATTTGAGTATGCAAGCATACTCGGTACTGACGTCACCGAAACCACCTGCGCCATAGACCGCCGCTCATCGAGCGTGCGTGACGGTGAGGGCGAGTGCGGCTTTGTCGTCAGACTTTATAACGGACAGGCGTTTTTTGAATATTCGTTCGACAACCTGACAGACGACATTAAAGCACTTGCAGAAACGATAATAGCATCGGCAAAATGTGATGCTTCGCTTGCTGACCGCATGATCACGGCTGGCGCTGTCATCGACGAGCCTTTAAAAAAGGATTTTGTCAGAGAGTCTGATTTTGACAAATATTCTGACAAGCAGGTGCTTGATTTCTGCACAGGGCTTCGTGACGAGATGCTGGCAAGAGATGAGCGCATAATCAATGCGGTTATTTCAATCAGAAAACGCTTTGTTTCTAAGCTTTTTGTTTCAAAAAACAGAGAGTTATCGCAGGTCTACGGCTGGGCGAACGGATATATCGCACTCATCTGCCAAGAGGATCGCATGGTTCAGACCTATGACAGCGTAAACTCAAATATGATCTCCGACATTTTTGACGGAATGCCAAAACAGATCGACCGCATCGTCGACAAAGCTATGCATCTGCTGAAGGCTACGCCGATCGAGCCGGGTGTATACGATGTTATCACAGATAGCTCGATAACCGGTCTTATCGCTCATGAGGCGTTCGGTCACGGCGTCGAGATGGATCAGTTTGTCAAAGACCGTGCACTCGCCAAAAACTGCATGGGCGAGTATGTCGCATCCCCTATCTCCAATATGCGTGACGGCGCAGCCGCTGCGCTCAGCGCAGCATCATACTTTTTTGATGATGATGGCGTCATCGCATCAGACACGCAGATAATCAAGGACGGCTTGTTGGTTGCAGGACTTTCGGACATTGCTTCGGCTTATCAGCTCGGAACTGTTCCCACAGGCAACGGCAGACGTGAGTCATATAAGCGCAAGGCTTATTCACGCATGACCAATACATTCTTTGAGAAGGGCGAAAGCACGCTCGAAGAGATGATCGCATCGGTCAAGCACGGCTATATGCTGTTCCAGACCAACAACGGCATGGAAGATCCCAAGAACTGGCAGATACAGTGCACCGCAGAATACGGCATCGAAATAGTCGACGGCAAGCTCACAGACCACTATGTTTCGCCTGTCGTCATGAGCGGCTTTGTGCCTGACCTTTTAAAGTCGATCTCGATGGTTTCTGACGGATTTGAGGTCATTGGCTCGGGCTATTGCGGCAAGGGCTATAAAGAATGGGTCCCCGTTGCAGACGGCGGGCCTAACCTGAAAGTGAGGGTCAAGCTGGGATGAACAACTTAAAAAAGCTTTTAGATGCAAACCGCGATATAAGCGGATACAGAGTTATTCAGACAAAAACAGAGTCATATGAGCTCTTTTTTGTACATGAAAAATTAGAAACCGTCAGAAACACCGACACCTGTGACACCAAGGTCACGGTTTATGTCGATCACGACGGCAAGACAGGCGACTCGTCTTTTGCCGTATATCGCTCTATGTCTGAGCAGGAAACGGCAGAGCGCATCTCGTCTGCGGCAGAGCGTGCAAAGCTCGTGTTCAACGAGCCGTACACACTCTATCAGGGTGATACATCGCACGACGAACTGCAGTCGAACCTCGCATCGAAGCCCATGCAGCAGATAGCATCCGAGATCGCAGACGCGGTTTTCGGTGCAGAACACGAGGATGGATGCACCATCAACGCAACAGAGATATTTGTTTACCGCATTACAACGCGCGTGATCAACAGCCTTGGCGTCGACAAGACCGAGGTCAAATACAACGCCATGATAGAGGCTATACCCACCTTCACCGACGACAAGCAGTCGGTCGAGCTTTATGAAGCCTACAGGTTCACAGAGCTTGATGAAAAGGATATTGCAAGAGAAATATCAGAAAAAATGCAGGAGGTCGCACTCCGTTGCAAGGCTGTCAAGCCCGAAACTCCCATCAAAACAAACGTCGTTCTGCGCTGCCAGGAGATAACAGGACTGATGGGCGAGCTTTCATACGACCTCGAATACAGCGGCGTTTATACGCATTCCAACCTGCACAAAAAGGGTGATATTCTGCAAAATGGCGATTGCGACAAGATAACCCTGGCAAGATGCGGCAGGATCGTAGGCAGCTTTGCTTCGAGATCGTTCGACGACGACGGCGTTTCGCTGACCGAGCAGACACTTATCGATAACGGTGAGGTCGTCGGCTATTATGGTTCGCACAGGTTTGCCTATTATCTCGGCGAACCCGACACAGGCGTTCTCGGCTGCATAAAGCTTGCCGCCGGCACGCTTGACGATGCCGAGCTTGCAAAAGAGCCTTATATCGAGTGCGTTTCGATGTCGGGTCTGCAGGTCGATCTTTATAATGATTATATTGGCGGCGAGATCAGACTTGCTTATATGCACGACGGCGACAAGGTGACTCCAATAACAGGCATCACGATGAGTGCAAAGCTTTCGGATGTTTTGTCGACGATGAGGCTTTCGTCAAAGACGACTGTTGCGGGCAGGTACAGCGGCCCCGAAAAAATGCTGATCAAAGACATAACGGTTATGTAAAAATAATAGCGAGGCCTTTTGACCTCGCTATTTTTATATTACGGATTGCAATAGCCGCATGGCGTATAGCCGTTATCTATCAAGTCCTTGCGTGAGCCTGTATAGCGCTGCTTGTTGTGCTCGGATATTGATTCTGCGTTCTTGCATGACTCGGTATGAAATTTTTTTGAGTTCTTGTTGATAATGTATGTGCCGCTCTCGGCCGGCTTTTGCCCCTCCAAATAGCTCGTGCCGTCTGAATATTCAAGCTCGATGCCGGGCTGAACGTTGTAGACAAAAACGCAAAAGCAAACACCGTCGCCGTCATCCTCGACCGAATAAGCCTCGAGCAATACTCCCCTTGCCAGCAATTCGTCACCCACAAAAACAGGTGTAACACGGTAGATGACATGCATATTTGTTTCTTTGACAAAGTCGGCTATCATGTTTTCGAACGGCAGCATTCCTTTGACATTCATATATCTCGTGCCGGTTATCAAATTCTGCTTGTTGGCGTTCTCTCCCGTGAGCTGAAATCCGATAAGATGGCAGCGGTTATAGAGCGAGCCGACTCCGTCATAATTGACCGAGTGCCACGCGGTCGGCTTGACAGATGAGATGTCGCCGCGCTCTGTGGTCGGCATGAGATCCTTGCCGACACTTGCAATGCACGAGGTGCACCTGCCGAGGTCGTCAAGCTCGCCGTAGGTTTCAAACGACTTGTCGGTGGCGAGGTTTTTGACAGGCGGAATATTGTCACACAGGACAAAATACGGCGTGTCGGTATATTCGGGGACGGCAGAAAGGTCTATGCCGCTTATCGTGACTGCGCCTATAAATCCGTCACTGCGTATGCCGTCAGAGGTATCCAAGACGGCAGAACTCGTGTCTGTCGGCGTAAACAGTGTGTCTTGGTAATAATATACTATCGCAGACAGCAAAACGAGTGTGCATATGACTGCTATTGCCGCCACGAGAAAATTGTTGTTTTTGCGTTTATTTTTGCTCATTATGTTTGATCCAGACCTCTTTTGTTATTGTGTCGTGCGACGTGCCGACAAATTCTGATGTACTGCCGAGCGCAAAGCCGCATTCCTGCGGTGCTTTTGACAGCACGGTATCGTGAGGATAGTCGCGGTTCCATTTATACAGAACTATTTTGTCAAAAAGATAAAAACAGTCCGACGCATCAATGCATTCGCAGAATACATAAGCGTCTGTCGGCGACTTGAATATGTCGTCAGTCACTACAACCTGCTGCATATCGCCGAAAAGCTTTGCGGAATACGCAGTCATTATTATATTGCCGGCTAAATAAGATGCTATATCTTTTACAACTGCGCTGTCACGGCTTTGCCGGCGACGGTTGAATGCAACGCCATAATCATTGTCGACTGTCAAAAATAATGTCATATCATCCTCCGAATATTATGTGCGGACATTTTTGATCATGCCCTCGCGCCATGTGCTTTTTGTCATAAGCACAAGTATAGGGAATATCTCGAGCCTGCCGACGAGCATATCAAAAATAAGCACTATCTTTGACAGCGGCGAATAGCAGGCAAAGCTCAATGACGGCCCGACATCGGCATAGCCGGGGCCTATGTTATTGGCGCATGAAATGACCGCAGAGATGTTTGTTTCGATTGAAAAGCCGTCAATAGAAACTATCAGCGCACTGATAACAATAATGACAAAATATGCGGCGAAATAAACGTTGGTCGACTGCACGACAGATTCTTCGACCGGCTCTTTGTCACGCCTTATTATTTCGATCTTGTTTGGGTGCAGCGTCCTGCGTGCGGCACGCCTTATGCTCTTGAATGTCAAAATTAGCCTTGAGCACTTAAAGCCACCGCCTGTGCCGCCTGCACACGCTCCAACAAGCATCAGAACCAAAAGAAGTGACTTTGAGAATGACGGCCACAGGTCAAAATCTGTTGTCGCAAAGCCTGTTGTGGTCATTATGCTCGAAACCTGGAACGCCGCATCACGCAGTGCGTGTCCGAAGGTGTCATAGGTGCCGAGGATATTAAAGCATATCGCAAGCGACGAAAATGCAAAAAGTCCGAGATAAAGCAATAATTCTCCGTTTTTGAATACCTGCTTGAACTGTCCGAGCAATACAAGGTGATATATGCCGAAATTTACACCGAATATCAGCATAAATATGGTTGTGACGTTTTGCAGATAAGGGCTATAGCTTGCCATACTGTCGTTTTTAATGCCGAAGCCGCCTGTGCCTGCCGTGCCCATTGCAGTACAGACAGAGTCAAAAACAGGCATTCCACCGGCTATCAGGAATATAAAGTTGACGATAGTCAAAGCTATATAGATTATATACAATATGCTGGCAGTCTTGCGCATCTTTGGCACGAGCTTATTGACCGACGGGCCTGTGCTTTCGGCACGCAAAAGGTGCAGCGTCGAGCCGCCGCCCGAAACCTTTGGCAATAGCGCCATCAAAAACACGAGCACGCCCATGCCGCCGAGCCAATGGCTGAACGAGCGCCAATAAAGCACACCTCTTGACAATCCCTCGACATTGGTCGAAACAGTCGCGCCTGTGGTGGTAAAGCCTGAAACTGTCTCGAAAAGCGCATCGATAAACGACGGAAATTCGCCGGATATACAAAGCGGCAGTGCGCCCACGAGCGAGAGAACTATCCACGTAAGTCCCGTACAGACCATTCCCTCGCGTGCAAACATTTTGCCATCGCTTTTGCGACAGATGATATAAAGCAAAAGCGAGGCAGCGAAGCTTATAAGCACAGATATCGCAAACGCTATCGCAGTTTTTTGATTGCCGTCAAAAAGGCAGAGCAAAAAAGACGGCAGCATAAAAACAGATTCAAGGGCGAGTATTTGCGAGATAATACGTCCTATGGTGGCATAATTCATAAAAATATACCTCCTCTTTAAGCAAACTCATTTTTAGGCAAAAATGTCGCCAAGGCACAGAACGCGGCTGCTGTTGTTTGTTACGACAACTATCGTGTCCCCGATATCAAAGCTTGCGTTGCCGTCGGGGATAACCGTCCGAGCACCCTTTGATATGCAGGCGATAAGCACATTCTGCTTGAGCTTTAATTGCTTGAGCGGCACGCCGACGCCCTTTGTGGTGTCATCTACAACAAACTCGATCGCCTCTGCCTTGCCGTCTGCGATAAAATGCACCGCAGTTGCTGCACCTGCTTGATTGCCCATAGCACGAACATATCTGACTATGCTGCTGCAGCAGAGCTCCTTGGGGCTGATAACAGATCCCAATTGTATATTGCCGATAATGCGGCTGTCGTCGATGTGTCCGAGCTTGGTTATTACCTGCGGGACACCGACACTGTTGCCAAAAAGTGAAATTATTATGTTAACCTCGTCCATGCCCGTAACAGTAATAAGTGAGTCGCAATTCAAGAGCCCCTCGCTCTCGAGCAGATCTCGGTTGGTTGCGTCTGCATTGATTATGTCAACATCAGGGAGCAATTCCGAAAGCACTCTGCATCTTTCGACATCACGCTCGATAATGCGAGTATTGACGCCGCTTGCAGAGAGATTTGCGGCGAGATAATAGCTTGTCCTGCCGCCGCCGCAGATAAGCACTCGCTTTATCTTGCGGGTGATCGCACCGAGATTGCGCAAAAGCAATGTGAGGTTTTGGGTCGAGGCGGTGACAAATATCCTGTCCCCTTCTTTGATGACAAAATCGCCCGACGGCATAACTACCACGCCATCACGCAGAACCGCACAGACAAGCACCTTGCAGCCGGCTATATGCTGTATTGAGGTAAGCGGAATATCGCAAAGCTTGCTGCCTGCATCAACACGCAGCTCGACGATCTCGACTCTGCCCTTGGCGAAGGTGTCGAGCTTAAGTGAGCCGGGGAACTGCAAAAGCCTGCGTATCTCGTCGGCTGCCTGCTTTTCGGGGTTGACTATCATAGAGAGCGCAAAAACGTCACGCATCTCATAGATCTGCTTTGTATACTCGGGGTTTCTTATCCTCGCGATAGTATGCATTCGCGGGTTGATATAATGTGCTGTCATGCAACAAAGCAGGTTGGTTTCGTCAGAGCCTGTAACTGCTATCAGCAGGTCGGCATCGGCCGCACCTGCCATCTCGAGAGTTTCTTTTACCGTGCAGTTGCCGAGCACTGTCATGACGTCGATTTGCTCGGCAAACGTGCCAACGACACGTTCGGAATGGTCTATTAAAGTTATATCGTTGTCTTCACCTGCGAGTCTGCGAGCGACGACACCGCCAACCTTGCCGCCGCCGGCGATAAGTATCTTCATTAAAAGCACCCCCTACTCGGCATCGATTATAAGCTGACCGTATTCGAGGTCGGTGAAGCCGAGCGATCTATATAATTTTACAGCCTTGGAATTGCACGCCGATGCCTCAAGCCGTATGCGTGAAACGCCGTTGCCGAGTCGTGAGATAATGCTGTTTAAAAACTCCCTGCCCTGACCCATTCCTCGGAATTCGGGCTTGATATATATTTCTTCGACCCAGATGACCATGCCTCCTGCTTCCTGCGAAAAAGTCTTTGCGAGCAGCGCATAGCCCGTGATAACGTTGTCGTGGGTTTCAAAAATATACCCCTCGGCATAGGTATCACGCTTTATGAGCTCGTCAAAGGTTCTCTCAAAATGGCTCGGGTCTACCGAGTGGCAGACTGCGTCGGATGTATAAAAATCGGTGACCATAGAAATATATGCCTGTCTGTCGGCAGGCGTGATCTTGCGTATCATTATAAACCTCGATTGTGTAATAAAACATATAATAAAACCATGGGTCGGTTTTTATACCGACCCATAAATTATGCAGTTATCAGTGAAACGCGTGAGCGATTACAGAATAATATTCAATAAAGCTATCGTCGAATCCCATCTCAATGCCAATGATGAATGCAAACACAAAAAACGCAAAAACAGCGATGGTGATTATAGCGCCCAAGACTATACCGACGATCGAAAGTGCGTGACCTGCAGAGGCCGAGCTGTCAAATGCACCTGCAATGCGCTTGTATTGCTTGGCATTGTTAAGACCGACTATGCCGAAAACGATCGAGAGGAGTGACAAGCCTATGAAGTTGAAAACAAGGCTGAGTATGCCCCAAACGAGAACATTGGGCAATTGCTGCGGAGCGGTATAAGGCTGATATTGCTGATATTGCTGATATTGATAGCCGGGATTATAAGGCTGCTGGTATTGCTGTTCCGCAG
>CAZNCN010000002.1:11422-25152 GCA_964571635.1 uncultured Ruminococcus sp. | reverse complement strand
TATTGCTGATATTGATAGCCGGGATTATAAGGCTGCTGGTATTGCTGTTCCGCAGGCTGCTGATTTTGCTGTTCAACAGGCTGCTCGGTTTCTGTAAGCGCAGAACCACAGTATTGGCAGAATTTAGAACCTTCGGCATTGAGATTGCCACATTTAGTGCAAAGCATAAAATACCTCCAAGTAATTTACTATATTGTAATTATACCATACAAAAAATAATAAGTCAACTCATTAAAAAGCGGCAGAAAGATTTTTTGATAAAAATAGTGTGTTTTTAAGCGAAAAAAGGCTTGACAATTCGGCTTTTGCGTGATATTATATACATCGTTGACGTGCGACATTAGCTCAGCTGGATAGAGTGCCTGGCTACGAACCAGTAGGTCGGGGGTTCGAATCCCTCATGTCGCGTTAAATGGCCACATTTGTCCAAAGACAAATGTGGCTTTTTTTCAACTAAGTGTGCTTTGCGGCATGAGAAGTGCACTGCGTGCGTGAAGCGATAATAACTTCGGGCGGTCATATGACCGCCCGATTTTTTTATTATGCTTTATTCAGTTACACTATCTTTTTGCGTTTTGAAAGCACACATACAAGCATAATTATCACTGCCGCATTAAGCACGATAGGCACGAGCCAGAGCACAAGCTGTGTATAATCACGAGGAAGTTTGGCGGTGATCGACTGTGCCTCGGTTATCTGAGTCAAAGCCGCTCTATCGCTGTAATACTTATCGCAATCGGCACAATGCCAATATTCGATATTGCCCTCGGCATCACTTGTTGCCTCACGCTCTGCGACATGATAAAGGTCGGTGTGAACGTTGGGATCAAGCTCGCCGTAATGAGCGCCGCAGGTATCGCAAACAGCCTGCTCGCAGCAGGTTGCGATGCCGCCCTCATGGATGCAGGTATAGCCGCACTGCTCACAAGCGCCGTCCTTCCAGGAATGCTCTTCCTTTTGGGTCTGAGCATAGCCGCAGCAGGAATACTTGACGGTGTGATATTTTGCAGTCTTGTTCCAATCGCCCTCGGACTCGTGGTTGCGCTCGTTGAGCTCGCCGCAATCGACACCACAGACAGTGCATTTTGCCTTGTGCAGGCAGGTTGCGGTCGACTCATCATAGGTGTGTCCGACAGGTGCGGTATAGGATTCTACATACTTATAATCGCAGTTTCTGCACTTATGAGTGGTGAAGCCAAACTCGGTGCAGGTCGGCTTTGTAACAACACTCTTAAGCGAGTGAGCGACAGGCGAACGATAGTTGTCGACATAGCCATAGTCGCAGTGCTCGCACTTATGAGTGGTATAGCCGAACTCAGTGCAGGTTGGATCGGTAACTGTGCCGACGAGCGAATGTGCGGTGGTTGCGGTGTAGCTGTCGATATAGCTGTAATCGCAGTGTGCACACTTATGTGTGGTATAGCCCATCTGCGAGCAGGAAGCACCGGTGATAACATCTGTCATCTCGTGCTCGGTCTTGGCGATCGCAACGGTGTGCGAATTGCCGCAGGAGCAAGCGTATTCCATCTCACCCTCTGCCGTGCAGGTAGCCTCTTTGGTGACTGTTCCCTCGCCGAAGGTGTGTCCGACAGGTGCGGTATAGTTACTTCTATAGGTTTCGCCGCAATGCGAGCAGGTATAAACGGTATAGCCGACCTCGGTATGAGTGGGCGCAACAGTGGTAGTTTGCCAATCATGACCGCCTGCTATGACGTCGCTGATGTGCGATGTTCCGCAATGCTCGCAGGTGTGGATAGTATAGCCTGCCTGGTTGCAGGTGGGAGCAACGACGGTGTCTTTATAAGAATGCTCAAGTGCGGGCGTGGTGGTGAAATCGCCGTATGCGCCGCAGGTCTCGCATTTATCCTGAATGATGCCTGCGTTCGTGCAGGTGGGCTCAAGGATAACATAGCCCTTCATATTGTGGCCTGTTGCGGGAATGACTGTTGCTTCGCTATGGACGAGTCCACAGCCCTCACAATAGTCCTTGTCTGTCAAGCCGTCGGTTGTGCAGGTCGGAGCATAGCCGGTGATTATTGTATGTCCGTGCTCCCCTGTCGAGTCGACTGTCTGTTGCTCGACAATGACCTCGCCGCAGCGATCGCAGTGCGTGCCCTCGGTCTTGCCGCTGGTGCTGCAGGTGGGAGAAACGGCGGGGTCCTTGACCTCGTGGTGTCCGAGTTTAGCAACAGTCGTCGCATCTTTCTCAAGTCCGCAGTCGACGCAGATAAGCTTGCGAGAGCCATCCTCGGTGCAGGTAGGCGCAACGAGCTGCTCGACGAATGTATGGTATGCGTAAACAGTTATATCAAACGAAGCGGTAGCACCGTTCTCATACTCGACATTGAGCGTATGCTTGCCTGCCGTGAGCGGCTTGCTGATAAGCTCGAGTGTCTCGTCAGAGAAATGCCAGTGAGCTGTGAGCGAATTGAATTTACCCACCGTATCATAAGTATCGCCTGCGTACGAGCCGTCGTTGACACGGTTATAGAGATAAACCTCCAAGCCCGCAGGTGAGAAATATTCGCCTGCCGTATAGGTGCTCTTAAAGTTGCCCTGAATAGCCCCTGAACGGACTTCATAATCGTATTCAATATCCAAGGTCTTGCCGCTTAAGGTGTATATATACTTGGTGTTGGTTGCTGCGGCCATTCTGAATGTTGCATAGGCTGCGGCAGCATCAAACGAGTCGTAAACAAGTTCACCGTAATGCAGCTTAGAGCTTGTAAAGTCGGTGGGATCTGTTTGGTTGCCTATAAAGGACATTGATGTTGTCTGATCGTTCGTGTCTGAATGCAGCTTAATAATATTTAACGAATAAATGCGTCCTTTATTATTTGTGCTGTCAGTGGACATCACGACAGGAGCGCTACTTGCACCAAAGACTGTGCCGTAATAAGCGACAAACGAATCGGAATAGTACGTATCATCACCGAACAGAAGTCCATAACGATTTTTATCGGTATTGGTTTCGATTATGTTGGCTGACGACGGCAACACAACAGTGCAATAAGACACTCCGGCATACGTTGAATGCGCCATGCCGGCAATGCCGCCCATCATAGACGAAATATAGCCTGTGGCAGTTACAGAGGCTTGAATGTCATTGACGGTGGGTACGAATACGCAGCGTGTTATAAGACCCTGTGAATTGCCTACTATGCCGCCTGCGGCTGCGTTAGAAAGACTGATTGCATGTATTCTGGCGCCTTCGACAATACAGCCGGCTATTTCGGTATCATTAATGTCGGTTAATCCGGCGATGCCACCCGCATATACATAGCAATTATTGTCAGAGAGGGATCCGGCAGTAAGAGTTCCATTGGCAGTAATGGTGACACCGGGGGTGCTGAGTTCGGTGACAGAGCTATCATAATGTCCGCCCGAAACCACCACGCGATGGATCTCTCCGTGCGGTGCAACATAACCGACAAGTCCGCCTACGGCCAGTGTGTATGGGATTGTTTCATTTTGGTCGGATTTATCAACCATAGCACTTATATCGAATTTCTCAATACGCAGATCCTGCACTGTGCCTGTTAAAACATTGATTATGCCGACACCTATTACTTTGGCATATTGGCTAGGATAGAAAACATTTGCGATTTTCTCATAGAAAGTCGGACTTGATGTAGAAACCTTGACCTTGCCGTTTTTGAGGGTATAGCCATTGCCGTCAAGTGTGCCGCTGAACACATTGATAGGCGTGATGGCATAACCACCGAAGTTGATATCGTTGAGCAGTATATAATGCTTATCGGGATATTTTGAGATATTGTTGAAGTCTGCCGCGGTCGAAATGCCGTAGGGGATCTCTTTTGTGCCCTGTCCGTATCTGAACGGAGCACCTGAGGGATTGGAGTTGACATTGACCTTGACGGTTGCGACCTTTTGATCACCGATGGTGAAGTCGAGGTTTTGAACGGTCTTGTCGGCAGAGCTTGTATAATAGCCCGCTTCGTCGCTCTTGGGTGCGGTGGTAAGACCGACGAATGCATCACGCAGATCGTTGCTGAATTCGCCGAACACAGCATAGGCTATCTCGCCGAAATAGATCTTTTCGCCCGGATAAAGATTGATGCTGTCGGTGGGCTTTGCATTAGCACTGTAATATGCGCCGGTAGCGTCAACATAGGTATAATCAAGCGCCTCGTTGGGATAGTTGGCAAGCAGAGACTTGAGAATGCCGCCTGCAGTGCCTGTGGTGTTGGTGAGCAGTGTCTGCAGGTTCTTGACGAGCTGGGTGTTGGAGATATATGTGCCGTAGTCGGTGACATATTCGCTTGTGTCATGGGATTCCATATAGGTGCTCTGGAAGAGCGTTATGGTCTGCTCATAATAAACGCCCATGCAGTATGCATAATAGAAGTGTGCGACCATCTCTTCGGTTTCGGTTGCAGCCTTCTTGTATGCGTCATATTCGGTGATACCTGTCTGATCTTTGTATGCAAGATAATAATATTTTGCAAGCACGTCAACAACGCTGCCGTAATCGGCAGAGAGATATTCACCCCTGAGATATCTGCCGAGCTTGTCGACTGCGGAATGCAGGTTGCCGGTATACTCGACGTTCTGGAGGTGATAGAACTGGTCAAAGGTGTTTTTGAGATATGCATCAGAGTGACCTGTGGTGTTGAGCGTGTCACTTAAGAGCTCTTCATAATAACCGATCGCTTCATAATATTGGTTGAAGAAAGTAAAGAACTCAGTCAGATAGTTGTGATACTTAAGCTCGGTGCCTGTATCCTTGATGTACTTTTTGAGTTCATCCATCTGTTCGGAAAGGCTCTCGATGCCCTCGGTGACAGTCTGCTCGAGCTGATGAATGGCAATGTTGTTCTTTTCGAGCGCAGCATTGATATTCTTGAGCTCTGCCTCGACGGTGCTGAGGTCGACATTGACGACAGTCGTGCTGACAGTCTCGCCGTAGTTGGTGTCCTCGCCATAGTCCTCGCCAATGTCGAGGCCTGTGAGGTCTGCGGCAATATTTTTGAGCTGTCCGAGGACGCACTTGCCGACGTTGCCGTCATAGTGGTCGACATTCTTGACAGTCTTTATCGTGCCGTTGACGACAGATTTACAGACGGTCAAGCCAACCTTGATAAGTGAGCCGATGATGGCATCACTTTCGATGGTCGTTGCAGGCACTACCATGCCGACAACGAGCAGAACCGAAAGCAGAAGTGAGATGATCCGCTTTTTCATAGGTAACTCTCCTTTTTAATATTGTTTTTTGTTGAATTCGGTTAAAATCGGTTGCTTTTATATTTTATGCCGTTTGGTCGGAGTCTTCTTCACTAAGTGCAGAAAAATCAAATCCGGTGTCAAGCAGCAAAAACAGCTTGTTTAAAATGCCTGCGGTCATTGCCTTGATGTCAAGGCCCTTGATGAGTGCATTGACCTCTGAGACCTCCTGCGGTGACACACGATAACAGGTGAGCGAAAGTGTGATGAAGCGCTCTATTTTGCGCTCGAGCGGAAAATAGATGTCACACTTTTTTGACATATAGCCACGCATAATGCCCGCCGTGCCTATCTCAAGTTCATAAAAATCACTGACGGTGTAGCCCTCGAATCTGTCGCCGAATATCTGATATAGTTCGAGTGTGGTCTTTTGATATATCATTTCGGCGATCTCGGGATGTGCGTATGCCTCGATATATAATTCTCTGAGGTTCTCATTAGCCTCGACGAGCGTAAGCTGAATGGCTGTTTCGATAGCATATACATAGCAAGGCGGCAGGTCACGATTGAGATTGGACCTTGCCGAATCAAACTGACCCGAAAACATTATTGCAACGAGCTGTGACAAAACGGCGTCCTTGCTTCTGAATAAATTCTGTACGCTGCTGACAGAACAGCACGCTTCGGCTGCTATCTGCTTGATTGTCGTGGCTTGATAACCGTGCTTTAAAAACAGCCGTGCGGATGCTGATAAAATTTGATTTCTCAGTGCGATCGTTGATGTACGCAATTTCGTTTCCCCTTTAAAAATTGATGTGAGCAAATCCGCAACTTGATATGCATACCAAATTATAGCACAGCTATTCACATTTTACAATAGGCAAAATGCATTTTTTTCAATTTTTGGCAGAAAAAAAGAATGCAAGGCGTATGCCTTGCATTGAAATCAGCCCTCGAGAGCCTTTTTGAGAGTGGGATAGATGGCTTTTGCCATAAAATAGTTGCCGAGATCGTTTGGATGCAGGTTGTCAATGGCAAAAAGATCGCGCATTTCGTGAGGGAAGAACGACTCACTGTCGACGAACCAGACGTTTTCGCCGTTTTCTTTTGCGTGTGTGTAGGTTTCAAACACCACCCTCACCCTCTCACGGTCGAGCTCGGTAGCCTCGCCGTAGTAGGGATGAGTGACAAATATCACAGGGATGTCGGGGTGTGCCTTTCTGACTGTTTTATAAAACTTCTCGTGAGTGTATTCGAGCTCGCCCACAGTGAGCGTGTTAAAAACAAAATCCATGACGAACGCATCTATATGCCTTGCGGCAATATAATTTGCAACCGCCTGCTCTCCCCTCGCACTGCCAGAAAAACCGAGG
This sequence comes from uncultured Ruminococcus sp., assembly GCA_964571635.1. GTDB lineage: Bacteria > Bacillota > Clostridia > Oscillospirales > CAG-382 > Coliplasma. The sequence continues at coordinate 18,595 of CAZNCN010000002.1, read as the reverse complement.
TTCATATTGTTGCAGTCGAGCTGACGGCAAAGGATGTGTGAATACATATTGCCCGGTCTGCCGGCGCAGCCCCCTTGAGTAATGGAAGAGCCGTAAAAGCATACCGTGCCGTTTTCACGTGGCATGGGCCGTGATATTTTGCTGCCGTGAGGAAAGCCTATCTCGACCTTTTTGACGCCTTCATATAAGGGAAGGTTGATATAAAACTCCTTGACGCCTTCTATTAAAGCGAGGACTCCTTCATTTTTATTTATATCAACGGCAAAAGTGACCATAACGCCGCCGACATACTCTCGCTCTCTGCCGACGCCCTGATAAAAATCGACGCCGTATACTCCACGGTCGGTGAAGTGGTGCATTCCGTTGCCGTTGCCGTTCAGCGTGACCGAAACAAACACCCTGCTGGCATCGGTGGCGACTCTGACCTGTGCACCGGATGTGTTGGTGGCAAGATATCTGTTGGCGTTTGAATAGCAATATTTCTTTGAAGCGTCAAGACGATAATATTCGCCGCAGTTGTCATTCGGGTGCTGTATGCCGCCGAGATCGTATATCGGATCAAGTGCATCGATATAGACATAGTTTTCATCGCTGTGCGTATATGTGCTCTGATATTCGTCGACCGAAATGCAGTTGTCGGCAAAAAACTCGCAAAGTTCGTTCTGTGTCATAAAAATACCTCTCATGTTTTCGTTGACGACATTATAGCACTTAAACGCATTTATTGCAATAAGCAAAATGTTGCTCGCTTGAGGTGAAAAACACTCCATTTGTTTGCAAAACATGTTGCAATAAACGCGAATATATGGTAAAATGTCAAGGACGAATAATTATACAAGGATGTGATCATATGCAGGATACAGTTGCTTATATTGACGGCATCGGTTATTGTACCGATCTTGCTGCCCTGCCAAACCGGAGAGAGCTTATGCCCATCTACACGGTCAGAGATCTCTGGAATGCAGTCGCTTCGGGTAGACTTATGGGTTCGGTCGCTGTTTCGGCGGCTGCCGCGATACTTATGCGTTCGTCCGCCGAGTCTGATCGCGACAGCTCAAAGCAGAGCCACATTTACGATCTTAAAATGAAGGCGAAGGCGCTTTATGCAATGCAGAGCGAGGACAGGCTCTTGCAGAGCGTTGCAAAAAGGTTTATAGATATTTGTGATGATGGCAGGCACACCGCAAACACCGTTGACAAGACTATCGCCGACGAGTGCTCACGAGTTACAAGAGAGCTGATCGACACCTCATGCAACATCGGCTCATTCGGATTTGATTGCATCAAGGATAAAAAGTCGGTGCTCACCATCGGTGACGCAGGCGCACTTACGGCAGTCAAATACGGCACGGCACTCGCCCCGGTCTATATTGCAAACGAGCAGGGCGCAAAGCTCGGGGTCTATTGCGCAAGAGGCTATGCCGATCATGACAGATGCTTTTTGACTGACTATGAGCTATCTGAAAACGGCATAAGCCACACAGTCGTCGCCGACAGCGATATTGCAAAGGTGATGTCTGAGGGCAAGATAGAGGCCGTGCTTGCTGCAATCTCGTCTGATGGCGGAGTATTGCAGGCGGCAATATGCGCAAAGCACTATAAAATACCGTTTTATATCTGCGCTCCGCACATAATTGCAGAGAGCGGATACGGCATAGACCGCCGCTTGATAACCGCAGTTATAACAGAACACGGCATTTTTGGCAGTTAAAAGGACAAAATAGTCAAAACCGATGATTTTATCCTTGACTTATCGGTCAATTTATGTATAATAGAAATGTTGACAATCAATTACGGCTGTTTTGTTTATCTCATGCAATGCCGTATTTCGGAGGTTTAAAATGAAAATTCAACGCGCGGTGTATTTTACCCGCTTCTTGGCAGTCATACTCTGCATAGTATTTCTGCTGACGATCGCCCTTTGCGGACACTCGGTCGGCAAGACACGCTTTGGGGGCATTTTTGAAAAAGATACTATCAGGCTCGGTCTTGACCTTGCCGGCGGTTCGGTCATAACCTATCAGGCGATCACCACCGACACAGGCAGCGACCTCGCAAACGGCATGGCATCGATTCTCGAGGTCATTCGCACACGTCTTGACAGTGCAGGACTTACCGAAGCTCTCTGCTATAAGGTCGGCGACGACATGATCACCATCGAGATCCCCAGCGTCGACGATCCTGCCGAAGCGGTCGAAAAATATATGCAGACCGCAAAGCTTACCTTTAAGGACAAGGACGGCAAGGTATTGCTTGACGGCTCTGATGTTGAGAAGGCAGAAGCAGGCTATGGCGATTACAGCGGCAATGGCTCTTATCAGTATGTTGTCAGCCTCACTCTCACAGATGCAGGTGCAACCAAGTTTGCTGCAGCTACCAAGCAGTGCGCCATCGACGGCACCGCACTCAATATAGCACTTGATGACGAGATCATCAGCAGCCCCACCGTCGACAGCTCTTATAAGACCACCGGCATCACCGGCGGCAAGGCTATCATCAGCGGCAGCTTTGATTATGAATCTGCAACCGAGCTCGCTTCGCTCATCAACGCAGGCGCGCTTAAATATGAGCTCAAGAACGTCGAGCAGCGTACCGTCGGCGCAAGCCTCGGTGCAAACTCTTTGCAGACCTCGCTCATCGCAGGTGGCATAGGACTTTTGATAGTTCTTATCATAATGCTCGTCTTCTATCGTATTCCCGGTCTGATGGCTGACATCGCACTCGTCGCATATTCGGCAATATTCTTCCTCGTTCTTATCTGGACAAATGCCAACCTCACTCTGCCCGGCATCGCAGGTATCGTGCTTTCAATAGGCATGGCGGTCGACGCAAACGTTATCATTTTTGAGCGTATCAAAGAAGAGCTCGCACTGGGCAAGTCTGCAAAGGCTGCTGTCAAGAGCGGCTATAAGGGCGCTCTGTGGGCAGTTCTCGACTCGAATATTACCACTCTTATCGCCGCAGGCGTGCTTTATGTGCTCGGCTCCGGCTCGATCAAGGGCTTTGCAACCACGCTGTTCTTCGGCGTTATCATCTCATTCATCACCGCAGTATTCCTCACCAGACTGCTGCTCAACCTTGGCATAGGCATGGGACTTTCAAAGCCCTCGCTCTATGGTTATAAGCAGGAAGGAGGCAACAAAAATGCTTAAGAACTTCCATTTCGTCAATAACAAAAAGGTCACACTTATCATTCTTGCCGTCGTCCTCGTCGTCGGTATCGCTTCGTTCATCATCAGCGGCTTTAACATCGACATTGATTTCTCAGGCGGCAACGAAATGCAGATCAACCTCGGCACAGATGTCACTCCCGAAGTCTGCAAGAACATCAACAGCATTATCGAAAGCAACGAAAAGCTCGGTCACGACTATGTTTCGTCGACCACTCAGAGCACGGCAGACCCCCAGGTCGCCATCATCCGCACCGGCACCGCTCCCCTCACTATTGAGCAGCAGACCGCACTGCGTGATGCGATCATCGAGGCTTATCCCGATGCCGATCCCGAGAGCGAGCAATTCACAAACATCGCAGCAAGCATAGGCGCCTCGACCACTCAAAAGGCTGTTTTGGCAGTCGTCGTCGCTGTCGCTCTGATGCTCATCTACATTTGGATCAGATTCGACATCAATTCGGGTCTTGCAGCGGTCATCTGCCTTGCACACGACCTTTTTGTAGTGCTCATAGCTTATTCGATCTTCAACATTCCCGTTAACTCCAATATTATCGCCGTGTTCCTTACGATACTCGGCTATTCCATCAACGCCACCATCGTTCTTTTCGACCGTGTACGCGAAAACAGGCGCAAGCATTCGAGCGAAACAAGCTTTGGCGACATCATCAACGCTTCGACTCACGAAACCCTGAGACGCAGCATCTTTACGACTCTTACCACGCTCGTCACCATCGGCATGATATTCATCATGGGTGTCGACAGCATACGCAATTTTGCATTCCCGCTCTGCGTTGGCATAGTCGCAGGTCTGTTCTCGTCGTTATTTATGTCGGGTATGCTCTGGGATACGCTCAACAAGGTCATCAAGCCGAGAGCAAAAAAGAGCAAAAAGGCTTAAACAGACTTTATTTCAAGCAGGCTGCCTCGTGGCAGCCTGTTTTGGCAAGAAAAACGTAAAACATAAGGTAAAGCATTATGTATGATCTCAGCAAAATACGCAATTTTTCGATAATAGCACACATCGACCACGGCAAAAGCACGCTCGCAGACAGATTGCTCGAAGAAACAGGCGCTGTCGCAAAGCGTGAGGTTGCCGAGCAGATGCTGGACAATATGGATCTCGAGCGTGAGCGCGGCATAACCATAAAGGCGCGTGCCGTAACCTTTGAATACAAGGCTAAGGACGGCGAGACATATGAATTTAATCTGATAGATACCCCGGGCCACGTTGACTTTAACTATGAGGTCTCACGCTCGCTCAAAGCGTGCGAGGGTGCTGTTTTGATAGTCGATGCAACGCAAGGCGTGCAGGCGCAAACTCTTGCAAATGCATTTCTTGCAGTCGACAACGACCTCGAGATACTGCCTGTCATCAACAAGATCGACCTTGCAAGCGCCGATGTTGACAGAGCAAAGCACGAGATCGAGGACATTATCGGAGTGCCCGCCGACGAAGCCCCCTGCATTTCGGCAAAGATGGGCATCAACATAGGTGACGTGCTCGAAAAGATAGTTACAGATATTCCCGCACCCAGGGGCGACAGAGATGCAAAATTAAAGGCACTTATTTTCGACAGCTATTATGACTCTTATAAGGGCGTTATAGTTTATATCCGTGTTATGGAGGGATGCATCAGGGTCGGTGAGCGCATCAGAATGATGCACAAGGGCGCTGAATTTGAGATAGTTGAGGTCGGCACCCTTTCTGCCTTCAATCTCGAAAAGCGCGACGTGCTGTATGCAGGCGAGGTCGGATATTTCACCGCAAGCATCAAGAGCATAAGTGACACAGAGGTCGGCGACACCGTCACAGATGCCGAAGAGCCTGCCGACGAGCCGCTGCCCGGCTTTAAAAAGGTCATGCCGATGGTCTATGCAGGCATATACCCTGCCGACGGCTCTAAATACGGCGACCTCAAGGATGCACTCGACAAGTTGAGGCTCAACGATGCTTCATTCTCATTTGAGCCGGAGACTTCGGTGGCACTCGGATTCGGCTATCGCTGCGGCTTTTTGGGACTTTTGCATATGGAGATTATCGAGGAAAGACTCGAGAGAGAATTCAACCTCGACCTCGTTACCACCGCCCCGAGCGTAATTTATAAGCTCGAGATGAATGATGGCAGGACTGTCTATATTGACAACCCCACAAACTATCCTGCACCCGAAACGATCAGTCAGGCATATGAGCCTATCGTCAAGGCAGTCATTCTTACACCGTCCGAATACGTCGGCACGCTGATGGATCTCTGTCAAAAGCGGCGTGGCAATTTTATCGACATGAAATACATCGAAGCCGACAGAGCCGAATTGCATTACGAATTACCTCTCAATGAGATAATCTATGACTTTTTTGACTCGCTCAAATCGCGCACCAAGGGATATGCCTCGCTCGACTACGAGCCTGCGGGCTATGTGCCGAGCAAGCTTGTCAAGCTTGATATATTGCTCAGCGGCGACATAGTCGATGCGCTGTCGTTTATCGTGTTCGCCGACAACGCTTATCCGAGAGCACGCAAGATATGCGAGAAATTGCAGGAGAATATTCCGCGGCAGTTGTTTGAGATACCTATTCAGGCAGCTATCGGCGGCAAGATAATCGCACGCGAAACTGTCAGAGCATTGCGCAAGGACGTGCTTGCAAAATGCTATGGCGGCGATATTACGCGTAAAAAGAAACTGCTTGAAAAGCAAAAGGCAGGCAAAAAGCGTATGCGTATGCTCGGAACAGTCGAGGTTCCGCAGGAGGCGTTTATGGCTGTGCTTAAGCTTGACGATGAATAAAAGCATCTCATTATATTTTCACATTCCGTTCTGTGTCAGAAAGTGCAATTATTGCGCATTTTATTCTGTTCCCTCCCCTGCCTTGTCACTCGTAAACGATTATTGCGATGCTTTGATGAGGCAATTCAGAGCCTTTAAGACAACAGAAACAGACATAAGTGTCAAAAGCGTTTATTTCGGCGGAGGCACGCCGACTGTTTTGGGGCGGGACAGGCTTTGCGGAATGCTGTCAGAGGTCATGAGCAGCGGTATTATTGACAAGGATTGCGAAGTAACCGTCGAAACCAACCCTCTTACCGCAGACAGCGAGTTTTTTAAAGGTCTGATTTCGGCAGGAGCAAATCGCATTTCGATCGGTGTGCAGTCGCTTATCGACAGCGAGCTTATGACTTTGGGACGGATACACTCTGCGCTTGATGCCGAAAAATGCATCGAAGATGCAAAAAAAGCCGGCTTTGAAAACATCAGTGCAGACATGATATTCGGATTTAACGGTCATACCGCCGACAGTGCAGGCAAGACGCTGTGCAGATTGCTTTCGCTTGGTGTGTCGCATATTGCCGCCTACTCGCTGCAATACGAGCCCGGTACGCCGATGTATGCATTAAAAAATGCAACCGATGCTGTCACAGAGGACGACGAAGAGGATATTTATTATCTCATATGCGATATTATGAGGAATAACGGTTTTAGGCATTACGAGATCTCGGCGTTTGCAAAGGATGGCGACCATGTTTCGCATCACAACCTCGGGTATTGGCAAAGGCGCGATTATTTTGGGTTTGGTGCGGCGGCACATTCGTGCTATCAAGGCAAGCGGTTTTCTGCCGTGCCGAACATCGAGCGATTTATTAAAACGGCTGACTGCCGCTCCCCATTTGCGCCGACAGATCATGCCGATGCCAAATTGCTTACAGCGGACGAGATACGCGAGGAATCGATAATGCTCGGGCTCAGGACAGACAGCGGTATTGATATGTCACTTATAACCAATGGTCGTTTTGCCGAAAAATGCGTCAGGGGCGGACTTGCCGTGATCAAGCAAGACAGGTTTATATTGACAGAAAAGGGCTATCGCGTTTCAAACTCTGTCATAGCAGAGCTGATATAGTAAGGCATCTGACCGACTTTTTGCCGACTTTTTGCCGACTTTTTGCCGATTTTTTTCGGATGAAATCTAATAAAACACATAGTATAATGCTATCGTCGGAAGTGC
>CAZNCN010000002.1:0-11322 GCA_964571635.1 uncultured Ruminococcus sp. | reverse complement strand
TTTTTTCGGATGAAATCTAATAAAACACATAGTATAATGCTATCGTCGGAAGTGCGAAGGAAAGCGCAGTTCTCACGATGGCATTTTTTCTTGCTTCCGATAATAAAAGACACAGGAGCTGATTTATGGCAAACAAGCAAAAGCAAAGAAAGCCCGCAAAGCCTTTGGTCTTTAAGTGCAAGGCAGAGTGCGTACAAAGACTGAATGAATACTTTGCGGACTATCTGGCAGAGACGGGCGAGATAGCAGACATCGAGTCGCTTGCCGATTATCTCGGCATAACGAGAGAGACCCTGATCGAGCTTAAGAACGACAAGGAGTGCGGCGACGAGATAAGGCTTGCCTATAACCGCATAGCAAAGATCAAAAAGCAATTGGCGTTTGCAGGCAAATTACCTGCGACGGTGCTTTCGTTCGATATGCGCAACAATCACGGCTATAAGGACAAGCAGGATCAATCCGACGGCGAGATAGGCGACATCATCTTTAAGGGCAAGGCGTCGGCATGGGCAAAATAGGCAAAGAGATAATTCTGGCTCCAAACCAAAAGCAGATCGAGTTTTTTGAGTCGCAGGCAAAATACACCGCCTATGGCGGCGCTCGCGGCGGCGGCAAAAGCTGGGCGATGCGCACAAAGCTCGTTTTGCTTGCACTTAATTATGATGGCATTCAGATGCTGCTTTTGCGCCGAACGCTCGGTGAATTACGTGAAAACCACCTTTTGCCGCTTTTGAAGATGCTTGACGGAACAGCAAAATACGTAGCTTCAGAAAGAGAGTTTCGCTTTAGAAACGGGTCGAGGATAAAGCTCGGCTATTGTGATGCTGAGAACGACGTATTGCAGTTTCAGGGTCAGGCATACGAGGTGATAGGCATGGAAGAGGCAACTCATTTCACCGAAAAGCAGTTTATGTGTCTTACAGAAAGCAATCGCATCTCGGGTGAGATGGCGTCGGTCGGCTTTAAGCCGCGCATGTATTTCACCTGCAACCCCGGCGGTGTCGGGCACGATTGGGTCAAAAGGCTGTTTGTTGACAGGATATATCGTGCCAACGAGCAGCCCGATGACTATCGGTTCATCAGGAGCCTCGTGTTCGACAACGCTTTTTTGATGCAAAACGACCCGGGCTATGTGAAAGCACTGATGGCTCTGCCCGAAGCTCGCAGAAAGGCAATGCTCTATGGCGACTGGAACGCGTTTGAGGGTGCGTTCTTCCCCGAATTCGACATCGAGGTGCATTCCTGCGACGAGCCTGTTATAACCCGGGAAATGACCAAATTCAGAGCGCTGGACTATGGCTTGGATATGACCTGCTGCCTATGGCTTGCAGTGACCGATGACGGGAGAATACTCGTGTACCGCGAGCTGTATGAGCCGGATCTTATTCTATCCGACGCCGCAGCGCACATCAGGGCTATGACGCCCGAGGGCGAAGCGATCAGATACACGGTCGCTTCGCCCGATCTGTGGAACAGGCGACAGGACAGCGGCAAAAGCGGCTTTGAGATACTGTCCTCAAACGGTCTCAAAGGGCTTATCAAGGCGAACAACAGCCGCATAACAGGCTGGCGCGTAATGCGTGAATACCTAAAGCAGGACCAAAACGGCAATCCACGCATCATCATCTCACGAAGATGCAAGAACCTTTTGCGCACTCTGCCGCTCTTGAGGTTCGATGAATTTGTACACGAGGATGCCGCCGACACGCCTCACGAGCTGACACACGCACCCGAGGCATTGCGCTATGCGCTTATGTCACGGGAGCCTATGCAGCCAAAGCAAAAGCAGATCTCACGCAGCAGTATTTATCGCTTTGATCAGCCGACACCCACAGATCTATCTTTTTCGGACTTTATCGACTATTGATCAACAGAAAGGAGCAAGATGAAGCCAAAAGACATTTTGCCGTATACAGACGATTGGCAACTGTATGAAAACGGCAAGGACTATAACTATGCGATCGACCTTTATAATACCGTCAACACAAACGAGCGGTTTTATCGCGGCGATCAATGGCACGGCGTTAATTCGGCGGGTCTGCCGACGCCGGTATTCAATATCTTTAAGCGCATCATTAACTATTATTCTGCGACAATAATGCAGAGCTCGGTTAAGATGCGCTATTCTTTTGCCTCGCCGACGGCATCGAGCGGCGTTACAAGGCAGGATGCGGAAAAAGCGGCACAAACCCTTTGCAATATTGCCGACGAAAGATGGGAGAAATTAAAGATGGATAGCCTGCTCTCTGACGCAATAACAGATGCTGCCATCACAGGTGATGCGATAGCCTATACCTATTGGGATCCGACTATACGCACAGGGCAGCTTATCAGCGGCAATTTTGTTACGGCGCTTATAGATAACACAAATGTTTTCTTTGGCGACCCAAACAATCGCTCTGTCGAAAAGCAGCCGTATATTCTCATCGCACAACGTGAAACCGTGGCAGATCTCAAGCGCCAGGCAGAAAAAAACGGTGCTTCCAAAGCCGTCATAGACAAGATAGTCAGTGACAGCGAGACGGCAGAGCAGACAGGCGACAGGGCCGCAAACGAGCCTATGCACACAAAGTGCATTTCGCTTATAAAGCTTTGGAAGGACGAAAACGGACATATCTGGTTCAGAAAAAGCACCAAGGGAGCGATCATCACAAACGCCACAGACACCAAGCTGATGCGCTATCCTATTGCTTATTTCAACTGGACGCCTGTCAAAAACTCGTGGCACGGTCAGGCAGTGGCTACCGGGCTCACCGAAAACCAGATATTCATCAACAAAAGCTTTGCGATGGTGATGAAGCACATGATGGATACAGCCTTTTCAAAGGTCGTATACGACAACACAGTCATTGAGGAATGGTCAAACAGAGTCGGCGAAGCAGTCGCCGTAAACGGCCCTGTCGAGAGCGTTGCCAAGGTGATAAGCTCGGGTCAAATGCAGTCGGGAATGCTCGATGTCATCAACATGGCGATCTCGGCTACAAAGGAGTTTATGGGTGCGACAGACACTGCACTCGGCGAAGCTTCGCCCACAAACACCTCGGCGATACTCGCATTGCAGAACGCATCAAATATGCCGCTCGAAAACATCAAGCGTGCACTTTATTCGTTCGTCGAGGACATCGGCTTAATATGGCTTGATTTTATACTCGCCTATTATGACGACAAGCGTTTGGTGAGTACAGAAAACGGTGAAAACGTAGAATTTGCATTCAAAAAATACAAAAACTGCCTTTTTGATTGCCGCATCGACGTCGGTGCATCGAGCTATTGGTCTGAGATAGCCGCACTAAACACGCTTGACAACCTGCTGCAAAGCGGTCACATCACGTTTTTGCAATATTTAAAGAGGCTGCCCGAAAACATCATTCCTGCAAAGCAGGAGCTAATTAAAGAGGCTGAAGCATCAGCAGAAAGGAACAATCTTAATGCAACACAAAACATTGACTGACAGAGAGATATTAAACGAGATACACGAGCTCGCCGCAGACGAGGGTATGGATATAGAAAGCTATATCGCAAGGCTTCACTCTGACTGCGACTCGAGATATCACGACCGCTATGACGGCTTGCCGCAGAATATTCTCGACGAGCTCTCGGCGGCAAGAAGCTCACGCATACAGCAAAAGCGCGACGAATTGCAGCAGAAGAGAGATGCAACGCTCAAAAACGATATCAAGGAATTGCTCGAGCATTTCCCCGATATCACGCCGGATGACATTCCTCACGAGGTATGGCAGACTGTGGTGGGCGGAACGGCTCTCAAATATGCATACGCCCTGTATCTTTGCGACAGATCGCGCGACAGGCAATACGCCGACACCGTCAATCTCGATGCGGCGAGCAGAGCCGCTTCACCCGCAGGCAAGGGCGAATGCGATGACACCTTTACCCCCGAGATGGTCGAGGGAATGAACAGAAACGACATCAAGCGCAATTTCAAGGGCATTTTGGCGTCAATCAAAAAATGGAAAATATAAGCTATATACGCAAAAAGAAAGGAATTTAAAACACAATGAGCAACTATCATTCTATCGAAAAAATTATAAGCACCGAAATTCTTCGCACCAACGAGGACAATCTGCTGGCTGACAGAATATGCAACACATCTTTTGTCGGCGACATCAAAAACAAGGGCGACAGCGTGACCTTTGTCGGCCTTTCGGATCCCACAGTTTACGACTATACCGGCACGCTGACCTATGACGACATAAGCGACAACGCCGTGACGCTTTATGTTGACAACGACAAGGCGTTTTCATTCAAAGTGAGCGACATTGAAGAATTGCGCTCATCTATCGGACTCGCCGACAGCCAGATGCGCAGGGCATCATATCTGCTCAAAAACGAGGTCGACAAATATGTCTTTGGGCTTTACGGCGAGGCGGGCTATACCTTTGAGCCTGTGGCGTGCACTCCTGCTAACGTGCTCGCGGTCATCGCAAAATTAAAGCAAAAGCTTGAAGAAAACAACGTTCCCGACGGCAGAACATGGATCGTCGTTCCGCCTTTCATCAAAACAAAGCTCATGCTGGCAGGCATCAAGTTTCAGATTAACAACGGCGTCAACGGCACAGGCTCGGTAGGCTTTACCGACGAGCTCGGCTGTGACATTTTTGTTTCTAACCAGCTTGCCATAGAGGGCTCTGACACCATGGTGCTGGGCGGCTCTTATTCATCGATCGCCTATGCCGAGCAGGTGCTCGAAACACAGATAATCGATCGCATGGAAGACTCGTTTGACAAAGCAGTCAGAGGCAGGATCGTCTTTGGTGCAAAGGTCATCAAGCCCACAGAACTTGTTTGCTGCCCTGTTTCGGACGGCGGCGACGAATAATCTAATTTTTATAATATAAAGGAGTCTATTATGATTAAAGTAACAAGCAACACCTTCAAAAAGGAATTTGAGACAAAAATGCTCAAGACCGCAACATCAACAGTCGCCGACATGAGTGACACGTTTGAGATAGACATTAAGGATGCATCAGAGATTTTGCTGTATGTCGATACAAACGATGCCACAGCCGACTGCACCATTGAGTTTCAGGCAGGCACAGGCGTCTGCGGCAAAAAGATCACCGTGGCACCTGACAAAAACCAGTGCTCATTGATGTTTATTTCGACCGGCGAGATAGCAGACGACAAGGGCAAAGCATATTTCACGCTCACATCGTCCTCTGCACTTTCGAGTCAGAACATCAGATTTGGCGTCATCAAAAAACAGTTTGTCAAAAACAACTGAATCTTTTGAATCTATTTTTTCGGGGGGCTCTGCCCCCCTCTTTTTTAAATATATCAAAAATATAAAGGAGCATCGAATATGAAAGCAAAAAACATTCTTGACCTTTCGCTCGACCTGATTGGGCTCAAAAACACCGACGGCACTGTTCCCGCCTCTTGTGACGATCTCAAGCAGCGCACACCTGCGTTGCTCACGATACTTGCGACTGATTATAAGGGCATCGACAGCAGAGCGACAGGTACAGATGCAAAGATACAGACCATCTCATCGCTCGAGGATGATGTTGCGCTTTCGACAGAATTATGCACAACAGTCATCGCATATCTGCTGTCGGCACTGCTTATAGAGGACGAGGATCAAAACCTCGCCGCATCCTTAAGGCATATCGCCGAAAATGCGCTCACACGGTTCGGGCATACAAAAGCAAAAGTTCACGAGATAAAAGAGGTGTATTGATATGAGCACACAGATCACCATAAATAAATTCTTGGGTCTGAACGAAAACTGCACACAGGATGACGGCAGAGGATTTTCTAAGGATATGTGCAATTTTTGCATTACTCCCGACGGCAAGCTTAAAAAGCGCGCAGGCTCTGTAAACATGCACGTCGGTCAAAGCGATATATACGGCATGTGGACGGGCTATTTGAATAACGAAAATATATTTGTTTTTGCCGAGGCAAAAAAGCTGTATCTGCTCGACATCACAGACTGCACGACAGAGCTGATAGGCGATATTTCGGGCGACAGATGCGAGTTTTTTGAGTTCGGCGGCAAGCTTTATATACTCACGGGCAGCGAGTATTACAGCTATGACGGTCAAACGCTCACGGTTGTCGATGGATATGCGCCTATCGTTGCACATTCCTGCACTCCGTCGGGCGACGGAACACCTTATGAGGGCATCAATCTGTTGACACACAGCAGGCGGCAGCGGTTTTCTTCAGACGGCAAGAGCAGGATATACAAGCTTTATGAGTCGGGGCTTGCCAATATCACCGCTGTTACAGTCGACGGCGAAACGGTCACAGGCTATGTTTGCGACCTTAATAACGGTCAAATAACCTTTCCCGACAGCTCTATACCGTCTGCGGGAATAAACAATGTTGAGGTGACCTATCGCAAGGCTAACAATGACAGGCAACGCATAACCAAATGCTTGCACGCAATGCTTTTTGGCGGCAATGTGGACGGCAGAGTGTTTTTTTATGGCAATCCCGAGCACGAGTGCCACAGGTTTCATTCTGAGCTTGCTGATGGCGAGCCTTCGGCAGAATATTTTCCGATAAACAACTACACCGTCATAGGCAATACCGCCATAACAAGCATGGTGCAGCAATACGACAGGCAATTGATATTCACTAAGGACAGAGCCTATTATTCGCTCTGCGAGGTGCGCAGAAATGCACTCGGAGTGTATTATACCTCATTCCCCGTCTATAACCTCAACGGCGAAAAGGGCTGTCTTATGAGCGGTGTCGGCTGCATCATAGACAACGACCCGGTCACCTTGTGCGAGGACGGCATCAACAGATGGGTGTCGACAGAGGTCAGCAACGAAAAAAACGCGGTCGTTATTTCAGATCGCATCTCAAAAAGTATGCATCAGATACTCAAAAACTGCGATTACAGCTCGGTGAGGCTTTTTGACAGGCAGAGCACGAGAGAAATGTTTTTTGTTTCAAACGACAAGTGCTTTATCTATAACTACGCATTAAACGTGTGGTATCGTTATTCTGTAATTCTGCCGAGCCTAATGATAGAATACAAGGGCAATACCTATTTTGCGCAGGGCAAAAAGATTATGAGACTTGACGAAAACGTGCTGGTCGACGATGCAAATACGATAACGGCTTATTGGATATCGCCCTTCTATGACCTCGGCGACAGCGCAAGGCGCAAGAACCTTGACGAGATCTCTTTGACGGTCGAATGCAATGTCGGCTCGGTCATAAACGTGCATGTTTTTGAAGATATAAACGAAAATTCAAAAAGCATCGCCACCGTTTCATCGCCGCCGGGGACGACGGTCACGGCGTTCAGAACGCATCTCAAGCGATTTGCGAGGGTCGGCATAAAGCTTGTCGCAGACGGCTTTGCAAAGGACGATACGGTCTGCAGCATCTCGCTGCTTTCAAAAATAAAAGGAAGGAACAACAGAAATGGATTATAACGCATACGCAGAGCAATTAAGACAAAAAATATCAGGCTACAACGATTCGGCAGCCGAGATAGAAAAGCGCTATAAAGAGGCACTCAAAGAGAACAAGAACGAATACGGCGACGAGATTTCAAGGCTCGAAACAGCGCTGTATGAGAACCAAAACGACACCGCTTCCGAGCTTTTAAAGCAAAAGCAGAGCAACGATCAGATACTCGCATCGCGCGGGCTTGCTCATTCGGGCGAAAGCGACCAAAGCGATCAAAACAGCAGAATAATGCTTGATAGCGAGATTCATGATCTTGAAAGAGCATACGTCGATGATACCAAAGCCGCCGCCGAAAAGCGCAAAAAAGCCGATAAGTCGGCAAGAGAAAGCTTTGAAGCAAGCCGAGCGACTGTTGAAAGGCAGATTTCCGAAGCAAAGACAAAGCTTGCAGAGGCAGATCAAAAGGCATACGAGCAGAGAAGCAACGAGGCTGCGGAGATTGCCAAAAAAGAGGAAGCCGCACACGACAGGACAGAAAGTGGAAAAACCGATGCAGCACAATCCGCCAGCGGCAGTTCTGACAAGTCACTGCTTACCGAAAAAGAAATGGCAAAAAACATCATCGCCGCCTGCTGCAAGGATAAATCGGTCAAGACAGAGACTGAAACCGCGCGCATCAGAGTTATGCTTGAAAGCCTAAAGCACGAGTTCGGCTTTGATGACAAATACGGCTCTGACATTATGAAGCTGCTTGCAAGTTATGGCTATGTCGACATGGATCTTACAGAGGCAGAGGGCAAAAGCACAGCCGCTACCGCAGCCGAAAATCTCGACAGATGGACATCTGAATACTACAGAACCATACGCAACAGCACCATGCAGCCAAACCTCACCGCATACGAGAACGCACGCAAAAAAGCAAAACAGCAGCAGGTCGAGTATGTCATCACCCACTGCTCGTCGCTCGAAGCGGCTTCGCTGGCGATGAAAGAGCTTGGTTATAATTATTACGATACCCGCGAATTGCTCAAAGAAGCCCTCGACAACGGCTGCCGACTCGGACAGTACGTCAATTACAGTAAATAATTCAATCTCATTTCGCCGTCATACGCTTGTATGGCGGCTTTTTTTGTTGACATCACACCAAAGATAGGATATAATGCTCTAAAAGGAGTTTGATGATGAAGAAGATTAAGACGATTTTTTTGCCGATAATTATAGGACTTGTGGCTGCGATACTTGTCATATGGCTCATTTCATCGCTGACGACCGGTGCGAGGAGTGCGGTCGAGGCGGCGGCGTCATATCTCAAGGCGTCGATGTTGCTCGATGCCGACGAGATGGTCAAAAACGCAAGCGACTATACAAAGGCGACTTTAAACGGCGGTACTTTGTCATCGGACAAAGAGCTAAAGCAAAAACTCAATTCTTTATACCGTGATGCCGAAAACACATATAAGGGGAAAGAAATAAAATTCAAGATAACCGAAGAACGCGAGATAGACATGCGTTCCGAAGAGGGTGCGCAGTTTATCGCACGGTATTCGTCACACGCCGATGCGAGCGTGATAACAAAGATAGCACTCATTGGCATAACCACTTACTGCGACGGCAATTATGTGCAAAAAAGCAATTGCTATTGTGTCATGACAGGCGGCAGATGGTATTTCGGATATCAGTATTAAAAATATAAAATACAAATAAAAATCGAGGTTTTTGCCTATGAAAAAGAGATCACTGCTTATTGCTCTGCTTGCGGCGATGCTTTTGTCGTCATGCGCTGTTCCCGGCGATGAATCAAGCGACCTGCCACAGCAAAGCGAAACAGAAACAGTGTCGCCCGCAGAATCGAGCGACGATCTATCAGATACTTTCCCCCCGAAAATCGAAGACTTAACAAACGAAAAGGACAACTACACCATGCAGATCAAGCAAAATAACGACGGCACATATTCCGTCGTTTACACTCCCAAGGCACAGGACCGCACAACAGCAGACATGACGCAGCCGTTTTTGAATATTTTTGATCAGAGCGAGCGTGTCTATACGATCGACCCCAACGACAAAACGCCGATACGCACCGAGATATCTTATACAAAGCGTGACGGCGGCACGTGGATATACTCAAACAACCCCGAGATGTTGGCACCTGAGGACATCGGTCAGGCACTGCTGCGCACAAAAGGGATGCAGGGTGCATATACCTTCACCTTTGAGCACAGCAACAGAACGGGACAGACAGGCTATTTTGGCTATCAGCTTAAAAATACCGGCGACACCGACGTCACTGTTACGATCACCAATATAGGTCTGCAGGTCGATGGCGAATGGCTCGGTCAACGCTCGTGGAGCGATTATTTCGGTGTTGAGTTTAAACTGCCCGAGGATTATTTTTTGTCGAACGGCAAGCTGAACCCGGCATACATCGGCTGCGACTATGTTAAATACACGCCGCAAAAGAGTGTTTCTGAGACCTACACCGTTCCCGCCGGCGAATATATTTATGTACTCGGCGGAACTACCGCAGATGCTTATAACGGCATCAACGTCGGCAACACCGCAGGCAAAAAGGTCTTTCAGGGCAAGTGCGTCAACGGCGCTGTCAAGTTTGACATCGAGGGCGGCGAGATGCAGGGCACTTTCTATTTCTACACCGATCCGTCGCAGGTCAAGGCAGAGCCCGACGAGCAGGGCTATATAGTCTGGCGAAACGGCATCGATTATTCCGCACAATACAAGGGCATCGACCGCCACCAGGGACTCATCGAGGCAGATCTGACCTTTGTAGTCACAGATAACACCAAAAACGGCAAATTGCCTGTGCAGTATGAAAAAGCATACGACTCGCAGTGGGCATCAAAAAACACCCCTTATGCCGAATATGCGATGCACACTATAACCAAATACAGCAACATGTGGCAAACCTCGCTCAACCCCAACACGGCGGATATGGCTATCGGCACGGATATGATGACCTTTGAGTGCATTACAACAGACGGCAAGACAGTCAGCATCGACAACGAGCATGCCGACGGTGACGGTGATCCCGCAAACACCGGCAACTGGATGATACAGTATACCGACAACATGACCTTCATCAACGCCGGCACAAAGGCAAAAACATTTAAGGTCTATAAACGCGGCGCTTCAGCGGGTGCGCTTGCGGTCATGGTCAGAGATTATAACGGCAAGGTGCTCGACGCGATGTTCAAGACGCAGCCCTATTCGTTCGGCTCGCTTGACGAGGTTTTTGCAGGCGTCAACAAAAACGATCTTGTTTTAAAGAACGGCCGTTATTGGTTCAAGACGCTCGACGGCAGAGCATTCTGTGATGTTCACGACGAGCGCTCGCTGTGCTATACTGTGACCGTCGAGCCGTTTTCTGCAGAGCAAATCAGCATAGATTATCTCATTTTGGGTAATTCCAACGGTGGCATCACACACTGGGTCGAAGTCGAAGATGCCGAATAATTAAATATATAGTTGTTTTCGAGGGGCTTTTTGCATTTATAAGTTTCAACAAAAAGCCCCAAAAAAATTTTTTTGTTTTTTTTGCAAAAAGGTATTGCAAAATGCGCGATGATGTGCTATTATAATCAAGCGCGCTGGGTTAGTGCATTGATGGCGCCATAGCCAAGCGGTAAGGCAGAGGTCTGCAAAACCTTCAACCCCGGTCCGATTCCGGGTGGCGCCTTTTGCGGATTTAGCTCATTTGGTAGAGCGCCACCTTGCCAAGGTGGAGGTAGCGGGTTCGACCCCCGTAATCCGCTCTGATGGTCCGGTAGTTCAGTTGGTTAGAACGCTAGCCTGTCACGCTAGAGGTCACGGGTTCGAGTCCCGTCCGGATCGCTTTTGATCCGCCTCACAATTAAATATGCGGATTTAGCTCATTTGGTAGAGCGCCACCTTGCCAAGGTGGAGGTAGCGGGT
>CAZNCN010000001.1:143803-177816 GCA_964571635.1 uncultured Ruminococcus sp. | reverse complement strand
TGCTCGGAATACTCAATTTGATTAAATTTTCCGTATCTTAGCACCTTATCAGAGGCTGTTATGCTATGTACTAAAAAGCCGCTAAACGCAGCATTTTCAGCCGATTTTTTCTTGTGGAACATTTCCGATGCTTCTCTGGGCTCTGAGGAGCTCGGTCATATGGAGATGATCTCGGCGATATTCCATCAGCTCACTCGAAACATGACGATCGAGCAGATCAAGGACGGCGGCTTTGCCCCTTATTTCGTCGATCACACGGCAGGCGTTTATCCCGAATCGGCAGGCGGCGTGCCGTTCTCGGCGCTCACGTTTCAAAGCACGGGCGATGCTATTGCCGACGTTAGCGAGGATATGGCTGCCGAGCAAAAGGCGCGCCTGACCTACGACAACATACTTCGGCTGGTGGATGATCCCGACGTGCGCGACCCAATCAAATTCCTGCGCGAGCGTGAAATAGTGCACTATCAGCGCTTCGGTGAGAGCCTGAGGATAATTCAGGATAACCTTGATTATAAGAATTTCTATGCCTATAACCCCGAATTTGACAGAAGATGATTGAATTTCTCTGCGGTTAGTGATAGAATATTCCGCAAAGGAAGTGAAAGACATGACAGGCAGATTTGCGCCAAGCCCCAGCGGCAGGATGCACCTCGGCAACGCTTTTTCGGCGCTGATGTCGTGGCTGTACGTTCGCAAAAACGGCGGAACGATGGTCATGCGCATCGAGGATCTTGACAAGGTTCGCTGCAAAAAAGAATATTGCGACCTCGTCAGGGATGATCTCGCCTGGCTCGGGCTCGACTGGGATCTTGAAGCACCCATGCAGAGTACAAGAGGCGAGGCTTATGAAGAAGCACTCACGCAGCTCGATGCACTCGGTGTGCTGTTTGACTGTGCCTGCTCGAGAGCCGACCTCGGTGCTTCGTCCGCTCCGCACGCTTCTGACGGACATGTGATCTACAGCGGCCGCTGCCGCGACCTGCCCGACGGGCAAAAGCGCATTATCGCCTCAAAGCCGCATTCGGTGAGGGTAAAAGTCCCGCAAAGAATAATAACGTTCAGCGACAGGATATACGGCGAGTATTCGCAGGACCTCGCAAAAGAATGCGGCGATTTTGTGCTTAAAAAAGCCGACGGCATGTATGCCTATCAGCTCGCCGTCGTCGTTGACGACATTTTTTGCGGTGTCGACACGGTCGTTCGCGGCTGCGACCTCATCTCGTCAACTCCGCGGCAGATATATTTATATGAGCTTTTAAACGAAACACCGCCCGAATATTGCCATATCCCCATGCTTGTCGACTCGTCGGGGCGCAAGCTTTCAAAGCGTGACAGAGATTGCGACTTCGGCTATCTCAGGCAGAATTATTCGCCCTGTCAGGTCGTCGGCAGGCTGGCATTTATGTCGGGGCTTATCGACCGTGAAGAGCCTGTTTCGGCACGGGAATTGTTGCAGATGTTCGATATAGAGCGAATAAAAAAGCAAAACATCGCACTTTAGCATCGTGTAACGCTCAAAAAAGCGTCGGCTTTTGCCTGCAAGCGAATTATAACATATATCGGCAGAATTATCATCGTCCAAAGCCCGGTGCATTTGGTATAAATAGCGCAAAAAACGCCTCTCGAACGAGAGGCATTTTTGTATGATTGTATATTGACACCGAGTGGCAAAAAAGATAAAATGTTAGCAAGCGAACAAACGAGAGGGAGGTGTCTGCCATAGAGCAAATGACGAGGCATGTCGGGCTTGAGATCAGGTCGCTCTCAATAGTGATCAAGCGTCATATCGATGCGCGATGCTTTGCAATAACCGATGCACATCTCACCGGCATTCAGGGCATGGTGCTCGGATACATCTGCCGCCATTACGACCGCGGCGACGAGGTATATCAGCGCGATCTCGAAGCAAAATTTGATTTCAGGCGCAGCACAGCCACAAAAATACTGCAACTGCTTGAAAAAAGCGGATACATTATCCGTGAAGTCTCGAGCAGCGATGCACGGCTCAAGCGCATCATACTCACGCCAAAGGCGATAGAATTCGGCAACCGCATGAAAAGCGAGATCGATTCTGTCGAGCACGGCATAGACTCTCTGCTCACCGACGACGAGCGAGAGGTCTTTTTTAAGCTGTCTGATAAGATCAAGGCGGCGCTAACAGATACCGACGGAGGTAACCTATGATAAAAAAACTTGCAAAATTTTCAAAGGGCTATGTCAAAGAAAGTATTCTTGCACCTATATTTATAGGCTGTGAGGTCTTTATGGAGGTGCTGATACCCGTCTTTGTCGCAAAGATAGTCAACACGCTCAACTCAGCGAATCCCTCGTTTGACATTGTCTGGCACAACGCCGTTTATCTGGTGCTGTGCTGCCTGGTTTCTTTGCTTTTCGGCTGTCTTGCGGGCAGATTTTCGGCTATTGCAAGCTGCGGCTTTGCCAGAAACCTGAGGCACGCTCTGTTTGACAGAGTTCAAAGCTTTTCTTTTAAGTCTATCGACAAATTCTCAACCGCTTCGATAGTAACCAGGCTCACGACCGACGTCAGCAACCTGCAGAACGCATACGGTATGCTGATACGCATCGCCTTCAGAGCGCCGCTCATGCTGATATTCAGCCTGATAGCAGCGGTTTCTGTCAACGGCGAGCTCGCCGTGGTGTTCTTTATCGCGATCCCCGTGCTGGCTGTTGCGATTGGATTTGTTGTCACCAGGGCATACCCTGTGTTCAGAAAAGTGTTCAAGACCTACGACAGCTTAAACGAGGTCGTTCAAGAGAACCTTGCAGGCATCAGGGTGGTCAAATCCTATGTCCGTGAGGACTTTGAGAACCAAAAGTTCGGCAAGGTTTCGAAGCTTATATACGATCTGTTTATCAAGGCAGAAAAGATCATTTCTTACAACGGCCCCGTCATGAACAGCTGCATATACGGTATGATGCTGGTGGTTTCGTGGCTCGGTGCGCAGATAATAATAGGTGACATCGGCATTGAGGGCGGAATGCAGGTCGGCGACCTTTCGCAGCTTATCACCTACGGCATCCAGATGCTTTCGTCGCTCATGATGGTTTCGATGGTGCTCGTGCAGCTTGTCATGTCAAAGGCGAGCGGCGACAGATGCGTCGAGATACTCGAAGAGCAGAATGACATTACCGATCCCGCAGAGCCTGTTTGTGAGATCAAGAACGGCGACATCGACTTTAACGATGTTTGCTTCAGATATTCTGATACCGCCGAAAAGAACACACTCGACCACATCGACCTGCACATCAAGAGCGGCATGACGGTCGGAATTTTGGGCGGCACCGGTTCGGCAAAATCGAGCCTTGTGCAGCTTATTCCCAGGCTTTACGACGTCAGCGAGGGCACGCTCGAATTGGGCGGCGTCGACGTCAGAAACTACAATGTCACAGCGCTGCGTGATTCTGTTGCCATGGTTTTGCAAAAGAACGAGCTCTTTAGCGGAACGGTTGCCGAGAACCTGCGCTGGGGCAACGAGAACGCCACCGATGAGGAGCTTGTCGAGGCGTGCAAGCGTGCGCAGGCACACGATTTCGTTTCTGCTATGCCCGATGGCTATAACACGTTTATAGAACGGGGCGGCACAAACGTTTCGGGCGGACAAAAGCAGAGGCTGTGCATAGCGCGTGCTTTGCTCGGAAAGCCCAAGGTGCTGATACTCGACGACTCGACTTCTGCCGTCGATACGCAGACAGACGCTTTTATCAGAGAGGGACTCAGGACATACCTGCCCGAAGCAACAAAGATAATCATTGCGCAGCGTGTTTCGTCTGTCGAGGAGTCTGACATGATAGTGGTGCTCGACGACGGACGTATAGCCGACTGCGGCACTCACGATGAGCTGCTCGAGAGATGCAAAATATACCGCGAGGTATATCAGCAGCAGACGAAAGGAGGCAAATAATGGGACCCAGAGGACCGAGAGCGATGGGCAGGACGAGCGACAAAAAGCTCGACGTCAAGACTTTTGTAAGACTGCTCGGATACTTTAAAAGCTATATTCCCCACTTGATAGGCGTTCTGATCTGCATAGTCACGCAGGCGCTCGTAACAGTCAGGTCGGCAAACTATATAGGCACTATAATCGATAAATATCTCAATCCCGTTATAGACGCCTTCAAAGCGGACAGCACCATCGATACTGCGGCGCTGTTCGACAGGCAGGGACTTTTGGAGTTTGTGCTCACGATGGCGGCACTTTATGTGATCACCATACTCGCATCGTTTATCTATCAGCGAATAATGATGGTGGTCTCGCAGGGCATATTAAAGGACATACGAGATAGTATGTTTGCAAAGATGCAGACACTGCCCATAAAGTTCTTTGACACCAACTCGCACGGCGACATCATGTCGATCTACACCAACGACACCGATACGTTGCGCCAGATGATCTCGCAGACATTGCCGCAGATGTTCTCGGCGTGCATAACCATCGTCAGCGTGTTTGTTTCAATGGTTCAGAACAACCTCATCATGGCGGCATTCACGGTCGTCATGGTGTCTGTAATACTGACGATAACGCGCAAGATAACCTTTAAATCGGCAGGCTATTTTGTAGACCAGCAGCGTGCGCTCGGTGACGTCAACGGCTATATCGAAGAGATGATCGGCGGACAAAAGGTCGTAAAGGTGTTTAATTACGAGGATAAGGCGCGCGCAGAATTTGACAAGCGCAACGACTTCCTCTGTGATTGCGCTACCAAAGGCAACAAGCTGATGAACTGCCTCGGCCCGATCAACAACAACCTGGCGCATCTTGAGTATGCACTGCTTGCGGTGTTTGGCAGCATTATCGCATTGTTCGTTGAAGACAATGCACTCATGCTTTCTGTCGGCGGACTCGTCGCATTCCTTGCACTCTTTAAAAACTTTCAGCAGCCTATCAATAATATAATGCAGCAGTTCAACACCCTCATTATGGCTATGGCAGGCGCATCTCGTATATTCGGACTGCTCGATCAGGAGCCCGAGGTCGACGACGGCGACGTCACGCTCGTCAATTGCGAGGTCGATGACGATGACAATATCACAGAGTGCGAGCACCGCACAGGCAAATGGGCGTGGAAGTGTCCGCAGGAGGATGGGTCGGTCAAGTATGTCAGAATGCGCGGCGACGTCAGATTTGACGAGGTCGACTTTGGCTATGAGCCCGATAAGACTGTCCTGCACGACATAACGCTTTATGCCAAGCCGGGACAAAAGGTTGCTTTCGTCGGCGCAACAGGCGCAGGCAAGACGACCATCACCAACCTCATCAACAGATTTTATGATATTGCCGACGGCAAGATAAAATACGACGGCATCAATATCAACCATATCAAAAAAGCAGACCTTCGCCGCTCGCTCGGCGTGGTGCTGCAGGATGTCAACCTGTTTACAGGCACGGTCATGGAGAATATCAGATACGGACGCCTTGACGCTACCGACGAGGAGTGCAAGGCTGCCGCAAGGCTTGCGGGCGCGGACGGATTTATCAATATGCTGCCCAAGGGATATGATACCGTGCTCGAGGGCGACGGCAGCGGACTTTCGCAGGGACAGCGCCAGCTTATCGCTATCGCAAGAGCCGCAGTCATGGATCCGCCCGTAATGATACTCGACGAAGCGACCAGCTCGATAGATACACGCACCGAGTCGATAGTGCAAAAGGGCATGGACAGCCTTATGGAGGGCAGAACGGTCTTTGTTATCGCACACAGACTTTCTACCGTGCGCGACAGCAAGGCGATCATGGTGCTCGATCACGGCGTTATAATCGAACGCGGCACGCATGAGCAGCTCATCGAGCAGCAGGGACAGTATTATAAGCTTTATACCGGCGCATTTGAGCTGGAGTGACAAAAAAGTGGGTCTTAATGACCCACTTTTTACTTCTTCTCGAGTTCATCGACGGTGGCTTCGCTGTCGACCGTGCAGGTGTTCGTATATTCCACCCTGTGTATGCGGCAGCCCGAGCCTGCGATCTTAAAATCTTCCGTTTTTGTTACTCATTGTTTTCTGATAAGTTTTCAAATAAAACAGCAGTGTTGCCCTTGCCGTCGTCGATGGATATCTGCTTGACGTCATCGAGTGCAAACACCTTTTCGCCGTAAGCGGTAGTCACAACGAGCCTTTGCTTGCGCTTGCCACTCAATTCTGCCGCGAGGTCAGCCAGCGACGAATCCTCACGCCCCATGATCAGGTCGACTCGCTCGCATATCATCGCGCGGTTAAAGAATGTC
Organism: uncultured Ruminococcus sp.; assembly: GCA_964571635.1. Lineage (GTDB taxonomy): Bacteria > Bacillota > Clostridia > Oscillospirales > CAG-382 > Coliplasma. Next base: position 171,573 of record CAZNCN010000001.1, on the reverse strand, counting down.
TCTTGCCCTGCCTGTGTTGAGCGCCTTATGAACCAATCCTCGGGGATAAGCCCCATGCGCTTCCATCTATAAAGCGCACCATAAGATATGTTGTATTTTTCGAGCAGCTCACGTTTTGAAATGAGTTCTTCCAAGTGATCACCCCCCTGTTTTTGTGTCGTGCGGCGTAACAATGTTATCTTGCGAGAGCATGGTATCATAACATTGTTATGTTGTCAATAGGATTTTTGATTTTTTTTGCAAAAAAGCAGAAATGCATTTTTCTGCATCCCGGCTTTGTCCCTGACGCCAAAGGCATCGATGAGAGTGACTGCCGGTGCTTAAATAAAATGACCGCCGCCTTTTTCATGCCATGCCTTCTCATTTATTTAGCCCATATGTATACTTTAATATAATATTGCAAAAGTCAAGCCTTTTTTGTGTAATATGCAAGCGGCTCGGAAATTTACAGCTTTTTGTTTTTTATCTATTGTCAAGCACACGGCATTGTAGTATAATGCAGGTAGCACAAGGGTTTTTGAAACCCTAAAGGGGGAAAGTGTAAATTGACCGAAAGACCGTTTGCCGCAATAACCGTCACTTCAAAGGCAGAGACATCGCTGCGAAAAGGACATCCGTGGGTGTTTGATACAGAATTGCTCACAGACTGCTCGGGCGAGGAATATAAAAACGGCGATATCGTCGACGTTTATTCGCAAAAACACAAATGGCTCGGCAGCGGATTTTATAACGGCAATTCAAAGATAAAAATAAGGCTCATCAGCCGCAACACCAACGACAGGTTCGATGACGATTTTTGGCGTCGCCGTGTGGAATATGCGATAGACTATCGTGCCGTCGTCATGGGCGACGACCTGAAGTGCTCTCGGCTCATATTCGGCGAAGCGGATATGTTTCCCGGAATGACGGCAGATCTTTATGGCGACATTCTGGTCTGCGAGGTGCTTTGTCTTGGGCTTTCGCTTATAAAAGACAAAATATTTATGTTCATCGGCGAAGCACTCAAAAAGCACGGCATACAGCTTCGCACGATATACGAGCGTTCCGATTCGCCCATCTGCGCCAAAGAGGGCATAACGCCGTTCTGCGGCTTTGCAAAGGGCTATCCCGAGGTTGAGGGCACTGCCGAAATAGTCGAGAACGGCATCAGATACCGTGTCGATTTTGCTTCGGGACAAAAGACCGGCTATTTTCTTGACCAAAAGCTTAACCGCAAGTGTGTTGCGGGGCTTTCAAAGGGGCTTAACGTGCTCGACTGCTGCACTCACACAGGCGCTTTTGCGCTGAATGCGGCATTCGGCGGAGCAAAGCATGTCACTGCCGTTGACATTTCAGAGCACGCGCTCGAGTCGGCAAGGGCAAATGCAAGGCTCAATGCGCTCGACGACCGCATAGATTTTGTTAAGGCAGACGTTTTTGACCTCTTGACCGAGCTTGCGGCAAAAAAGCAGCATCCGTATGACCTGATAGTGCTTGATCCGCCTGCGTTCACCAAGAGCGGCAGGACAGTCAAGGCGGCATTCGGAGGCTATAAAGAGATAAATTCGCTCGCCATGCGCATTCTGCCCAGAGGCGGCTATCTCGCAACCTGCTCGTGCTCGCACTTTATGACCTCAGAGCTGTTTGAAAAAATGCTTTCAGAGGCGGCGGCAGAGGCTGATGTCAGGCTGCGGCAGATAGAGATAAGGCGACAGGCCCCCGATCATCCGATACTCTGGGGAGTGCCCGAAACAGAATATCTCAAGTTTTATATATTCCAGGTCGTTTGACCTTTTTACAGGGGAGAAAATATGACACTCGACAAATTACCCGTCGGCAAAAGCGGCATCATCGATGCCGTCGGAGGCGAGGGAGCGCTGCGCTGCCGCCTGCTCGACATGGGACTTATTCCGCACACCAACGTCACAGTTCACAAGGTCGCACCGCTCGGTGACCCGATCGAGCTGTTTTTGAGAGGCTATAGTCTTACCATACGCCGTGACGATGCGGCGCTTATCGAGATTACGCCGACGGAGGAACGAGAATGCTGACGTTTGCGCTTGCCGGCAATCAGAATTGCGGCAAAACAACACTTTTTAACTGTCTTACAGGCTCTAATCAGCATGTGGGCAACTTTCCCGGCGTAACGGTCGAACGCAAGTCGGGCATGATCAAAAACGTCAAGGACTGCGAGATAGTCGATCTGCCGGGTATTTATTCGATCAGACCTTACAGCGGCGAAGAGATAGTCACCCGTGACTTTTTGCTGTCGGGCGACGTCGACGGCATAATCAACATAGTCGATGCAACGAGCATAGAGCGCAACCTCTATCTGACGTTGCAACTGCTCGAGCTCGGCTTGCCCATGGTGCTTGCCTTGAACATGATGGACGAGGTCAGGGGCAACGGCGGCTCGATAGATGCAAAGGCACTTTCGGAAAGGCTCGGCATACCCGTAGTGCCTATAAGTGCTTCAAAAAACGAGGGCGTCGGCGAGCTGGTCGAGCGTGCGCTCGAGGTCGCAAAAAGCAAGGCAGCGCCCACAAGACACGACTTTTGCCCCGATGGTGCGGTACACCGCTGCATTCACGCCGTTTCGCACATAGTCGAGGACCACGCAGCCAGATTGGGCGTGCCGTCGAGGTTCGCCGCAACAAAGCTTATAGAGAATGACCCCGACATCACGCAGAGGCTCGACCTTTCGCAGAACGAGCTCGAGCTTATCGAGCATAGCGTGCTTGAAATGGAGACCGAGGGCGGGCTCGACCGCAACGCCGCGATCGCCTCTATGCGCTATGATTTTATCGAGGCGGTATGCAAAACGGCGGTCGTAAAGTGCAAAGAGAGCAGGGAACGCCGCCGCAGCATAAAGATCGACAGCGTTCTCACAGACAAATATCTTGCATTGCCCATATTCTTTGGCATAATGTTTTTGGTGTTTTATCTCACCTTCGGCATAGTCGGCGAATGGCTTTCGGGCTTGCTCGAAATGGGCATCGATGCGCTCAAGGTCGTGGTCGATTCGGCACTCACGGGCTATGGCATCAATCCCGTCGTGCACAGCCTTGTCATTGACGGAATATTTGAGGGTGTCGGCAGCGTGCTGTCGTTTTTGCCCTTCATCGTCGTTTTGTTCTTCTTTTTGTCGATACTCGAGGACACCGGCTATATGGCGCGCGTCGCATTCGTCATGGACAGACTGCTGCGCAGGATAGGACTTTCGGGACGCAGCTTTGTGCCTATGCTGATAGGCTTCGGCTGCTCTGTGCCTGCGATACTTTCGGCACGCACGCTGTCGTCCGAGCGTGACAGAAAAATGACCGTGCTGCTCATTCCGTTTATGAGCTGCTCGGCAAAGATACCTATTTATGCGATGCTTTCGGCTGCGTTCTTCCCCGAACACGCAGCGGTGTGCATGATAACGCTTTATGTCGGCGGAATGCTGATGGGTGTTCTCGTTGCACTGGTGTTCAAGCACACGCTGTTTAAGGGCAAGCCTGTGCCGTTCGTCATGGAATTGCCCAACTACAGATTGCCCTCACCTCGCTCGGTAGCACTGCTTTTGTGGGAAAAGACAAAGGATTTTATCACCAAGGCGTTCACCGTGATATTCCTTGCCACTGTTATAATCTGGTTCTTGCAGACCTTTGACCTCAGGCTCAACCCCGTCGATATTGCCGATGCGGACAATTCGATGCTCGCTCAGCTCGGAATGCTGATCGCGCCGATATTCAAGCCACTCGGACTCGGCGACTGGCGCATAGTAACCTCGCTCATCTCGGGCATCACGGCAAAAGAGGCGGTCGTTTCGACACTCGGTGTGCTCACGGGAGCTTCGGGAGATGCACTGGCACTAATGCTGCGCTCTATGATCTCCGCTCCTGCGGCGTGTGCGTTTATGGCGTTCACTCTGCTTTATACACCCTGCTTTGCGGCGATAGCCACTGTCAAGCGTGAGCTGAATTCGGGCGTCAAGGCATTGCTTGTTGCGCTGTTCCAGTGCGCCATAGCGTGGGTTACGGCATTTGCGGTGTTCAATATCGCATTGGCGGTGATGGCATGAAGCCTGTCGACATTGTTATAATTGCGGCAGTTGCCGCACTTTGTGCGCTGTGCATATGGCGGATATTTAAAAAACCGACGTGCTGCGGCGACTGTGAGAAATGCAAAAGCAAGCACAGACATCACAAATAAACAAAATCCGGTGGAGATTTTTCCACCGGATTTTTGGTTATATACTTATTTTACTTATTTTATTAATAAGCAACAGCCCAGAGCACCTTGTGCTTTGCGGGCTTGCCGCAGCAAACGCACTTGCCGTCCACATCGTCAGAGATTATGCAGCGCGAGCCGACGCCTGTCTTATCCTTGACGGCGCTCTCACACTCTTCGTCACCGCACCAGTCGGCTCTGATAAAGCCGTCGCCGTGTTCGGCACGCACGTCGATGATCTGCTGCAACGTTTCGCAATCGAATGTGCGGCGTGATCTGTTGTCGAGTGCCTTCTGATACATGATGTCGTGTGCCTGCTGCAATTTCTGACCGACTGTCTCGACTATGCCGTCGAGCGAAACAGTTTCTTTGCTGCCGTCGGCGCGTGTAGCAATGACACAAACGCCTTGCTCGAGATCACGAGGGCCGACTTCTATGCGCAGAGGAACGCCCTTCATCTCATATTCGCTGAACTTCCAGCCTGCCGACTGGTCGCTGTCGTCGAGCTTGACTCTGTATTGCTTTGAAAGTGCCTCTTTGAGCTCGGCGCATTTCTCGAGCACGCCCGGCTTGTGGAACGCAATAGGAATGATGACCACCTGTATAGGTGCGATTGCGGGCGGCAGAACGAGTCCGTTGTCGTCGCCGTGAGTCATGATTATGCCGCCGATAAGCCTTGTCGAAACGCCCCACGAGGTCTGATAGGGATAATTCTTTTTGTTGTCTCTGCCTGTGAACTGAATGCCGAAGGCTCTTGCAAAGCCGTCACCGAAGAAGTGGCTGGTGCCTGCCTGCAACGCCTTGCCGTCGTGCATGAGTGCTTCAATGGCATAGGTGTCGACTGCGCCGGCAAACTTGTCGCTCTCGGTCTTGCGACCCTTGACGACAGGCATGGCAAGTGATTTCTCGCAGAATTCGGCATAGATGTCGAGCATCTGCTTGGTCTCAAATTCTGCCTCTTCTCTGGTTTCGTGAATAGTGTGACCCTCTTGCCACAAAAATTCGCGGCTGCGCAGGAACGGGCGTGTGGTCTTTTCCCACCTTACAACGCTGACCCACTGATTATATTTTTTGGGCAGGTCACGATAAGAATGAACTATATTTGCATAATGCTCGCAAAAAAGTGTCTCGGATGTCGGACGAACGCAGAGCCTGTCCTCAAGTACCTCGCTGCCGCCCATGGTGACCCATGCCACCTCGGGAGCAAAGCCCTTGACGTGATCTTTTTCTTTTTGCAGCAGCGACTCGGGGATAAACATAGGCATACAGACATTCTCGTGGCCCGTCGCCTTGAACATTCCGTCGAGAATATGCTGTATATTCTCCCAGATCGCATAGCCATATGGTCTGATGACCATGCAGCCCTTTATGCTAGTGTATTCGATGAGCTCTGCCTTTTTAACTATGTCGGTATACCATTTAGCAAAATCCTCGTCCATCGACGTGATCTGCTCAACCAGCTTTTTGTCAGCCATTGCCAAATTCCTCCATAAACATCAATAAAAAATAAAAATTGCCAAAAGTGAACCACGGTATTGCAAAAATCACAGAAACCGTGTATAATATGCTGATGTAGAAGTATAACACTATTTTTGCATCAAGTCAAGCGTTACCCAAGATTAATTTAATCACCATTATTCCACGGAGGTCTTTTAAATGAAAAATTTTAAAAAGCTGATCGCACTTATGCTTACCGCGGTCTGCCTGCTTACGCTCGCAGTTCAGTTTGCGGTCGCAGAGGAGGAGTCGACGACACCCACTCCTGCAGAAACCTATAGCATAACTGTTGTATGCGGCGAGGGCGGCAAGGCGTTTATCGATGGATATACACCTGTCGAGGGCGTTTATACCATTCCCAAGGGCACGCCCGTCGTCATCAAGGCAGTGTCCGACACCGACAAGTCGATCGAGCAGTTCAAGGTCGGCGGCGTAAGTATTCCCGGCGTCAGCGGCAAAACGAACTATGAATATTCAGATTCGGATATGATCGACCGCACCTATGAGGTCAAATTCAAGGACGACACCTCGGTCGGCAGAGATATTACATTCTCGGGCACCGGATTTACCTATAAGGTCAACGGCGGCAATGTCGCAAGAGCCAACCTCGGCACTACCGCACATATTGCCGTCAAGGCAGACGAGGGTATGCGCATCGGCGCTATCAAGTTCAACGGCTCTCAGATAGACATCACCGACGGCACAGAGTTTAATATTGTTGTCGGCGAGACCAACAGCATCGAGGTCGAAACCACTGCTCTGGGCGAGCAGCAGCCCATCAACATCACCGTCAAGGGTGAGGGCACTGTTACGCCGGACACAGGTGTTTATTATCCTCTCAGCGAGGTCGAATTGCAGTTTTTACCTGCAAAAGACTATGTTCTCAAGTCTGTCACCGTCAACGGCAATGACCGCACCGCCGATGTCAGGAACGGCAAACTCACTGTCGTCACAGGCGAGAATGCAATGGAAGTCGTTGCAGAGTTCGCCCCCGGTGTGCTTATCACGTTCAACGTCATAGGCTCGGGCACCGTCACGCCCGACACGGGACTTTATCCTGTTAACAGCGAGATCAAGTTCACCTTTACCCCCACAAACAAAAAGAATGACGTTTGGCTTTTTAAGTCGCTCATATTTGGCGTAGATGACCTCACCGAGCAGGTCGTGGATAACACCATCACGCTCAAGATCGGCGAAGAAGAGGCTATATACGATGTCGAATTCGGCGAAGCGATAACCGTCACTCCCAATATTTCGAGCGGCGGCAAATTGCTGGTCAACGGCGACGAGATAAACAGTGCTGCCATTTATCTCAAGGGCACAGACCTCGAGATAACCGTTGCGCCTGCACTCGGCTATGCGCTCGACACCCTGCGCATCGACGGCGTGCTCAAAACGCTCAGCGCAGAGGGCAAATATACCATCGCAGCAGTATCTGCCGACGTTCGCATAGCAGTCAAATTCAAGATCACGCAGACCGATCTGCCTGTATTCACCGTTTCGGCAACAGCAGGCGAGCACGGCACTATCACACCTGCGGGCGACAACGACGCACTCTCGGGCGAAAGCATCAGATTCACCTTTACGCCCGACAGCGGATATATCGTTGACACTGTCACCGTCAACGGCACAGCAGTCAATATCAGCGGCAACTCTTATACCATGACAGGCATAACCGCAAACTCCAACATACACGTTACCTTTAAAAAGCAGGATGTGATCACTGATCCGACAGACGACACAATAGCCGTCACCGACATCGACTGGAGCCGTGACACGATATATGTCAACCTTTCGCAAAAGACCAGGGTCGAGAAGGCTGTCTTTGACAAGCTCGCTACCTCGGGCAAGGCTTGCGTATTCTATAACGACAAGATCAAGATCATGCTGCCTGCCAACATGACCGCCACTGTCGCTTCGGGCAAGGATGCTGTCGACCTTGACGTCGAGATCGACGGCACAGGAGACGGCTTTGATACAATAATAGATTATATTTCCGGAACTGTCGGCAACATCGACTATGCGGCACTCAAAATGAGTGGCGACGTTGCATGGCCCGACGGCACGACGCTTTCATACAACATGGGCGCTTCGTATGCAGGCAAGTCGCTCGAATACCTCGTGCTCAAGAACGACAAGCTCGCATCGCCCACCAAACCCGATGGCTCGGCAGCGGGCAACCGTGCAACAGTTGACAACGAGGGCTGGATCTGCGTTTATTATTTCAATGATCGATATGTTACCTTCTGCGAGAGCCTCGAAACGAGATACACCATCATTTCGAGCGCATCCGACGGCGGCAGCATAAGCCCCGCAGGCAACAAGTCTGTCACCACAGGCACTTCCGCAACCTACAGCATAGTCGCATCCGACGGCTATCTCATCAAGAGCATACTCATCGACGGCGCCGCTGTCGAGGGAGTACAGGGCGAAGCGGTATACACCTATACCTTTGAACACGTTACCGCCGACCACACCATCGAAGCACAGTTCGAAAAAGACTCTGCCGGCAGCGAGGCTAAGGGCGACAGCCCGAGCTCGGGCGTTATCGTTGCGATAATCATCATAATCCTGGCGGTTGTCGCAGCAGGCGTTCTGTTCTTCATCCGTTGGAAGCAGGAGAAATATTGATGAGCAAAGCAGATAAGCGCAAGCTCGTCTGGCTGCTTTCGGCAGCGGCACTGCTCGTCGCTACGATAATCGTGCTGATGGTCATCAGCAACAGCCTCAGCTCGCCGACATTGCCGGATGGCCTGCCGGAGTTCCCGGGCGAGTGCAAAGAGGTGGTAGAGAGCCCATACGGCGGAGTCACGGCATATTTCGAAAACGTTTCTGCCGAGGCATTCGATGATTTTATCGACCAAAACCCCGAATATGCGGATTTCTCACATAAGTATGACAGCTTCACCGTCGCAATAGCGTACGATACCCAAAAGAGCATCTTGACGGTAACGGTGATAGAATAAAAAAGCAATGCGGCTTGTCTGATGGCAAGCCGCGGTTTTTTAATGAGGTTTTAATTATCTCGGCGAAGCACTGCTTCGCTGTCGCAACAGCGACAACTTAACTCAAAAAGCAGACCGTCAAGGTCTGCTTTTTTTGCTCAGTTATCTTCCAATTTTTTAAGCTCTGCGTCAGTGTCATCTCTGACCTTTATCATGCCGACGACCTTGAGGTCCTTTTTGGTGAACGTTTTGATGTCGTTCTGCTGATTATTCATCCTGACCTTGATGTTGCCGGTGAGGAAGTTGCTCTCGACGACGACGCCACGTCCCTGCGGTGTCTCGACAATGCTGTCGACCTTGGGGAAGTTTGCGTACTCCATCTCATATACGGCGTTCTCATATCTGAGGCAGCACATAAGCCTGCCGCAGGTGCCCGAGATCTTGGCTGACGAAAGCGAAAGGTTCTGCTCTTTTGCCATCTTAATGGATACCTGTGCGAAATCCTGCAGGAATGTCTTGCAGCAGAACGGTCTGCCGCATACGCCGAGACCGCCGTAAAGTCTTGCCTCATCTCTGACGCCTATCTGGCGCAATTCTATGCGAGTGCGGAACACCGAGGCGAGGTCTTTGACCAATTCTCTGAAGTCGACTCTGCCGTCGGCGGTGAAATAGAATATGAGCTTGGTGTTGTCGAACGTGTATTCAACGTCGACGAGCTGCATTTCGAGGTCGTTTTCTTTGACCTTTTTTTCGAATATGGGTGCTGCCTCTGCCTCGAGCCTGCGGTTGCGCTCGTCGTGGGCGATGTCGTCGTCGGTAGCCTTGCGAATGACAGGCTTGAGCGGCAGGACGAGCTCACTGTCGGGAACGCTGCGGTTGGTGATGGCGACTGTTGCAAACTCTGTGCCTCTGACAGTCTCGACTATTGCGCAGTCTCCGTCGTGAAAATCAATGCCGCAGGGTGCAAAATAATATATCTTGTTTGCGTGCCTGAATCTGACACCGACTATCTCGGTCGAGGGGCGCTCGGGCTGTTGAGCCTCGGCAGCCTCGGGGTGCTCTGAAAACAGTATCTCTTCGATGAGCGCTTCGTTGACCGCCGACTCCTGCTGAGGTGCGGCGGTGCTGTTGGCGTTAGGATTGTTATTGTTGTTATTGTTGTTGTTGTTCTTTCTGCGTGGTCTGTAGTATCTCTTGTTGTTGTTCTTCATTTTTTAAGCTCCCATAATCTGATTGCCAGCGCCGCAAACAGCGATGACAGATTTGCATTTGCTTCTGCCGCACCCTTGGCGGCAAAGACCGCATCGGCCATTCCGCAGATGGCTCTTTTGCCCATGAATGTGGCGAGCTCTGCGCTCGAACCCTGCATTTTGAGCATGTCGGTCAATTCGGCATAAAGTGCCGAAAGGTATAAAACAGCCTTGTCGCGTGTCTGCTTTTCGGTCATGAACACAAAAAAGTCAAACCGTCTGCTGCCTCCCGACAGCATTTGCAAGGTCTTTTGCGCTCTTTCTGCGGCTGCGGTGCTCGCTTTGTCTGTTTTGGCAGGCGGCTCGTCGGTGAGAGTGATCAGCCTGCAGCGTGATCTGACCGTTGGCAGCATGGCCTCTTTTTTTGCCGTCGAAAGCAGTATTCTGACATACGGTGGCGGCTCTTCGAGCAGTTTGAGCAGTGCGTTCTGCGCATCCCAGCGCATTTTTTCGCAGCATTTGAATATAAAAATTCGGCTCGCGCCCTCACTCGGCGGGATGTGAGAAAGGGCTATGACGTTTCTGACCGCCTCCATATTGGCAGGCTTGTCGTCACCGCCGCAGATAAGCACGTCGGGATGGCTGTCGGCAGATAATTTGCGGCAGTCGGGACATATGCCGCACGGCTTTTTGCCGCCGCTGCACATGAGCACCGAACGTGCGTATGACAAAAAGTCATCGGCAAACGCCGTCGACGCAGATTCTATTATATATGAATGAAACAGCGTTCCGCTGCAAAGTGCGTCCAAAAACCGACTTTTTTCCTGTTCACATCTCATCTGCATAACCTCACACAAATACATCATATCACAAACTGCGGCTATTTGCAAAGCTTTTTTGATAAAAAACGCGAAAAAACAGGTGACAAACCGAGATGTATGTGATATAATAACATATCTAATTGTATGTTAAGATACACGCAGAATAATTTTGAATGGTAAATGTTATGCAAAATACAGATAAACTTTCGTCCGACGGTGTTTTTGTCGGACGCAATGCCGTTACCGAACTGCTCAAAAGCGGCAAGGCAGACAAGATACTGATGCAGAACGGCGACGATGACGGCCCGCTCAGGATAATATTGGCGCTCGCCTCGCAAAAGGGGATTCCCGTTGTCAGATGCGACAGGCGCAAGCTTGATGGGCTTGCCGACGGTGTGCCTCATCAGGGCGTGGCGGCTTATGCTGCCGAAACCGAATATAAGTCTGTCGAGGACATATTGCGGATAGCCGCCGACAGGGGTGAAAAGCCCTTTGTGGTCATATGCGATTCTGTCGAGGATCCGCACAACCTCGGTGCGATAATCCGTACCGCAGAGTGCGCAGGCGTCCACGGCATCATTATACCCAAGCGGCGCGGCGTTTCGGTCAACGGCACTGTCGCAAAGGCATCGGCGGGCGCGCTGTTTCATATGGCGATAGCAAAAGTGTCCAACCTCGCTTCGGCAGTCGACACATTAAAGCAGAACGGTGTCTGGGTGTTCGCTTTGGAGGCCGACGGAGAGTGCTGCTATGATACCGACCTTGATTGCGGATGCGCTTTGATACTGGGCGGCGAGAACAACGGCGTTTCGGCACTTTTGCGCAAAAAGGCCGACTATGTCGTTTCGATACCGATGTTCGGCAAAATAAATTCGCTCAACGTTTCGGCGGCAGGCGCTGTAATGATGTTCGAGGCGGCAAAGCAAAGACACAACAAAAAGCATTGAGCTTTGATTATTCTTTGTTATTTCAGATTATTAAGATTACGATAAGGGTTTGGGAGCAAAATGTCGATAGAAGAAGGAAAGAAAAAAAGAAATATCAACGACATATTGAGCGCAGCGACCGCCGAGAACGACGCTTTGCGCACGGATATTGCGTCAAAGACCTATGAGCACACGATCGTTTCGCTTGCGACGTCGGGTGACCCAAAACCGCCTGTGGACAACAGCGATACTCAGATAGCCGACCGCATTCCGAGAACTCGTGCAGAGGCAGAGGCCGACCGCATAGTCAGTGCATATTCAGACCGCGTGCCAAAGCCCGAGCTGTCGGGCACTGCCGAATTGCAGGGGCTTTTAAATACCACCGCAGAGCGCAGCCTTTTGCCCGACGAGCCTGCAATACCCGCTTCTCGCAGGCAGAGCAGGCTTGGCAATATGATCGAGGACGCCAAGATGCGCACCGCAGGCATAGACATCACTCCGCACACAGAGCAGGCCCGCAGTGCGGCAGACAGGTTTACAGACCCTGTCGGACACGTACATCCGAGATCTCCCGTGCAGGAGTCAATGTTTGATCTTGACGGTGAGCAGCCGCCCGAGACGCTTACCACCGAGATAGAAACAGTCAAATTTGACGAGGATTATGAGGCGCTCTCTTCAAAAATAGAGAGCGGTGAGATAGAATTTGCCCCCGAGCAGGAGGATGACGCTCAGACAGTCATCGCCGACGAGCCGGACGACCTCGTTGCAGTCGGTGAGGAGCATCACGGTGACGGGCACGACGAGCATTCGGAGGCGAGATCCGCCGCATTCGGAATGATGGACGACAAGTCTGAGGGCGACGACGATTTTGACGCCGCACTCGGCAGGATGAGCGACGCAAGGCGCAAAAAGCAGAAAAAGCAAAAAACAAAGCCCAAGGAGTTTGAATATACCTCGCGTGATCAGAACGAAGATGTTCACGCAATGCTTTATAAGGCGGTCAGGAAGTCGGGATTCAAGACACTCGCCTGCCTGATATTCACCGTGATAATACTCGTGCTCGAGCTCGCTTCGGCTGACAGCGGCACACTGCCCGCATTCTTAAAGCAGGGCAGATACGGCAATCTTTATATACTCATAGATCTGCAATTGCTGCTGTTTACAGCACTTGTTATGTTTGACAGCTTAAAGAACGGTACCGGGGGACTCTTGGCGATGAAGCCGAATACCGACAGCCTTATAGTCGTTTCGGTTGCGGCTACGGCGATATATTCGATAGTTCTTTTGGCAGTCGACCCGATGTCGGAGTCGCTCAGACTTTACTCGCTGCCTGCGGCAACGGCGTGCCTTTGCCGTGCCTTTACCGAATATCTTTGCTGCCGCAAGGATTATCACTGCTTTAGAGTTATTGCCAAAAAGCACCGCAAATACGCAGCGCTCGAGCTTAAGGGCGTTTCGCCCGAGGCGGCTGAATTTGCAAGGTATCTTTCGCATGATTCCGATATTTATACAGTAAAGCACACCGATTTTTGCGACGGAATGTTCCGCCGCATACGCACACGCACAAAGAGCGAGCAGGTGCTCGGATTTATCATCCCGGTCATACTGATCATGGCGCTCGTGCTGTTTGGCATACTTGCGTGGCTCGGCAAGCCGATGCTCGACGCTTATGCCGCCGCAACGCTCGTTGTGCTCATTTCGACACCGCTCACCGCATTTTTTATGGTGACACTGCCTGTCGTGCGCATCAACCGCATAGGCAGACGCACCTCGTCGGCGTTCGTCGGCAATTCTGTCGCAGAGGAGTATGCCGATGCCGGCGTGCTCTCGTTTGCCGATACAGAGGTTTATCCATCTAAAAACATCAGAGTGGTCAGTGTCAAGGCTTACGGCAATTTCAGACTTGACAATATCATACCGAGCCTTGCGTCTGCGTTCAGCCTTATAGGCGGACCTCTCGCATCGGTGCTTGCCAACATGGTCGAAGGCGATGTTTCTGCGCCTGTCGATTCGAGACTCACCGAGTCTGCCGCCGACGGCGTCTGCATGTCGATAGCAGGCAAGTCGATGTATATCGGCAAGCACAGCTATATGCGCCGCAACGGCATAGATGCGCCGCTTGACAACGGCGATACGGCATACGAAAAAAAGAACGGCACTGTCATGTTCGTCGCTGTTGACGGCAGGCTCGCCGCAAAAGTCTACCTCATTTATACATTGAGCGAACGTTTTAATTCGCTCTTGCAGGATATGTATCGAGCAGGCCTTTGCCTCGGCGTAAAGACGCTCGACCCCAACATAACCGACGAGATGCTCAAGCGCGACATCAGGTTCAAGCGCTGCCCGATCACCGTCATCAAGTGCTCGCAATTCGGCGAGTCGACCGATTGTCTTGACAGAGTCGACAGCGGCATAGTCACAAACGGTTCGCTGCACACCTTCCTCAAAATGTTCGTGCTCTGCGACAAGGCAAGGCACGCTATTCGCAGCAACGTGGTCATCACGATGGCGGATATTTTGCTGTCCACCGCAGCGGTATGCTTCTTTGCATTGACCGGCTCGGTGTTTGATCTGACCTCGATCTATGCGCTTTTGTTCCAGCTTGTTTGGCTGTTGCCGGTCTGGATATTGTCGCTTTTGCTGTAAAATCACCTAAAAAAGCCGATTTCAAACGCAAAAAATGTAAATATTGTTGAATTAGCTCTTGATAATTTGGAGCAAATAAACTATAATAGTATCAAAGGCACATTTTTATGGCATAAATTTTTGGAGGACAACTATCGTGGCAAAAATTACTTCGGCAAAAATCAGAAACATAGCTTTAGTCGGACACGGCGGTGATGGTAAGACCTCTCTCGCAGAGGCGATGCTTTATCTCGCAAAGGCTACCGACAGACTCGGCAAGACTGCTGACGGCAACACCGTCTGCGACTACGATACAGAAGAGAAGTCGAGAGGCATCTCTATCTCTACTGCATTGGCAAATTATATCTGGAACGATACAAAGATCAACATCATCGACGCTCCCGGCTCGTTTGACTTTGTCGGCGAAGCGCTCGAGGCTATCAGCGTCGCAGGCACTGCACTGCTCGTCGTCGACGGCAAGGGCGGCCACAAGGTCGGCACCGAGCTTTCGTGGGATAACGCAGCAGGCATTCCCAAGGCATTCTTTGTCAACAAGATGGATGACGAGAACGCAAACTTTGACAAGACCCTCGAGGGTATGCGTGATACATTCGGCACCAGCGTCTGCCCCGTGTTTGTTCCTTTCGGCAACGGCCCCGACGCTATATATGTCAACCTTTTGACCGACGAGGCATTCAAGTTTGACAAGGCAGGCAACGCTGTCAAGACAGAATTGCCCGCACAGTATGCAGAGCACGTTGAGGAGCTTACGCTCGAGCTCGACCAGGCTCTCGCAGAGACCAGCGAAGAATTGATGGAGAAGGTCCTGTTCGAAGAACAGCCCCTCACCCAGCAGGAGCGTCATGACGCACTCAACGCAGGCCTTGTTTCGGGCGCTATCTCGCCTGTGTTCGCAGGCTCTGCTGTCACGCTTGCAGGCGTAAGAGTGCTTATGGACACTATCTCCGCATCGTTCAGCTCTCCCATCGACCGCAAGATGCGCAAGGTCGAGCAGGACGGCAAGATCACCGAGGTCGAGGCTTCGACCGACGGCGCACCCTCTGTTTTCGTATTCAAGACGCTCATTGACCAGTTCGGCAAGCGCACCTACTTCCAGGTCAGATCCGGCGTCCTCAAAAAGGATACGGTCCTTACCAACCTTACCAACGGACAGGCCGAGAAATTCAGCCGCCTCACCACCTGCGTCGGCGCCAAGGACACTGATACCGACGAGATGGTCTATGGTGACATCGGCGTTACGGTCAAGCTCGTCGCTACCAACACCTGCGACACTCTGACCGCCGACCCCTCATTCAAGACTCCGTATCAGCGCATCAAGTTTCCCGTTCCTTATTTCTGCCAGGCTATCGCGCCCAAGGCAAGAGGCGATGAGGACAAGATCTCGTCGGGCATCTCTAAGCTGCTCGAAGAGGACTATACTCTTAAATATGTCAACAACAGCGAGACAAAGCAGATGTGCCTCTATGGACTTTCGGATGCACACCTTGCAGTCATCGTTTCAAAGCTGCGCAACCGTTTTGGCGTTTCTGTCGACCTGACGGCTGCCAAGATCCCTTATCGTGAAACTATAAAGAAGACTGTTCAGGTCGAAGGCAAGCACAAAAAGCAGACCGGCGGTCACGGTCAGTACGGTCACGTTCGCATCACGTTCTCGCACGGCGAAAACGAAGCGCTCGAGTTCACCGAGTCTGTCGTCGGCGGCACAGTGCCCAAGAACTTCTTCCCCGCAGTCGAAAAGGGCTTGCAGGAGGCTATCCAGAAGGGCACGCTCGCAGGCTATCCCGTTATTTATCTTAAAGCCGACCTTTATGACGGCTCTTATCACGATGTCGACTCGTCCGAGATGTCGTTCAAGCTCGCTGCACACCTCGCCTTCAAAGAAGGCATGAAGCAGGGCGGCGCAGTATTGCTCGAGCCTATCGGCGAGCTCAAGGTCCTCATTCCCGATGATTACATGGGCGACATTATGGGCGACCTCAACAAGCACCGCGGCAGAATAATGAACACAGCACAGGCTGACCGCAAGGGCTATACCATCGTAGAGGCAGAATGCCCGATGGCAGAGATGTCGATGTACGCTATCCAGCTCCGTGCAATGACGCAGGGCAGGGGCAGCTATACATTTGAATTCGTGCGCTATGAGGAGGCTCCCTCTGACGTGGCTGCCAAGGTCATTGCCGAGGCAAAGAAAGACCAGACCGAAGACGACTGATAACGCATTAATTTTTCAACTTTTTTCCTAAAAGCGAGGTAACAACATGAAATCCACCACAAAAGGCAAAGTTTTGACCGCGGCACTGCTCGCACTCGTCACTCTTTGTGCAGTAATTCTTTCCGCCTGCGACACAGGCTCGGGCGACAGCGACTTTCTCGCATCGATTCCCGACCTTGGCGAGAGCAGCGAAACATCTGTATCTGATGATTCGAGCGACGAGTCTACCCCCGAGGGCTATACCGCAAAGCCCAAGGTCGGCACTATCGTCAACGTTTCTCCCAGCGAAGTCGTTATAGCAGGCACCTGCGAAGACGGTGCGGTCATCAACATCAAGGGCGGCAAAGAAGAGATCACTGTCGCATCCAAGGACGGCTATTTTATAACCACCACGGTGCTCACAGGCACTTCTCAGACACTGCTCGAGATAACCGCAAAGGTCGAGGGCAAAGAAGAGAGCGAGATACTCTCGGCAGTCGCATATTATTCTGCGATATCCGAGCCTCGTGCCGATGGCATGAGCGTTGCAGTCGGCAAGGACTCGCACCTCTATTTTGACAAGATGATCGAGAACTATA
This sequence comes from uncultured Ruminococcus sp., assembly GCA_964571635.1. Classification (GTDB taxonomy): domain Bacteria; phylum Bacillota; class Clostridia; order Oscillospirales; family CAG-382; genus Coliplasma. Next base: position 154,567 of record CAZNCN010000001.1, on the reverse strand, counting down.
CCGGCTCTAACCTGCTCACCCAGACAGAGCTCAGACAGTTTAAGTCGTTTGTCAACAGCAAGGTTTCGGCATGCGTTGCAAGAGCAAACGGCGGCGACTTTGACCTTATTTATGTGCTTATCCCTGACGTTACCTCTATATATGACGAATATCTTGACGACGATATCAAGCGCGAGACTCACCAGACCCGCTATGAGCAGATCAGTGCGGCACTGGCAGAGACCGAGGCTATCGTCATCGACATGTATGATGTCTTTATGGCAGCCAAGGAGAGCGGCGAATATCCCATCTACCGCACCACTGACAGCCATCTGACAGAGTACGGCGCATACCTCGTCAATGTCGAGATATGCAAGGTTATGGCAGAGCGTTTCCCTGCTGCGGCAGCACATGCGCTCGATGAGTATGACATCACCACCAAGAACGTTATCGGCGGCGACCTGGTGTCTTACCTCGGCATCAGCAAGAATATAACCAACGAGAATGTTCCCGTGCTCAAGCCCAAGTATGACATAAGCATCGGCAACGGTGAAAGCAAGGGCTTTGACACCACCAAGATATCCGACCTCAAGATATATACTTCGTCGACCGACTATTCGATCAACGAGGGCAAGGATCTGGGCGCTGTTCTTGCGAGAACTTACTTCCGCACCGAAAACACCGAGCTCCCCTGCGCACTCGTATATCGTGATGATTCTGCGGCAACACTCACACCGTTCCTGGCAGAGCGCCTCTGCAACTCTATGTTTGCACTTTCGGGCGACTTCACCATCAACCTGACCGACGCAGGCCGTCACAACGGCGAGGGCAGATCGCTGGTCGACTATGTCATAGTCACCGTTGGCGAATCCAATCTCAACAAAATACTCGGCTGATAAACGCCGTAAATAAATTATTGACATGAATAACAGATTTACCGCAACGTTAACCGCAGTTCTTGCGGCCGTCATGGTCGCGGTGTTGATATTCTGTCTTGTGCAATGCGGCAGTATGCCGAATGATACAGAGAGTATGACCCCGAGTAACTCCGGGGTCGTTTCTTTGGAGTCGCAGGACAGCATAGATCCCGACCAGAGTTCGAATGGCGATTGGAGCACACCCGACACGCCTTCTGTTCCTTCCGAGCCAACAGAATCATCAGAAGAGAAGCCTGTCGATCAGCGTATGCATTTGCTCGCCTGCCCCGACAACATCATTCACGCTTCGGTTTATTATGATGCTGTCAATGTCGCAGCGAGAAAGAATAATATCACGCCTGTCTATAAGCCTCTCGACGAGATAGAATATGATTTCACCGAGATATACAAATATGTCGCAGATCATATCGCAGAAGCAGACCTTGCGTATATCAACGTCGAAACCATGATGGGCGGCGACGAGCTCGGCATATCGAGCTATCCGACATTCAACACCCCCGAGGCGTGCGGACATACGCTTATTGACCTCGGCTTTGACGTGTTTAATATCGCGCATAACCATATGCTCGATGTAGGCATCAAGGGTCTGCAGGGCTGCAACCGCTTTTTCACCGAAAAGGGCAAGACCGTGCTCGGTTATTATGCGAATACGGCAGCTACCAATAATATTACCGTTACCGAAACCAACGGCATCAAGATAGCGTGGCTCACCTATACCTATGCCACAAACGGCTTGACAAAGCCTGCGAGCGCCGATGAATACATCCCCTATTTCGACGAGCAGCTTATACGCACTCAGGTCGCCGCTGCGAGAAAGGTGTCTGACCTCATCATTGTTTCGGCACACTGGGGCGACGAGAATGCCGATTATCTTGACAGATACCAAAAGCAATACAGCAAGCTGTTTTTGGAGCTCGATATAGACATCGTGCTCGGAATGCACTCGCACAACATTCAGCCGATGCGCTGGGAGACAAACGCTTCTGGCGGCAGAACGCTGATGATCTATTCGCTCGGCAATTTCATCTCGGGTATGCAGGATCACACCAACATGCTCGGTGGAATGCTCGACCTCGAGATAGTCAAATCGGCAGAAACAGGCGAGATAACCTTAGAGAACATCATTTTCACGCCTGTCGTGACCTATTACACCTCGGGCAAGCGTGTCGGCAGCTATCTCGGAGATTCGGGCCAGCGCAACTATTGCATCTATCCTCTTTGCGACTTCACCGAAGACCTCTTGAACAGCCACGGCATCAAAGAGCTGAAGTCTGTCTATAAGCTTGTCGGCGGCGAGTGGAGCATAGAGTGCCTTTATAAGACCGTTCAGAAGTATATCGACCCCGAGTTCCTCGAGGCGAAATACAGGGCGAGCGGCGATTGATCAAAAAAATCTTCGGGGACGCACCCAAAGTGTGTTCCCGATAGTTTTGAGAATAATATTATTTGATGATTATTTGATCGGAGTAGAGCATGGCAAAGTTATATTTCAAATACGGCGCTATGGGTTCGAGCAAGTCGGCACAGGCGCTGATAACCAAGTTTAATTATGAAGAGCGCGGAATGCGCGTCTGGCTCATCAAGCCGTCAACAGATGACCGTGACGGCAGAGCGACAGTCCGCTCGCGCATAGGTCTTGATTGCGAGGCTTTTGTCATAACACCCGAAACCGACATCAGAGCCTGCTTTATCAGACAGGAATGCCGCGATGTCATCATTGCCGACGAGTGCCAGTTTTTTACACCGCGGCAGATAGATGAGCTCAGGCAGATAGTCGACGAAATGAGCGTGCCTGTGCTCTGCTTTGGACTGCGCACCGACTTTTTGACGCATCTTTTCCCCGGATCGGCAAGGCTGTTTGAGGTCGCCGACTCGATAACCGAGATCAAAACGATATGCGCCTGCGGTCGCAAGGCGACAGTCAATGCGCGCGTAGATTCAAACGGCAACGTCGTCACCGAGGGCGATCAGGTGCTCATCGGCGGCAACGATGCATATGTGGCTATGTGCCATTCCTGCTGGAAGCAGAAAATAAAAAGACAGTACCAAGGCTGAATATTTATATTGTAATTATTACGAAGTGAGTTCGAAAGGCTGTCTGAGATAAGAAAACACGCACCGACAAAGAGTTCCGTTTCGCCCGGCGCTTTGTCAGCGAAGGATTTTGTATGGCAGCAACCAAAAATGCAAAGGTGATACTTGACCGTACCGCCGAGGCTTTTTGGGCAGCCGCCGCACGAAAGATCCGCTGAAAACCGTATGCTTTCTTGTCTTAGCCGGCCTTGGCCTTCCTCACTATAAACAAAACCAAAGGGAGTGTTATAATTGAATAACAAAACAAGATTTATCGCCGAAGCGGCAGTCATTGCCGCACTTTATACCGTGCTGACGGTCGTTCTTGCGCCTGTTCCCGTGATACAGGTCAGAATTTCAGAGGCAATGACCATACTGCCGTGCTTTACGCCTGCTGCGATCCCGGGGCTGTTTTTGGGCTGCCTCATATCGGGCTTTTTGACAGGCCTGCCGCTCGATGCGATAGTCGGAAGCCTTGCAACGCTCGTCGCCGCGATACTAACATATTATTTGTCAAAAGTCATAAAAAGCCAAAGGCTGGTTTGGCTCTGTGCCCTGCCGCCCGTGCTTTGCAACGCCATCGCAATACCGTTTGTGCTGAAATATGTCTATATGTATGAGGGTGCGTTTTGGTATTTTGCGTTGACGGTCGGCGCAGGCGAGATAATTTCGGCAGGCATACTCGGTATGCTGCTGTATAAGGCACTGAAGCCTTTCTTTAAAAAATAAAAATTAAGAAGAGAGATCGTTTTGATCTCTCTTCTTTGCTATCAGGAGTTTATTGCGGCAATGTGCCTTATCGGCTTTGCGACTGTGCTTATGCTGCAGGCGCTGCATAATCGGCAGCAGTCGTATATATCGCTGCGACAAAAGCCCATCTGAGGCGTGTGTCTTTCGCCTGCGACATATATGACCGCCTTTGTCAAAGCACTTTGGTGTGACAGCCTGCCCTCGGTGATAAGCGGAATAAGGGCATTCGTCAGCTCGTGATGCTCTGCGCCTGCGTTCTTGAATTCTATCACGCACGCAGGATGGCGCATAATAAACTCGGGCAGTATGCCCTTTTGTCTGTCGTCGCCAAGCAGCGAGCCAAAGGAATAAGCACTCGAATATTCTGCAAGGTCGACGGTGAGCAGGTTTTTTTGAGAGCCAAACAGAGCATCAGCCGTCATTTCGGCAAGCAGTTTGGCACCGACGCCATAAACAGCCGCCGCAAAGACAGGCTTTTTGCCGTCCTTGATCGAGCCTGCCAAAGCCGCAAGCATTTTTTCGTCAAGGCAGAGGCTCTCTTTGATGGTGCTTATCGCACTCTCGATAGCCTGCCCGTCGCAAAGCAGTATTTGTCGAGGAACACCCGTTATGCTTTCTGCGGCATCTGCGACAGCCTCTGCCGTGACAAGGCTGTCGTGCCTTTTTGCCACCCTCGCCGCCGCCTCGTCCATCAGATCTATCGCCTTGTCGGGCAGGCATCTGCCGCCGATGAAGGCTGCCGAAATGTCAACACACGCCAAAAGCGCTTTGGTTTCAAAGCCAACGCCGTGAAACGCCTCGAATTTATTCTTTATGCCGCAAAGTATCTCGCAGCACTCGTCCCTCGACGGTTCGCAGACCTCGACAGGCTGAAACCTGCGTTCGAGCGCACTGTCACGCATGATGAATTTTTTATATTCGTCATCGGTCGTCGCACCTATAACTCTTATTTCACCGCGTGCAAGCGGCGGTTTTAGAATATTCGAGGCATCTATTGCGCCTTCTGCCGCCCCTGCGCCGACTATCGTGTGCAATTCGTCAATGAAAATAATAACGTTCGGCGAGCCCGAAGCCTCTGAAAGAATTTTGCACAGCCTTTCTTCAAACTCGCCCCTGTATTTTGTCCCTGCGACGACAGATGCCATGTCGAGCTCCATTATTCGGCAGTCCTTTAAAGCGTATGGAACATCACCCGAGGCGATGCGCATGGCGATCGACTCTGCTATTGCGGTCTTGCCGACGCCTGCCTTGCCCACAAGACACGGATTGTTTTTTGTGCGCCTGAGCAGAATACTTATCACACGCTCGGTTTCTTTTTCACGGCCGACAACAGGGTCGATAAGCCCCATTCGGGCGTTTTTTGTAAGATCACGCGCGTATTTTTCGAGCGTCGGAGTGCTTATCGACTGCTTTTGCAATTTCGCCTGCTTTGAAGCATCGGTGTTTATGTCTGCCTGTGCGCCATAGCCCATGCTCTGCATAAGCCTTAACGCCACGCAGTCGGCGTCGAGCACGCTTTCGAGCAGCGAAACGCAGTCTATAAGCGAGCTCGGCTTTGCGCCTGTGGCTGAATATATGACGTTTTTGCAGGTCGGTGTCATGTCGTCACCCGTGAGCTCTGTTTTTGTGCCTATGCCGACGAGCTCGATTATTTTTTGCCTGACACCTGCCGCAGTAATGCCGCACGCAAAAAGCCTGTCGGCGCAGGCAGGCGATTCGGTCAGCAGTCCCAGCAAAAGATGTTCTGTGCCTATATACGAATGTCCCATTTCACCTGCCGCATGTGATGCTGCGGCGATGGCACGCTTTGCGTCGCCTGCAAATTTCTTTGCCATATAGTCCACCTCTCAAAGATATTTTTTTATAATTGCGGTTAGCCTGTTGATTTTTGCAAAGGAATAATGTAGAATATAACTGTCACAGTGTAGGTCATTATTTCAAAAAGGAGGTACAAGCCCTTGGATGAGCAGAGCAAAGCAACCAAAAAACGCAAAAAGCACAGCAGGATGGCAGAAACATTCGTCGCAGTCGCCATAACCATGCTCGCTCTGATCATAATCATAACAGCACTTGCGGCAGGCATTATATATATGATATACGACAGTGCATCTGACAGCTCGGGGCTTTACAGCCTGAGGCTCGTCAAAAACGGCAGAACCGCGGTCACTGTTTCGGCTTCATCGGCAAACAGGGTCTATGGGCTTTATGTTCCGTACAGTGCGGTAGCCGCTATCGCCGACATCAGCATAGCGGGCGACGATCAAAAGATCACCCTCGTCTGCCTGCCCTCGCAGAGCATGATAGCCTGCACTGACAGCTCGACACAGATATATGTCAACGGCTCGTCGGCAAGGCTTTCGGCACCTGTTATATTTACAGAAACAGATGTTTTGCTGCCTGTTGAGCTGTTTCAGAACTTTGTGTTCGGCATAGATGTGACCTTTGACGAGGGCACGCACGTCTGCAAGCTTTCGCGTGATGACGACAACGGAGATATAAGGCTCAAGATGTCGCCTGTTTCAGAGATGCAAAAGACCTATTTCCCCGAGAGTTATAAAAAATATGAGTAATGCATAATATGCTTTTCATGCTTTGACTGCTACCAAAGCCTGATACGGCAAAACGATGTTTGACACACAAAATGCGTTTTATGCAAAAGCATACATAATAAACGGCAATCGGGGCTATAATATCGACAAACAACGCTTTTTAAGGAGTTTATCATTATTATGAAGCATAACAAAAAAACCAACACTGCAAAATGCATATCGATAATGCTTTTGCTCTTTGTGCTGATCTCGTGCGTCCTCACGTCCTGCGACCCGGGTGACGGCGACACAAGCGGCAGCGCAGCATCGAATGGCACTATATCGAACGACAATTCGCAAAACGCCGACACATCGTCGGATGTTTCGGATGTTTCGGATGCATCAGACGATTCCAAAGCCCCCGAGGCTTCAGACACATCGGACGGCATGGGCGACAATTCCGTTTATGCCGAGCAAAAGGGAGGGTATAAATTGAAGGTAAAAAAGCTTTCGAGCAGCCAATATCGCTTTACGTCACATATTTTCGACGACCGCAAGGTCGCACTCACGCTTGACAAACGCGCGTGGGGCACTTACATATTAGGCTCGTGGACGCTCTCGACCGCGGGTGGCAATGTCAACTTCACGGGCGGCTCGACCGATATGGAGTATGTCTATCGTGCATCCGATAAGCCGTCGGGCGGCTATGTCTGGTCAGGCGGCAACCACGGCAACGAAACCTTGGTTTCGCTCGAGTTTTATGATGGCGAAACACTGCTCGACCTTGATTCGGGCAAGGAGTTTGAGGTCGACACACTGACCGTCGTGCAAAAAACACATTTGCATCTCGGCAACCCCGATGAGTATTATGCTGCCGTGACACGCAATTATACGATAACGGCAGAGCAGATCAGGCTCGACTGCGAGTATGACCACGTCAGAGATGTCTATTGGTATCTCTCGTACACCTGCATGATGCCGATAAGCAAGGCGTATGGCACGCACGCAGATTATTATGAGAACGGCAAGCTTATCTATCAGTGCGAAACAGGCGAGACCTGCGAGAATGAATACGCTTCCGACACGTTCTATGAGGGCTATGGCGCCGATTGTGTCGTGCTCTATGGCAACACTAACCCGAGATACAAGATACAGGTCAGAGTTCTCACCCCCGATACAGCAACAGACAACTTCAGCAACACACGCAAGACCATGTTCTGGGATATGAACAGGACGCACAACAAGCTTTATTTCAGCAAATACGAAGAAAGCACACCGACTCTTGTGTCGGCAGGCACTAAATATACCACCTCGTGCTCGTGGCTCCTGATAGATGACGAGGCATAAGAAAGGGAAAATAATGATGAAAAACAAGGCGATCAAACTTTTTTCATTGCTCCTGGCGGTCATAATGCTCGCTTCGGCACTCGCTGTTTCGGCAGAGCAGGAGAAATTATCAAACATAGCGCTCGATTGTCCATATACATACGATCCGCAACCGTATCAGGATAAGGCAAATTCCAACGGCTATGTCAACGTTGACGGCAAAGAGCTCACCGACGGCGCTACAAACGACGGCGGCGACGCAGGCAGCACCATCTGGGTCGGCTGGAACTCGGGCGCACCGATAACCATAGTTCTCGATCTTTTGGAGGTCAACAGCGGCATAGTGAGAATTGCTGCGTATGTCGAAGAGATGACCTCGTGGGGCATCAGCTATCCTCAGCGTATAACATTCTCTGCGTCCGAGGACGGCAAGAATTATACCCAATTGGGCGACGGCAAAAGAGTTGCGGTCGACGGCAACCGCGTTTCGCAGATCAGATACACCGACAAAAACGGTTTTTCGGCAAGATATATCAAGATCGAGATATACCGCGCAGGCGGCTTTGCGTTCTGCTCTGAGATCGAGGTGTGTGTCGGCACTGTCGGCGACGACGATGACACGAGCGCCGAAGATACGATGGGCTTTAACGACTCTGACTATGGCGATCCTCTCGACAAAAAGGCGACCTCGACAGGCAAGAGTCCCGACTTCAATTCACTGCGCACTATGTATAACTCCGGCGAATACCTCGAGACCTCCGGCGGTACTCAATATGTCCGCGGCGTAAGGCCCGACACCTCGGTCAGTGCGTTTCTTGCTACGATGGCACACGCCGATTGCAAGCTGACAGATAAAAACGGCAAGCAAAAGACCTCGGGCAATGTCGTCAGCGGCGATATAGTTACGCTCGGCAATCAAAAGGCGGTCGTCATCATTGACGGCGACATTAATTGCGACGGTGATGTCGACGTTTGCGACCTTATCGCAAGCAGGCGAACAGACAAAAAGGACTATACACCTACCGACACAGGCAAAAAATCCGCCGCAAGCTATAGCGGCATCAAGCAGCATCTGCAGGGCGCAAAGAGCCTTTATCAAAAATACGACGACTCTGACAGGAGAGAGACCTATCCCATGACGGTCAAGCAGACCACCGCCTCGAATGTCGATATTTCATGCAAGGGTACGTCGGTCGGCGCACTTTCGATCTCGCTCTACAAGACCGCCTGGGGCACCTGGAACCTCGGAATGTGGAAGGTCGACGGCACTCGCGTTGCAGGCGGCTATACCGACTGGGAGTATGTTTACAGAGCGGGCACTTCGGCATCGAACCTGCCGTTCTCGGGCGGCAACCACGGTGACGAGGATCTGCAGAGCATAGAATATTTTGATGCCTCGACAGGCGAAAAACTCGACCTTGCCGTCGGCAAGAGCTTTGATACCAACGGCGTCAAAGTGGTCGAAAAGACTATAATTCGCATAGCAGGCACAAAAACACAGTACCTTTCTGTCACCAGAACATATTATTTTATAGGCGAGCGCATAACGCTTGAGTGCGAATGCGAGGTCTTGAGAGACACATATTTCGGCTTGACATATTCATGTATGTTCGCCGTGCCCAAGACGCAGGGCAGGTTCATCACATTCCACAAGACCGATGGCAGCGACGTTTCGTTCACCTCGCTCAAGGTCGGCTATGCCGATTATTCGGGCGTAATGTACGGCTGCACCAACGCAACATCAGCCACAATCAGCGGCTATTCGGGCAAGAAAGTGGCGTTTGATGTCGAGGTGTTCGGCACCGACGCTCACCACAATTTCACCAGCAAGGCAAAGACTGAATTCTGGGATATGAACGCAAACGAAAACAAGCTTTATTTCTCGATATTCAACGAGTCGGGCGTCAAGGTCACCAAGGGCGCACGCTGGTCAACAAAAGCATCGTGGACAATAAAAAAGCAGGTCGGCTGACCTGCTTTTTTGAGCGACAGGCAAGCTTTGCCGCCGCAAAAACGATCAATATACCGCCCTCAACAGCAAAAGTCGGCACCAAATCGCCGTATGCTTTCATGCTTCAGACGGCATTTCTTTGGCTTAAAAGCCCGGAAAATATGTTTCTTTGCGCAAAATCTGCTGTCCAAGCCCGACAAAGTGCTTTGATATTGCACTGCTAAGCATAAAAATAAGACTTTTTGCCAAAAAAGCCTTGACAATCAGGGCGTTATCAATTAAAATGATAAAAGAAATATTATGATTTACCGATATGCATATACGCACGGTAAAAAGGAGGATATATATGATTTCTGCCGGTGAATTCAGGAACGGCGTTACCTTTGAGATGGAAGGCGCTGTTATGCAGATCATCGAGTTCCAGCACGTTAAGCCCGGCAAGGGCGCGGCATTCGTCCGCACCAAGCTGCGCAACGTTATTACCGGAGCCGTGGTCGACCAGACCTTCAACCCCACCGCAAAGTTCCCCACCGCTGTTGTCGAGCGCAAGGATATGCAGTACAGCTACAACGACGGCGAGCTCTATTATTTTATGGACCTCGAGACCTATGACCAGGTCCCTCTCAACGCAGACGTTCTGCCTGATTCCTTCAAGTTTGTCAAAGAAGAGATGATGTGCCGCCTTGTTTCTTACAAGGGCAAGGTTTTTGCTGTTGAGCCCCCCACATTTGTTGAACTGCTCGTCACCAAGAGCGAGCCCGGCGTTCGCGGCAACACCGCAACCAACGCTACCAAGCCTGCTACCGTCGAGACCGGCGCAGAGGTCAAGGTTCCCATGTTCATCAACGAGGGCGACACTATCCGCATCGACACCCGCACAGGCGAATATCTCGAGAGAGTCTGACGCTGTTTTTTCAGCAGAAAGGTATCTATTATGAACATTACCGAAAAAGCCGCTTATATCAAAGGCCTTATGGACGGCATGAAGCTCGATCAGAATGCTGACGAAACCAAGCTCTTTAAAGCTATCGCCGATATGCTTGAGGATATTGCCCTCACTGTTGCCGACCTCGATGACGAGGTTGCAAACCTTGGCGAATATATCGAAGAGATCGACGAGTGCCTCGGCGACGTCGAGGACGACCTCTATGGCGATTGCGACGACGATTGCGACGGCGAATGTGACGATTGCGACGATGACGATTGCGATTGCTGCGGC
>CAZNCN010000001.1:0-143703 GCA_964571635.1 uncultured Ruminococcus sp. | reverse complement strand
CGATTGCGACGGCGAATGTGACGATTGCGACGATGACGATTGCGATTGCTGCGGCGACTGCCTTGAGCTCGAGTGCCCCGAGTGCGGCGAAACTATTTATATCGACCACGAAGATCTCGACGAGATCATCGAGGACGAGGCTCATATCGTCGTCTGCCCTTCCTGCAATAAGCAGTTTGAGCTTTCGATCGACTATGAGGATGACGACGATTGTGATTGCGGCTGCGGCTGCCACGACGGCGAATAATAAGCACACGGCAAACCACACGGCAGAGGTGACTCTGCCGTTGTTTTTTAAGAGGTGAAACATGCAAAAGCTGCTGGTCATAAACGGCCCTAACCTGAATATGCTCGGAATCAGAGAGCCTGAGATATACGGCAGGCAGGATTACAAAGCACTCTGCCGCTTTATCACCGAGAACGCAAAAGCAAGGATTTTTGAAGCAGAGCTGTTTCAGTCGAACCACGAGGGCGACATCATAGATAAAATTCAGTCGGCATATGGCATTTTTGACGGCATCGTGATAAACCCGGGCGGGTTTTCGCACACCTCGATAGCCATCGCCGATGCAATACGCGCGGTTGGCATACCGACGGTCGAGGTACATCTGAGCGATATTTATTCGCGTGAGCAATACCGACGTGTCACCGTCACGGGCGATGCCTGCCAAAAAATAATTTGCGGCAAGGGCTTTGACGGCTATGCCGAAGCGATGGACATTATCAAGGAGATATTATGCAGAGAATAGCAAAATTTGAGCGGGTGACAGGCTATGACACCGCAAAATTGCCCGTCAGAGCGACATCGGGCAGCGCGGGCTATGACTTCTTTTTAAACGAAGACATATCGCTCGCACCGCACGAGCAGACGATCATAGATACAGGAATAAGAGTGCGCATCGACGACGGCTGGTTTTTGATGCTCTGCCCGCGCTCGGGGCTTGGCTTTAAATATGCCGTCAGGCTCGCCAACACTGTCGGAATAATCGACAGCGACTATTATTTCAGCGACAACGAGGGGCACATTCGTGTCAAGCTCATCAACGGCGACAAGCCGATAGCACTTCCTAAGGGCACGGCATTCGCACAGGGCATATTCATCCCGTTCGGAATAACCGTCGACGACCAAAGCACCACGATCAGAAACGGCGGATTGGGAAGCACGGACGCACGCTGAAGCACGGCGGTTGGTGTTCTGCGGTACTTCACCGCCGCGACAGCGACTATTTAACTGTTAACTGCGTCGGCAGGCGAAATGTTTTTCGCCTTTGCCGAAGTAAAAAAAGAGATTTTGCCACGGCAAAATCTCTTTTTTGATTATTTAAGCATTGGATATGAGAGTTATTTGACAAGCTCTGCCGTGTCGGTAGCGATAGCGAGCTCTTCGTCGGTGGGAATAACGAGCACTTTTACGCGGCTGTTCTTGCCGGTGATGTCGATGACTGTCTGATCCTTGTGCTGTCTGACGGTCTTGTTTTTCTCGTCGTCGATCTCAACGCCGAAGAATGACATATCGGCGGTGATCTCACGCCTGAGATCCTCGTCGTTTTCGCCGATGCCTGCGGTGAAGACTATGCAGTCAAGACCGTTCATGGCGGCGGTATAAGAGCCTATATACTTTTTGACCTCATAGGCGAGCACGTCGAGCGCGTTGCGTGCGTTCTCGTCACCGTTCTCTGCTGCAGCACGAACGTCACGCAGATCCTTGTGACCTGTCAAGCCATAGAAGCCGCACTCGTTGTTCATCCAGTCGCTGACATTCTCGGGCTTGATGCCTGCGTATTCCATAACAAACGGAACGACTGCGGGGTCGATAGAGCCGCATCTCGAGCCCATGATGACACCCTCAAGCGGAGTAAGGCCCATCGAGGTATCGATGCACTTGCCGCCGTCGACTGCGGTTATCGAAGAGCCGTTGCCGAGATGGCAGGTGACGATCTTTGCCTTGGGGTTGCCGAGGTATTCGATCGCTTTTTGCGAAACATATCTGTGCGAAGTGCCGTGCGCACCGTAGCGGCGGATAGAATATTTCTCTGCGATGGTGCGGTCGATGGGGTAGGTGTATGCCTTTTTGGGCATGGTCTGGTGGAACGAGGTGTCCATGACCAGAACCTGCGGAACATCAGGCAATATCTTGGTGCAGCCCTCGATGCACTGGATGTGACCCTTGGTGTGCAGAGGTGCGAAATTGACGCATTTGCGCAGGGTAGCCATGACTTCGCCGTCAGCGCCGTCGATGAGACAGCTCTTGGTGAGCCACGGGCCGCCCGAGACTATGCGGTGGCCGATAGCGCCGATCTCTGACATATCCTTGATAACGCCGTACTGCGGATCGGTGAGGTATTTGATAACTATAGCTGCAGCCGCTGCGTGGTCGGGCAGGTCAACGGGCAATTGCTTGACCGATGCCTTGTCGCCGATGAGCTTTGAATGTGTAAAAAGTCCGTCGGTGCCTATGCGCTCGCAAAGACCTTTTGCGAGAACCGATTTTTGATCCATATCAAAAAGCTGATATTTGAGCGATGAGCTGCCTGCATTTACTACGAGTATATACATCTTTATCTCCTTGACATTTTATTTTCATTGTATTATACTATAAATAATCAGAAAATGCAAGGAGTTTTTATGCCGTCGGTCGCTGTAATAACAGAATACAATCCGTTTCATTTCGGACACTTTTATCAGCTTACCGAGCTTAAAAAGCATTTTGACACAGTCGTGTGCATAATGTCGGGCTTTGCGGTGCAAAGAGGCGGCGTTGCCGTCGCCGACAAATACACACGCGCAAGGGCAGCGGTCGATTGCGGAGCGTCGCTTGTGCTTGAATTGCCGTTTCCGTATTCCTGTGCATCGGCACGTGATTTTGCCGCAGCGGGTGTCGACATCGCATCACGCATATGCGTCGACAGTCTCGCTTTCGGTGCGGAGGACGACATACAGCCGCTGATCGAGGTCAGCAGGTTGCGTGAGAGTGGCATATTGCAGCAAAAAACAGAGCACTATCTTGCAGCCGGCGTCAGGTCATATCCTTTGGCGCTGTGCGAGGCGGTCAGAGAATGTGTCGGTGATAAGGCGGCCGAAATGCTCAAAAAACCCAACAACATCCTCGCTGCCGAGTACATTTATTATGCAGGCGGATGCGGATTGGATGTTTATCCCATCAGGCGGGATATGTCGTATAAAAGTGCCACCGAGCTTCGCTCGCTTGGCGAAAATATGCTTTGCGAATTGCCGCAAAAGAGTGCGCACGCTTTTGAAAGCGGCTCGTCGCTCGACAGCGAAAGGCTTGACGTTTTTGTGCTTTCGAGGCTTTACGACAAGCTCGGTCATGTCGGCAGGGATGATGTTTATTCCGCCACCGATGATGCACTGTGCAGGCTGAGGACGCATGTTTCAGAGCACACCTCTTTAGAATCGCTTGCTAAGAGTTGTGCCGACGGCAGCCATACCACGGCGTATTACAGGCGGCTGATATGCTCGATAGCGTTCGGCATTACGCCTGCGATGCCAAAAAGTCATATAAACGAAACTCTTTTGCTTGCCGCAGATGATGACGGCAGACGGCATTTGAATTTAATAAGCAAAGCAAATAAAATATCTGTCACAACCAAGCCTTCGTCGGCTGCCGACGAAGGCCTGATAAAAGCGCTTGAGACAGAGAGCGCCGTTTCGCGCATATGTATGCGTCCGCCATTCGACCCGTTTAGGTCAAGACCCTATATTAGATAGGAGAGTTTTATCATGAATGTCAAGCACCTGTTTATCATCAATCCCGTTGCAGGCAAAAAAGACCGCACCGAGGTCATTTCTTCGGCGATCAGGCGTGTCCTGCCCGACGAAGCGAGTCGAGAGATCAGAGTTACTGCCTGCCCCGGCGACGCTACCGAAATAGCGAGAGAATATATTCTCAGCGCGGCGGACGACGATTTTGTCAGAGTTTATGCGTGCGGCGGTGACGGAACACTGTCTGAGGTGGTGCTCGGCATATACCGCGCAGGGCGCTCGAATTGTGCGCTCGGCGTTGTTCCTATTGGCTCGGGCAACGATTTTATAAAATATTACGATGAGATTCCTGCCGAAAAATTCAGGTCGCTTGCCGATATGGTCGCAGGCAGGACAGAAGAGATCGACCTTTTGCGTGTCACCGACTGCGATGGCGGCAACGAAAGAGTCAGCATCAACATAGTTTCGGCAGGCTTTGACGCCGCAGTTGCCAAGGGAATGGCGTCATACAAGCGCCTGCCTATGGTGAACGGCTCGGCGGCATACAACCTTTCGCTCTGCAAATGCCTTGTCAACGAGCGCAGGCATGTCTATCACGTCATCGCCGACGGCGAGGATCTCGACGACCCCAAGCAAGGCTACCTCTTTGTCATCGCGGCGAACGGCAGATATTATGGCGGCGGCTTTAAGGCTGCTCCGATCAGCAATATACAGGATGGATTCCTCGATCTCATCAGGATCTGTTCTGTTTCCATAGGCAAATTCATCGGGCTGGTCGGCAAGTTCAGACATGGCGAGCATATCGAAAAACTCAAGCAATACACCTCGTATTCTCTCTGCAAGCACATCAGGATCGAGGCAGAAGGCAACGTCGAGGTCAACGTCGACGGCGAGATCTGCGAGATGAAAAACCCCGAGATCAGCATAATTCCGAGGGCGGTCAAGCTTATTTTGCCTGCATAAATCGGCAAATAAAGCGCAAAATTTAAAAAATAGCTATTGCAAAACGCAAACTTGTATGCTATAATGCTCTGTAAAAATATCGTGCGGTCCTCTGCGGCTCGGCATGAACGCGCGAATAAATAAGGAGGAGCTTATGAATACAAACGCGATTCTCAAAGCTTTTACAGACGAGCAAGTGAAGAAAGAGACCCCCAAGTTCAACGTCGGCGACAGTGTCAAGGTTTACCAGCGCATCGTTGAGGGCACCCGCGAAAGAACACAGATCTTCGAGGGCACCGTCATCGCCAAAAAGAACGGCGGCATCTCTGAGACCTTTACCGTGCGCCGTGTTTCGTTCGGCGTCGGCACCGAGAAGACTTTCCCGCTGCACAGCCCCAACGTTCAGAACGTTGTTGTGACTCGCCGCGGCAAGGTTCGCAGAGCAAAACTTTATTATCTGCGTTCCAGAGTCGGCAAGGCTGCCAAGGTCAAAGAACAAATATAATTTCTTCGCTGATAGCGGCAAAAAGTGTCTGTATAAAACCAGACACTTTTGTTCTAATATGACTTTTTAAGACATGACTATTTAAGAGGCGCATCATGCAGGATAACCAACAAAACATCAACGAAAACATTAATAACGACGACGGCGGCGGCCTCGGCGCTCTGGACGGCTTTTATATCAAGGGCACAGAGCAGGCAGAAGCCACAGCATCAACAGATACCGATAAAGGTGTCGAAAGAGTCGAAAATAGCGAAAATAGCGAAAATAGCGAAAATAACGGCAATAGCGAAAGTATCGACAATATCGAAAGCACCGAAAGCGCAGACAACACAGAGATTTCAGAGAGCAGTCCCAAGGCAAAAAAACAAAAAAAGCAAAAGGGTGCGTTTGAGGTGTTTGAATACGTCGAGACCTTTGCCTATGCCGTGGCGGTCATGGTGCTGCTGTTTATGTTCGTTTTCAGATATGTCACGGTCGACGGCACGTCGATGCGTGACACGTTGCAGCACGAGGATAAGCTCATCATCAGCAACCTGTTTTATACCCCTGCGACAGGCGATATAGTCGTCATCAACAGAACAGAAAACGCCAAGCCGCTCATCAAGCGTGTTATCGCCACAGGCGGACAGACTGTCAGAATAGATTTTGAAAACTGGCAGGTCTGGGTCGACGGCATGTTGCTCGACGAGGACTATGTCACACTGCGTTCAGAGATGCCCATGCACTCTTACCCATTTGTTGATAATTATACCAATGCAGACGGCATATGCGAGTTTGTTGTCGACGAGGGCTGTATATTTGCAATGGGCGACAACCGCAACAATTCGCTCGACAGCCGCAAATACGGATTTTTTGAATACCACGAGATAGTCGGCAGGGTGATCATCAGGCTGGCTCCTCGGTTTGGCACGGTGGAATAATGGAGCATATAGTTTGGTATCCGGGGCATATGGCAAAGGCAAAACGCCTGATCGCCGAAACTTTGCCGCAGATTGATGCGGTCATAGAGTTGGCGGACGCAAGAGTGCCTGTTTCGAGCCGCAACCCCGATTTTGATAAACTCTTTTTAGGCAAGCCAAGGCTGCTTTTGCTGACAAAGTCGTCGCTTGCCGATGCAGGAGCTACAAAGCGCTTTGCTTCGTCACTCGGTGCGATAGCCATAGACTGCAAGACCGGCAGCGGTATGCAGAACATAGCACCTGCGATAAGACAGCTTATGGCAGAGCGGCTTGAGCGCAACGCCATGAAGGGCGTTACACGCGACATCAGAGTGATGGTCGCAGGCATAACCAACGTCGGCAAATCGACGTTCATCAACACCTTTTCGGGCACAAAAAAGGCAAAAGCAGAAGATAGACCCGGTGTCACACGCTCTAATACGTGGATACCCACCGACAAGGGCGTCGTTATGATGGACACCCCGGGCTTGCTCTGGCACAAGTTCGATGATCGCTCGGTCGCCGTAAAGCTCGCTTGCCTCGGCTCGATCAGAGATGACATTCTCGATCAGCTCGAGCTGGCGATAGAATTGCTCGCCATGCTCAGAGTCAAATATCCCGAATTGCTCATCGAGAGATACAAGATAGGCAATATCGACGAGGACGAGGATAACTATGATCTTTTCTGCCGCATAGCCAAAAAGCGCGGCTTTATACGCAGCAGGGCAGAGGTGGACGAAGAACGCACCGCCGCAGTCTTGCTTGACGAATTCAGAGGCGGCAAGATAGGCAGAATAACGCTCGATTGAGCGTATAATATCATATAATACACAGAATAGAGAGGAGCTGTTTTGAGTCATGATCGACTGGACGATGCAAAGAACCTTTTATTCACAGGAGGTAAGTGTTATCTGTGGCTGCGACGAGGCGGGCAGAGGACCGCTGGCGGGGCCTGTTTTTGCTGCTGCCGTCATCCTGCCCAAGGACTGTCACATCGACGGTCTCGGCGACTCAAAAAAGCTTTCCGAGCGCAAAAGAGACGAACTTTTTGACATCATCAGAGAGCAGGCGATAGATTTTGCCATAGAGAGGGCTGATGTCGCCGAGATAGAGGCGATCAACATTCTCAACGCCTCAATGCTCGCAATGCGCCGTGCAATAGAGGCATTGCGCACAAGACCCGATCTTGCGCTCATCGACGGCAACATCGTGCGCAATATTCCCGTGCCTGCAATAGCTGTCGTCAAGGGCGACGGCAAGATACCGTCAATCGCGGCGGCTTCGATACTCGCCAAGGTCTCGCGTGACAGATACTGTGTTGAGATGGACAAGATATATCCCGGCTATGATTTTGCAAAGCACAAGGGCTATCCCACCAAGGAACACAAAGAGGCTATATTAAAATACGGTCCGTGCCCTGCGCACCGTATGAGCTTTTTGAGAAAGACGCTTTATGGCACAGACAACGACACAATCAGGCAGACGTGGTGAGGCGATAGCCGAGCGATATTATCTGTCGCAGGGCTATAAGATAATAGCGCGCAACTATTCTGTTAGAGGCGGCGAAATAGATCTCGTGGCTTACAAGCACGGCGAGATAGTGTTCGTCGAGGTCAAGGCGAGGTCGTCAGACCTTTTCGGCAGACCGTCGGATGCGGTCGACGACCGCAAGATAGCACATCTGCACAGGGCGCAGCGCAGGTTTTTGTATGACAATATGCATTCGGGGCGCATCGAGGTCTGGTCACCGATACTTTCGAGAGGCGTTATGCGCAGGATAAAAAGAATTACCTGTGACATCGCCGAGGTCTATTTTGACGGCGAGGACGGCAGGGTAAATATTATAAAAAACGCATTTGAGGCGGCAGAGATATGATCAACAACGAGAATATATACTATATTTCGACAAGGTCAAAGGACGGCAAAAAATACACCTCGGCAGAGGTCATCAAAAACGGCTTGGCAGATGACGGCGGACTTTTTGTGCCCGAGCACATTCCCACGATAACTTATGAGGATATCGACGCCATGCGCAGCATGACATATGCCGAGAGGGCAGCACGCGTGCTCGGTATGTTTCTGACGGATTATGACAGCGACGAATTGCTTTGTGCGGCGAACAGCGCTTATTCGGCAGAGCATTTCGGCGAGCATCCCGCACCGCTTTGTATGCTTTGCGGCAATGTGGGAGTGCTCGAGCTGTGGCACGGGCCGACGGCGGCATTCAAGGATATGGCATTGCAGATAATGCCCAGGCTTTTGTCCTTGTCGCTCGGCAAGACCGACGAAAAGCGTGATGCGCTCATACTTGTTGCCACGAGCGGCGACACCGGCAAGGCGGCACTCGAGGGCTTCTCGGGCGTTGACAGGACAAAAATACACGTCTTTTATCCTTCTGACGGTGTTTCGGATATGCAAAAACGGCAGATGGCGACCACCGTCGGTGACAATGTCAGGGTCACCGCAGTCAGGGGCAATTTTGATGATTGCCAGAGCGGCGTCAAAAAAATATTTTCCGACACCGATGCGGCAAAGCAGTTGTCGCAAAAGGGTGTGTTTTTGTCGAGCGCAAACTCTATCAACTTTGGCAGGCTTGCACCTCAGATAGTCTATTATATTTCGGCGTACTGCGATCTGCTCGAGGGCGGAATGATACAGCGTGGCGACAAGATCGACATCACTGTTCCCACAGGCAATTTCGGCAATATTTTTGCGGCGTTTATAGCCAAAAAAATGGGTCTGCCTGTCGGCAGACTTGTCTGTGCATCAAACAAAAACCACATTCTCACCGATTTTATGGAAACAGGCGTGTATGACAGAAACCGCGAGTTTTATGCAACAACGTCGCCCTCGATGGACATTCTCATATCCTCGAACCTTGAGCGCCTGCTTTATTTCGTCGCAGGTACAGAAAAGACGCGCGAATATATGCATTCGCTGGCGACATGCGGCAGGTTTGAGGTCGACGAAACTATAATGCAAAAAATACGCTCTGATTTTGTCGCAGCATATGCCGATGAAGAGCAGTGTGCGAGTGTCATAGCCGATATATTCGATCAGTTTAACTATCTTTGCGATACTCATACCGCAGTCGCCATGCACTGTGCAAATAAATATAAAAACGGCAACACCGTCATGCTCGTCGCATCGACTGCGTCACCGTATAAATTTGCGCCTGCCGTTCTGAGTGCGCTCGGCAGCAATGGCTTTGACGGCTATGAGGCGCTCGTCAAGCTTCACGAGCTGACAGGGGCAGAGATACCGTCCTGTCTTTGCGACGTGATGTCAAAGCAGATAAGATTCAAGGACGTTATAGATCCGTCCGAAATGCAGGCGACGGTCATAGGCTGATAAAAAATATCAGCAGATCGTGTCGTCCTCACGCTTTTTGAAGGTCGCACAGACTGTTTCACGGCATTCGATGGCGTTTGAAGGGCCTATCGAAACGGTTTTTGCGGTGCAGCCGCATTTGCCGTCGTGATAGCAGCAGGTGTGTACGGCACAATTGACACCCTTGTTGCATTTGCATTTTTGCTCGTTTCTTTTGTCTTGCATGATAAAACCTCTTTCTCTTTTTTGACAATAGTATTTCCGCACATATATCGGATTATTCACGGAGGGTGCCAATGGCAGTATATTGCATCTCTGATCTGCATCTGTCGTCGAGCGGCAAAAAGCCGATGGACGTTTTTGGTGCAAGATGGCAGGGACATATGCAAAGGCTCGTCGAGGGCTTTGCCGATATCGGCGACGACGATACGGTCGTTATACCAGGCGACCTGAGCTGGGGCGACAGCGCCGAGGACGCAAAAAACGACTTTTTGTTTTTGTCAAGCCTTGGCGGCAAAAAAATAGTTGGCAAGGGCAATCACGATTTTTGGTGGGCAACCTTGCCGAAAATGCAGTCGTTTGTCAGCGGGCTTGGCATAAGCAATATTTCGTTTTTGCGTAATAACGCATATATATGCGAAAATATAATAGTTTGCGGCACAAAGGGCTATCTGCCTGTTGCAGGCGGAAACACAGCCGACGACAAAAAATATGGCGATCGTGAGGCGACGAGGCTTGAAATGTCGTTAAGAAGCGGCTTGGCACTCGATCGTGGCGAGGGCAGAGAACCGGTCGTGTTTTTGCATTATCCGCCTGTCTATGGCGCACAGCAATGCGAGCAGTTGCTCGACGTGATATACAGATACCGCATAGGCAGAGTGTTTTACGGGCATATCCATTCGGTCGCCTCGGGTGCTCTGCACACAAGCGCAGTGGGTGCATCACTGCGGCTGATAGCGGCTGACGCTTTGGGATTTAAGCCGCTTAAAATATCCACTTAAATATCCACCTGAACATGAGAGGAATCAATTAAAATGTCTATAATCATCGGCATAGATGTCGGCGGCAGCACAACTAAGATAGTCGGCTTTGAGGGCAACAGATTGCTTGAGCCGTTTTTGGTCAAGGCCAACGACCCGCTCGCGTCACTTTACGGCGCATTCGGCAGGTTCACGGCTATAAACAATATTCCGCTGTCAGAGATCGGCAGGATATACGTCACAGGCGCAGGCAGCAGCTTTGTCGATAAGTCGATATACGGCCTGCCTACCGAAAAAGTCGAGGAATTCGACGCCACAGGCAGGGGCGGGCTTTATCTCTCGGGTCTTGACGAGGCGATAGTAGTCAGCATGGGCACAGGCACGGCACTGGTTTATGCCAAGCGCGGAATGATCTATGAGCATCTCGGCGGCACAGGCGTCGGCGGAGGCACATTGATAGGACTTTGCAAAAGGCTTATGTCGCTTTCGGATGCCGATGCTATATCAGACCTTGCAAAGGACGGCGACCTTTGCAACGTCGATCTTTTGATCAAGGACATCTCGTGCGGCAATATCCCGACGCTCGAGGCAAATGCGACCGCATCAAACTTCGGTGCCTTGTCAGAGCTTGCCACCAATGCCGACATTGCACTCGGAGTGCTGAATATGATATTCGAAACTGCAGGAGTTCTGGCGGTATTCGGTGCAAGACTCAAAAAACTCGAAAAGATAGTGCTCACGGGCAATATTTCAGTTATACCTCAGGCGAGAGAGCGGTTTGATATACTCGAAAAAATGTTTGGCGTGCAGTTTATCATCCCCGACAATTCGGCTTACGCCACAGTCATCGGCGCAGCCCTGGCAGCGAAAGATACCGACAAATGAATCAGGATATTATTCAAAACAATCAAAACAATCAAAACAGACCCTGGAACAAAAAAATATTTGCGTTGCTTTTAGAGCGTGCTCAGGGCGAACGCAGCGTGAGGCAGTTTGCCGAGGAGTGCGGGATCAGCTATGTGCAGATGCGCAAATTGCTCATGATGGAGCAAGAGAATCCGCCCCGTCCCAAGCTTATGCGCAAAATAGCCGACCACGCCTTTGGCGAGGTCGACCTTGCAGACCTTATGTTTGCGGCAGGCATAAGCCAGCAGCCAAAAAAATCGCGTGTTGATACTGCCGATCAGATGATGCAGGTCACTGTCGGCATTAAGTTTCGCAGCCTCTCGGTCAAAGAGCGCAAAATGGTAGAAGAATATATCGACTATCTCATCTGGCGCAAAAAGTCAAGCGAAAGCGATTTAAAATAAAGCGGGAATAAAACAGAAATAAAATATTCCTTACAAAAACAGCATAGCCGCTATAAACAGCAATATCATGTCGCTCGACATATCAGAATCAAGCAGCAGCAATATTCCTATGGCGATTATCAACAGGTCGTCGGTCTCAAGCTTTTTTAAAAACGACAGATCGATAAAGCTTTTGTGCGTTTGAATCGGCTCGATCGGCACTTCGGGCGCTTCGGGCACGGGCGTTGGCTCATGCCACTGAGGAGCAAAGCCGCCACCGTCCTGCACTGTGCCGAAATCACGGCTGTATATCATTTTTGCCACCTCCAAATCGTTTCACCGCCGATACGGCAGTGAGCGCGTTTATAAGCATATCTATCTTTTGCTTTTTGTCGTCACGCATCACTGCCTTTAAGCCGATAAGCAGCGAAATGCGAGGGTCGGGCTGTGCACTTTTTGCCGCATCGGGTGCGCTTTGACGGTCAGCACCGAGCGATGACGCTATGCTTGATATTTTTGCTACCGCCTCGGGGTCTGCAAGCAGAGCCCCGACCTTGGCAGCGAGTTCGGCATCCATATCAAATGCTCCTCAGAATGCGTGCAATATCCTCTGCTTTGTCTTTGCCGATGCTTTGCATAAGCCTTTCGGCGTCGGCACTGCTCATGCCGGATATCGCGTTTTTAATGCCGCTTACGTTGTTTTTAAACATTGCCGTCTTGGCGCTGTCTGCGCCTGCGGCATCGCATATGGCACCGATAAGCGCTCTGAATTCATCGTCGCTCAGCGACAAAAGCCGTTTTTTGGTGTTGTCATCAAAATTCATGTCAAAACCCTCCGTAGAAGAATTATTTACAGGTGATAAGAATGTATAAGTGTAGACCCGAATGCAATACAAAGGCTGCCTTTTTGACAGTCGCCGTCTCGATAATCGTGTGCAGTGCGTGCTTTATAGTGTCTGTCTGCGTCGAAAGCTATGGCGGCTTGATACAGCTCGGCGGAGTTGTGCTGCTCACCGCAGCGATATTCGCCATATCGCGCTTTGTTTTGACGGATATGGAATACACACTCACAAACGATAACTTTTCGGCATCAAAGGTCTGGTCAAACCGCTCTCAGGGCGTTTGCAGCCTCGACCTTGATACCGCCGTTGCTTTGGTCGACAAGCAGACCTTTAAAGCAGAGTATGCAAAAAAGGTCAACATCAGATATAACTGCTGCCGCAATATAGGCGCAAGGTCATATTATTATATCTGCGAGTTCAACGGCAAGCTTGCCGCTATCGAATTTGAGCCCAATGCTCCTTTTTTAAAGATAATGTCGGACATCGTCGAGCAAAAAATCGCTATGAGAGATAGCGAGCGTACTCCTGATTGATTGCCTGCCAGGTCAGACTGCCGACTATTCCGTCTACGTCCAGTCCGTAATATGTTTGAAATTCCTTGACTGCCGCCTCTGTCTGCGAGCCGAATATGCCGTCGATGGCTATCTGCCTTATTGATGGCACGGCGTTTCTTATCGCAGACAGTGCGGTCTGAATATACACTACGCTTTCGCCCGACGCCCCACGCCTGATGGGGTAGCCGGGGTATTCTTTTATTCTGTCGTCGTGAATGCTGTCGCCGCCGACAGCATAATAGGTTTCGACTATCGCATCCCACGTCGCTTTTGGAATATTGCCTGTTTCGTTGAGCCCGTAATAGCCTTGAAATGCCTTGACTGATGTCAGCATATCTTCGGTGAAAACGCCTGTTATCGCAAGGTCGGGCACGATGTCCGCACCAAGAACGACAGAGATCGTGTGCAGGTAATATTGCATACGCAACACCTCGCTGCCTCTGTCGCCGAGCTGCAAAGTTCTGCCGCCGAATGTGTCGCTCTGTTCTCGCTCGCCCTCGCTGCCAAGCTCGGCGAGCTTTTTTACTGCGTTATAGATATACACCAGTCTATACCAGGTGTCACGGTTGACGACGCCTGTTTCGTTTATGCCAAAGACCCTTTGAAACGCCTTGACAGACGTTTCGGTGTCATCGCCGAAGATGCCGTCCTGATATCTGATGAAAGGTATCGACGGAAAATTGATTGCGACCCTGTTCAGCCTGTATTGCAGCAGAGCGACGCCCTCGCCGTTTGAACCTTTGAATAATTCCCCCGGGAAAGACGGCGGCATCTGCATGACCTCTGCCGTGCACTGCTCGATGTCTCTGCCGTAATAATAGCGCACTATTTCGAGTGCGTTATAGCCCCTGCGTGCGAGCGGCACAGTGCCCCATTGAGAAAGCCCGTCGCATATGACAGATGCTCCGTCGCAGTATTCGGCATAAAACGGCTCGATAGTTCCGCTGCGTGCGAGATAGCTTGTAAACAGCCTGTCGGCGGCGGCATCTATCGTGTCGAATATCGCTCTGTCCTTGACAAACGACTGGTCGAACGCTGTCGACGAGGTTATGTCAAAATCATAGCCCTGCGACCTGTACCATTCTGTGTATATCCTGTTCAATGCGAGCGATGCTATGCACAGTATGTTTGCATCGAGGCTCTGCTCGGGCCATGTCGGATATATCTCGCTCGAGGCGCAGTTTTTGATGTAATACAAAAACGGCACTGTGACATTTTCGGCGTTGCTGCCGGGCGTGCCGAGATGCACGGTTATCGTTTCGGGTATCGTCGGCCTGCGCTGAAACAGCACGCTTGCGGCAGGCAAAGCCGATATGTTCTGCTCTGTTCTCGACGGAGCAAGCGTATACAGCTTGTGCGGCGGCGTGATTATCACCTTTTCAAAGCCGTCTGTGTCGTCGGTGAATGGTATCATCTCGATCTGCTGAATGCTGTTTATGCTCGAAAATACCTGTATTCCGAAAATATTTATTGTGAGATAGCCTGCCGAAATAATGCGTATGTCGACCGAGGCATACGGCTTTTCTTTGACCCTTGGTGATAATGCATAAGAATCAGGCGGCGTTTTTATGACAAATGTTACCCTGCCTCTGCCGTCTGTCAAAAGTGCCTCCGTGCCCGCCTCGCCAGATCGTATGACCGTGGCGCCTGCCACAGGCTCTGAAGAGCCCTCTTTCAGCAGCCTTATCTCGAGTGTTCCGGTGTCTGTCAAAACAAATCAACTCCTTTTGCTCTATTTTATGCGCTTTTGGTGCGTTTGTTGCTTGCATTTTGGGTGATTATTTGGTATTATTGAGGTAATAAATATACCCACACAAAGGGGAGTGTAACATTATGTTGGATGTTCTTATCATCGGCGCGGGCATTTGCGGCTCTGCGACGGCTTATTATCTGTCACACTATGACCTCGATGTCTGCGTGGTCGACAGAGAGCCGGACGTTGCAATGGGCACGACCAAAGCAAACAGCGCCATCATTCATGCGGGCTACGATCCCAAGCCGGGCACTCTGCTTGCCTCGCTCAACGTCGAGGGCAACAGACTGTGCGGCGAGCTTGCAAATGAGCTGGGCTTCTCATTCAACCGCATAGGCTCGTATGTTCTGGCGTTTTCCGCCGAGGACGACGAGACTGTCAAAAAACTTTATGAGCGCGGCATAGCCAACGGCGTGCCCGGGCTCGAAATACACACAAAAGAGCAGATCAAGGCGAATGAGCCGAATGTTTCGGATGCCGTCACTTCGGGGCTTTACGCGCCCTCGGCAGGCATCGTTTCGCCGTGGGGTTATTGCCTCGCATTGGCAGAAAATGCGGCAGCCAACGGTGCAAGCTTTGTTCTGGGCAGCGGTGTCAGGTCTATCGAGCAAAAGGATGGCTTTTTTGCCGTTATGCTCGAGAACGGCAATACGCTCGAAGCAAAATATGTCGTCAACTGCGCAGGCATACACGCTGCGGATATATGTGCAATGCTCGGCGAAAGAGAGTTTGAGATCTATCCGTCAAAGGGTCAGTATTTCCTGCTCGACAAGAGCCAGTGCTCTGTCGTCAGCCGTGTCATGTTCCAGTGCCCCTCGGCAGTCGGCAAGGGCGTGCTCGTTTCGCCCACCGCAGGCGGCAACCTTATCGTTGGGCCGAACGCAGAATCGGGCAGCGAGTTTGACGACCTCTCAACAGACGCCGACGGGCTCGACTTTGTCGCACAGGCAGCGGCAAGAACGACGACTATGATCAATTACCGCGAGAACGTTCGCTGCTTTGCAGGGCTCAGAGCAAACTCTGACAGAGATGACTTTATCATCGAGCCGTCAAGGCAGAACAAGCATTTTATAAACGTCGCAGGCATCAAATCACCGGGACTTTCGGCAGCACCCGCCATTGCAAAATATGTCGTTGCCATGCTCGGCGAGATGGGACTTTCGCTCACTGAAAAGGCAGAGATAAAATATGCACCCCGCCGTGTAAGCTTTGCAAAGGCAACTCCCGAGCAGAGAGAGGCACTGGTCGCTTCCGACCCGCTTTACGGCAGCATAATATGCCGCTGCAACACAGTCACCGAGGCAGAGGTCGTTGCGGCGTGCCGCAGCCTTATCAAGCCTGTTTCCATCGACGGCATCAAGAGGCGTGCGGGCACAGGTATGGGCAGATGCCAGGGCGGATTTTGCTCGCCCAGAGTTCACGAGATCATTTCGCGCGAGCTCGGCATAGCCTATGAGGATGTTATCCAGGAGAAAGAGGGCTCGTACATCGTGTGCGGCAGAATAGGGGATGAATGTGATGATTGATTGCGGACTTGCCATTATCGGCGGAGGCCCTGCAGGTCTTGCCGCTGCTATTGCGGCTTATGACGAGGGACTTCGCGACATAATCGTTTTTGAACGTGACACAGAGCCTGGCGGAATACTCGGTCAGTGCATTCACAACGGCTTTGGACTCACCACCTTCGGTGAAGAGCTTACAGGCCCTGAATACGCAGGAAGATATATCGCCGAGGCGAACAAGAGAAATATAAAAATACTCACCGAAACGATGGTCATTCAGCTCGATTCGGACAGAGTTATAACTGCCGTCAGCAAAAAAGACGGCTATATGCAGTATAAGGCAAAGGCAATAGTGCTCGCCATGGGCTGCCGTGAAAGAGGCAGAGGCCCTATCAAGCTTACGGGCGACAGGGGCAGCGGCGTATTTACCGCAGGCTGTGCACAGCGCTATATGAATATCGAGGGCTATATGGTCGGCAGGCGTGCCGTCATACTCGGCAGCGGCGATATAGGACTTATCATGGCTCGCCGTATGACGCTTGCAGGCGCTAAGGTGCTTGCCGTTGCAGAGATAATGCCGCATTCGTCCGGCCTGTCGCGCAACATCGCACAGTGCCTCGACGATTTTGACATTCCGCTTTACCTTTCACATACAGTTACGGATGTCAAGGGCGACAGGCGTGTCGAGAGCGTGACTATCTCGCAGGTCGACGAGCATATGAAGCCCATCAAGGGCACAGAAAAGACATACGAGTGCGACACTCTGCTGCTTTCTGTCGGACTTGTCCCCGAGAATGAGCTGAGCCGCATGGCAGGAGTTCCCATCGATCCCAGAACCAACGGAGCGGTGGTCTATCAGGATATGCAGACAGAATACGACGGCATTTTTGCGTGCGGCAATGTCCTGCACGTTCACGACCTCGTCGACTTTGTTTCTGCCGAGAGCGCAAAGGCAGGTGCTAACGCCGCAAAATATATCATGAATGGCTGCAAAAGAGCAGACAAATCGGGCGCACTCGAGCTTAAAAACGGTGATGGAGTATCTTATACCGTTCCCCAGCGTGTCAACACGCAGGATGTTGCCGGCAAGCTCACCGTCTTCTTCAGAGTCAGGCGCAAATACGCTGCTGCGACAGTCGAGGTCGTTTCGGGCGGCGAGCGCATAGCCGCTTTCAAGCGCAAATACCTCGCACCGGGCGAGATGCAGAATATCGTATTGCCCGAGCAACTGCTTAAAAAAGCAAGCGGAGATATAACTATAACTGTCGTGGAGGCTGAAGAATGAAACAGCTCGTTTGCATCGGCTGCCCCAGAGGCTGCCATCTCGAGATAAACGAAGAAACACTTGAGGTCAAGGGCAACTTTTGTCCAACAGGCGCAGAATACGGCAGAAACGAGCTCGTTTCGCCTATGCGCACGGTTACTGCGACCGTCAGAATAGAGGGCGGCGTTCACGCAAGGCTTGCCGTTCGCACAGACAAGGCAGTGCCCAAGGCAAAAATGCTTGACGTTGTCGCCGAATTGAACCGCTATACCGCACATTCACCTGTCAAAATGGGCGAAGTGCTCATAGCAAACGTCGCCGACACCGACGCCAATATCATAGCCTCAAGAGATATGTAAAAATGCATATTTTTGCTTATCGGCAGCCGATTAAATGCGGTTGCCGATGTTTTTTTGCGGGCATTTCTTTTAGTTGGCAGATTATTTTTTAAAAAAGCATTGAAATAATCACCTGATGTGTGGTATATTAAAGTGATTAAATATATGGGAGTTTATGCAATGGCATTGTTTTCAAAGCTTTTTGGCACATACAGCGACAGGCAGATCAAAAAGATCGAGCCTATCGTCAACAAGATAGATGCACTTTCAGACAAATATTCTGCGATGAGCGACGACGAGCTGTCGGCGCAGACCTCAGCTTTAAAGGCACGGCTTGCCGACGGCGAAACGCTTGACGACATATTGCCCGATGCCTTTGCGGCGGTTCGTGAGGCAGCGTTCCGCATTCTGGGCATGAAGCCCTATCGTGTGCAGCTCATCGGCGGCATAGTTTTGCATCAGGGACGTATCGCCGAGATGAAGACGGGCGAGGGCAAGACGCTGATGGCAACTTTGCCTGCATACCTCAATGCACTTTCGGGCAAGGGAGTGCATATCGTTACGGTCAACGAATATCTTGCACGCCGCGACAGCGAGTGGATGGGCAAGGTCTATAAATTCATGGGGCTTTCTGTCGGGCTGATTTATTCGGGACAGCCTGCCGCAGAGAAACGCCGGGCATACGCCGCCGACATAACCTACGGCACAGACAACGAGTTTGGCTTTGACTATCTGCGTGACAATATGGTTGCATATAAGGCAAACCTTGTTCAGCGCGGACACGTTTTTGCAGTTGTCGACGAGGTCGACTCGATACTTATCGACGAAGCGCGCACGCCGCTTATCATTTCGGGCAAGGGTGAAGCCTCGAGCGAGCTTTATAAAAAGGCAGATACACTCGTTGCGCGTATGTCCTGTCACCGCATCAAAGAGCAGGATCGCAAGCACGGCGACGTCGAGCTTGATGAAAACGGCAACGAGGTCGCCATAACCGAGGATTATATCGTCGACGAAAAGGCTCGCACGGCGGTGCTCACCGAAAACGGCATCGCAAAGGCAGAGCGATATTTCGGCATCGAGAACCTCGGCGACGGCGAAAACACCGAGATGATGCATTATATTCAAAATGCACTTCAGGCGCGCGGTGTTATGAAAAACGACGTCGACTATGTCGTCAAGGACGGCGAGGTTTTGATCGTCGACGCCTTCACCGGACGCATCATGTACGGCAGGCGTTACAGCAACGGTCTGCATCAGGCTATCGAGGCAAAAGAGAATGTCAAGATCGCCGACGAGAACCGCACCATGGCGACCATTACGTTGCAGAACTATTTCAGAATGTATACCAAGCTGTCGGGCATGACAGGTACCGCCTTGACAGAAGAAAACGAATTCAGAGAGATATATTCGCTCGACGTTGTCGTCGTGCCCACAAACAGGCCGATGATCAGAGTCGACCACAACGACAGGGTCTTTAAGACCGAAAAGGGCAAATATACCGCTATGCTGCGCCAGATACGCGAGTGCGTGCAAAAGGGTCAGCCTATTCTGATAGGCACTGTTTCGGTCGAAAAGAGCGAGATGCTTTCTGCCATGCTCAAAAAAGAGGGCATACGCCACAACGTGCTCAACGCAAAATATCACGAGCGTGAGGCAGAGATAGTGGCTCAGGCAGGCAGATTCGGAGCGGTCACCATAGCAACCAACATGGCAGGCCGCGGCACAGACATCATTCTCGGTGGCAACACCGAATTTATGGCAAAGCAGAAGATGCGCGAGGAGGGCTTTGACGAAGAGGCTATTTCGCAGGCTACCAACCTCGGACATCTCACAGATACACGTGACATCGCTGCTCGCGAAAGGTTCAACGAGCTCGAAAAGCAGATGCGCATCGAGCGTGATGCCGAGGCAGAGCGTGTACGCGAGGCAGGCGGACTTTATATACTCGGCACAGAACGCCACGAGTCAAGACGAATCGACAACCAGTTGCGTGGCAGAGCAGGCAGACAGGGCGATCCGGGCGAGAGCTGCTTTTATATCTCGTTCCAGGATGATCTTTTGCGCCTGAACGGTGCAGACCGCATTCCTCTCAACCTGCCTATCGCAGATGACGAGGCGATGGACATCAAAGCACTTTCGAATGTTATCGAGTCG
The DNA here is from genome assembly GCA_964571635.1 of uncultured Ruminococcus sp. Lineage (GTDB taxonomy): Bacteria > Bacillota > Clostridia > Oscillospirales > CAG-382 > Coliplasma. Next base: position 123,589 of record CAZNCN010000001.1, on the reverse strand, counting down.
GCACAGCGCCGTGTCGAGGGTCGCAATTTCGAGCGCCGCAAAACAGTGCTTGAATACGACGATGTTGTCAACAGCCAGCGTGAGCTGATATACAAAGAGCGCCGTGAGGTGCTCGACGATGTCGACGTTACGCCCAAGATACGCAAGATGATAGACCAGTATGTCACCGAAAAGGTCTCTGAGCTTTGTGTGGGCGACGTTCCCGACGAATGGAGCTTCTTTGCTTTGCATCAGGCACTCGACGATATGTTTAACACAAAGGATGCGTTTGTCTATGACCAGTCCGCACTCGGCAGGCTCACGCAGGAGGATGTTATTAAAGAGGCACTCGCAAGAGCAGACGAGGCATATGAAAGACAAAAGGCGCAGTTTACGCCCGAGCGTTTCGCTCAATCCAACCGCAACGCCCTGCTCAACTCTGTCGATCGCCACTGGATGGATCACATCGACGCCATGAGCAGCCTGCAGGAGAGCATAGGACTTACCGCCTACGCAGGCAAAAAGCCTATAATCGAATATAAGATCCAGGGCGGCGAAATGTTTGAGGAAATGATCAGCCAAATACGTTTTGACGCTATCAGGATAGTTATGACCATGAAGCCCATGACAGAGGTCGAGCGCAAAGTGATAGTTTCGCTCATGGGCAACGGCATAAACAGCAACAGGCACGGCGTTGTCGCACCTGTCACAAGCGGTGTCAAAAAGGTCGGGCCCAACGATCCGTGTCCCTGCGGCAGCGGCAAGAAATATAAAAAATGCTGCGGCGGAGCGAGAGGTAAGAACTGATCATGGGATTTGGTATAGTAACGATCGGCTGCCTCAGCCTGCTGCTGATCGACTGGGGCGGCAGCATTCTGGCGGGCCTGCTCTGCGCATACGGGCTTTATCTCGCCTCAAGACTTGAAAAAAGATATTTATACGGTGCGATATCGTCGCTGTTTATGATGCCCCACGGCATCGTGCTGCTGCTCGATTTTGTGCTTGGCATCAAGCTCGGCGACGTCGTTGCGTCGATAACTTATATAATGCTCATGCTGGGCTGGGCAGGCTATATGTTCTTTATACTGACAGGCACAAGGCGTATAGCCGTCGAAAACGGTGCAAAAAAATTCGAGGCACGCTGCAACACGCTGCTTTATTTCTGCATCATCTATCTCGCTGCCGAAACGGTGGCAAACCTTGCTGGATTTTCGCAGATGCAGGTGATAATGACTGTCGCAAAATATATCATAATCATCTTGATGATCTGGTTTGCGCATACCTGCTTTGTCTATATTTCCACACCCGAGCAGACAGAAAAGGATATCGCCGACGTCGCCGCTATCGAAAAGAAAGAGCGTGAGCGGCGTGAGAGATCAGACAAGAAATTTGAGGATGCAAAGATACCTCAAAAAGCAAAAAACGCTTTAAAAACTACTAAAAAAGGCAAGAAATGAAACAAAACGATTTTCCTGCAAAAAAAAGGACGCTGCTGTTTATCGGCGCAATAACGCTGTTTAATCCCTGCGTCAACATAGTTGATGTGATCCCCGACGTGATAGGCTTTGTGCTGATCTCGGTTGCGCTTGCCGCCTATGCCGTCGCAGATACTGAATTTGACGAATGTCGCAGATACGCGCATTTTATGCTGTGGCTGAGTGCGATCAAGTTGATGCTGTCGCCGATAGTCGCCGTTTCGTCGGTCGATGACGACAGACTTTTGGCAACCTTTTGCTTTGCGGTGGCGGAGTGCATATTTATGTCAATGCTTTCGTCGAAACTGCTGAATGAGATAGACTATCTCGTCGGCAGATACGCTTCGGAGTCGACAAGAGGCATATGCAGCGAGGCAACCGATTTTTGCAGGATATTCGTGCAATTAAAGGTGTGGCTGCCGCTTTTGCCCGAGCTGACCTCGCTCGCTGCCGACGAATCGCACGCCGACGATATCAACTCGCTCGAATGGTCGGCGATAGCCGAGATGAAGAGCTTTGTCATCGTCATCGTCGTGCTGACGCTGCTCGTGCTCGGCGTGATCTATCTCATCAGAATTTCACGGCTTTATAAAGTGCTTTGCGCCGACAGTGCATACAACGAGGTGTTGCAGGCAAAATATATCGAGAATGATGCACGCGATATCTATCGCAGCTATCGCAGCAGATTAAAGGCAGGGCTAACGGTCGTCTGCATCGGTGCAGTATGCTTTTTGGATATAAGCATCTCGTCGGTTCCGATAGTCACGCCTTTTCTCGGAATGCTCTTTATGGGGCTTTTCGGCATTATAGCAGATATGAAAAAAGGCTTTGTTCACACGCTTAAAAGCCTGATAATCTCATTGCCGCTCGAGCTTGCGGCGATATTGATAAGGCAGAGATTGCCTGTCGACATAGTTGATATAATTCAAATGGATATAAAAACCATGCTCACAGGGCTTGCCGCCGCAATATTGTCTGCTGCGGCGTGGCTGATATTCGGCTATTGCTTTGCGAGCGACATGAGTGTATTTACGAGAGGGCTCGGAGAATTGCGGCACGGCTTTAGAGCACCCGCCTGCTGCTTTGTGATATTGCTGCTGATAAGGGCAGTGGCGATGATATTGCCATATCTCAAGCCGTGGACGGTCACCCCTTATTTTGCGATGTGCGTCATCACGGTCATAGCTCTTATAAATGCGCTGACTGCCGTATACGATGCGGCGACAAAAAACAAAAAGGCAGAATGATCAGAAATGTGCGGATTTGTAGGTATTTTCGGTAATATAATTCCCGCTGACAGCGGTATGATAAAAAATATGTCGTGCCGCATCAGCCACAGAGGCCCCGACCTCGACAGGTCGAGAGAATATGCAGACTCGATATTTGCTTTCAGAAGGCTTGCAATAGTCGATATTTCAGAGGGTGCTCAGCCGTATGACACGTCCGACGGACGCTATAGCGCCATGTTCAACGGCGAGATATACAACTATCTCGAATTGCGTGACGAGCTTGTTGCGTGCGGTGTTGAATTTGAGAGCAGGGCAGAGATCGAGATAATCACAAAGCTATATATCAAATACGGAGCGGCATTCCTCGGCAAATTGCGCGGAATGTACGCCATCGTCATAGTCGACCACAAAGAACACACTCTGTTTGCCGCCCGTGACGGCTTTGGCATTAAGCCGCTTTATTATTCCGCCGATCGTTCAAAGCTTATCTTCGGCAGCGAGCTCAAGGCATTCAAGGATTGCGACCGCATCGACCTCGAGATAGACAGAGCCTCGATGCAGCATTATATGACGTTTCAGTATGTCCCCGACCCGAGAACTATATTCAAGTCGGTGCGCATTTTGCAAAAGGGCACTTATATGATCTGCCGCATGATAGGCGATACACTGCAATACGAAACGAGCACCTATTTTATACCCGTTCCCGCGCCCGATGTCGTGACTGATTACCAGACCAAAAAGGCAAGGCTTTATGAGGCGCTCGAAAACAGTGTGGCATATCATATGCTTTCTGATGTTCCCGTCGGCACGTTTTTGTCGAGCGGCATAGACAGCGCTGCGATCACGGCACTTGCCTCAAAGCTCGTTCCGGGCACAAAATGCTTTACCGTCGGCTTTGACGTCGAGGGCTACAGCGAGGCAGAGGATGCTCACCGCATAGCAGAGCGTGTCGGTGCAGAGCATATCGTTTGCCATGCCACTATCGACGATTTTGTCGAGGCGTTCCCAAAAACGGTCTATCATCTCGATTCTCCTATGTCCGACCCGTCCTGCGTAGCGATATATCTCGTCTGCAAAGAGGCTTCAAAGCATGTCAAAACGGTGCTTTCGGGCGAGGGCAGCGACGAAATGTTTGCGGGATACAACCAATATAAGACAGCCCTTTCGTCACGCAGGCTGGCAAGCCTGCCGAAGCCTTTAAAATCGATGCTGCATTGCTTTGCCTCGGCACTTCCCGACGGCGCAAAGGGCAAGGGATATATTTTAAGAGGCACAGAGCCTGTTGAAAAGAGATATCTTACCAACGCACTTGCACTCGGCGAACGCCAAAAGCGTGCTTTGATGGTGTCTTATGACAAGAGCATTTCGCCGTCGGATATAGTCGAGCCGATATACGCACGCACGGCAGGCTTCAGTCCGCTGATGAAGATGCAATACTGCGACATCGCGCTTTTGCTGCCGTCGGATATGCTGGTCAAGGGCGACAGGCTTTCGATGGCACATTCACTCGAATTGCGCACTCCGTTCATCGACCGTGAGGTCTATGAGGCGGCAAGAGTGCTGGCGGATGAGGATAAACTGCACGGAGGAACGACAAAATACATCCTGCGTGATGCTTGCCGTGAATTGCTCGGCGAAGAAAACGCTATGCGCACCAAGCTCGGCTATCCCGTTCCCGTGCGCATCTGGCTCAGAAACGAGCTTTATGACTGGGCGAAGGATATTATTTCGTCCGACGTCTGCCCCGAATACATCAACGCTCGTGAGGCACTCTCGATGCTTGAGGCATATCGCAGGGGCAAGACAGACAATTATCGCGGAATCTGGAATATTCTCACGTTTATGACGTGGTACAAGCTATATATTATCGATACTAAAGGCAATTGACGGTCACAAATTTTGCAGGAGGTAACTATCAATGGCAAGAATGTATGATCTTATACGCAAAAAGCAGCTCGGCAGAGAACTGTCAGAGGCAGAGACAGATTATCTCGCAAAGGGGATATTCGACGGCAGCATACCCGACTATCAGATATCGGCACTGTTGATGGCGATATATTATTCGGGCATGTCTGACAGCGAGACGATCAGGCTTACTACCTCGATGATAGAATACGGTGCAAAGGTCGATCTTTCGGGCATCTCGGGCAAAAAGGTCGACAAGCACTCGACCGGCGGCGTCGGCGACAAGATAACGCTGATAGCTGCACCTATTGTCGCTGCGGCTTCAAAAGGCAGGATAATCGTGCCCAAGCTCGCAGGCAGGGGGCTCGGCTACACCGGCGGCACGCTTGACAAATTAGAGTCTGTGCCCGGGCTGCGCACGTCGCTTTCGGCACGCGAGTTTGAGAGCGTTCTGTCATCGGCAGGAGTGTGTATCGCAGGCGCAAGCAGCGAATTGTCGCCTGTTGAGCGCAAACTTTATTCCCTGCGTGACGTTACGGCGACCATGGCATGCTATCCGCTTATCGCCTCGAGCATAGTGAGCAGATTTTATGCCGCAGGCGGCGATTGCCTCGTGCTCGACATCAAATGCGGCGGCGGCTCATTTGCACCCGACATCAAGGGCGCAAAGGCGCTCGCAGAGCTTATCATCAAGGTCGCACGCTCTCTCGGCAAACGTGCAAGCGCACTTGTCACCGATATGAGCGCACCGCTCGGCAGATGCATAGGCAACTCGCTCGAGCTTTCAGAGGCTATTGCCGTGCTCAGCGGCAGCGGCGACAAGCGACTTACAGACCTTTCGCTTGAGGTTGCGGCAGAAATGCTGTTCGTTGGCGGAATGGGCGAGCGTGACGAATGCCTCGCTATGGCAAAAGGTTCGATAGCCGACTGCTCGGCGCTCGATAAATTGCGTGAAATGGTCGTTGCTATGGGTGGCGACGGCAGATATATTTCAGACCCCTCGCTTTTTGAAGAGTCAAAGATCAGCGCATTGCTTGCTTCGACCTCTGATGGCTATATCTGCGACATCGATGCAGGACTTGTCGGCGAGGCAGCGGCACTGCTGGGTGCAGGACGCAGCGTCAAAGATGCCGCCATAGATCACCGTGCAGGCATAGTTCTGGCAAAATCCATCGGCGACCCTGTCAAAGAGGGCGAGGCGCTCGCAACTATTTATACAGGCAAGCTCGACAGAGCACAGCAGGGCATGGAATTGCTTTATAAGGCAATAACCGTAAAAAGCAAAAAGCCTCATGCGGCAGGTGCGTTGCTTTGCCGTGTCGATAACTTCTGATCATCCCTTTGGAGATATAAAGCATTATGGAATACATATCACATTCGGCAGCAGAAACCGAAAAAATCGCTGCCGAGATAGCAAAAACGCTCGTCGGCGGCGAGTATATAGCACTTTACGGCAGTATGGGCGCAGGCAAGACGGCATTCACCAGAGGTCTTGTTTCGTGCCTCGCACCTGAGTGCCTGCCGCTCGTGCATTCGCCGACATTTGCGATAGTCAATGAGTACCGTGGCGAAAGGTTCGTCATTTATCACTATGATCTTTACAGGCTTACCGACGAGGACGACCTCATCTCGACAGGTTTCAGCGATTACAACGACGGCAGGGCAATAGTCATCTCGGAATGGAGCGAGCTTTTTGACGACATCCTGCCCGAGGACCGCATAAGAATAAAGATCGAGATATTATCTGAAACCGACAGGAGGATAACCGTATGCTGATATTGGCTATCGATTCGACCGCTGTCGCGGCGTCTGTCGCGGTGGCCGACATTGACGGTGGCTTTGTAACAGGCCATTCGTCATTCGTGCTCAAAAACAAACTCACGCACAGTGAGACATTGATGCCTATGATAGATTCTGCGCTCAAGGTTTATGGGCGCAGGATTTCCGACGTCGAGCTTATTGCCGTCAACGCAGGCCCCGGCTCGTTCACAGGTGTCAGAATAGGCGTTGCGACCGCCAAGGGACTCGCCGACGGTCTGGGAATAAAATGTGCCTCGGTATCTACGCTCGACTCGCTGTCACACAATGTTGCGGGCTTCGGCGGAATAATCTGTCCGCTTATGGATGCAAGGCGCGGACAGTTCTATAATGCGCTCTTCAAGGGCACAAAAAGGCTTTGCCCCGACAGGGCAATATCGGCAGAAGAGATCTCGGCAGAAATCGACAGCATGAGCGGCAGAGTTGTTCTCTGCGGCGACGGAGCTCATGTGTTCAAAGAGCTTTATAAGGGCAAAAAAAGGCTCGTGCTCGCACCTGCGGTCGCTGTCGACCAAAATGCGCTTTCGACCGCAATATGCGGCTATGAAGCATATAAAAACAATACCTGCGTCGACAGTGTCGACCTCAAGCCTGTTTATCTCAGAATGTCACAGGCAGAAAGGATGAGAAACCAATGAAAATAGCAATAGCGTGCGATCACGGCGGACTTGACATCAAGAACGCTATCACAGAGCATTTCAAGCAAAGCGGCATAGATTTTGTCGATTTTGGCACCAACACCCCCGATTCTGTCGACTATCCGCCTTATGCAAAGGCAGTCAGCAAGGCGATAACCGACGGCGATTGCGAGCTCGGCATACTCTGCTGCGGCACCGGAATCGGTATGTCGATGGTCGCAAACAAGCAAAGAGGCATTCGCGCCGCAGTCGTCACCAACGATTTCTGTGCAGAAATGACACGCCGCCACAATAACGCCAATGTTCTTTGCCTCGGCGGCAGAGTCATCACCTGTGACGATGCAGTCAGACTTGCCGATATATTCATAAACACCCCCTTCGACGGTGGCAGGCACCAGAGAAGAGTTGAGATGTATGAGTGACCTGAAGTGAAGGTTACAAGCAATGGCAAAAAGTGAATAGCAAAGGTGGATTTTCGCCATATTCAGCGAAAATCCGCTTTTTTATCAAGTGAAAAGCAGCTTGTGAACGGCACATATTTCGGCGTGTTTCACACAAACTTGACAAAATTGGCAAAATAGTGTACAATAGCCGTTGGCAAATAAAATTCAAGCAGGTTTTTTAATGATAAAATTAAGCAAATTGCTGTGCATATTGCTTGCTGCGACGTTTTTATGGCTGTGCGCCTTGACGTGCTTTGCAGAGGATATGAGCAGCAGCAACACAAACAATATAATGTTTAACGGTGCGTCGCAGGTCGATCTTGTGATAGCCTATGCTCGCTCGGAGCTCGGCAGCCACAAATACAACGGCTATTGCCAGAGGTTCGTGAGAATATGCTATGAGGCGGCAGGTCTTGAATCGTCAGAATACATCGGCTCTGCCAAAGATGCTGCCGACCATTGGCTCGTTTCGACCTCAAGGGACAACATCCCCGTGGGCGCGGTGCTTTATTTCAACACAGGCGTATACGGACATTCGGCGATATATCTGGGCAACAACCGCATGATACACGCTTTGACCAGAGTGGTTGAGCAGGAGATCTCAAACGGATTTTGGGATCTGTATATCGGCTGGGGCTGGCAGTCGGGCATAGAACCCACGGGTGCATATATCGATCCGCTCGACGTTTTGACAGGCGATGTATATCGCACCGACGAGCGCATAGTGCTTTATGATGCGCCTAACGGCAACTCGATCTCTACTATCTCGGAGGGCAGTGCCGTTTCGGTCAGGAGCGTGCAGGTCATCGACGGAGAATCGTGGGCGAGAGTCAACTATTATTCCGAGAGCGGCTATATCAGACTTAAATATTGTACATATCTCTATGCCGCAGGCGGCGAAACAGAAACCAAATCGGTCTGGCAGGACGGCGTTGTTGCTGTCACCATCGATACCTTGCCCGACAAATATTATTATATCGAGGGTGAAAAGATCGATGCTTCGGGGCTCGGCATCAGATTGCAGTATGCCGACGGCAGCAGCGAGATCGTTGACAGGGGCTATGAAATAATTACGTCGAACGCCACAGGCGTCGGCAGAGAAACCGTCTTGATCAGGTATCGTGGTGCACTGATGTGGTTTCATATAGTCGTGTGCGACAGCGGCGAGGAGCTCGCAGCGTTCAAATTGCGCAGCGACAGCGCTAAGCGCAGCGACGAGCTCGGCTGCCTCGTGGTCTATGACGACATAAGAGTTTCTCGCATCAGCAAATTGCTCAAGAACGTCGGCAATATGACTGTTTATTCGGTTGACGGCGAGCAAAAGAGCAGCGGCAACCTTGCCACAGGCGATTATATCGTTTATGACGGCTCGTCATCGCAGTCGGCGATAATGGTCATCAGATACGGCGACCTCAACGGCGACGGCGTCGTTTCGCTCGCGGATACGATAGGCAAAAAGCGCTTTTTGCAGGGACTTATGTCGCTCGATGCTCGCATAGCCGAATTGGTTGACGACAGCCTTTTGCGTGTCGATCTGCCTTTGGTATTCAAAAAGAATGCTCCGTTCGGCACGGTCACAATGCCTTATTAAACGCATAAAAACAACAGGAAGATCCGCAAGACCTTCCTGTTTTTTTATTATCATCCGACCATATCAAGCACGGCGGTGACAAGGTCGTCGATGCTTTCGAGCCCGGGCGAAAGCCGCAAAAGGTTTTTGGTTATGCCGAGCTGCAATTTTTGGGCTTCCGAAAGCGAAGCGTGCGTCTGGCTGTATGGGTGTGTGACGAGCGAAACAGTGCCTCCGAGACTTTCGGCAAAGCGTATCAGCCTGTTTGAAGCTATCTTGTGCAGATCGACATCCTCTTTGAGCTTGAAAGAAACAACTCCGCCACCGTGCTTGCTCTGCTTGAGGTTGGTTTCGTCGGTGTCGGGATAAAAGACCTCAGAAACGTTTGGGTGGTTTCGCAGCACGTCCGCAAGCGTTTTTGCCGCAAGGCAGTGCCGCGGCATACGCAGGTGCAGGGTTTCTATTCCCCGCTGTATCAAAAAGCAGTCGAAAGGGCTTTGCATATTTCCGCAGGTGCTTGAGATAAGCGATAGCACGTCTGCCGTCTTATCGTCGTTTACGACGAGCAGCCCGCCCATTGCATCATGATGTCCACAGAGAAATTTTGTTGCCGAATGAACCACGATGTCAGCCCCGAGCGAAAGCGGCTTTTGCAAAAACGGTGTCATAAATGTGTTGTCGACCGCAAGAACAGCGCCGTTGTAATGGCATATTTCGGCGAGCTTCTGTATGTCGCAGCACTTGAGCAGCGGATTTGACGGCGTTTCGACCAGCATGAGCTTTGCACCCTCGACAGCCCTCGCCGCCTCGACCGTGTCGCACGGATCTATATAGATAAATTCTATGCCCAGCCCCTGCATTATACGTTCGGTCAGCCTTATCACGCCACCATAGCAGTCACGCGATATTACCGCTCTGTCACCGGACTTCAGCAGCAAAAGCAAGGCATTCACCGCCGCCATACCGGACGAAAAGGCAAAGGCGTGCCTGCCGCCCTCGAGCGCCGCAACAGTGCTTTGCAGACTGTCGCGCGTCGGATTTTTTAGCCTTGAATAAGAATAATCGCTTCCGCCGTCAAAGGTGGAAGACAAAAACAGCGGCGGACATACCGCACCGTCATACTTGCCGCGGCGTTCTGACGCAACGGCAAGAGTTTCAAAATCGAGCATTGCATATACCTCCCGTGAAAGTATATGCAAATAAGGCAAGAAAAGCACGCTTGAAAATAAGTGAAATTGTGCTGCAGAGTGAAGCGGTGCAAAAGTGCCGTGAAGTTCGATTTAGGCGAATATGGCGGCGTCTGCGTGTATTTTTGCCATTTCTATACCTTTTTGTGTGTTTTAGTATGATAAGTATGATTTGTATAACTGATTATGCCGCTTAAAAGTGATGGCAATAATAGTTATTTTAACAGGTTTCTATTGACAACTCGGTCTTTAGTTTGTATAATGTAACCATAAACAAATATAATAAAGGAGATATAGCTATGATCAAAAAAATCATCGCCGTCATAATGGCAGTTCTCATGGTCGCCGCTCTTTGCGTGACCACAGCTTTTGCCGCTTATGACAAATCAAAGCTCGACTATGGCAAGCCCTCAGGACAGTACGAGGTTATGCCGGGCGTCAAATACAGCCAGTACGCAGCAACGTCGGGCACAGGCAAGACCGATTACAAAGCGCAGGTCAGCATTTTGGAGTTTGATCCTGCCGACTATGTTCCTGTAGTCTACAACGGCTATTCGGGCAGCCTTTCCAAGCTCAGCAACACTTATTCCATCGCTACTCAAAAGGATGGCTATGAGATCGCGGGCATCATCAACGGCTCGTTCTTCAGCATGGCGGATGGCTGGCTCGTAGAATACTTCGTTTCCGACGGCAAAGTCTCGTGCGCCGACAACGGCAACGACGCCGAGGTCATAGCGTTCATGTCGGACGGCAAGGCACACGTTGTCAATTCCAAGCTCAACTTTGGGCTTTATCTTGACGGCAAGCCTATTTCGGGCGGACTTTATGCCATCAACAAGCATTATTCCAAGACTGCTACCTGGACAGACGGCTTCTATTATTATGATTCCGACTGCGGCAGAGTTGCTGACACCTATGCAGAGCGCGCAGGCTATGAGATCATCTGCGAAAAGCTCGACACCACCGATCTGACAGTCGGCGGCACACTCAAGGGCAAGGTCCTCGAGGTCAAAAAGAATAGCTCAGGCAGCCAGGTCAGCACCGATGCCAACACCGCAAGCGACAAATTTGTGCTCTTCTGCCTCGCAGACAGCAAATACAAGACCTATGCAGAGAGCCTCAAGGCGGGCAGCACCGTCGAGATCTCTATCGACGAAACCGTCGAGTCTTCCAAAGAAATAATCAGATCGGCACAGTCGGTCATCGCCAACGTCGGCTGGCTCGTCAAAGACGGCGTCGATATGACCGAAAAGACGTCATATATTGGCACTCACCACGTTGAGACCACCTATGCACAGTGGACCGCTCTCGGCACAAAGCCCGATGGCACATATGTTTTCTTCACCTCTGACACAGGCTCGAGAAGCGCAGGTGAATCTCTCGTCCTCAAGGACGTCGCCAAGATCATGATCGGCCTCGGCTGCAACAACGTTTGGCGTATGGACGGCGGCGGTTCGACCTCGATGTATGTCAGCAACACAGGCTCTGGCGCAGCAGGCTATAAGCTTGTCACCGAAGACAGATCTGTTGCCGACAGCATCATGATCGTCAAGCGCTCGTCAATGCAAAAGAAAGAATACAAGGACGCTCTGCAGGCTGCCATCACCGCAGCAGAAAAGATTGTCGGCGACAACACTCCCGACACCGTCAAGCAGTCAATCAAGGACGCAAAGGCTGTTCTTAACTCTAAAACCTCTATCAACAGCGACTATCTCAAGGCGATCATGAACCTGCAAAAATCCGCAGGCGGCACCGAGGAGCTCGACGAGCTGCTCAACACCTGCGCATCGCTCAACACCGGCGACTATTGCATCGAAGCACTCAACGAGATCTGGGCAGCGTATGCAACTGCACTTGAGGTTCGCGGCAATGCAAGCGCTACCGCAAGCGAGATCTCGGCTGCAGCTCAGGCACTCAAATCGGCTGTTGCCAACAAGGGCGCACTCAAGATCAATGTCGCAGGCGAAAAGGTTGCTAATGTCAGCGCATCAAGAGGCGGCTATAGTGCCAACATCTTTGACGGCGTTTCGTCAGGCACGCTTTATGGCAGCAGCACTGTTTGGTATGGCTTCACGAACGGTGGCTATGTTACCTTTGACCTCGGCGAAAAGACGAGCAGCCTCGACAAACTTTCGCTCTGCTTCATGCCCGGCAACTCGGGTGACGGCATCGTTTGCCCCAAGTATTTCGCACTCTCTACGTCCGATGACGGCAAGACCTGGAGAGAAGTTTCGAAGATGGACTTCTCTGAAAGCAAATACAGCAAATATCACGAAGCAAGCACCACCGCAACCTATTGGGAGAGCTTCGACCTCTCAAATATCAGCACAAGATACATCAAGCTTTCTATCGAGGGAAGCTGGTCGTTCGTCTCTGAAATAGAGCTTTATAAGGATTGCAAGCCTGTCGAAAACTATATCTATGTCACAGGCTTCGACGCAACCATAGCAGCAGGCAACACCAATATATTCACAGAAGGCTTCAGCGGCTGCAACAACGGCAAGATCGACGTTGAGACCGCAAACCTTAAGTGGACGCAGGTCGCTTCGCTCAAGCCTGTCGGCGGCTCGGTCTATGAGGTTGTCTACACAGTTTCCAACCCCTCGACCCTCAAGACGATCGATATGCCCAAGGGCGGACTGATCATCGCAGCTCATTATGACGATTCCAACAGTGACGCCTCTATTCAGGCAAAGACCAAGGCAAACCGCGAGCAGCTCGCAAAGCTCAAGGTTGGCGATCAGGTTACGCTCAACGGCATCAATCCTTATGGCAACAGCCTTATGCCCGGCGGCTTCGTCAGCGTTCGCACCAACAAGCTTCCGAGCCCCGACAAGTATGGCACAGTCGACAATGAGGGCAGCCTCGAGATCGATTCCAAGAACCTTAATGGTGGCAAGGGACTTTCGGCAACGGCAGTTTCGGCATATTATGGCTCGGGAACAACTATCGTCGATAAGGACGGAAAGGCGCTCACCGGCTCGGCAGTTGTCGGCACAGGTGCAGTCATCAAGAACGGCGACACATCTATCACCGTTATTGTCAAGGGCGACGTCAACGGCGACGGCAAGGTCGACCTCAAGGATGCAACCGCTATTAAACGCGACATCCAAAAATCCGATGAGCTTGAGGGCGTCTATAAACAGGCAGGTCTGCTCAGCGACTATGAGAACATCAAGATGCTTGACTATACCAAGGTCAGACGCTTCATCCAGTTCGGCACTAACTATTGATCTTTAATAAATATCAGCAAAAAAGAGACCACGAGGTCTCTTTTTTGTCGCTTCGCTTGCCATCGGAACAAAATCTCGCCAATCGTCGGAAAAATATTTTTGGCACGCTCTTTTATCCCCAAAACCTGATTGTAATATCGATCGACGGGGCGGCATAATCTATACCACTTTGTATTTTGGGGGAATATGCTATGCTTTCAGCACTGATAAGGTTTATAACGAGGTTCGTATCGCTGTTTCTGCGCACGTCGTCGGGGTCGTTTCCAAAGCAGCTTTCGGCATCGGAGGAGCGCGAATTGTTTGCTCTGGCACGCTCGGGCGATCGCAACGCACGCAAGCGCATAATCGAGTGCAACATGAGGCTCGTCGCTCATGTCGTCAAGAAATACTATGTCGGTGCGGACGATCAAGAGGAGCTTGTTTCTGTCGGCACTGTCGGGCTGATCAAGGCGGTCGACTCGTTCGACAGCACAAAGGGCGCGAGGCTTGCGACCTATGCGGCAAAGTGCATACAGAACGAGATACTTATGTACTTCAGGTCACAGAAAAAGTATGCGTGCGAGGTGGGATTGTCTGAGGCGGTGGATGTCGACAAGGACGGAAATCCGCTGACCTACATTGACATTCTTGCGGCTGATGACGACGTTTTTGAAACGATCTCAGAGCTCGACATGCGTTTTGCTCTGCTTGAAGCGATAAGAAACGCATTGACAGAGCGCGAAAAAGAGATCATCGTCATGCGTATGGGGATACACGGCAAGCCGCTGCCGCAGCGTGCGGTTGCGGAAAAGCTCGGTATCTCACGCTCATATGTTTCACGCATCGAAAAGCAGGCAACCGACAAATTGCGCAGGTATCTGATCGGAAAGAAATAAGGCAAAGCTTTGTCGCATTTTGCGCAAAAAGCAGCACAATATTTGTAATAATTGATGGTTGACTGCTTGCTGATGCAGCAGTACAACATACGCAGAAGCAAAGAGTTAAAGCATTATTAAATGAGCGCTGTTAAGAACAGCATCGCAAATCGCTTTCATTGCTTTTAGCCTTTGCGATGCTTATTCAATCGGCTGCAGGATGCTGCACAGGTACACCGTCGACGGCGATGCCGAGCACCAAGCATATTTTGCTCGACATTCTCATTCCTCTCGAAACAGTAAAAGCGGAATAATCCACCGTGGTTTTGCATTATTTTCCCGCAGTTTGGGCAAAATAGTGGCAAAGGACGGGTGAAATATGGTTGTTGTATGCTTAAGAACGCTGATATTTTTTATATTGCTCTGGCTTCTGTTTAAACTGATGGGCAAGCGGCAGATAGGCGAGCTGACGATGATCGAGTTTATTTCGGCGATGATGCTGTCAGAGCTCGCGATAATGCCGATGTCAGACCCTGACGTGCCGCTGCTTTACGGCATAATGCCTGTGGTCTTGATAGGCGCTTTTGAGGTGCTTGTCGCCGCCGCCTGCAGGCGATCGCCGAGGATACGTGTATTCCTGCAGGGCGAGCCGATAATTCTGGTGCGTGACGGCAGGATATTGCAAAAGAATTGCGATACGGCGCGTATTTCCGAGGATGAAATAATGATGACACTGCGCATAGAGGGCTATGCGGCGCTATCCGAGGTGTCACTCGTCACCCTCGAGCGCACAGGCAAGATGAGCGTGCTCGCGAAATGAAGCACACGATATTGGCAATGGCACTGCTTTTGGCACTTGCGGCATTTCTCGTCCTTTCGTCGTGCTTTGTTCGCACAGCGTGCCGCGAAATGGCGCTCGCCGCATACGAAAATGCTTGTTCGGCAAGATCGGTGTTTGAAGAACACAGAGCGATGCTTTCGCTTTTTGTACACAACAAATTGCTTGAGGGTGCAGAAACGGCTCTTTTTGAGTATGAAACGGCAGAATGCGGCTCGGCGGAGTATTATAAGGCGCAAAAGGTGTTTGTTTTTTATTGCAGGGAGATGGCAGAGGATATGACACCGAGCATCGACAGCGTTTTTTAGAAAAGCCTTGATTTTTACGGCAGATGTGATACAATAAAGGCAGGGGAGCACCCTGCCTTTTGGTTATGGCGTTGCGCCCGACGGTGGCTTTTTTTGATCCGTTCGCTTATACATCGGCGACGGGCGCGGTTTTGCCGCCTTGTATTACTATCATAGTATTATAATATGTTGTGCTTTGACGAAAGGAATTTGATCATGCAAAATAATATAAAACTTGCGCCTTCGCTGCTGTCGGTCGACTTTGCCGAGGCAGGCAAGGGGATAGCCGCAGTCAAAAACGGCGGCGCAGAATACCTGCATCTCGACGTTATGGACGGCTTTTTTGTGCCTAACATCTCGTTCGGAGTGCCTGTTATCGCTTCGCTGCGCAAGTGCACCGATATGGTTTTTGACGTGCACCTCATGGTTTCGTATCCAGAAAGGTATATCGAGGCGTTTGCAAAAGCAGGTGCCGACATCATAACCATTCATGCCGAAGCAACCGATAAGATCGACAGCACTTTAAGGCTTATAAGATCGCTCGGCTGCCGTGCAGGACTTGCCATCAAGCCGGGCACGCCTGTCGAGGCGGCTTATAAATTCCTGCCGCTTTGTGATCTTTTGCTCGTCATGACTGTCGAGCCCGGATTCGGCGGTCAGAGCTTTATGGCAGATATGCTGCCCAAGGCAAAGGCACTCAAAGAATACCGCAAAGCACATGATATGCAGTTCGAAATAGAGGCCGACGGCGGAATTTCGGCAAAGAATGCAGCGTTGTGCATCGAAAACGGCATCGAGGTGCTCGTTGCAGGCTCTTCGTGCTTCGGAGCGGCAGATCCGACACAGGCGGCAAAAGACATTCTTTCTGCCGCAAGAGGTGAATGACATGACAAACAAAAATGCAACCAAATATTTGCACTATTCGTCGCTCGTGCTATCACTCGTTGCGGCGGTTCTCGCGATAATGGTCATCTCGACCGCGTGTTCTTCGTCGACGGCACAGCCGTCAGATGAAATTCCGCCTGCTTCGCAAGACACAAGCAGCGACGAAAGCTCTGTCGAGAGCGTTCCGTCTGACGACTCTCAGCCCTCGACGCCTGATATTCCGTCTGATGATGAGCCGTCAGAACCCGAGGTTTCGGTCGACTATGAGACCGAGATAGGCATCAAGTATATGATAGACATAAGCGAATACCTGCAGTATATCGAGCCCGCTGAGGATTATAGCTATCTCGTCAACCTCAAAAACCCTATTCCCATAAGCTATGTTCCCGAGAATATGGTCGTTTCGCAGTATATGCGTCAGGACGGCAGAGCCGAACAAAAGCTGGTCTATACCGCCGAGATGGCGCTGCGTGCGCTGATGGCAGAGGCTGCTTTGAACGGCATAGATGATGTTACGATAACCAGTGCATACCGCTCGGGCGAGTATCAAGAGTACCTTTTTAACCTCTATACCGACCAGGAAATGAAAAAGAACCCCAGCCTCACACGCGAAGAGGCAGAGGCGATAACCTTGACCTATTCGATGAAGCCGGGTTGCTCTGAACACCAGACAGGACTTTGCCTCGATATGCATAATCAGGGCAGCGCTACACAGGCATTCGGCAAGACAGAGGCAGCCAAATGGCTCGCAGCAAATAGCTATCGCTTTGGGTTTATACTCAGATACCCGCAGGATAAGGTCGACGTCACGGGCGTCGAGTGGGAGCCCTGGCACTTTAGATTCGTCGGCAGATCTGTCGCAACGTATATGTATCAGAATAACCTCTGCCTCGAGGAATATTGGGCAGACAAAGACGCAAATTGAGCAGCTCTCGCCGCCCCGCGAAAGCTTCATTATCTCGGCGAAGCTGAACGGCACGGCGTGCAAGTGCTGCTTCACTTAAAAAAGCGAGCCATCAAGGCTCGCTTTTTGTTTTACTTTATCTGGGGGTTTTGTCTATGGGCTTCGTTGATGACAGCGAGCTGTTGACGAACCTGATAGAGCTTGATGTCGTGCTCTCTGCCCTCGGTGAAGAGTGCATAGATCTGGTCATAATACTCCTGAACTGCTGCGATGAACGGCGCTTGAGGGTCACCATCCCACGATTCCTCGTGCCAATTGAGCGTTTCGGAGCAATAGAGCGGCAGCTTTTCGGGGCCGTCGGTGAGTGTTTCGCGGATCAGATGCTGTTCGGGGGCTTCGGACTCGATAAAATACTTATAATCGATGTGCGACATATTGCCCTTGAGCGTGCCGCGAGTGCCCTCAACCTTATAGGTATAGCAGGGGTACGCATCGCACGAAGAGATGTCGAGGTCGATGATGGGTCTGTCGGGCGCTTTAAGTATCAGCTTGACATAGTCCTCGGCGTTGCCGAAGGTGTTTGCACGATCCATGTGGCAGAAAACGGTGGGCATACCGTCATAATAATCAAGCAGGTTGAGCGCCTGATCGAGCGGGTGAGGGCCTGTGTTGGCGAGGTTGCCGCCGTTCATATCGAGGCAGCACTGCCAGTCCCATCTGCGTGCATAGCCGTTGAACTGTATGCCGATGTGGACGATTCTGCCGAGCTTGCCCGACGCGATGACGTCCTTGACCTCTTTGAAATAGCAGGCAAAGCGCGACTGCTGGAAAACAAGCAGATGTCTGCCGCATTTTTTTGCGGTCTCGACGAGGTCGTCAAATTCTTTTACTGTGGGCACACAGGGCTTTTCACACAGCACGTTAAAGCCATGCTCGAGCAGGTCTCTGGTTATTGCATAATGCTGGTTTGACGGAGTGGAGTTGACAACGAGGTCGATGTCGTTCCTGCCAAAAAGCTCGCGGTAGTCGCAGAACACCTCGCAACCGTATTCTTTGGCTGCTCTTTCGCGGCGTTCCTTCATCGGCTCGACGACGCCGACGACCTTGAATCTCTCGGTATCTTTTTTGAGATGCAGACCGTGGATGTCGCGTCCGCTGCGTCCCTGACCGAGTATAACGATATTGAATTGCTTCATTTTTAAAACCGTCCTTTACGATGCATAAAATGGTCTATCTACAATATAACCCTCTTTTGCCCGAATGTCAATAAAAAATACGCCGCAGATTGCAAAAACTGCGGCGTAAAGCGTATGTGTTCAGCCAAATAACGATTCTGCCTGCATCTGAAACGCAAACACAAACAGCGCTTTGGGCTTTTCATCGCCCGACGAACTTAATCTGTCGTATGCCTCTTTTAAATCGTCACGCTTTATAAGTTCATAATAAGCCTGATGGTCGTTGCACGGCGTTAAATCCGACGGATCGTGAATTTCCGCAGAAGCGCTCCAAGCAGCATATTCGTCAAGAAGCCCGTTCATATAATCAGTCTCGCAGAACCACTTTAAGAGATCATATGTCGACATCTCACGCTGCTCTTTTGTTATCTTATATGTACAATCAGGGAGATCATCCTGTGAAAGACCGGCGAAAAATATGACCGCCGAAATGCACAAAACGATAGCAAGTGTCGCCGAAGCGATAATAGTTAATTTCTTTTCTTTCATAATAAACTCCTTTTGTTTTTTTAAGCAACTTAATCATTGCCCATAACTATACTAACACAAAAAAACGCATTGTCAATATATTTTTACTGTTATTTTTGTGCTTTTTTGTGCTATTTGCTGTTTAGGCGGCAAAAACAAAAGCGAGGAACGATTTTGTCGTTCCTCGCTCTTATTGCCTTTGCCATTAATATGTGCAGACGAATGCCACACTTTGGGCGATGGCTGCCAAAAATTATTCGGCGGCGTTATCAAAAGCCGATCTGACCTCGGGGTGCTCCAAAAGCGCAACGATCTCATCATGCAATTCATACGCTTTGTCTGTGTTTGCATACACAAAGTCGCAGATAGCCGATGCAAGATCGGGGCGCTTGATAAGTTCCTGATAAGCAGGGTACGGCGCAAAGCTGACAGGCTCGGTGCGAGGCGAGGACAGCAGCATACCCGAAACATTTATGCGAACATAGTCGCGACTCAAGAACCACTCGAGCAAGACCGAAGTGTCGCCGTTTAATATCTCATCGGGGACAGAATAGAGCTTTGCTGCATTTTCGTCGCACGAATAGACCTGAACTAACGACGGGTCGTCGATGACTATTTCGGTCGGCACATAAGAGCCCTCTTTATAAGCAGAATTTGATGCCAGATGTTCATATAAAGAGGAGTAGTCGGTCGGCGCATTATCTCTGCCTGCGGCATTTGTCACTGCCACACATACACCTATGCAAAGCGCACAGGCCAACACGCAGAGCAGAACGAGAATCAATGGTCTTTTTTTCATATAAAAGTTCCTCCTATAGCGTTTAATCTTTGAACAGTATTACTACTATCCAAAGGTATAATAGCATATAGCGGGCATATTGTCAACATTTTTTTGAGTTTTATGGTTTAATTTTAGTAATTCCGTCAAGCAGTGCGGTGTCAAACGGCAGGCAAACGGTTTTTATATCGCTGCCAAAGGAGATATGAAACTCGAGCCCGAGGCTTGAAAAGCACACCGCAGAACGACGAAAGAGCCGCTTTAGCTCGTCTTGACCGACAGCGAGGTCGCCGGAATATTTTTCTGCCAATATGTCGCAATGATTTTTTGCAAGCATAGCGCCGCGAGGGACAAGGCAGGCTTGCTTTTTGCTCCAGACATTGCCTGTTATATGCCTTTGTGCACGGCTTTGACCGTCAAATACAGATGCTTCGCAGAGCACAGAGCAATATTTTTTGCTGTCAAACGTAACGCGCGCCTTCAGTACTGCGGCGGCAGGCTCAAAAATATCCTCTGCCATATGCTTTTGGGCGTCTGCGGCAAGAGTTTTTTCGGCAAAGGCAAGAAACGACGACGCAATGTTTTTATAAAACCTGTCAAACGCCCTGTCAAAGCTTTTTCTGCCCTGCATTTCGGGATATCTGATGTTGACGTAAACGAGATCAAAGCCGTCTTTTTTGATGACACGCTTTATCTCGGCGTATTTTTGCGGTCTTGCAAAAAGCATTTTTATCACCTCGTGCTATTTTATGCGGTGGCGAAATACTATATTACCCTCTTTTCGTGACAGACAGCAGGATATTAGCATCGGCGACAGAAACAGCACGGCATAGCAGCTTATGTCGAGCCTTGAAAAGGCTAAAATAAAATATGCAGGCAACGCGAGCAGAAATCCCGCCGATGTGTGCAGCAGACGCTTTTCTTTGCAGGTATAAGCGATGCAGAACGCCGACGGACATATAAGCAGCGACAGATCGGTTTTGAAGCATAGGCTTGCCGCAGGGGATATATAAAACAACAAAACGGCGCAGCCTGCCGCTATCACGAACATGCAGAGATCGGCGAAATATGCAGGGGCGTTTTTGCTTTTTGCGGCGATCAATATTCCGAATAAAGCGCACAGGGCAGCGAAAAGCGGGCTTGAAAGCATATTTGCTGCCGAGATAATTATTCCGAAAAACGCTATAACGCCACAGCAGACATAAAAAATGCGATTCTCGCGCAAAAGCCCTCTGCCTGATGACGCAAAAAGCGCTATCGGCATCAGCAATACAGATACGGCAATAGTGCAGATGTTGCCGCCAGACAGCAAAAACAGCGCAAACGACAGAGAAAATGCTCGTGCCATCACAGCTTCTCCCTTCTGCCCAATACCTTAGAGGGTACGGTGAGAATAAAATCGAGCAGGCCTTTTGCATCGATCGGGGCGACAGGCGACATATATGGGCAGCCGAAGCTTTCTGTGCCGCACATAAGCCCCAAAAGCAGCGAAACGCCGAGGATGACGCCGTTTGTTTTGAGCAGGGCGGCGATCGCAACGAATATTATGCGCAGCAGCGTGACCGAATACATATATGCAGGCACAATAAATGCACAGACCGCCGAAAGTGCCATGACGATGATGCTTTCGTCGGTTATCAATCCTGCCTTTACCGCCGCATCGCCTATGATCAGCGAGCCGACGATGCCGACTGCATCGCCGACCGTGCGAGGCATTCTGACACCGACCTCTCGCAGTATCTCAAATATCAACAGCGTCGTCAGCAGATCGACAAACGTGTCGCCGCCCGCTTTAAAGCAGAGATAGCACGCAGGCAGCAGGAACGACACGAGCAGTGAAACAAACCGCAAAAGCCTTATAAACGTAGCATACCATTTCGAGCGCAGATAATCCTCTGCCGATTGCAATGTTTCGGCAAAAACATAGGGCGCTGTCAAGACGAACGGCGAGCCGTCGCAGATTATCGCCACCCTGCCTGCTATCATTTTTGATGCGACCTTGTCGACCTTTTCGCTCGAGCCGAGCAACGACAAGAAAGGATATCCGCTCTTGCCTGTAAGCAGCGGAGCAAGCGAGCCCGAGTCGATTATCACCGTCGGCGATATGGTGCCGAGCTTGTCTGTGAGCATTTTGAGCACTTTTTTGTTTACCCTGCCCTCGACATAGCACAAAAGTACCCTTGTTCTGGTCTGCTCTCCTATGTCAAAAGCGATGCTTTTTAAGCGGTCTGTGCGAATATACCGCCGCAAAAGCGAAAGGTTGGTGTCGACGTCCTCGGTGAATGCCGCCTTTGGACCTTTGACCGTGATGTCACTTTCTGCCGCACCGACAGAGCGTGATGCCTCTCTGACGGCAGGAACGCAAAAGACTTTTTTGCCGCGAAAAACAATTGCGTTGCCTCTGACCATCGCATCGCTCATCTCTTGCACTTCTGTCAATTCTTTTATCGCCGCGACAGGCAGGTTTATCACACCGCTTGACAGCGGGCGCACTATCTGCCTTGCGATGTATATGGTGTCGCACACGCTTTTGATATAGCATACCTCTGCCGAGCCTGCCGAAACAGTCACGAGGTCGTCGCAGTTTGCAAACAGCGACAGCAATTTTTGCTTGTCTGTCATGATATTTCACCTTTCGTTTGACCCTTTTAACAAGTTTGCACATTTTTGGTGCGATATATTCATTGACTAAACAGCACTTAAATGCTATAATTGATAAGAAAAGGAGCGATAAAATGCAAAAGAAACAGAATTTCAAGGCTATCGTGACGGCAGTGTTCCTCATTCCGCTCGTGTTTATAGCCATATTGCTTGTAAATTATTTCAGACAAAGCATAGCGCTCGACGGTACCGACAGCGTCAACGTCGTTTTGACAGACGGCAAGAGCTATACCTACACCGGACGCAGCGATATAGATTATTACTGCTCGCTTTTGACAGACGTCAAAGAGATCGCCTCACCTGTGCGTGACGTGCATTCAGAGACGCCGATAACTATAACCTATATCAGAGGCAGCGAAAAGCAGGTTTATAAGCTTTATCCCTCAACGAACCTTTCGGGCTGTATGTTTTATGACGAAAAGGGCAGGATATTCCTTATGAGTGAGCTCGCCGCCAGAGAATACCTCTGCCGTGCAGAGTGTCTTTATCTTTACCACGACATCATGCTGCCGCAATTGCAGGTCGTTTCGGGCGGCAGCACTGAGATAGCGTATCCCGATTCTTATTCATGGAGCTATAAAAAGGTCGACGGAGTGTTTTATGCCGACCGTACCTCGCCGACGTATGACGGCAAGACCCTGCATTTTTATGACGGCAGGAGCAATACGCTCAGATTTTCGGTCGAGCCAGACGAGATATATGATGTCGAGTTTGTCACTTCGGACGGTGCGATCCTGCCTGTTTCGGGCATAGAAACCTTGGTTTTTGACGATGATACGGTGATAACCGCAAGCTTTAAAGCCAAATGGACTCGCTCGGAATCGCACGATTATTACGGCGAGGCAGAATACTGCCTGACTATGCTGTATGATATCCCTGCCACAGTCAGCCTCTCGAGAGAGAGCGTGGCGGCAGGCGGATTTGTTGTGATAAACATCGAGCACCTCAGCAGCGACGATATAATCAGCTTCAGCACAGATATCAGGACGGGCAATATAATCCCGTATCACGATGAGGCAAGCGGCAGAGATTTTGCGCTTTTGCCTGTCAACGCCGATTGCGCATCGGGACTTTATGACATCAATTTCGACCTCGGCGGTTCTGTTCAGACTGTCAAACTGTTTGTCAGCGAAACAGAGGGCGAAACACTGCCGTTGCTCGAAACGACAGAAGAATATAATTCGATGCTCAGCACCGAGATACTCGATGGGCTCAAAGAAACCTTCGATTCGCTCACCTCGAGCAGAGCAAGCACCGCTTATTTCGATATGGGTGCTAAGTTTGAGAACGCAGTCACGGCAAGCAAGTCGGCAAGCTTTGGCGATGTTGCCGTCGTCGCAGGCAGCGGCCGCCTCATCAGACTGCCGGGCAACGTCTATTCTGTCGGCAGCGGCACGCCGGTAAGGGCTATGCAGCGTGGCGAGGTCGTTTTTGCACAGGCGACAGCAACCACGGGCAACACGGTGATCATTTCGCACGGGTACGGAGTGTATAGCTATTATTTCAACCTCTCGATCATAACCTGCAATGTCGGCGACGTCATGTCGCAGGGACAGATCATCGGTCAGAGCGGCAACAGCGGCTATACCTGGACGCTCGGCAGCGTTGCACATGTGGCGGTTTCTGTCGGCAATACGTTCGTCGACCAAACACTGTTCGTCGGCGGAAATTATTTTGAGAAGTGATATTGCGTTTCGCCGATTTTCGCATATATGCGAAAGTCCTCCTTACTTATTCATTATTAACTAAAAAAAGCGGGTCACCGAGACCCGCTTTTTTTACTTCTCTATCACCGTTATTCCCGAGGCAGGCAGACCGCTTGCCTGCATGGCTATCTCGAGTATCTGTGCGACCTGGTCTGTGACGAGTCCGTCCGATCTGACTATGACCGTGCAGGCATCATCGCCGACGACGGCGACGCAGTCCTCAAAGCCCTTTGCCTTGACGAGCGCTTCGATGTCGGCTTCTGCATCCATCTGCTTTGCCATGGCGTTGATCGAAGCGAGTGCTTCTGCTGCGGCATCGGGCATCGAGTCGGGATCCTCGGCTATTGCTTTGAGCAGGCTGAGTGCCTCGTCACGCGTCTTTTGGCGGTTGATCGCCGAAACGGCAAAATAATCCTCGCCGTCGGCTATGGCGTCCTTGAGGTCGTCACCCGACATCGTGTCGGTGAGAATGGTATTGCCGAGCGTTTTTGAATCGCTCTCGTCCTTGCCTGCCTGCTGACCGTTTGTCTGCACATCGATGAGTGATGCGACCAGCAGCGATACCGCCACGAGAACGACACAGCAGACGATCAAAAACGTTTTTGTGCCAAACATTTTTTTGTAATCGGTCTGCTTTATTTTTTGACCAAGCTCTTTGATGTTCATAATGCTCCTCCTGAAAAAATTGGTGTATGTTTATTTATGTCTGAACGCTGATGCGGTCGCTGCCTACGCCGAAAAGTGCTGTCAGCAGCGAAATTATCTTGAGTCTCGTGGCAGCATCTGCTCCGCTGCAAACGACGGCGACGCCTGCGACCTGGGGCATCTTTTCTTTGACTTGCAGCGCATTGCCGTCCGACGGCGCAAATATCTCGCTTTTTGCTTCTATCGTGTCCGGCGTGCCGTCGGAATAAAACTTTTGCTGCGTATATTTGTCTGAAGCATATGTGTATTCAAACCCGCTTGCGAGCGTTATTATCACGTCGCATTTGTTGACGCCCTCGATGCGGCAGAGTAATGCCTGTGTGTCTGATTCGAGCATCTTGCAATATTCGATGCTGGAAAGCACATTTTCAGTCGGCTCTGCCGAGCTTGTCGGAATTAAATAGAGTATCACCGCTGCCAAGACTCCTATGGCGAGGTAGCATATCCCTTTGCTTTTTTTGAGCTTTGAAAAAGCATTGCTAATGTTCATTCCTGACCACCTCAGCCCTCACTCCCGAGAGCTTTTGCACAAATTTTTCGATTGCGTCGAGGTCTGCCGCCTGACTGCCGAGATCGATCACACACACGCCGCCCGATGTGCTGTCATAGAATATGCGGCATGAGGTCGGTTTTATGCCGAACTCGGCATAGATGCTGTCGATAATATGCTCTTCGGCTATTCGGCACGCCTCGCTGTATGTTCGTTCTGCCGCAGCAGTATAAATGCTTTCTGCCGCTTCCGAGAAATCCGTCGACGGCATTGCAGCGTTTTTTATGTTTGCAAACGGGCTTATGATCAGCAACAGCATACAAAGCGCCGCAATGAATTTGACAGGCTTTTGCATCCCGGGGCTTGCCAGCAGTATTGCCGTGCCGCCGATGATCGACGAGATCGAAATGATAAAAATATAGTCCCTCATCCCTGATTTCCCATTCTGATAAACATCGCAAGCGTTATCACGGCGGTCAGTGCGACACCCGAAACGAGCGCAAAAAGCACGCTTATCATTCCCGAGAGGTCTGACAAAAAGCGTCTTTCACGCTCGCAGCCGAGCAGACCTGCCGCAACAGCCGAGAGTGAAAGCACTAAGCGATAGCATAAAACCGTTATTATAGGCGGCAAAAGCGTGGCAATCACCGCAGCGATGCCTGCCGAGCCGACTGTCGCGCGCATGACTGCTATGCTTCCGCTGACTGTTCGAGAGGCTTCGCCCAGCATATTGCCGATGACGGGTATCATTACGCCTGCCGAAAATCTTATCGTGCGATACGCATATCCGTCCGCCGCCGTTGCTATTGCGGTCTGAACATAGTTTGCAAAGCCGTATATTGTAAAAATAAATGCCATGACTGTCGTTATAGTGTTTTTTATAAACCTCGAAACAGGTGACAGGTCTGCCACGCCGGGCAATGCACCTGCCATCGACAACGCAAGTGCAGAATGCATGAAAGGCATGAGCGCTCCCGAGGCGATCACTTCGAGCGCAGTGCCCAGCAATGACATTGAAGCGGCATTGACTGCGGCGGCAGATGCACAGCCGTCGAGTATATAAAGCGTCGTACAGCCTGCCGCAACAGATACCGAGACCCTTGACAGCAGGTCTGCGCATTTTGAAACATAATTCATGAGCATCGTGCATTGCGGATAAACAATAAGCCCGAGCGCAAGTATCGACAGAAACGAGTAAGCCGCATTTATCTGCTCGCTTTTGCCGTCGACGAACGCCGCCAGCAGTCCCGAAAGCGTCAGCACCGCCAAAATCGACGCAAACGACGGCAAGGTGCTTTTGAGTGCCGAGGATATGCTGCTTGAAAGGCTTTCGATGAGCTTGTCTGCTATGTTTATAGACTCTGTTCCGTCGGCTTCGGCATCTGTGATAAGCTCGTTGTCTGCAAGGTCGCCAAGATCGGGTGACGAAATTTCGTCGGCTTTGGCATCGACAGGCAGGGCGAATATAAATGCCGCTGCTATGACAAGCATCAGCAGCTTAAAAAGCGTTCTCATCACAAAAGTCCCCTCGTCACATCTATGACCTGCTTTATCAGCGGCAGCGAAAGCAGCAGGATGTATATGCGGCACATGAATTCTATTTTTGACGCCATCGAGCTTTCGCCGCAGTCTTTGCAAAGGTCGGCGGCGGTCTCGCAGCCTATCGAGGCGGCTATCGCCTTGAGCAAGGGGCTTATCCAATTGCCGATGCCGCTTGCGCTTGCCAGAGAAACAAGCTCTGTTATCAGCGGCGAGACCGCATTTATACAGCAGCAGGTCAGTATGCAGACCGATACCGCCGTGTAGGCGGGCGAGAGCTCGGGCTTGATCGCACGCAGTATCATGCCGCCACAGCAAAAAACGATTGCCGCTCCGCAGACGGCGAAAATACTCATAGCCCAAACACCGCTCTGATCGAACTGAAAAGCGTGCCGATCTCTTTTGACAGCAGCAGCATAACTATTACGATGCCTGCGACCGTGACGAGTGTCGCCTGCTCGTCACGCCCGCTTTTTTGCAATAATTGGCAGGCGACGCCGACGATGATGCCGACACCGACTATTTTTAAAACCATCGCTATGTTCATTGCATTCACCAAAAAAGATTTTTATATCAGCATGATCGCTATGAGCGCACCTGCCAGCCCCCAGACCGTGCGTGTTATCTTTTGCTTTGCGGGCAGTGCCTTGACCGCTCTGTCATAATGCTCTGTCATCTCGTCAAGCACGAGCGTGAGCTCTGAAAGCTGATCGTCGGCGCAAAGAGTACCGAGCGTTCCGCCGAATATTTCGAGCGCATCAGAGCAATCAGGCGGCAGGTCGATTATCGACAGTGCGTTTGCAAAGCCCGCCGCACCGTGCAGACGCAATTCGGGCAGAAATCCGCTGCTTTCGAGCGCATCATCGCTGAATGTGGCAAATATCTCGGCAAGCGGCATGGCACTGTTTTTGATACGGCTCTGCATGTGTGTCAGCAGCCTTATCATTCCTCGCAGGTTAGCGCATGATGCTTTTTGCCTTGCCGAGAATGAACAGCCTGCAAGATAGCAGCATATCGCCACCGCCAAAGCACCGAGCACTTTCACGGCAGATACCCCGATATTTCGCTGATGCTTACGCTGTGGGCATCGTCTTTCGCAGCAAGCTCGACCGCATATTTAAATATTCCTGCTTCGCACAGGTGCTTTACAAACGGTCGCCGCATCGCTTCAAAGGCAGAGGCGGCGTGTACAGAGGCGGCAATAGGCACACCGCACGAGGCGTTTTGCATGATGCATTGCTCCTCACCCGAACCCAGCTCGTCGCATATAATTATTTCGGGAGTCATAGTGCGTGTAAGCGCCTCGATGGCATATGATTTTGGGCAAAACGACATGAAATCGACAGGCAATTTCTCGAGCCCTTCACATATAAGCTCGCCCCGACTGTCGCAGACGGCGACACGGTGTGATCTGCAAAGCAGATATATAAGCGATCTCAAAAACGTCGTTTTGCCGCCCGACGGCGGCGAAATGACCAGCGCACCCGCAAGTCCGTCAATTTTATATTTTTCATAAAGCGGCATGGCGAATTTATCCACTCGCCTTGTTATGCGCAGTGCAATGCCTGTTATCTCGGCGACGGTCTGCACCGAACCGTTTTTTGTCACAGCTCTGCCGCAAACGCCCGCACGCATTCCACCGAGTGGAATGTATCCGCTCGCTATCGCATCGTCGAGCGCATACCGTGAGGCGTTTGTGAGCAGCCTTATGCACTCCGCAAGCATTTTTTCGTCGACGACCAAGGCATTGCCGAGCTCGCACAGCTCACCAAAGACAGAAACAAATCTGTTTTTGCCGTTTGAAACAACGGCGAGTGCAGAGCCGCGGCGCAGGCGAATCTCGTCGACAGAATAGAGCGTTTCTTTTTTCATTGAGATAAATGCCTCTCTCACGCCTGTCGGCAGATATGAAAGCATTCTGATATGGCTGCTCATTTTTTCACCTCTTTCAGAATCGGTATGCAGAACGGCAAAAAGAATATCGCAAACACAAAGCATGAGGCAATGAGCTTTGCCGCTTCGCTCGGTAAGAGGAGGCTCTGCAAGCTCGATGCAGCGATGCCGCCGACCGCCGAGCCGACAAACGGCAGTGCGATCGCTTTTGTATATACTATTCGATAGCGGACGACCTTATGCAGCCGATTGATCGCAAGAATATATTGCAGTATGTTTGACACGATGAGTATGCCAAGGTAGCCGTATATGCCGAGCCTTGGAACAACGGCGAGCAAGGCGGTTATGCGAAACGCAGAATTGATGAGGCAATACAGCAATTGCCGCTTTTCTTGACCGAGCGCCTTCAACATGCTGTCGGCGACTGTTTCGACATACATCGGCATCGCTATCAGCGCAATTATTTTGACTGAAAATGCGGCGTTTGAGTGTGGGTAAAACACGTTCGTGGCGCTTTCTGAAAGAAAAAAGAATATGCCCGTCGTCATTATTCCAAAAAGATATGCTATCGTCAGGCTTTTGGATATCTGCTTTGCCAATGCATTTTTGTCGTCGGATGCAGAGAGCCGCGATATTTCGGGAACCAGCACCACCGAGAGCCCGCCGAGGAACGCAAACGGAAAGAATATCAGCGGCATCGCCATTCCGCGTATCTCGCCGAATTGGCACAGTGCCTGCGACCTGTCGCCCGAATATTTCAGCAGCATCATCGGTATCAGCACGCTTTCTGCTGTGTGAAGCAGGGATGTTGCCGAGGTCGAGGCGAGCATCGGCGCTCCGACAGACAAAAGCTCGCTTATCATCGGCATACTCGGAGATATTCGCTTTCGTTCACTCTTTGACAGCAGCAAAAGCGTGCCGAGATATAAAAGAGAGAACATTTCGCCGCTCGTCACTCCGATGGTGATGCCGAGGCAAAGCCGAGCGGGCGAGGATTCAAAAAGCATATACCTGCCCAAGATCAGCATGGTCATCAGGGTTTTTATTATCTGCTCTGTGAGCGAGCCGGTGCTGTTTTTGAGTATCTCGCCTTTTGCGAGAAACAGCCCCTTGATGCACGACGTCAGCGACATGCAGGGCAACGAAAGCGACAGCGCACGCAGTGCCGCACAGGTGTTTATGTCGTTTATGGCGTTTGCGGCAAGCGGTTCTGCAAGCAGATACATTGCCAGCATAGAAATAAGCCCGATAACCAGTGACGGCAATACGCATGAAAGAAACATCATATAGCCGCTTTTCTCATCCTTTGCATAATGCTTTGCCGCAAGCCTGCTGACCGCAGGAGTTATCCAACTGTTGGATATTGCGGTAAAAAGCGTGTATACGCTCATTATCAGCGAATAAAGCCCCATGCCCTCGCTGCCTATCCGTGATGCGGTATAAAGCCGCTGCAGAGTTCCGATCAGCTTGCATATCAGTGAAAAAACCGTCATCACCGCCGCACCCTTGATAGGCGACATTCTTTTCAATGTGTATCCTCTCCCTTTGTGCACAGGTTATATGCATCATTATGCAGAGAGGGGGGAGAGTATGACAAAAAAAGCAGACCATCAAGGTCTGCTTTTTAAGTGAAGTAGCCGCCGCACCAAAGGTGCAATACCACTCGGCTTGAGCCGAATAGCACTTATACCTTCTTCGGCTTCTTTATGCTTATCAAAAGTATTGCGACGAGCAGTACGATCGTTACTGCCATTCCGCCCTCGAGCCCAAAATCTCCGCCGCTCAGCCATGCCATTCCGTCTCTGGCGGTCGAAACAAACACGGTGCTTTTAGTGACTGTTCCGCTGACCTGTATGCCGAGTATCGGCCCTTGCACGAAATTCCACGCAGAATGTGCTGCCGCAGCACCCCAGATGTTGTCGGTGTGAAGGACGTAAAGGCTAAAGAATATTCCCGCCAACGCTATGTTGAGCAGCGAAAGTCCGGATATGCCTGCGTTGCCGAGGTGCAGCAGCGAGAACAGCACCGAGTTTATGCCGACAGCGAGTGCAACAGCATAGCGAGAGGTCGACGAGGCGGCGATCGACGTCATCAGATATCCGCGCAGCAGCGTTTCTTCGGCGAGTCCCTGTATGAGATATGCGACAAAAAATATGATTATCATTCCGACGGGAATGACAGAAGCTATCTTGATGTCTATCGCACCCATCAGCACGCAGATTGCCGCCGCAGCGGTTATCATGACAGCTCCGACGAGATAGCCGACGAGATACGTCGACACTGCCTTTTTGCGTGTAAAGCCCATCGAGGCGAACGAGCGGCGCTCGAGCAGCCTGCAATAGAGCATCGGTGCAATTATTTCGCCTGCCGTTGCGACCAGTGAAACGACAGTGAGCCATTCCGGCATAGTGGCAAGTATCGCACTCATGTCGAGCACACCTGTTTCGAGTGACTCTTTCAAAAGCTCCTTAAAGCTGCCGTCAAGCAGCATCCAGAGCATAGTCGGCAACAGCGTTATTGCCGAAACTATCGTCGACGCGACCATCATTACGCAGAAGAATATGACTATCTGCATAAATATTCCGCGCTTTTTGACAGTGCCGCTTGCGCTCGTGATCATTGTGCTTTTGCTTATATCAAAAATATCAAACATGCTTTTTCCTCGTTATTAATGCTGTTGAATGTCATCAATCGACACAAGCACCGTTTTTGCGCAGAGTATCACGCAAAGCAGCGATGTCGATGTCTTTGACTGCCTTTTTGCCCTTTACAGCGATAGCCGCCGCAGTACCTGCCGCCTCGCCCAGTGTGCAGACTATCGGCATGATGCGTATCGATGCCTGTGCCTCGTGAGTTACCGAGATGCATCGCCCTGCGACCAGCAGGTTCTTTGAACCCTCGGGAATCAGGCTGCGATAGGGGATGGTGTAATATTGTCCGTCGGGGAAGAAATAGTGGCTCGTGCCTGAGCCCTCGGGGTTGTGTATGTCGATGTCATAATTGCCGCAGGCGATTGCATCATCAAACTTGGTGCAGGCGATAAGCTCTTCGCCCGAGAGTATATGCTCGCCGTCTGTCATGCGGCTTTCTCTGACGCCTGTCTGAATAGCCGATGAGAATATGCTCGAGTTCTCAAAGCCGGGCACACGCCTCTGCAAAAAGTCGAGCAATTCAAACATTTGCTCTCTGCCCTCGAGGTCTGCTTTGGTAATGCTCTCGGCATCAGTCGGGTCGTATTTGACCATTCTCGTTGCATTGAGCAGGAATATGCTGGGGATCGTTGTCGGGAACACCATTATGCCGTCCATCGGGTTTCTGATATTGCCGTTTTTCTTTTCGTCGAGCCAGAGGTCGACTATCCTGTCGTGGTAGGGGGCTTCTCTCTCGGCATCGACGTTTGCGATAGTAAAGCAAAGCGTCATAGGCTGGCAAAGACCGTCAGAGGGTCTGCCTGTGCGGGTTTTGAAGCCTGCCGAATGAACGACATCGGCATCGCCCGTGCAGTCGATGAAATAGTCTGCAGTCAGCTTCATCAGACCCGACTTGTTGACTACCGTGACAGACGAAACGACGCCGCCGTCACTTTCGGCAGAAACAAAATATGAGTTGAAAAGCAATTCTACGCCTGCCTCCTGCATCATTCTGCCGAGTATCAGCTTGAGATATTCGGCATTAAAGCAGTTTCTTTTCATTGCGCCCATGGCACGCATTGAGTTTTCGATCTCTTCAAAAATGCCGCACGAGAGCCTCTTGCGCTCGCCTGTTTCGGGAATGCGGGTGTAATAATTCATAAACGGATTGACGCCCATAGTGCAGGGCGCACCGCCCAGTGCGTTGATGCGCTCTACGAGCAGCGTTTTTGCGCCGCCTCTTGCCGCAGCAAGCGCTGCCGCACTGCCGGCAAAGCCGCCGCCTATAACTATGCAGTCAAATTTTTTGTTTGTCATTTTCGTGCCCTCGCGTTTTTATTTTTGTTGTTGCGTTTCACATACAAGCCTGACTATATTATAGCAGAATATATCGATAATGAAAATAGCTTTTCTGACAAAATGGCAAAAAATATTTTGTATAATACGCCAAACCGCTATTGCAATTCAGAGATGCATGAGTTATAATGTTATATCGATATCACATTTGGCATTTGGGGGCAGTTATGATTATCAAGATCAAAGAACGCCGCAAGGCGCTCAAGATGAGCCAGGCAGAGTTGGCAGCCAAGGTCGGTGTCCGTCGCGAAACGATAGGTCACCTCGAGAAGGGTGAATACAATCCGTCGCTCAGGCTTGCCATGGACATTGCGCGCGCTCTTAAATCGGGGGTCGAGGAGCTGTTTATGTTCACCTCCGCCGACGTTCGCGAGACAAAAACCAAAAAGAAATTAAAGGGGAAGTCCGAGCAATGAGCAAACAAAAGCGCAGGTTTGGAGATCGCAAGGACGGCGTTTTGCTGCGTGACCTTGACGGAATGCATTTTATCACGCCGCTGCTTTATCCCAACCGCTGTGACAACGAGGCATTTATCAGCCAGCGCATAGATCTCACTGCGGCGGACGAATATCTGCAGGCAAAAAATGCGTCTGACCCCGAGTTTAAATACACGCTGTTTCATCTTATCGTCACTGCGATCATCAAGACTATCACGTTAAGACCCAAGATGAACCGCTTTATTGCAAACAAAAACACATATCAGCGCAACGAGATCACGGCATCATTTGTTATCAAAAAGGTGTTCCGGGATGAGTCGCACGAGGGGCTTGCATTCATACACGCCAAGGATGACTGCGATCTCGAGTTTGTACACGGTGACATATATCGCCAGGTGCATTCCTGCCGCAGCGGCAAGATAGACAAATCGAGTGAGGATATGGATATGTTCAACCGTATGCCGAGGTTTTTCTCAAAATTCCTCGTCTGGTGCATCACAAGGCTTGACATTCACGGCAAGGTTCCGTCGTCACTCATCGCCACCGATCCATATTATTCCTCGGTCGTGCTCACCAATCTTGGCTCGATAAGATTGCAGAGCGGCTATCACCATCTCACCAATTGGGGTACAAACTCTGTGTTCATCACTATCGGTGAAAAGAAATTCAGACCATTCTACAACCCCGACGGCACGTTTGAGATGAAAAACAGTGTCGACCTTGGCTTCACGATCGACGAGCGATTGGCGGACGGATATTATTACAGCAAGAGCATAGCACTGTTTAAGTATATGCTCGAGCATCCCGCAGAGCTTGAGAAGCCTGCCAACGAGCCTGTCGATGAAGAACTGTATTGGAAAAAGAAAAAGGTCTGATTAACCCGCATATACAGCAAAATATATAACAATAAAGGTCTTTTGCGTTTGCAAAAGACCTTTTTGATTATCTGCTATCGGTGCTTTTTCTTTGCCGATATTATCGCTGCCGCCGTGGCTGCGAGCGTGAGAACGGCTATGGCAACCTCGAGCAATATGACATTCAGCCTGTTGACGTCCGTTGTCGGCGGCTCTGATGAGTCGCTGTCGGGCGAGGGCGTTTCTGAGCTTGTGTCGTCAAGCTTTGCATCTAATGTGACTGTATAGACAGTCTGCGAGCCGTCCTCTGCTGTACAGACAATGGTTATAACACCGTCAACGATGTCAGTCTTGACGGTGGCATACTTGCTTTGTGCGGTGATGATGGGCAGCGGCATTTTGTCGGAATCCGAAACCAGCATATACTCGTGTATGTCGGGCTTGAAATTCGGCACGAGCCTTGCACCGTCGACTTTGATCTCGCCGATGCGGCTGTTTGAGTCGGGCACTGTCTTGTCGGCAACAAAGCAGTGCAGGATATATTGCCTGCCGTCCATCCTGACGGTTATGTCGAATTTCTGCCTGTCAGCCACGAGAGTTTCTGACACTGCAGCATTGCTCGGTGCAGAAACCATCGCCATAATGCTGCCTGTGGGCAGGGTGACGTTGTATTCAAGCACTCTTTCGTCAAAGTCAATGGCACGCAATGCGTTTGCGACCTCGATGCCATCTTGTCTTGCGGCTGTTTTGCAGGTCTTGCCCGAGGTATCTGCCGAAAATACGCTTTTGCCTATAGCAACAGAAATGCTATCAAGGCTTATTTCCGCATCCTCGACAACCTTGAACCTTGCGACCAGCAGATCGTTCTTTGCCGTTTTGTCAAGCTTTATGATAAACGAGAGATAGCTGTCGGCCTGCGTGTGCTCGACCGAAGCAAACGGCGCCGTCAGGTCTGCCATAACAAGCTTTGTTCCGTCGAAGATCAGCCTGCCCGTGAGGTAGTCGGGGGTGATTCCGTTTATGCTGATAAGCACATCAACAGTATCGCCGTGCCTTGAGGCGGTGAGCATAACATCGGTGTCTGCCGTCACAGGCGGCGTGGAATCGCCGTACAGCCTGTGCTTGAACAGCAATTGTCCGCGTATGCGCAGCAGGTCTGAGCCCGATACCTTGCCGTCCATATTGACATCGGCAGCGTATTCGACCTCCGCTGTGGGAGAAAGCATTCCCGAATTAATATCAGAGATCATCAGCAGGTCAAGCACCGTAGAATATCCGTCGCCGTCGGTGTCGCCGACGACAGAAAGCGTCATCGCATCGTGCAGAATGCCGTCGTGATAAAGTTCTATGCGCATTCCGGTGGCGACAATGCCCTCTGTGACATAAACACCGTCGGTGCCGAGTATGCGCATTTCGGGGTGCGAGCCTGCCGCAAGCAGTATTTCGTCGACTGTCGTGCCGAGCGGAATGTGATATGCGGTGGAATATGGTCTGTCGACCAGTATGCCCGACTCGGATGAAAATCTTATGGGGTCTTCGAGCACCCTTATATTGCATACTGCTGACAGTGTGCGGTTTGACGTATAAGCCGTGACTGTCGCATCGCCCGGCGAAACTGCCGTGACTGTTCCGTGCGTGTCGACAGTCAGCACATTTTCGTCACTCGACACGAATATAAGCTCACTGCTTTCTGCTCCGAACGGCAAAAACAGCAGCTTTAAAACGCATGTTTCGCCGACACCTATCGAGAGCTCGGGCTGCGAAAAGACTATTTCGCCAAGCTCCGGAACAACGCTGAAAGAATATTTTAGAGTTATTCCGGGCGAAAGAACGACCCTCAGCGTGTGAATGCCACCGTCAGAGACGGTTGCCGTGTCTGTTATCTGTTTGCCGTTGAGATACGCAAGCCCTGCGTTTACAGTTAGGCTTGCGCTTATTTTGTATATGCCGCCGTCTGTTATCCCCGATACGAGCTCCGGCAGATAAAGCGCCGATATATCATGCTTTTGCAATGCGCTGCCGTATACGGCAACAAGGTCGCCTCCGACAACAAGTGCCTTTGATGCCGAAAGACCAAAGTGCGAGACAGACACGAGCGCTTCGCCTTGAGCGTTGAATATTCCGCCCGAAGCGAATAAATAATCGTTTGCGAATGCCTTTGCGTCGCCGCTTATGCCGACGAGCACAGTGCCGCTTGCTATATCAAAGACCGTTCCGCCTGCTGCGGCGAGCGACTGCGAAACGACTATCGAATATGCGTTGTCACGGCATTTTAGCGAATACATCATCGTCATGTCGGCGATGCCAAACACATTTATATTGCGCCTGCTGGCGGTTATGAGCCTGCCGTCTGTCGCAGCTATCGCCGTGGCGGATACGAGCGGATAAGACAGAATTGTTTTGTCGGCCTGCAATTCCGCAAGTGTGCCGCTTATGAGCATAAATACTCTGCCATCACAGAACGCCATCGCTTCGACAGGCGAGGGGACTGTGATGCTTGTAAGCCCGTCATTTTCGACAAGCATCAAAAGTTTTTTGTTTTTGAAGGTCAAAAAGACCTTTTCGCCGTCGGCAAACACCTTGTCCGGCACAAAAGGCAGGACTTCAAAGACTGTCACTTGGTTTCCGTCATAATAATAAACATTCCTGTCGCCCTCGGCAGTCAAGAGCATTCCGCTGCCGAAATTGCAGACAGAGGTTATATCGTTTTTAAACAGAACGCCTTCTTTTCTTGGCACAAAGGTATCGCAGACAGCATAGCCGCCGTAACCGAATATATCCGATGCCGATTCTGTGACGGTCTTGTCGGCAAACGCTATCACCAACTTTTCGGCAGTGTCGAACGCAAAAAGTGCTTCGCTGTCGTATTTGCAAAGCACAGCGCCTGTGGCAAGGTCGGCAGCGCCTTTTTTGCAAATATACGCACCGTTTGATATGCATATGACGTCGCCGACATCTGTTTCGAGCAGCAATTCGCCTTTTTGCAGGTCAAAAACATGCCTGCCGCAGATGAGCCTTGTTTCATCAAGCAATATTTTTTTACCGAGCTGCGAGGCGTCGACAGACAGCACCGATGCTGTCGAGGTGTCTGTGTTATAAAGCGTTATCTTTCCGTCGTCCGACATGCTGTCGTAAAGTGCGATGCTGCCTTCGGAGCACGACAGACTGTCAAATTTCGCATCACTTGTGCAGAGCGCCGCTTCGACACCGTCCTGAATCGTAAAAAGCGTGTTTTGCGAGATATAGTATATTCTTTCGCCTATATGGTTTACGGCAAGACACTGCTCGGATATGCTGTGTGTCGAGATAATATTGCCGCTTACAGCATCAAAAACAGCTATCTGCGTCTGCATGAGAGTCACAACGTCTTGATCGATGATCGTGCAGTCTGTGACAGGCTCTGAGGTCGAAATAAACAAAGCCGCCTTTGACAGATCGTGAATGTCGAACAGCGTTATGCCTGCGACACCTTTTTTGAATACGGCTATTCTGTCACCGCCGCCGACTGCCGTACTGCCGCCGAGAGGGGAATAGACCTCTCTTTTGTCGCCGACATAAAAATTTATTTCTCTTTCGCCGATCATCAGGACGTGCTCGCCCTCGCCGACAAATATTTCGCCGCTGACGGCTGTGCCGTCAAGCATTGCTTCTTTGGTGAGATATATAGCTATCGGTGTTTGATAGTTTGCGTTGTCCGAAGCGCCGAACACCGCACATTCGCCCTCGAGCAAAAACGTTTCGCTCAAGGTCACTCCGCCTGCCGTTATCTCAAAATAATGCTCGCCCTCTGCGGTTATCGGCTGACCCGCAGCATAAGGCACGCCGTCAAGATAGGCGTCGCCGCTTTCAAACAAAATGACCACAGCACCGTCCTGTGAGCGTTTTGTATATTCGGGGCCGGACGAGGTTATCGAAAAAGAAACAGTCACACTGCGCCCGAGGTGCGAAACGACGAGCGTGTGCTGTCCTCTGATAAACACTCTTTCGCCGTCGTCGATCTCTTCGCCGTCAAGATACGCTGTGCCCCGATTAAAATAAATATATACTTCGTTTGCGTATTCTGCCTTGTCGCTTACGCCTGTCACTGCGGGATAAAGCGATGCCTCTGTCATTTTGAGCGTGCTCGGCGACTGTGTGCCGCAAAGCGTGATCAAAAACTCATATTCGCCTGTCTCGAACCTGCATTCTCTGCATATCGATGCACAAAGTGCTGCCGTGCCCGAAACAAACGCCGCTGAATATGACGTGCCGTTTTCGGCAGAAACGCCGTCGTCTGTCTTTAATGTTATCATTTCGCCGGGTGCAAAAATATCAGCGCCCATGCTCTGTGAAAACTCGCTCTCCTGCCAGTCCTTGCCTATCGAGCCGACACCTATCACGCCCTCATAGCACGCGGGATAATTCGGCTGGTCGGCAAGCGCCGTCATGCCGTCGTTGCCGACGGCGGCTATCAGAATGCAGCCCTTTGAAACGCAATAATCGACAGCCTCCTGCTCGGCGTATGAATAGTTATAGCCGCCGAATGACAGGTTGATTATCTTTGCACCGTTGTCTGCGGCGTAATGCAAGCCTTTGATGAGATCTGATGTGTATATTGTCGAAGAGCCGCGCGATACCTTGACGGGCATTATCGTGCAGTCGGGAGCGACCGCGTATATCAGCGAGCATATCTTTGTGCCGTGTCCTGTCGCGTCAGAAACGACGGCAGTGCCCGATGACGTGTCATAGCCGTCCAGAATATGAGCACCCGACAATGATATGTCGCTCTTTTTTACACCTGTATCGAGCACGGCGATGACAGTGTCTTTGTCGCCCTTGGTGAGCTCGTGCGCCTTTTGCAATTCGAGCATGGGGTATTCATATGGCTTTTCGGCGGGGTCTGGCATAGCTTCGTTTATTGCGGCTTTGCGCTCTGTGTTGTCCTCGACATATCTGACAAGATCGCCATGCTCGGCTTTTAATCTCAATGCATCTGCCCTGCTTGCAACATATATGTCGCCGCCAAGCAAAGATAAGCCGTATTGAGAGAGCAACTTTTCGCCCGGAGCTTTGCTGAGTGCAATTATCATCTCGCCCTGCGGCATATCGTCACGGCAGACGAAAATAAGGCCTGCGTCGGAAAGTCCGATGCAGACCGCCGAAAGCAATATTATCAGCGAGGTCAGCAGTGCAAAAAGCTTTTTTTGTTTCATTACGCTAATTGAATAAGGTCAATCAAATGCGGCATAAACGGCAGCCATACGTTCTGAATAGTCGGTATGAGTGCTATCCTTAAAGATATAAAGCGGTGGCGCGATGTCGAGCCCCGGCTTGCCGTCCTTGCGGCCCTCGACCAGCACCAGTGAGGGCTTTGCATCGCAGTCGGGCATGACCAGAGTCAGCCTCTTTGGTTCGATGCGACAAAATGTAAGCTGTGACAGCATTTCAGAGAGCCTTTCGGGACGGTATACCGCAAAAAACCTGCCGCCGCTTTTTAACGCCCATGCCGAGGCTGCAGCGAGGTCGCAAAGCGTGCAGAGATTCTCTCTGAATGCGTCGTCACGCTTGGCAAGGCTGCTTGCTATGCCCGAGCCTGCTTTGTGGTAAGGTGGATTTGAAAAAACAAAATCAAACTCTCCGCACACAAAATGCTTTTTATATTCACGCACGTCACCGCACACGACAGAAAACCTGTCACCAAGACTGTTGTCAGCAGCGTTTTTTGCCGCACACTCGGCGTATTCGCTTTGTATCTCGATGCCTGTGACGGTTGACGAAAAGTTTTGCGACAGATAAAGCAGCGATATCACACCCGAGCCTGTGCCGATGTCGAGACCTTTTTTGCCTGCCGACGGCAGCATAAAGTGCGCGAGCAACAATGCGTCCGTGCCGAACCTGATGCCGCCGTGAGGCTCGTTTATGACGAGCGATGCGTTGATGTTGTTTGAATGTATCATGTTAATGTTTCACGCTTTGTGTGGAAATCGGTCGTAAATACAGGGCTTTTGTCGCCCTGAAAAGCAAAAAACGCCTCGCTTAAAAAGCGGAGCGCACTTTGCTCAGCGCGCTTGACGCGCCAACAGATTGATTTTTTAAATGCCAATTATGCGTTGGGAGCATCAACAGGGCAAACGCCTGCACATGCGCCGCACTCGACGCAAGCATCCTCGTCGATGACGTACTTGCCGTCAGCGTCAACGCTGATTGCAGAAACGGGGCACTCGCTCTCGCAGGTACCGCAGCCTATGCATTTTTCTTTATCGATCTTGTATGCCATAAGGCACCTCCAAATAAATAGTACCTGATAATATTAATCAGTAGCATTATGTTATCACAAAGTGTTTTGTTTTGCAAGGGGGTAATGCTATATTTTTTCAAAAGCCTGCTTGATATCCGCCAAAATATCGTCGATGCTCTCGATGCCGACAGAAAGTCTGACCATTCCGGGGCTGATGCCTGCTGCCGCAAGCTGCGCATCTGTGAGCTGGCGATGCGTTTCGGATGCGGGATGCAAAACGCAGGTGTGAACTGTTGCGACGTGAACGACGTTCTTGCAGAGCTTGAGCGAGTCCATGAACGTTTTTGCACTGTCTCTGCCGCCTTTAATGACAAAGCTTATAACTCCGCCGCAGCCGTCGGGCAGATATTTCTGTGCGAGCTCGTGGCAGGGGTCTGATGCGAGTGTGGGATAAGACACGCTCTCGACCTTGTCGGAATCCTGCAGGAACTGTGCCACCCTGAGAGCGTTCTCGCAGTGGGCTTTGACCCTCACGGCAAGCGTCTGTAAGCCGAGGTCGAGCAGGAACGCTGCCATGGCGGTGGGGCATACACCGATGTCACGCACTAATTGCGCACGCAATTTGGTGAGGTATGCCATCTTGCCGAATTTCTCTGTATAGGTCACACCGTGATATGATTCATCGGGAGTGCAGAGCCCGGGATATTTTTCTTTTGTCCATACAAAATTGCCGCTGTCTATGACTGCGCCGCCGACCTGAACGGCGTGGCCGTCCATGTATTTTGTCGTCGAATGCACGACTATATCTGCGCCGTGCTCTATCGGACGGCAGAGTATGGGGGTGGGGAAGGTGTTGTCTATGATGAGGGGAACGCCGTTTTTGTGTGCGATGTCAGCCATTTTGCGTATGTCGAGCACGGTAAGTGCAGGGTTTGCGAGCGTTTCGCCGAACATTGCCTTGGTGTTTGGCTTAAATGCTTTTTGTATCTCCTCTTCGCTCGCCTCCTGATCGACGAACGTGCAGTCGATGCCCATGCGCTTCATGGTCACCGCAAAAAGGTTGGTCGTGCCGCCGTATATCTTTGCGGTTGTGACAAAATGGTCGCCTGCGCTCAGAATGTTGAACAGCGACATAAACGACGCCGTCTGTCCCGATGTGAGGCATACGCAGCCGACACCGCCCTCGAGAGCGGCGATCTTGCGCTCGACGTTGGCAACTGTGGGGTTGCTGATGCGCGAATACATATCGCCGTCTGCGTCAAGGTCAAATATCTTGCCTATGTGGTCTGTTGAGTCGTATGCGAACGTCGTCGACTGGCATATCGGCATAGCGAGCGGCTCTCCGCCGTGAGGATTGTATCCTGCATGGATGCATTTGGTTTCGGGTCTCATGGTGTTGCTTCCTTTGGTTATAGGTTTATACGTTTATAGTTGGAATGTTGAACTGCAGCGGCAAATATTTATCTGCCGTCTGCTTCTCTGAACATTTTGACGGCGGTCGCCCAGTCTGACGGATAGGTGACGCTGGTCACGGTGGGATATTCGTCATAGGTAAAGAATATGCCGCTGTCTGTTTCGATGTCGTTGACTGTTATATCTGCCCTGACGTGGTTGAGCAGGTAGGACAATGCGGCAGTATTGCGCTTTGTGCCCGGGTTTTTCATGAACTGCTCAAAGAGCGAGGCATAGAGATCGCCTGCTATTGTGGTCGTCGACGTGCCCGAAACGGTTATATTGCCGCTGAGCACGGCATCGAGCATGGCTGCGTCAAGCACACAGCGCGAGGCATTGACGGTTATATAATAGTCGTCGGGCACGTTGCCCTCGGAATATTCTTTGCCTGAATATTCAGGATTGACATATATTATGGTTCTCGAAACATCAAAGTAAGGGTCTTGAAGCTTTGTCAGCAATTCTTTTGCCGCCTTTTGTTCGACGATGACGCAGTGATCGATGTTATAGCCTGTGAGCGAAGCAAGCTTTGCTTTGGCCTCGGTGAGTGTTGCGGTTTCGAGATAATAGTCGATGGGCACTTTGACGCCGACCTTGTTGATGGTGCTGGTCGAAATAGGTATGCGGCAATAGGTAAACCGCTTTGTGCCCTCGTTGGCTCTCGCAAGCGTGACGTTGCACACCTTGCCCGATGTAGTCTTGCAAATGAACAGAACGGTGACGGTTCTGCCGTCGGTGAGGTCGACAGGCCCTGTGTGACTGCCGCCCGAAACGTCGTCACTCGAAACGTTATCGCCGCTTGAAGTTTCGGTGAAATCGACCATGTCATGCACGGCAGGCCAGATGTATGCGTAGCCTGCATAGCCGAATACGAGCAGGCATACGAAAAAAGATATAGTGAAATTTCTTAAAGCAGCAAGCATTTTGCGGCTCTCCTTTGCAATATAATGATCGTGTGAGCACTAAAAGTGCCTTTTAACAGCTAATTATACAACAGGTTTTGCAGTTTGTCAATCGTGCGTATAGCAGTTGACATTAAAATATCATTGTGATAGAATAATAAAGGACGAATGGAACATTCGGCGCAAACCGAGTGGTATTTGCTAAGGCAAGTGATATTCGCTATTTTCCGAGGTGTATTATGACTGTTGGCGAGAGCATTTTATACGGATTATTACAGGGAATAACAGAATTTCTGCCTATTTCAAGCAGCGGACATCTTGCATTGCTGCACGCCTTTTTGGGCGATGTCGGCGAAGCGTCGGCTGCGTTT
The DNA here is from genome assembly GCA_964571635.1 of uncultured Ruminococcus sp. Lineage (GTDB taxonomy): Bacteria > Bacillota > Clostridia > Oscillospirales > CAG-382 > Coliplasma. Next base: position 80,650 of record CAZNCN010000001.1, on the reverse strand, counting down.
GACGTCATGCTGCATATCGCCACACTGCTTGCGGTGTGTGCGGTGTACAGTGCAGAGGTCATTTCGGTGATAAGGGGCTTTTTCACGCTTTTAAAAAAGCTGTTCTGCGGCAGGATAAAAGAGGCGCTCACTTCGGACGAAAAGCTGTTTTTGATGCTTTGCATAGCATCGCTGCCGCTGATTCCCGCGGCGTTCCTCGATGGTTATGTCGCAAGCATCAGATCAAAGCTCTGGCTGATCGGCGCTCTGCTCATTATCAACGGAATATTGCTTTTCATCGGCGACAAATTGCAGGAGGGTGAGCACGATATAGGCTCGCTCACGGGCAGGAACGCGCTGATGATCGGTGCGTTGCAGCTTTTTGCCGTAATGCCCGGCATTTCACGCTCTGGCTCGACGATAGTCGGCGGCATTGCAGGCGGATTAAAGCGTGATGACGCCGTGAAATTTTCGTTTTTGATGTCAGTCCCTGCAATTTTGGGGGCTGCGGTGCTCGAATTGCCGTCGCTTTTTACAGGCACACTGACAAAAGCCGAGATTCTGCCGTTGCTTGCGGGCTCGCTCACTGCGTTTTTCGTCGGACTTTTGGCGATAGGATTGCTTAAATACATTGCCGGCAAAAAACGGTTCGGCGTATTTACCGTTTATTGCATCACAGTCGGCCTGACCGCCATAGTTTATGATGTGCTGAAATAAGGAGGCTTAAAACACAAATGCCGCAAAAGAAGTCACAAAATAAAAAGAAACAAGAAAATAAAAAAACCAATCAACCCAAAAACAGCAAGGTTCAGATAAATACTGGCTCTGTCGTCAGATGGATCATGGCGTTTGTCGCGCTGTTTATGGCACTTATGCTGATACTGCCCGATATGGGCACGCTCGGCAATGCAATCAAGGGTGTGCTTACCAAGCTTTTCGGCGCAGGACTTTATTATCTCACCGCCATGCTGCTGTTTTTTGTCATAGTCTGGGGCAGGACGGCAAAGGAGGGCTGGTTTGCCTTCAGGCTGATGTCGTGCATAATGCAGCTTTTGTTCACGCTGATCATACTGCACTTCGCGATGACAGGCAGGTTCGCCGATATGGGCGAGTTTGACATGAGCGTCATCGCATCGTCGGACGACCTTTTTGTCATAGGCACAGGCTATGTCGGCGGATTTATCACGATGGGACTGAGCTATCTCATCAGCGGCATAGCAACATTTATTTTCGCCGTAATAGGCTGGATAGTCGCAACGCCGCTCATGTTCGGCAAGACCATCACCTCTGTCTGCCGCTCTGTCATTGCAAAGATCAAGGACAGCATCGACAATTATCAGCCCGACGACGACAAGGACGAGCCCGTGCCTGCCCCAAAGCCGGGGGATAAAGATAAAAAGGATAAAAAGGAAAAGGGCAAAAAAGATATTCAGCAGCCCGAGGAAATATCAGAGCCTGTCAAGCCTCTGCCCTTGCCTGTGCAGGACGAAATGCAGGAGCCTGTCGTCACGCCCGAGCCAAAGCAGGAGCAGTCACTCGGTTTCATCGAGCCTGATAATACGCAGGACGACAACAAGAAACAAGAACCGCAGGATACCGAAATTCCGCCCGAAACGGTGCCCGATATTATAGAAACGGGCACTCCCGAGCAGAAGCCGGGCTATGTATTTCCGCCCATTTCTTTGCTTGCAGAGCCCGATCGCGAAAACATCAATCCCGCCGAGGCGGATGTGCAAAAGACATCCGAGAAATTGGTCGAGGTGCTCGGAAGCTTTGGCGTCAAGGTCAGTGTCGTGGGAGCTACCTGTGGCCCTACGATAACGAGATACGAGGTTATGCCCGAGGCAGGCGTTCGTATGCGTGCAATATCCGGTCTGCAGGAGGATCTCAGACTGCACCTCGGTGCAAAGAACATCAGAATCGAGATCGTTCCCGGCAAGTCGGCAGTCGGCATCGAGATACCTAACAGGGATATGGTCATGGTGCGCCTGCGTGAGCTTATCGAGTCGGATACGTTCCAAAGATCAAAAAAGCCGTTGCTTTGCGCACTCGGCAAGGATATTTCGGGCAAGCCTGTTTATATGGATCTCGAGGAGACATTGCACGTGCTTGTCGCAGGCGCAACGGGTATGGGTAAATCGGTGTGCATCAACTCTATCATAATGTCGCTGCTTTACCGTTCGTCGCCCGATGACGTCAGATTTATAATGATCGACCCCAAAAGGCTCGAGTTTGCGAGATACGACGGTTTGCCTCATCTGCTCGTTCCTGTCGTGGTCGAGCCCAAAAAGGCGGCAGGTACGCTCGGCTGGGCGTGCCTCGAAATGGATCGCCGATATACGCTCATGCAGACCACAGGCACGAGCAAGCTCTCTGAATATAATGCGGCGGTCAAGGATGACCCCGAAAAAGAGCATCTGCCCAACATCGTCATAATCATCGACGAGCTTGCCGATCTGATGATGACCGCACCCGACGACGTCGAAAAGCATATTTCAAGGCTTACGGCAAAGGCGAGAGCCGCAGGCATATATCTTATCATAGGCACTCAGCGCCCGTCGGTCGACGTTATCACCGGCACCATTAAGGCTAATATGCCGACCAGAATCTCGTTTGCGGTCAAGTCGCAGATAGACTCGAGGACAGTGCTCGATATTGGCGGTGCCGAAAGGCTCGTCGGCAAGGGCGATATGTTCTATTTCCCCACCGGCTACAGTGAACCGCTCAGAGTTCAGGGTGCGTTTGTCGACGGCAAAACAGAGGTCGTTTCGGTCTGCGAGTTTATACGCAGTGCCGCAAATGCAGAATACGACGAGTCTGTGCTTGCTCAGATCGAGCAGCAGGCACTGTCGTGCGGCAAGCAGTCTCAAAAGGATGACGACGGCGACCAGGGCGGCGTCGACAAAGACGAAGCGCTCATCATCAAGGCACTCGAGCTCGCATTTGAGCAGGGCACTATCTCTACAACGATGGTGCAGAATCGCCTCGAGCTCGGCTATGCGCGCGCTGCAAGAGTTGTCGGTAAGCTCGAACGCAGAGGCTATATCGGCGCATTTGATACAAACCTCAAAAAGCGACCGATACTTATCACAAAAGAAGAGTTTTTGGCACTTAAATTAAATCACGCCGACGACGGAGGCAACTCCGATCAGTCTGACGACCAGCAGTAAAAAAACATTTTCAGGAGGACAAAAACATGCAAAAGATCAATCCCTGCATCATTCCCGAACCAACCGAATACCTGCCCTATGAGGGCACGCTCAAGCTCGAAAAGCAGATAGGCGTATTCTGTGCGCCCGAGCACAAAGAGACCTTTGAGTTTTTAAAGACCGTTTTTGGTGGCAATGAATTTGTCATGCAGCCGAGCGGCAAGCTGAGATTGGTTTATGACCATTCTTATGCCGACGAGGAGTATAGACTCACCGTCAACGAGAACGGCATCGAGATACTTGCGTCGACCGAGGCAGGCAGCTTTTATGCCGTGCAGACATTGCGCCAGATATGCGGCGCAGGCATCAAGGGCAATGTAATAGGCGAAACGGCATTCTGCCGTGTTACCGACAAGCCCAGATTCCGCTGGCGCGGATTTATGCTTGACGAGGCAAGACATTTCTTTGGTATGCAAAAGGTCAAGCAGACGCTCGACATGATGGCAATGCTCAAGCTCAATGTCTTTCACTGGCATCTCAGCGACGATCAAGGCTTTAGAATCGCACTCAAAAACTATCCTCTGCTCGGCACAAAGGGCGCAGTCAGATCAAAAACGCAGGTCGTTTACCGCGGAGAGGGCGGCGTGAATGCGGAATACATCGAAGAGCCCTACGGCGACGGCTGCAGCTATACGCTCGAGCAGCTCAAAGAGATAGTCGACTATGCCGCAAACTTGCACATCAACATCGTTCCCGAAATAGATATGCCGGGTCACCTTGTCAGTGCTATCGCCTGCTATCCCGAGCTTTCCTGCCGCAGAGAGCCCACCGAGGTCTCGACGATCTGGGGCGTGCTCGACAACATCGGCTGCTGCGGCAGACAAGAGATATACGATTTTGCATATGACGTTATCGATGAGCTTTCTGAGGTATTCCCGTTCCCTTACTTCCACATCGGCGGCGACGAAGTTCCCAAAAAGCGCTGGAAGGAGTGCCCGCACTGCCAGGCTCGCATCAAAGAGCTCGGGCTCGAGAATGAGGATGCACTTCAGAGCTATTTCAACACCTGCGTGCAAAAGCATCTCGCATTGCGCGGCAGACACCTTATAGGCTGGACAGAGGTGCTTGAATCTGCCAACATCGGTGACGACGCTGTCATTCAGTGGTGGATCGACGGCAGCGGCGAAGTCAAAAAATGGGTCGAAAACGGCAATAAGGCCATCATCTCAAAGGTCGATTTCTTCTATCTCGATCACTTCTATTGCATGAGACCGCTGTCAAAGACCTATTCCGCCGACCTCGAAACCATGGGCATCGACCCTGCGTGCGAGGGCAACATCATGGGCTTTGAAGCACCGCTCTGGACAGAGTATGTCAGAGATACCGCAAAGTTCGACCTCAACGCATATCCGAGAATTCAGGCACTCGCAGAGGTCTGCTGGACACAGCCGTCCAAAAAGGACTATTCCGACTTCCTGCGCAGGCTCGAATCTCACGAGGCGTGGATGGACGAGGCAGGCATCAAGCGTGCAAAGCGTAAGGTCTATGAGCCTGCGGATTGTGACGAGGTGCTCGGACACGAGAACGCATGGACTGTGTTCACACACGACAGTTATCTCGAGCTCAAGATAAACGAACAGGAATAATTGCCGCATCGGCAGGCGCAAAAAAGGAGGAGCACCGTAATGGATGTTATAACCGAACGTAAAGCAGCGACGCTTTTGCGTCGCCTTGCATCACGCGGACGCACCAAGCCGCTTGTTGCGCCTCGGCAAAACAAGCCGCACTTTGATGCGCCTGCCGAAAGCTGTCTGTATTTCGAGCGCACAGAGCCCGAGTCGCAGGGTGTAAGCTCTGAAATGCTCTGCGACTTCGTCGACGAATTGCTCGGCGACCGCAGGGCGGCGATCAACACTCTGCTCGTGCTCAAAAACGGCAGGGTCATATGCGAGGCGGCAAAATATCCCTATCGCTTTGACACTATGCACGTTTGCTATTCGTTTTCAAAGACTGTGATCGGGCTTGCGATATGTATGCTGATCGATGAGGGCAGAATAAGCCTTGACGACAGGGTGCAGAGCTTTTTCGGTGACCTCAAGCCCTCGGTGGTCAATCCGCTGCAGCGTGGGCTCAAGGTCAGACATCTGATGAATATGACATCGGGCGTCAGGCTCAACGAGTTCGCAGCTGTCACAGAGACCGATTGGGTCAGATGCTTCCTCGAATCGATACCAAAAGCAGAGCCGGGCACGGTATTTGAATACAACAGCATGAATTCTTATATGCTTTCTGCGATAATAACCAGAATTACGGGGCTTGCGGCAAGCGAATATCTCGAAACCCGTCTTTTTGCGCCGCTTGAGATAACCGAAAAGTATTGGAGCAAGTGCCCCTGCGGCATAGATTGCGGAGGCTGGGGACTTTATCTCTTGCCTGAGGACATGGCAAAGATAGGCCAGCTCATATTGCAAGGAGGCGAATGGCAGGGCAGGCAGATTGTTTCAAAGGCACTTATCGACGATATGTGCCAAAAGCATGCCGATGTGCCAAAAGCAGTATCGAACTACAATTACGGCTATCAGATATGGGTGAACGAGGATCCGCAAATCCTGGTGCTCAACGGCATGTTCGGGCAGAATACGCTCGTTTTTACTCAAAACGGCATAATAGTCAGCATGACAGGCGGCAACGAGAATATCTTTCACGACAATATATCGTTTGAGATATGCACCAAATATTTCGGCGGACTGCCGCAGACTGATATGCCGCTCAAGCGTGACGCCAGAGGCTTTAACGCCTTGCGTGAATTGCAGAATTCCTTTAGCACTTCAAAAGTGCCCAAAACCTTGATGCAGCGTCTGGGCGTGCCCATGCCGTTGCCTGTCGAGGTGGCTGATTGGGACGGCTCTGCATATCTTTATCAGGCGATCGAAAGCGCATCGACGGGCATTTTGCCGCTGACCCTGCAATGCTGCCACAACTGCTTTGCAAAGGGCATCAAGCGTATTTCGTTCGATGTCGTCATGGGCAGGTTTATACTGACCGTTGCAGAGGGCAATGCTGTCTATAAGATCCCCGTCGGCTTTGACGAGGCGGCGACAAGCGAGATAATTATAGGTGAGGACAGCTATAAGATAGCGACTGTCGGCAGGTTTATGATTGACGAGGATGACGACGAAATATTGCTCGTCAAGATACATTTTGTCGAGATGGGCGCGGTAAGGACATTGCGCTTTGAGCCACACGGCGGCAGATTGAATACCACGTTTTCGGAATTGCCGGGCGCAGACTTTTTTTCAAACGGCGTGTCACATATGATATGCGACATCAAAAACGTCCCGATAGTCAGAGACCTTATCTCGGGCGGAGGCAACGAGCTGCTCAAATACGCTTCACAGCAGGCGTTCGTTCCAACCGCGACAGGGCTCAGAATGAGATAATAATATGGAAGATTTTTTGGAGTATATAAACAATTCTCTGCCGTCATCGCTCGTCGATGTGGTGATCAGAATATTTGGCGCACTGCTTATCATTGCAATAGGCTTCAGAATAGCAAAAAGCATTTCAAAGCGGCTTGCCAAGGTGACAAAAACCCGCAACCTTGACGAGAGCACGTTCTCGTTTGTCAAAAGCTTTATCAATATCGCGATAAAGGCGATAGTTTTGTTTACCGCTGCGGCGGTGCTCGGAGTGCCTCTGACTGCGATAGTGACATTGCTCGGCTCGGCAGGTCTTGCGATAGGTCTTGCCCTGCAGGGCAGCCTCTCGAACCTTGCGGGCGGTATAATGCTGTTGATATTCAGACCGTTTTCGCTTGGAGATTATATCAGCAACCATGACGACGAGGGCACTGTTATATCTATAGGCATATTCTATACCACATTAAGAACACCGGATAATCGCACCATTGTCATTCCGAACGGCTCGCTCACCAACGGCACGATAATCAATTATTCTGCCTATGAGCAGCGCAGGCTTGATGTCGAGTTCAGAATAGCCTATGACAGTGATATGCAAAGGGCACTCGAGATAATCAAGAGCGTTGCCACCGAGTGTGAGGGCATAGACACATCAAAGCCCGTAAATGCGTTTTTGCTGCGCCAAGAGGCATTTGGCAATGTTTTGTGCTGCCGTGTCTGGTGCAGCTCCGACGACATCTATGACATCAAGGCAAAGCTGATGAACGATATTACAGAGGCTTTTTGCAACGAAAAGATACAGCTTAAATAATTGAATAAAAAAACAGGGTCGGAAAAATTCCGACCTTGAATTGTTTTTATGCTTTGCTTTTTACAAACGATATTGCCGAAAAGACGAGATATATCACGAGGTTGACCAGCACGGTACAGGCGCCGGGCTGCAGGTCGAGTCCTGCGGCGACGAGGTTGCCTGTGCAAAAGCCGCAGAGCGATATTATCGCCGAGGCTATCGCCACGCCCTTAAAGCTTTTGAAAAGCTTCATTGCTGTCAAAGAGGGGAATATTATCAGCGCCGATATCAACAGCGCACCCATCAGGCGCATTCCGACCACGACTGTGACAGAGGTGAGCAGTGCGAGCAATGTGTTATAAAGTCCGACTCTGACGCCTGTTGCGCGTGCAAATTGCTCGTCAAAGGTCACAGCGAATATGCGGCGGTAAAAAACGAGATAAAGCACCGCTACAAATATCGAAAGTATCACGCCGAGATAAACGTCAGATGCGCTGACGGAATAAATGTTGCCGAAAAGCGAGCTTTCGAGCTCACCCGAGAGTGACGGTGAGTTTGCTATCACGACTGTTCCGACGGCGAGCGCACTTGTCGATATGACGGCTATCGCCGCATCGCCCTTGGTCTTGCCGTTCTCTTGCAATCTGAGCAGAAAGAACGCCGCGACCGCAACTATTGGCAGAGCGACATACATTGGCTGTGCTCCGAGCGCATACGCTATCGCCATTGCGGCAAAGCCGACGTGCGAAAGTCCGTCGCCTATCATGGAATATCTTTTTAAAACGAGGTTCACGCCGAGCAGTGCGGCACAAAGCGATACCGCCGAGCCGACGGCGAACACACGCAGCAATATTCCGCGTGTGTATTCCATCGCAAAAAGCTCTGTTAATGTTTCAAGCATTTGTGGCACTCCTCTCCCATATAATACTTGCCTATCTCGCTGTGCATATATTCGTGCGAAGTGCCAAAGAAATATCCGCCGCCGTGCAGATGCAGTATGTGCGTTGCTTGTTCGGCAGAGCAGGTCACATCATGCGAGACCATTATGACAGTAATTCCGCTCTCGTTCAATTGCTTTATTACCTGATAAAGCTCGTGTGTCATCAGCGGATCGAGTGCCGCAACAGGCTCATCGAGCAGCAAAAGCCTTTCGGTGGCGCATAACGCTCTTGCCAGCAGCACTCTTTGCTGCTGACCGCCCGAAAGCTCACGGTATGAGCGCTTCTTGAGGTCGTATATCCCAAGTCTGCGCAGGCTGTCGTCGGCAGCCTTTTTTTGTTCGGCAGAGGCGAAAGGGCCTATCGACCTGCCGCGGCAGCCCGATAGTACTATCTCGTATACCGAAGCGGGAAAATCACGCATTGCGCCGTTCTGCTGCGGCATATAGCCTATTTCGGTCGCCTTGAGCCCGTCACCGTATATTATTGCACCCTCGGACACCTGCTTTAAGCCGAGTATCGCCTTTACGAGCGTCGATTTGCCCGAGCCGTTTTCGCCCAGTATGCACAGATATTCGCCGCCCCTGAGATCAAACGACAGTCCGCGCAGGACGTCGACACCGTCGTATGACAGTTGAACGTTTTTGCATTGCAGCAGCATCAGCCGAGCGCCTCCTTTAGTGTTTTGAGATTTTCATACATAAGATCTATATAAGTAACTCCGCTTTCGAACCGATCTCTCTCGACCCTGTGACATGAGCGCAACAGAAAAATGCGGCAGCCTGTTTCTTCTGAAACGCATTTTGCGGTGAGCTGCGACGAAAATTCGGTGTAAAACACAGCGTCGATTCCCGTCTGCTCGAGTGCGTTCTTGAGCTTTGCCAAATTTGCGAGACCGGGGGCGATGTCGCCCTCGGCGCAGCCACTGAACGCCGCAACATATTCGAGCGAATAGCGCGATGCGAAATATCTGAAAGGAAAAACATCTGCCACTATCAGCATTGGCGAATCAACAGAAGCAAAAAAGGCGGCAAAATCATTGTCGAGCGACGACAGCTTTGCCTTGTATTCGTCACAGTTACTGTGATAATCGCTCTCGCCCTCTTTGTCAAGGCTCGACAGAATATCGCATATCCTGTCGCAGATGAGCATTGCGTTTGTCGGCGAGGTCCAGACGTGAACGTCGTATTCGTGCTCGTGCCCATGTTCATGCTCATGCTCATGCTCGTCCTCGGCGCAAAGCAAGTCGACACAGTCAATCAGCCTCAGCAGCTTAATATCCTTGCCCGAGGCGTTTGCCGCACGCTCGACCGCAATGTCGTTTTCGCCGCCGCCGTATATAACTATGTCGGCACTCATCAGTGCCGCCGACTCGGAAAGTGTCAGCTCGTGTGAATGCGAATCGGCATCTGACGGAATGATGAGTCTTGCATCGGCTCTTTCGCCGCAGACCGCACGCGCAAGGTCGTATGAAACAAAATCGAGGCACGCAACACTCAGTCTGTCACTTTTTCCGTGCTCATATGCACAGGAGGAAAGGCATATGCAGGCAATGGCCAGCAATGCCGACAAAACACGCTTCATGCCTTTTGCTCACTCTCTTTGCAGGTCGAGCATATGCCGTAGATAATAGATCTCTCGCTGTCTATGCTGAAGTTGTGACCGCCCTCGACGTGCTCACGCAATTCGTCCATAAAAGCGCAGTCGAGATGCCCGACCTTGCCGCATTTTGAGCATATATAGTGAATATGCCTGTGGCACGACATTTTTTCGAGATACTGATAGCTGTCGCAGAGCGTCGCCACGTTGGGGTATTTTGCACAGAAACCGTCTGCCTCGAGTGCAGAAAGCGCCCTGTAGACGGTCGTCCTGCTGATGCCTGTGTCGGCGAGCGCAGCATATATCTCTGATGCGGTATAGCTTTGATCTTTGTGCGAGATGAGAAACTGCCGTATGGCGTCCTTTTGCCTCGTGTTATATCTGCTCCTCAAAATAAAACTCCAATCTGAAAATCATTTTCAAATTGGAGTATAGCAGTCAAATCGTGTTTTGTCAACACGTTTTTACATATTATTATACGCTTCGCACCGAGATCTCAAATGATGACAGCACCTCCGTATTGCCGTCGTCATACCTGACGCACAAAAAAGCGTCGTCTGTTATCGCTTCTGCTGTTGCCGGAGTGACGATGCCGTTCTTGATGACATTTATGCGCCTGCCGATGACGCAGCTTTGGCGGCGGTACTCGTCGATGAAATAGGCGGTTTTGAGCTTTTTGCTGCCCTCGAGAACGCCTTCGGCGATCTCTTTTGCCAGCGTTTCTCTGACAGAAACACCGCAGCCGAGCGCACCCGCACCGTCAACGAGCGTGCTTATGCCGTTGTCGACGAGGTTGATGCCTATGCCGACGGCTGCAAAGTCTATATTTTGACCGACAAATCCGCTTTCGACAAGTATGCCGCAGATTTTTTTGCCGTCATAAAAAAGGTCGTTGACCCATTTTATCGAGGTCTGTATACCTGTGACGTGCTTGATTGCGCACGACACCTCGTATGCTGTCATCGCCGTCAGCTTCATAAGCTCTGATGGCTTTGCTTGCGGCCTCAGCAGCAATGTCATATACAGTCCGCTGTCCTTTTGCGAAACAAAACGGCGTCCGAGCCTGCCCTTGCCGCCCGTCTGACTTTCGGCGACTATGACGAGCCCTTCTTTTTCGCCCTGCACCGCCCGAGCCTTGACAAGCTCGTTGGTCGAGGTGACAGAGCCATAATATTCATATCTTAAATCATATCTTAATATCGAGCCTGATTCCGACATTTTGACCGCTCCTTTCGGTTTGACTGCTATTACTTTACCATCAATTGTGCATAAAATCAACTGATAAATGTTGACAGCCGTATTTTTTTGTGATAAAATACAAAATAGAATATAGTGCATACCCATCTGCACTCGCAATTACAACACGAAAGGACACTATTATGAAAAAAGCATTATCACTCATTCTTTGTCTGCTGATGCTCACAGCACTTGTGCTGACCGCCTGCACGCCCTCAAACGGCGATGAAAGCAAGGCCGATGGCACAAGCACGCCCGCTCAATCAGGTGAATCAAGCGGCACCGCAGATGCCGACTCGACCTATTACGACGAGGACAATGATGTCTATCACCTTCCTGACAGTATGCCTGAATTTGATTTCGAGCAAAAGACGTTCACCATCGGCGTTATCAACGAGCAGGGTGAATCGACCTATTACAACGAGGACGTTCTGCCCCGCGAGAACACCGACGAGGCCATAAGAGCCGCCCTCGAAGAGCGCAACAATATCATACTCGAGAGATACGGTGTCGAGATCAAGACCTATGACACCGAAAAGATTGCCGACGACATCAGAGAAGTTGCTCTGACAGGCGAGGATCTTTTTGATGCTGCAATGCCCTTTATGAGCGCTGCCGCACTGCTCGCTGCCGACAACAAGCTGCAGGATCTCAACAATTTCAGCGATTATCTGCATTTTGACGCACCCTGGTGGGAGGATACCGCAACCGAGACCGCAACCATCAAGGGCAAGACCTTCTTCACCACAGGCGATATCTCTATAATGCCCAAGATCGTTTCTTTCTCGATCGTCTTTAACAAGGGTATGCTCAACGATATTGACTCTACCGCAGACCTTTATCAAGAGGTCAGAGACGGCAAGTGGACGTTCGACCGCCTTGTCGAGCTGTCGAGAATGGCTGCCAGCAACAATGTTGGTACAACCGGCGACGATCCCAACGCAACCTGGGGACTTTCTTCCTCTATCACCGACCCCAGAGCATATTATATTGCTGCAGGCCAGAACTTCTGCACCATCAACGCAAGCGGCGTTCCTCAGATCTCTATCGGCTCTGACCGCTCTGTGACTGTCGCTCAAAAGCTTCTGCAGACCTATGCCGACTATCAGTCGTGGGGCTGCTATATCTGCAACAATGACAACGGCAAGGTCACCAATATCTGGGCTACCTCGCTCGACGTTTTCGGCGAAGGCCGCTGCCTGTTCAGAACCAACGCATTCTCTGCTGTTAAAAAGTTGCGCTCTTATACCAAGGGCGTTGAGTTTGGTATTCTGCCCATGCCTAAGTACGAAGAGGCTCAGGATGAATACTATACCTTCACCAACCCCGACTATGCAACCTGCATCGTCATTCCCGCTAACGTCAAGAACCCCGAATTCTCGGCTTATATGATCGAGGTTCTCGCTTGCGAATCCAAGAACTACCTCACCGACGCATATTATGAAGTCGTCCTTAAGGACAGAGACTCCAAGGACCCCGAGTCCGAAGAGATGCTCGACGACTATGTCTTTAAGAATATCGTTTATGACGTAGGCATCGTTTATAACTTCAATTCCATAGGTGCAGTGCTCACTACACTTACCTCCAGCGGCAGCACCGACATAGCTTCGACTCTCGCAAGCTCAAAGGACGCTACCCAGACCGCAATCGATCAGCTCATCGCAAACTACGATGGCTGAGCTTTGATCAAGGAGATTTAAATTCAAATGAAAAAAATCATCATTTTGCTGCTTTGCCTTGTGATGGTTCTTCTGCCCGTGCTCGCATCCTGCGCAGACGATACGGCAGACACCTCGAAAGACAGCACATCATCGACCCCCTCGGGTGCTGAGGAATCCTCAAAGCCCGGCAACGAAATCCCCGGCTATAACGATGAGACGGGCAAATACGAGCCCGATCTGCCCGAATACACCTGGGAAGAAGAAAAGGTCTTCAAAGTACTCGTTTATTCTAACCAGAACCAGGACACCTATTTCTCTGAGGACATCGAGCCTGATCTTTACGATACCACCGACGAGGCGCTCAACAGCGCAGTCGCAGCCCGCAACAATGCACTTTATGACAGATACAAAAAGGTTCAGATAAAGGCGTATGCGGTTCCCGACGTTGTCACCGAGCTTAAAAAGGATATCGATGCAGGCGGCGTTCAGGGCGGCGGTGTCGGCTATGACGCAGCAATGCCGTTCCTCGGTAACGCTACCACACTCGCACAGCAGAAATATTTCTATCCTCTCAACGATTTCGATGAGTATATCAACCTTGAAATGCCCTGGTGGGATCAGAACTTCACCGAAACCATGACGATTGGCGACAACGTTTATTTTGCAGTCGGCGATATCTCGCTGATGCAGAAGATCGTCAGCTCGGCAGTGCTCTTTAACAAGCCGCTGCTCGAGGAGGTCAGCAAGTCGTTCGGTGAAGAGATCGACCTGTTCCAGGAGGTCAGAGACGGCGAATGGACATTCGACCGTATGTATGAGCTCGCAAAGGCATACACCAAAGAGTCCGACGGCCAGGCAGGCATGACCTATAAGGACAAATGGGGTCTGATCGCAAGCTACGGTCTGCCCGTAAGCTATTATCTCGCTTCCGGCGAGTCGTTCGTCACCAAGAACGCACAGGGCAAGCCCTATATCTATATCGGCTCTACCAACCGCTCGATCACCGTCGCACAGAAGGTGCTGTCGAGATTTGCCGAGAAGGACACCTGGAGACTGTATTGCAACGAGATCAGCGTTTCGGGCACTACTATCTGGCAGGCAGGCCTTGACGTATTCGGCGAAAACCGTGCTCTGTTCTATAACAGTGCATTCAGCGCTATCAAAAAGCTGCGCGCATACAAGGACCTCAATGAATGGGGCTTCCTGCCGCTGCCCAAGCTCGACGATACGCAGGATACCTATTATACCCCTTGCTCCGGCACGTGGGCATATGGCATAACCATCCCTGTTTCCGCTCCCGACCCCGAGTTCTCGGCATTCATGATCGAGGCAATGGCAGCAGAAGCAAAGAACACCATCACACCTGCATACTATGAGACCATACTCAAGGGCCGTGATACCAAAGACCCCGAGTCTGAAGAGATGCTCGACGAATATATCTTCGCCAACATTAAGTACGACCTCGGCGCTCTGCACGATTTCGGCGGCGTTTCGAGCGTGTTCTCGACACTTGCACAGTCTTATTCCGCCGATATCGCCAGCAAGCTTGACAGCATCAAGGGCGATATGGAAGCAGATATTAACGAACTCCTTGACGCATACGGAGTGAAATAAAAAAGAGTCACTGTCACAAAGTGACAACATCATTTATAAAAAAGGTGGATTTTCGCACATCTATGCGAAAATCCACCTTATCTCTTTGTTTTTGCCTGCGCAAAGCACTTATTTGTGTCTATATATCTTGTGTTCCAGAGCAAAAATGCTCTTGGGGCTGAATGTGTCGGGCTGCATGGCCTTGAAGTTCTCGGCGTATATTTCCATGCGGCTGTCGATGAGGTCTATGTAATGCAGCAGTTCCGCTTCGGCACAGACAGGCACGACCGCCGCGCCGTGCTCGGGAGTGCCGTGATGCGAAAGTATCATGTGCTGCAGCAGCATAGACTTCTTTTCATCAATGCCCAATTCCTTTGCGGTGTCGGCGACACCCATTGCTCCTGCCACGAGATGCCCGATGAGCTGTCCCTTTGCGGAATAATCGGTGACGAGCCCGTATTTTGATATGCAAAACTCCTCTGTTTTTGCAAGGTCGTGCAGGAGCGTGCCGGCTATAAGCAGGCTGCGGTCGACAACTGCCGAATATTGCTTTGCCAGAAACTCTGCCGTGCGCAGCATATACGCCGTGTGCATGAGCAGTCCGTATAAAAAACCGTGATGCACGCTTTTTGCGGCGGGGATCTTTGCAAAATCGTCGAGATGGCGTGTAAGCAGCGTTTCGGTGATTTTTTTATAGTCGTCGTCTGTGATGGATGCGACGGTTTCTTTGATGTATTCGAGTGCTCTGTCCCTGTCGATAGGAGCTGACGGCACGAGATCTGTCAGCTCGTATGTCCCCTCGGGAGCAAGCTGTATTCTGATGCCGGTTATCTGCAAATTGCCCTTATATTCGCCGACGTTGCCGCGAACGAGCACTGCTTCACCGATGTCCTGAGCGCCGACAGTGCCTTGATAGTCCCACATCATGAGGTCTGCCTCGCCCGAGGCGTCCGAAAGCACGCCCGACAGGTATTTGCGACCGTTGGATGCGAGCTTGACGGCGGCATCCTTGAGAATATAGCAGCCCTCAACGCCGGTGCCGGGCTTGAGGTCGCTTAGCAATATGTGATTAGTCATACAATTAATTCCTCCAGCAAAAGCTTGTAGCTTATTATATCAAACATCTTTTTGCGTGTCAACAAAAACGGCTTGCAAAAGACGGCAATATATTGTATTATGAATTATAAAAACATATACGGAGCGTATTGCTATGATCAAGGGAATTATTTTTGATAAAGACGGCACTTTGCTTGATTTTGACGCACTTTGGCTGCCTGTGGCAGAGGGCGCTGTGGATGCGGTCGTCGAGTGCTATTCTTTGCCCAACGAGGCAAAAAACGAGCTTTTTGAATCTGTCGGTGTTTATGACGGCGTGACGGATATAACGGGAGTTTTGGCAGGCGGCACATACAGGATGATGGCAGAATGTTTTGAAAAGGTGCTTGCGAGCCACGGAGTGTCGATAGACAAAGACGAGTTTGATGCTTTTACCGTTTCGGCGTTCCACGACAGCTTTGCAAGAGGCGAGATAAAGCCTGCCTGCGATGATATAGTCGAATTTTTCAGACTGCTCAGGTCAAAGGGCGTGCATATCGCACTCATCACGTCCGACGACAGGTTCGGCGCAGATAAATGCCTTGCGCAGTTTGGCATAGCAGAATATTTTGACGAGATCTATTGTGCCGACGGCATCCATCCGCCAAAGCCCGATCCGTATTATCTCGACTGCTTTGCAAAGAAATATTCGCTTTCAAAGGACGAAATCTGCATGGTCGGCGATACATATGTCGACTGCGATTTTGCGGCAGGCTACGGTGTCAAAATGATAGGCGTCGCCCCCGAGGAATGCAACAAAAGGCTTTTGCTCGAGCGCACCGATACCGTTTATGACGATATCTCGCAGATCCCTATGAGCCTTTTCACCGATGACAAGCAGCACACCGGCGAAACATATCTTTGCACAGAGCCCGAGCGTGCAAAGCACCAGCTCGAGAGGCTCGAAATGCTTTATGATTACAATGCAACAAGACCCTCTGAGGGCGAAAAAAGAGCAAAAATGCTGAAGGAAATGTTCGCTGCGATAGGCGAGGGGTGCTATATCGAGCCTCCGCTTCACGCCAATATGGCAGGCGAATTTGTCAGATTCGGCAAGAATATTTATGCCAACTTCGGTCTGACTTTGGTCGACGATACCGAAATATTCGTCGGCGACAACACCATGTTCGGGCCGAACGTCGTGCTTGCCACCGCTGCACATCCGCTCGATGACGATCTGCGCAGACTGGCTTATCAGTATAATAAGCCTATAAGAATAGGCAAAAACTGCTGGCTCGGCGCAGGCGTTATCGTCCTGCCCGGCATCACGATAGGCGATAATACCGTCGTCGGCGCAGGCAGCGTCGTCACGCACGATCTGCCGTCAAACGTCGTCGCAGTCGGTGTCCCCTGCAAGGTGATAAAGAATAAATAAAACCAAGCCGCCTAATTTCAGGCGGCTTTTGGTTTGCGGTGCCTTCAGAGGTCTGAGGTAATTTCGGTGAGCGGCAATCTAAGTTCGTTATGCAGCATATTTCTGTCCGCCATAAGCTTTTTTATGGGCGCAGGATTTATGCCCTTTGAAAGCTGTTTTATTATGGGATAAAGCCTTTTAAATTCTGCGGCGGCGCGTCTGTGGTCGTCATCGAAATACGCAGAGCATATGCGCTTTATCGCCTTTGGCTCGAGGTTCGAAACGACGCTGATTATGCCCTTTGCGCCCAGCGACAGCTCGGGCAAAAGCATATCGTCGTTGCCGCAGTATATGTCGAGCCTGTCGCCGACGAGATAGGCGGTCTCGGCAAATGCGCCTATGTCCCTGCCTGCCTCTTTTATCGCTGTGATACCGTCTATTTCCGAAAGTTTTAAATATTCCTCGGGCGTGATGCTCATGCCTGTGCGAGTCGGAACGTTATAAACGATCAGAGGAACAGAAACAGATGCGGCTATCGCCTCAAAATGTTTATAAAGTCCGTCGGGTGAGCACTTGTTGTAATACGGAGTGACCGAAAGTATCGCATCTGCACCTGCCTTTTGTGCGTTTTCGGCAAGCCTTGCCGCATTTTTTGTGCTGTTGCTGCCTGCGCCTGCGATTATCGGCACTCTGCCGCGCGCCTGGTCGACGGCAAAGGCGATGCATTCTTTTTGCTCGTCGTATGTCAGAGTGGCGCTTTCGCCTGTCGTGCCGCATATGACGAGTGCATCCGTGCCTGCGGTGAGCTGAAATTCTATCAGGCTTGCAAAAGACAGCCAATCGATCTCGCCGCCGACAAACGGCGTGACAAGTGCTGTTGCAGAGCCTATAAACAAAGTCGATTTTTTCATATGATACCTGCTTTGGTGTTGTAATTTCGTGATAGTTGTGATAAAATACATTTGTATCATTATATTTGTCGTATAGCGCAATTGTGCGCGAGGGGGTATAAATTGGATCTGCTTAAGCGTTCGAGCTATAAATACGATCTGCCGCAGGAGCTTATCGCTCAGACACCTGCTGCAAGGCGTGATATGTCGCGGCTTTTGGTCATGCACAGGTCGGATGGCGCTCTCGAGCACAGGCATTTTGCCGATATTGTCGATTATATAAACGAGGGCGATTGCCTTGTTATCAACGAAACACGAGTTATTCCGGCACGGCTTTTCGGTGTCAATCCACGCCACGCAGGCGCAGTCGAAACTCTGCTGCTGAAGCGTGTTCCGACAGACAACGGCGACGAGCTTTGGGAGTGCTTGAACAAGCCGGGCAAAAAGGCACGCCCGGGCGACACGCTGATATTCGGCGACAAGCTTTCTGCCGAGGTTGTCGAGATACTCGAGGACGGCAAAAGACTTATCAGGTTCATCGCAGACGGAATATTCATCGAGATACTTTCCGAGATAGGCTCGATGCCGCTGCCGCCTTATATCACCGAAAGGCTCACCGATGCAGAGCGCTATCAGACGGTCTATTCACGCGTCAACGGCTCTGCCGCCGCACCTACGGCAGGCTTGCACTTTACGCCGGAATTATTGGAAAAATTGCAGGCGAAGGGTGTGCATATCGAGCGTGTTTTGCTGCACGTCGGGCTCGGCACATTCAGACCTGTCAAGGAGGACGACCTCTCGGGTCATATAATGCACAGCGAATATATGCGTGTCACGCCCGAAAATGCGCAGAACATCAACCGCATAAGGCAAAACGGCGGCAGGATCATTGCCGTCGGAACCACCTCGGTGCGCACGCTCGAAACGGCATCCGACGACAGCGGATTATTGCACGAATACGACGGCGAAACATCGATATTTATACATCCTCCTTATAAATTCAAGTGCGTCGATGCGCTGATAACCAATTTTCACTTGCCCGAGAGCACGCTTATAATGCTCGTTTCGGCGTTCGCAGGCTATGATAATACGATGAACGCATATAAAAAGGCGGTCGAAGAGAGATACAGATTCTTTTCGTTCGGCGATGCAATGTATATCGAGTAGGCGGCAATGTGGCTGATGAGAAGCCAAAAGGTGTGCAACAAGCATACAACGAATCGCAGGCATTGCAGCACTTATGGTTACACACTGACGATTTTTGGAGCACATTATGCAATCGCTAATAATTATTTCGGGCCCGACGGCGTCGGGCAAAACGGCGCTCGGCATCGAGCTTGCACAGCGTATCGGCGGCGAGATAGTCAGCGGTGATTCCATGCAGATATATCGTGGCATGGACATCGGCACGGCAAAGCCGACACAGGCAGAGCGAGCTGCTGCCGTACATCACATGATAGATATTGCCGATATTCAAATGCCGTTTTCGGTGTCTGAATTTATAAGGCTCGCTTCGGAATGCATCGACGACATTTCGTCACGAAAAAAAGTGCCGATCCTGGTCGGAGGCACGGGAATGTATATACGAATGCTCACGTCGGGCAGATTTTTTGAGGCTGACGGAGCAAATACTGAATTGCGCGAGGAGCTTTATGCCTTTGCTGCGCAGAACGGTGCGGAGGCATTGCACGCAAGGCTTGAAAAGCTCGATCCCCGCTCTGCTTCAGAGATACATCCAAACAACATAAAGCGTGTTATCCGCGCGATAGAGCTTGCGTCGTCAGGGACAACCAAGAGCGAGCTTGCGGACAGCGTCAGCGAATGTGCTTCGCCATACCGCATTTTGCATCTGCATCTGACATGCGCCGACAGAGCGGCGATATATCAAAGCTGCGACACAAGGGTCGACAGTATGCTCGATGACGGCCTGCTTTTTGAGGTGCAGACACTTTGCGAAAGAGGCTTGCGGCAGACGCCGACCGCTTCGCAGGCTATAGGCTATAAAGAATTTTACGGCTATTTCGACGGCTTGATGACGCTTGATGATGCTGTGGCACTGGTCAAGCAGCACACTCGCAACTATGTCAAGCGCCAGATGACATATTTCACAAAATTCGACGACAGAGTTATATTTGACATTTCGTCGACTGACAGAAGTGAGGTGCTTGCAAGAGCGCTCGAAATTTCAAAGGAGTTTTTGGCTGATGACTGACTTTTTAAAACAGCTTGCCACCACGGTCATAGCGATCGCGCTCGTGGTGTTTATAATCATGCAGCTTGTAGTCAGTGCAGGCGTTGACATCGAGGTCGAAAGTGCGATATATACTACCGTGCGTGACATGACCGAGATGGAGTGCTATATATTCAGAGACGAGGTGCTCGTGCAGGGCAGTGTCGGCAGCACGGCATCGTATCTGTTTGATGACGGCGAAAAGGTCAAGGCGGGCGATCAGGTCGCTTATCTCTATAAAAGCGAGAGCGATGCCGCCACCAGCAACCGCATCGCCGAGATAGAAAAAAGCATCGATATGCTCGAGGCATCGGCTATCAGCGAGGGTGCTACCACGACGGACATCAATGTCATTCTTTCACGCATAACCGAGCTTCGCACGATCATTTCCGAGTGTATACTCAAGGACGACCTCGAGGCGGCTGTAAGATACAAAGAAGAATTGAATATTCAGATGAACCGCAGTGCCGCACTTTCGCAGAGTCTTAAGGACTATGAGTCGCGCATTTCAGAGCTCAAGAGCGAGGCGGCAACGCTGAGAGGCACGCTCAGCAAGGACAGAGAAACGGCAAAATCGCCGTCGTCGGGATATTTTTTCACCGATGTTGACGGCTATGAGGGTCAGTTTACGCTCGATTCGCTTTATTACATGACGGTTTCGGGCTTTGACAGGCTCGGCGACCTCAAGGCAGATCAAAAGTCGATCAATTCGTCGGCGGGCAAGATAGTTCGCAGTGAAACATGGTATATGCTCTGCCGCACCGACAAAAAGACCGCAGAGGCATATAAATCCGGCAGGAGTTATGACATAGTTTTTCCGTATTCGTCGGGCACAGAGCTTGGATGCGTGTTTGAGCGTTGTATAACGCAAAGCGACAGCGACGTCGCACTTGCGGTATTTAGTTGCAATATTATGCCTGACGGACTCTCGTATACCCGCAGCCAGACCGTCCGGGTCGTAGGCGGAACATATTCGGGTTTGCGTATCTCGGTCGAGGCACTCAGGATCAAGGATGACGTTCAGGGCGTATATATTCTCGATGGCAGCGTCATAAAATTCAAGACTGCCGAGGTGCTTTGCAGGCAGGGCAACTATTATGTATGTGCTTTGCCTGTCAATCCGCAGTATCCCGACAGGATCGATAAGTCTTATATCTCGAGCACGGCACTTTCGCTTTATGACACCGTGATAACCTCGGGCACGGGAATATACGAGGGGGTGCTTGTGCGATGACGGTCACATATCCCGAGCTCAAAGCCAACATCGAGCGCATCAAGGCATCACTGCCTGTCGGAGTGAGAGTGCTTGCCGCTACAAAGACGCAACCTCCCGAGGTTATCAATTTTGCTTTGGCAAACGGCATCGACCTGATAGGCGAAAACCGCGTGCAGG
Source organism: uncultured Ruminococcus sp. (assembly GCA_964571635.1). GTDB lineage: Bacteria > Bacillota > Clostridia > Oscillospirales > CAG-382 > Coliplasma. Next base: position 59,324 of record CAZNCN010000001.1, on the reverse strand, counting down.
AATTGCTCGAAAAATACGATGCCATCGATAAAGACAAATGCGAGATACATTTTATCGGCAGGTTGCAGACCAACAAGGTCAAGTACATCATAGACAAGGTGTCGATGATACACTCGGTTGACAGCCTCAAATTGGCATCCGAGATCGATCGCCGTGCCGCCGCCTGCGGCAAGGTGATGGACGTGCTGGTCGAAATCAACCTCGCAAACGAAGAGAGCAAGGGCGGCATTTCGCTTATCGAAGCATCGGAATTTGCCGACGCACTTGCCGAATTTGGCAATCTGAGGCTGCGCGGATTGATGGCAGTCGCTCCGAAATGCGATGATGACGAAAAAAACGCAGTACTTTTCGCAAAAATATATAAAAAACTCATTGATATATCGGCGTCGAAAGTGTATAATGGTAGCATAGACATTTTGTCGGCAGGTATGAGCAATGATTATATGGCGGCGGCTTTGAACGGCGCCAACATCGTCAGACTCGGCACTGCCCTGTTTGGCAAACGTGATCAAAAATAATTGTAAATAAAACTTGGAGGTAAACCATGGGACTCAAGGACCGCATCTCTCGCATCTTTACCGATGACGAATTTGACGAAAACGACGAAGAATTGGAAGAGGAAGAAATATCCGCTCCTTCCGCACCCGCAACCACGCCCCGCGCACCGCAGCCGGCTCGCCCTACAGGCGCAGGCATCGGCTCTAACACCAATCTTGAGATGAAGATAATGAAGCCCGAGAACTTTGAATCGGTCAAGGCTGTTGCCGATCAGCTTCTCGCAGGCAGAACCGTCGTGCTTAATATGGAGGACGCAAACGCAGACCTTCTGCGCCATATACTCGACTTCTGCTCGGGCGTAGTTTATGCCGTTCACGGTCAGATCAAGCGTGCAGGCGCATCTACTTATATCCTCACTCCCAAGAATGTCGGCATCACCGGAGAGCCTGCACAGGTCGAAGGCGATGACGCCGCTCAGGGGCCGCGCGATCTCTTTTGATTGCCCTTTAATGGCTTGACCGTTTAAAAGATGCAGGACATCATTGAATTTGTCGCCATATCCGTTGACTTTTTGCTCGAGGCGGTCGGACTGCTCATAGTGGTTCGTGCAGTTATGAGCATGTTCAACGGCGGCGAGGGCGGCAATATCTATAATATGTGTGTATCAGTCACCGAACCGCTTATCGCACCTGTCAGGGACTTGCTCTCGCGATCAGAGGCGATAAGTGATTCGGGTTTTGACCTGTCAAGTTTGCTGACCTATACTCTCATCTCTATAGTGCGCATTTTATTAATGATAATACCGCGGTGACACAGTCGCCGCATTATATTTTACGAAAGGATGTTATTTATGCTTGCTCCTCACGAACTCAAAAACAAGGCGTTCTCACGCAGCCTCAAGGGATATTCTCCTGCCGAGGTCGATGAATACATCGAGTTTTTGCTGCAAAAATACACCGAGCTTTATAAAGAAAACGCCGAGCTCGACCGCAAATTGCGCATAGTTACAACATCATATGATGAGCTCAGACAAGAGGAGGAGGCGATCCGCAGCACGCTGGTTTCGGCTCGCAAGATGAGCGACCGCATAATCGCAGACGCCAATGAGCGCGCCGACGTCATCGTCAATGCCGTGCGCGAGCGCTGTGAGCGCGTCGTCAACGAATTCAACGAGCGCATCGAGCAGGAAAAGCAGCAGATGTGGCGCATCCGCTCGGCAATAGTCGAGTTTAAAAAGAGCGTGTTTGAGCTTTACGGCAAACACGTTGAAGAATTGCAGTCGATCTCGGTCAACGAGCTGAGCGAGATAGTTCTGCCCGACGAGCGCGAGATAGTCAATCACATACTGTCGGATGTCGGCGACGCCGTCAGACAAGAGTATGAAAAAACTGCGTCAGAGCAGACAACCGATGAACCTTTGCCCGAAGAGAGCTTTGAGGCTATGACCGCGGCGCTCGAGGACAGCGACAAGCAAGAACCCAAAAAGTCTAAAAAGAAAGCTGAACCCGCATCAGACGCAGACGGCGATCCCACCGTCAGCGACCTCATAGACGGGGATGGAGAAAACTAAGCTATGGCAAAAGAATATAAAGACACACTCAACCTGCCCGTCACAGAATATTCTATGAGGGCAAACCTCACGGTCAAAGAGCCCGAGATACTTTCGCGCTGGAACGAGATGGGACTTTATGACCTTATGCTCGAGGCAAACGAGGGCAATGACGAGTTTATACTGCATGACGGCCCTCCGTTTTCCAACGGCAATATCCACATAGGCCACGCACTCAACAAATTGCTTAAGGACTTTATAGTCAAATCAAAGTCGATGCAGGGCTATCGCACGCCGTTTGTTCCCGGCTGGGACAACCACGGTATGCCTATCGAGAGTGCTATAATCAAAAAGAACAAGCTCGACCGCAAGCGCATGACAGTGCCCGAATTCAGACAGAATTGCCAGGAGTTTGCGCAGAACTTCATCGACCTTCAGCGCGAGTCATTCAAGCGTCTTGGCATTGTCGGCGATTGGCAGAATCCGTATATCACCATGGCACCCGAGTTTGAGGCGACAGAGATAAGAATATTCGGCGAGATGTATTCAAAGGGATATATCTATAAGGGCTTAAAGCCTGTTTATTGGTGTGCTCACGACGAGACCGCTCTCGCCGAGGCAGAGATAGAATACGCCGACGACAAGTGCACCTCGATCTATGTCAAGTTTGCGGTCAAGGATGACAAGGGCATTCTCGACGGCATCTGCGACAAAGCAAAGACATATTTTATCATATGGACTACCACTCCCTGGACATTGCCCGGCAATATGGCTATCGCTTTGCATCCGAGAGAAAAATATGTGCTCGTCAAGGCGGGCGAAGAGTATTATATACTCGCTGATGCACTCTGCCAAAAGACTATGGATTTCGGCGGAATAACTGAATACGAGATCGTAGCCGAGTTTAAGGGCGGCGATTTTGAATACTGCACGGCAGCGCATCCGTTCCTCGACAAGACGAGCTTGCTCGTCACTGCCGATTATGTCACGATGGACAGCGGCACAGGCTGCGTGCATACAGCTCCCGGCTTTGGTGTTGATGACTATCACACCGGCATGAGATACGGGCTCGAAATATGCGTGCCTGTCGACGACAGAGGTCGCCAGACAGAGCTTGCAGGCAAATATCAGGGCATGACTACCGACGAGTCAAACAAGGCGATAGTCGACGACATGCGTGAGAGCGGAGCACTCTTTGCATCAGAAGAGTTGGTGCACTCTTATCCGCATTGCTGGCGTTGCAAGCATCCCATCATCTTCCGTGCTACACCGCAGTGGTTCTGCTCGGTCGAAAAGTTCAGAGATGACGCAGTCAAGGCTTGCGAGGGTGTAGAATGGATCCCTGCCTGGGGCGGCGACCGCATTACTTCTATGATCAAAGAGCGTGCCGACTGGTGCATCTCGCGCCAGCGCCACTGGGGTCTGCCTATTCCCGTGTTCTATTGCGAGGATTGCGGCGAGGTCATTTGCGATCAGGCTACCATCGACAGCGTAGCCGATACATTCTCGCACGAGGGCTCTAACGCATGGTTCATTCGCGAGGCGAGCGAGCTTTTGCCCGAGGGCTATGTCTGCCCCAAGTGCGGTGGCAAACATTTTGCGAAAGAGACCGATACGCTCGACGGCTGGTTTGACAGTGGCTCGTCGCATTACAGCGTGCTCGGCGACAAGGTTGCAGACCTCTATCTCGAGGGCGCAGACCAATACAGAGGCTGGTTCCAGTCCTCGCTGCTCACTTCTATCGGCGGTCACAAGGGCAAGGCACCCTTCAAGCAGGTGCTTACGCACGGTTGGACAGTCGACGGCGAAGGCAAGGCTATGCACAAATCGCTCGGCAACACCGTTGCTCCCGAGCAGGTTATAACCCGCTATGGCGCAGATATGTTGAGGCTGTGGGTCGCTTCGAGCGATTACAGAGCTGACGTGCGTGTTTCGGATGCCATCTTTAAGCAGCTTTCGGAGAGCTATCGCAAGATACGCAACACCATAAGAATATTGCTTGCCAATGTCGGCGATTTTGATCCCGATAAGGATGCGGTCGGCAGAGATGCCATGTCACCTATCGACAGATGGGCGTTGGCATCGCTCGGCAGACTCGTCAAGAAGTGCACGCAGGCTTATAACGATTATGAATTCCATGTGGTATATCACGAGGTACTGTCGTTCTGCACGATAGAGCTTTCAAAATGGTATATCGACATGACCAAGGATACACTTTATTGCGAAAAGGCAGATGCCAAAGAGCGTAGAGCGGTTCAGACCGTTATGTATGAGGCACTTTCTGCCATCATCAGACTCATCGCGCCGGTGCTTTCGTTCACGGCTGAGGAGGCTTGGAGCTTCCTTAAGCACAGAAGCGGCGACGATCAGCGCAGCGTGTTCCTCAACAGACTGCCTGAATATACAGCGGCAGACGGCGACGACGAGCTTTGCGCCGAATACGACAGGCTCTTTACCTGCCGCGACGACGTTATGAAGGCACTCGAGGTTGCGAGAGCAGACAAGCTCATCGGCAAGTCGCTCGAGGCAGAGGTGACTGTCTATGGCGATTGCGAGGCCATTGACCTCTTTGAACGCCATCAGGCACAGCTCGAGACCGTGTTTATCGTCAGCAAGGTGCATATCGTCAGAGGCGAGATACCCGAGGGCGTGTTTAAGGACACTTCCTGCGGCATAGGCGTCGATGTCAAGATCGCTTCGGGCGAAAAGTGCGTCAGATGCTGGGCATACCGCGACGATACCGTCGATGACGGCGAGGGCGGCAGGCTTTGCAAGCGTTGCCACGACGCAGTATGTTAGCTGTTATCATCACGATTGCGGTCATAATAATCGATCAGTTAACCAAGGTCGTCGTCAGGAACGGTATGGCTATCGGAGACACGATCGAATTTATTCCGTGGTTTATCAATTTCACTCATATCGAGAACGAGGGCGCTGCCTGGGGCATGTTTTCTGAGCACAGATGGGTGTTTATGCTGCTTTCGAGCGTCGCCATCGTCGGAATGACAGTGTTTTTGTGCAAGTGCTATAAGCGCAGCCGCCTGCTCAACATCGGCATCGCCATGGTTTTGGGTGGCGGAATAGGCAACATGATCGACCGTGTCGCATTCGGCAAGGTCACAGATTTCCTGCGCTTTACGTTTATCGATTTTCCCGTCTTTAACGCCGCCGATTCGTTTGTTTGCATAGGAGCGGCAGTCATAGCGATATACGTCATATTCTTTGAGCTCAAGAATGACGGCAAATCTGCCGACGAGCCAAAGCAAGAGGACGGTGACGGCTGTGACGCTTAAAGCAGAAAATATTCATTGCGGACAGCGACTTGACGTTTTTGTCGCCGACGGCGCAGGCGTCAGTCGCTCGCTCGCACAGCAGCTTATTTCTGAGGGCGCTGTCACCGTCGACGGCAAAAAGGCTTCAAAGAGCTATAAACTCATAGGAGCAGAAACAGTCGAGGTGTCGTTGCCGGAGCCGAAGAAGCTTGATAATCAGCCTCAGGAATTGCCTATAACCATCGTTTATGAGGATGAGCACCTGCTGGTGGTCGATAAGCCGCGCGGTATGGTGGTGCATCCTGCCGCAGGCAATCCCGACGGCACCTTGGTCAACGCATTGCTTTATCATTGCGCAGGCAGGCTGTCGTCGATAAACGGTGTTGAAAGGCCCGGCATAGTCCACCGCATCGACAAGATGACATCGGGGCTGCTCATGGTCGCAAAGACCGACGAGGCTCACAACGGGCTGGCTGCTCAGATAGCCGCCCACACCTTTGACCGCAGGTATGAAGCTGTGGTCATAGGCTCTTTAAAGGACGACGAGGGGCGCATAGACCGCCCGATAGCACGTCACAAGGTCGACCGCAAAAAAATGTGCGTCGACAGCACGGGCCGTGAAGCAACAACGCTTTGGCGCGTGATAGACAGATTTGACGGATACACACATGTCGAATGTACCCTGCTCACAGGCAGAACGCACCAGATCAGAGTGCACATGCAGTCGATAGGGCATCCGTTGCTCGGCGATATTGTCTATGGCGACAAGACCGACAGGTTTCACCTCGAGGGTCAGTGCCTTTGGGCAAAATATATCGCCTTTACACATCCGATAACAGGTGAAAGAATGCAGTTTACTGCCGATATGCCTGATTATTTCAGCAAAATACTTGCTAAACTTGATAAAATCAGATAGGATTTAGGAGTCATTATGGAAAAGAAGCAGCGTCTTTATCTTAGCGAAAGAGCCGCGCATATTCGCAAGGACGTTTTAGCGTCTGTGTTTGCCGCCGGATCGGGACATCCGGGAGGTTCTTTGTCGATAGCCGATGTTATGGCGTATCTTTATTTTTACAAAATGAATGCAGATCCCGCTGCACCGCAGGATGCCGACCGCGACAGATTTGTTCTGTCAAAGGGTCATGCCGCACCCGCACTTTACGCAGCGCTTGCACTCAAGGGGTATTTTGACGAGTCCGAATTGACAGGGCTCAGGCATCTCGACAGCTTTTTGCAGGGTCACCCCGATATGCTCACCACGAGCGGTGTTGACATTTCAACAGGCTCGCTCGGACAGGGCTTTTCTGCCGCCTGCGGAATGGCTGTTTCCGGCAAGCGCAGGGGTAAGAATTATAAGGTTTACACCATCATAGGCGACGGCGAATCGCAGGAGGGCATGATCTGGGAGGCAGCAATGTTTGCCGCTCATTATAAGCTCGACAACCTCATTGCGTTCCTTGATTTCAACCATTTGCAGATAGACGGCGACGTCAGAGATGTTATGAATCCCACGCCGCTTGACAAAAAGTTTGAGGCGTTCGGCTGGTTCGTGCAGACTATTGACGGCCACGATTTTGATCAGATAGACAATGCTGTTACCGCAGCCTGCGATTGCGGCAAGCCTGCAATGATAATCTGCAACACCGTCAAGGGCAAGGGCGTTTCTTATATGGAAAACAACTATGGCTGGCATGGCAAAGCGCCTAAGCAGGCTGAGTATGATATCGCTGCGGCAGAGCTTGAAGCTGCCTGCAAAAAAGCCGAGGAGGAGCTTGAAAATGCTTAATAAGTCTCAAAATCCCGAGCGCATCGCTACGCGCGTCGCATACGGCAACACGCTCGCCGAGTTTGGCGACAGATATGATTATTTTGTGCTTGACGCCGACCTCTCGGGTTCGACACAGACCGCGATATTCGCAAAGAAATATCCCGAGCGCTTCATCAACTGCGGCATCGCAGAGGAGAATATGATCTCGGTCGCAGCAGGCATTGCTGCAACAGGCGTCCCCGCATTTGCCTCGAGCTTTGCAATGTTCGCTTGCGGCAGAGCATATGAGCAGATCCGCAACTCGGTCGCTCACACCAACCTGCCTGTCAGGATCTGCGCAAGCCACGCAGGCATAACAGTTGGCGAGGACGGCGCAACGCATCAGTTCTGCGAGGACATCGCACTTATGCGCTCGTGCCCCGGCATGACGGTTATAAATCCTGCCGATGCAGTTGAGGCTCGTGCTGCTGTAATGTCTACTTTTGACTATAACGGGCCTGTATATATGCGACTCGGCAGATTTGCGGTGCCTGTAATATTCGACAAGGATACATATGTCTTTGAGCCGGGCAAGGCAGTCGTGCTCAGAGAAGGCAACGACGTTGCTATATTCGCAACAGGCATAATGGTCGCCGCTGCTCTCGAAGCAGCAGAAAAGCTTGCATCTGAGGGCGTTTCGGCAGCGGTCATCAATGTTCACACTATAAAGCCTATCGACAAAGAAACGATAGTCAAATACGCTTCTAAGACAGGCAAGGTCGTCACAGCAGAGGAGCACAGCATCGTCGGCGGTCTCGGCAGTGCGGTCGCAGAAGTCTTATCCGAGGAGTGCCCCACTCGCATGGCACGTGTCGGCATCGAGGATGTGTTCGGCAAGTCGGCTTCGGCATCGGTGCTGCTCGACTATTACGGCCTCAACGCCGATGGCATAGCCGCCAAGGTCAGAGGACTTTTGAAGTAAAATTATCAAGGGTAAACAGGATAAACAAAATGAGATACTATGATGAGATAAGCGCATATCTTGGACGCATGTATGACAAAGAGCTTTCTGCGCCCTGGGATCACGACGGTGAGATGGTCTTTTGCGACCCCGAAATACACCGTGTGCTCGTTGCACTTGACGCTACCACGCCTGCGATAAAATATGCACGCAGACATGGCTGCGATCTCATCATAACTCATCATCCTTTGCTTTTTAAGAGCCCTTATCCCATCGATGTGGTCAAGCGTTATATAATGCTCAAAAAATGCGGCATCGGCCTGCTTTCGTATCACACGAGGCTCGACGAGGCAAACGGCGGCGTCAACGACTGCCTTTGCAAAGCGCTCGAATTTGCGGATTTTAAGCGCATGGGCGGCTGCGGCAGGATAGCTGAAACAGAACCTATGACTACACAGCAGCTTTTGGCACTGGTCGAGGGCGCACTCGGCGTGCATCCGTTTGTTGTCGACAGCGGCAGAACTATTCACCGTGTCGGCATAGTCAGCGGAGCAGGCAAGGACGAGATAATCAGGGCAAAATACGCATACGGCTGCGACGCCTTTATAACAGGTGAAGCCAACCACAGCTCGTTCATTGCTGCACACGAAATAGGCATTACGCTTGTCTGTGCCACGCATCACGCTACCGAACGTGTGGTATTGCCTGCGCTGGCGAAAACTCTGCGTGATAAATTCGGGGATGACCTCGAGATAATGGTTTTTGATTTTAATGAGGATATAGAATATGGCGTTTGACGGTTATTTTTGTGTCGCTGCGGCGGCAGAGATAAACGAATATGCCGGGGCGAGGGTAGACAAGCTCTGTCAGGGCTCGCCCTCGTCGTTTTATTTATCACTATACAAGGATGGATCGCGCCGCACTCTGGTCATCAGCGCTTCGGCGTCTGCACCTATTGTCGCGGCAACAGACGGCGATACGCCGTGCCGTGACGTTCCGTCGTCGCTTTGTATGCTGTTCCGCAAGCACCTCGTTTCTTCGAGGCTGTTTTCGGCAGAAGCTGTCAAGGGTGAAAGAATTATAAAGCTTGTATTCGACGGCACCGACGATATGGGTTATCCAAAAAAGAGCATAATATACGCCGAAATGATGGGCAAGTATTCAAACATATTGCTTTGCTCAGAGGACGACAGGATTCTCGGTGCAACGCATCTTTCCGATATCACCGAGGGCACACGCCCTGTTATGATCGGTGCACAGTATTCGTTGCCGCCTGCGCAGAACAAGCTCGATCTCGCTGCCGTTTCGACAGATGATTTTATTGCGCTTTGCAAGCAAAATTCCGCAAAAAAGTGCGATAAGTTTTTGCTTGCCACATTTGCGTGCCTTTCGCCGCTCACGGCAAGAGAGATCACGTTTCGTGCGTGTGGCGATGTCGATGCGGTGCTTTTTGACATCGACCTTGCAAGGCTTGACGAGCAGCGCCTCTGCTTTGCGCAGGATATAGCGGCAAAAAGATTTGTGCCATGCTCATTCGGGCAAAAGGAATATTCGTTTACGCCTATCACGCAGTACGGAGAATATAGCACGTTCGGCTCGTTCTCAGAGCTTCTTGGCTCGTTCTATGGCGAAAAGGCTCGTGAAGCGGCCCTCGTTTCGAGAGCAAGAGATATAATCAGAACAGTTGAGGGGCTTTTGGCTCGTGAAAATAAAAAAATGCTCAAGCAGTCCTCAGAGCTTGAGGCGTGTGGCGAAAAGGACAGCCTTCGCAGAGAGGGCGACGTCATCACGGCGAATATATATCGCATAGCAAAGGGCGACGAAACGCTTACGGCGATAGATTATGAAACGGGCGAAACAGTTACGATAGAGCTTGACAAGCGCAAGACGCCCGCTCAGAACGCTCAGGCAAGATACAAAAAATACGCCAAGCTCAAGCGTGCCGAGGCGGAGCTTACAAAGCAGATCGCCGAGGCGAAAAAAGAGATCGACTATTTAGAGGGTGTGCTTGACTTTATCAGACGTGCTTCATCGGCGGCAGACCTCGACGAAATAAGGCGAGAGCTTGCCGAAACAGGCTATATGGGCAAGGTAGACAAGCGCAAGGGCATCAGATTGCCGCCCTCAAAGCCTCTCACCTTTGTCACCTCGGGCGGATACACCGTCAAGGTCGGCAAAAACAACAAACAAAACGATATGATAACCTTCGGCGCACAGAAGGATGACATCTGGTTTCACGTCAAGGGCTTCCACGGTTCGCACGTCGTCATGCTTGCAGCAGGTGAAGAGCCGGACGCCAGGGATTATACCGAGGCGGCTATGCTTGCGGCATATCACAGCGAAGCGAGGCATTCGAGGCAGACACCTGTCGACTATACACGGGTAAGATATGTTAAAAAGCCCCCGTCATCAGCGCCCGGGTTTGTCACCTACGATAAATATTATACGGCATATGTTGATGCCGAGATGCCGATGGAGGTCAAAGAGAAATGATGTTTGAACGCTCGTTGCCTATATTTGGCGAAGAAGGCATAAAAAGGCTTGGCAATTCTGCCGTGCTCGTCTTTGGTGCGGGTGGCGTAGGCTGCGCCGTCATCGAAGCACTCTGCCGTGCAGGTGTCGGACATATTGCTGTATGCGACGGTGACGTTTATTCAGAGAGCAATTTAAACAGGCAGCTATATGCAACGCATCGGACGCTCGGTCAGAGCAAGGCTCGTGTTGCCTGCGAACGCATTACGTCGATAGCACCGTTTATAAAGACAGAATGCTTTGATTTCTTTTATCGCAGTGATGATATGGCTCGTATAGATCTGTCAAAATACGACTATATCGCCGATTGCATCGACGATGTCAAGGCAAAATGTGACCTTATCGAAAAATCGGTCGGCTTGGGCGTGCCTGTCATATCCTGCATGGGCACGGGCAACAAGCTTGATCCGTTTATGTTCAGGATCGACGACATCAAAAAAACCACTGTGTGTCCGCTTGCAAAGGCTGTCAGGGTCGAATTGCGCAAGCGTGGCATTATTTCGGGCGTGAACGTGCTTTATTCGCTCGAATTGCCGTCTGTAAGGCGTCCGGTGCCGTCATCGGTGTCATTCGTTCCGCCTGTCGCAGGCTATATGATGGCATCAAGGATAATCAAAGACATTGCTTTTAAGCAGGCAAATGATATGCAAATAGATATAAAAGACAAAGACAGAGAGGATGATTAATAATGGCAAAAGTTAATTGGAAGGGCGGAACACTGCTTGCCCCTGTGCCTGCCGTCATGGTTTCGTGCGGTGAAAAGCAGAATCCCAACGTTTGCACTGTCGCATGGACGGGCATAATCAACAGCAACCCTCCACGCACATATATTTCATTGCGCAAGAGCAGGCTGTCACACGAGATAATCAGCCGCACAGGCGTTTTTTGCATCAATCTTACGCCTTCAAAGCTTGCGCGTATAACAGATTTTGTCGGCGTGAGGTCGGGCAGAGAGATAGACAAGTTTCAAAAACTCAATATAACGCCCGAGGAATGTGCCCACATCGATACTGTTTCGATAGCAGAATGCCCGGTAACACTTGAGTGCCGTGTGTTCAACACCATCGAGCTCGGCTCGCACGATATGTTTCTCGCAGATATAGTCGGCGTAACGGTCGACGAAACGCTCATTGACGACAGCGGCAAATTGCATATGGAAAAGGCACATCTCATGGCATACAGCCACGGCGAATATTTTACCATGGGCAAGCGCATAGGCAAGATGGGTTATTCTGTCAAAAAGAAGTCGCGCGACAGGGATCGCAAATGATCGACATCACAGTCATACACGTCGGCGAGGGCAAAGAAAAATATTTTGCCGATGCCGAAGCAGAATATATCAAGCGCATGTCGCCTTATTGTCGATACCGCACGGTATGTATAAAAGAAGAGCGCATCGACGACGAAAACAGTGATGCGCTCATTTCTCGTGCACTGCAAAGAGAGGGCGAGGCGATATTAAAGGCGGTTCCAAAGGGCGATACGATCGTCGCGGCGTGCATTGAGGGCAGGAAATATGATTCTGTCGGGTTTGCCAAAATGATTGCGGAGCGCAGTATGCAGGGCGGAATATCATTCGTCATCGGCAGCAGCCACGGACTCGACGATTCTGTCAAGCGGCGCGCCGACATCAGGCTTTCGGTGTCTGACATGACGTTTCCGCACAGGCTGATGCGTGTGATATTGGCAGAGCAGGTATATCGTGCCTTCAGCATCAACAACGGCAAGAACTATCACAAATAGCTATTATAAAAAGAGAGGAACTTAATGCAGAAATTTGATATAACAGGCATGAGCTGTGCGGCTTGCAGCGCAAGGGTTGAAAAAGCCGTGTCGGCTGTCGACGGCGTTACGGAATGCAACGTCAGCCTGTTGACTAATTCGATGGCGGTTGAGGGCACTGCCACAGAAAAAAGCATAATAGATGCGGTGGTTTCGGCAGGCTACGGAGCATCGCCCAAGGGCGAACAGGCACAAAAGCAGCATTCCGATGAGCCGCTTAGGGACACCGAAACGCCAATTATTTTAAGGCGGCTTATTTCGTCGGTGGTCATACTGCTCGTGCTGATGTATTTTTCGATGGGGCATGTTATGTGGGACTTCCCTATCCCCGATTTTTTAGAGGGCAACTGCGTGGCGATAGCTATTTTGCAGTTTATTCTCGCCGCTGTAGTCGTGCTCATCAACAAAAAGTTTTTTGTCAGTGGCTTTAAAGGCTTAATAAAACGTGCACCGAATATGGATACGCTCGTGTCGCTCGGCTCGGCGGCATCATTTGCTTACAGCACTGCACTCATGTTTATCATGACAGACTGCGTGATGCACGGCGACAATGCGGCAGCAATGGAATATATGCACGGACTTTATTTTGAGTCTGCCGCAATGATCCTGACACTTATCACAGTCGGCAAATTGCTCGAATCACGCGCCAGGGGCAAGACAACCGATGCTATAAAGAGCCTTATGAGCCTTGCTCCAAAGACTGCATTGGTCGAGCGTGACGGAGTGCAGACGACCGTTTCGGTCGACGAAGTCAAAACAGACGATATTTTCATACTTAAGCCGGGCGACAGCGTTCCTGTCGACGGCATAGTTACAGAGGGCGGCGGCTCGGTTAACGAGTCGGCGCTCACAGGCGAAAGCATTCCTGTCGACAAAGCGGTCGGCGACTCTGTTTCTGCCGCCACAGTCAACATGTCGGGCTATATGCGCTGCCGTGCCACGAGGGTCGGCGACGATACAACGCTTGCACAGATAATCAAGACTGTCGAGGATGCCGCAGCAACCAAAGCGCCTATTGCAAAGCTCGCCGACAAGGTTTCGGCGGTGTTTGTGCCGGTGGTCATGACGATCGCATTGATAACATTGGCGATCTGGCTGCTGCTTGGCGAGGAGTTTGGCTTTGCGCTCGCACGCGGAATTTCGGTGCTCGTGATAAGCTGCCCGTGCGCACTCGGACTTGCTACGCCTGTTGCGGTCATGGTCGGCAGCGGACTTGGTGCAAAGAACGGAATTCTGTTTAAGACCGCTGCTTCGCTCGAGCAGACGGGACGTGTCGGGACGGTCATGCTTGACAAGACAGGCACCGTCACCAAGGGCGAGCCCGAGGTGACTGACGTAATTACGGCGGACGGCGTGGAAACTAATTATCTGCTCGAAACGGCGTTTGCGCTCGAAGCAAAGAGCGAGCATCCGCTTGCAAGAGCGATAAGCAATTATGCAGAGCAAAAAGGCATCAAGAACAGAATTGCAGAGGACTTTGAGGCACTGCCCGGCAATGGCGTCAGAGCGATGCTTGACGGTATGCCTGTCGTGGCAGGCAGCCTCAAATATATTTCAAGTATTGTTTCGATAGACCAAAAAACTGTTTCAGAATGTGCATCGCTTGCAGATGGCGGCAAAACACCCATGCTGTTTGCACTTGATGGCAGGCTTTTGGGAATTATCGCAGTCGCAGATACTGTCAGAAGCGACAGCGCAAGTGCTATCGGCGACCTCAAGTGCATGGGCATCAACGTCGTCATGGTTACAGGCGACAACGAGCGCACTGCAAGGGCGGTCGCACAGCAGGCAGGCATAGAAAGCGTTATTGCAGGTGTGATGCCCGAGGGCAAGGCCGATGCCGTTATGTCGCAGAGAAACGGCTCTGTCGTCATGATGGTCGGTGACGGAATAAACGATGCGCCCGCACTCACCGCAGCAGATGTTGGTGCTGCGATAGGGGCAGGCACCGATGTTGCGATAGATGCGGCTGACATTGTGCTCGTCAAGAGCTCACTTGTCGATGCGGTCGCCGCTATCAGGCTCGGCAGGGCATCACTTAGGAATATTAAACAAAATCTCTTCTGGGCTTTTGTATATAATGCCATAGGCATACCGCTCGCCGCAGGCTGCCTTATTCCTGTCGGAATAACGCTCGACCCCATGTTCGGTGCGGCGGCAATGAGCCTTTCGAGTTTTTGCGTCGTCACCAATGCCTTGCGGCTCAATTTCTGCAGGCTTTACGGCAAAAACAAAAAAACGCCTTCGGGCAATACACGCACTGTTTATATCAAAGGAATGATGTGCGAGCATTGCGAAAAGCGTGTTAAGACCGCGCTCATGGCTTTGCCGCAGATAGCAGACTGCACAGTCAGCCATAAAAACGGCACGGCAGTCATAACGCTTTGCAAAGATTTGGGCGACAGTTTCAACGAAAATGAGGTTATGGCCGCAGTCAAAAAGGCAGGCTATAAGTTCAAAAAGATAAAGTAAAGAATTATCAGGAGGACGCTTATGTATTATCATGACGAGATAGAGGCGCTAAGACGCATAATCGACGAGGCGGAAAACATTGTTTTTTTCGGCGGTGCAGGCGTCTCTACGGACAGCGGCATACCCGATTTCAGAGGCTCGGGTGGCTTATATACCACCGATGACGACACCGATGTAAGCCCCGAAAATATACTGACGGCGAGTTATATGTGCGCGCATCCGAAAGAGTTTTATCAATACTTTTTAAGCAACATGGTCTACACAGATGCAGAGCCAAACGAGGCACATTATGCTCTGGCTCGGCTTGAGAGTGAGGGCAAGCTTTCGGCAGTGATAACGCAGAATATCGACGGCCTGCATCAGCTTGCAGGCAGCCGCAATGTCATAGAATTGCACGGCTCGGCAAAGCGCTATTATTGCATTCGTTGCGGCAAGGAACATTCGCTTGAGGATGTTTTGAGTGCTGACGGCGTGCCAAAGTGCCACAAATGCGGTTCTTTTGTCAGACCTGATGTCGTTATGTACGGCGAAAGCCTCGACAACAGCGCATTCAACAGGGCATATGACGCAGTGCATAATGCCGATGTTATGATCGTTGGCGGAACATCGTTGACTGTTCAGCCCGCTGCGTCGCTTGTCGACGAATATGAGGGAGAGCATTTGATAATAATCAATATGTCAGAGACACCTTGTGACGAGTTTGCCGAATATGTCATTCACGATTCGCTGTCGGAAGTGTTATCAAAAGCGATAGATTAAAAAACGAGCAGTGCTTTCAAGCAAAAAGCACTGCTCATGTTTTTATAATTTGGGAATGCACGAAACTATCAGCTCGGTGATCTCGCTTATCGGTGTCTTGCAGCCGCCTTGTATCCAGCTGTCGACGAGCGACGAAATGCCGCCGAGATAAAACGACATTATATAAGGCTTTTGCGCATCAGGCACATCAAACCTGTCAAGAATAGGGTCAAAGACCTTTGAAAACATCGCTTGATATGTCGTGTGCGTGTTGAAATTGGCGGGATTGTTGATCGCCGCAGAATAGAGGTGCATATTGTCCTTGACATACTGCAGATATGGCGTGATGTACTCAGGCGTTATCAGCAGCAGCTCCTGCTTTGGGCAATCGTGCATTCTCTGCAGGATCTCTTTAGCGTTGCCTCCGAAGTAAGACAAAAACCTCGAGTGCATCAGCGAAATCGCTTCGTCGAGCAATTCGCACATGTTCTGATAATGCAGATAAAAGGTCGAGCGGTTGACATCCGCAGCCTTGCAAAGCTCTTTGATAGAGATAAATTCAAAGCTTTTTGTTTGCAACAGGGCTATCAGAGCTTCGTCCATTCTGACTGCCGTATTAAAATATTTGCTCTCTGATTTATTCAATCGCCTTCACCTCTTTTTTGACACGCATCCTGCGCTTTAGCATATATATCGCTATGCCTATAACTATAATATATATTCCCGCACCTGTCAAGGTGTTCATCATGACACGGTATGATGCCGCCTCGGAAGAAAACTTGACGATTAGTGCGTTTTGCAGACCGAGCATGGACATTGCGGCGGCGATGAAATTGATGCATTTTGCCGCAGACAATATCGGACTGCCCAGCTTTTTGTATTTGAAAATATTTATTATCGACAGCGACATCATATAAAACGTGTATGCCGCCGAAGCATAAATGGTAAACCCCGGGTATGCCGCTGACGGATCACTGATGATAAACAAAAGTATCATGGCACCCATCGGAATGTCGAGAGCGAGCAGCATACAGGCGGTGATCTTATAGCAGCGTATCTCATATTTGATGCCGCCGCACTTTTTGCGCTTACGGTAAGCAGAGCATAGCCAAAGCCTGATAAGCCCGAGCACAAAATAATATATCGTCGTCGCAATGAGCCACGAAGTGCCATAGATGATGCTCATGACGCCACGAAAGGCGGCATAGGCAAAGTTTATCATCATGCCCTGATATATGCTTATCTTGCCGCGGAATGCGCGGTCTGACATATATCTGCCGCCAAATTCTGTCTGCTTAAATCTATCCAGCAGTTTCATATCGATCAGCCTTCGCTGATCTCTTTTGCGAGCTCAATTATCTCAAACGCATACTTCTTTTTGCCTTTTTCGAGCAGCTTTTTATAGATGGGATAGTTGACGCCCATGGCTGCCATTCCGACAATGCCGAGAACGATGCCGATTATCATCGAGGTGACAGTGCCGCCGCCTATCTGACCCATGCAAAGGCACATGCCGGTGCCGAATACGAGTGTGAAGATGATGCCGAAGGTGAATGCAAAAATATTTGCGGGTGCTTTTGCCTTTTTGTCGAGCTTTCGAAGCGCAACAACCTTTGAGGTGCTCTTGGGAGCATATTCATTTGCTAACTGTTCTGCGTAGATCTTGTCTGTGTTCATTGTTTGAAACTCCTTAACTTTGATGGCTTTATTATAACCGCTTTTCATCGCAAAGTGAACAACACGGTTCTTGTTTTGTGTTGACTTAAACAGAAAAAACAAGTATTTTTTTGTGTGTTCTAATCCGCACAAAAATCTTGAGAGTTTGAATGAACAATGATCAGTAAACAATGATCAGTAAACAAAAAGCGATTCAGGCTTACTGCTTGAATCGCTTTTAAAATTGTCAGACCTTGGGGATGGGCACACGCTTTTTGGGTTCGGGCGGAACTATATCGCCTGCTGCAGTCAGAGCGACCTTTGTGAGGTAAGGGCCTATCAGCTCATAAACGAGCACCGCAAACAGCACGATGTTTCTGATAAACGAGCCACAGCCCGGCAACGCCGCCGCCTGCATACTCATTCCCAGCGCAACGCCTGCCTGCGGCAGGAGCGTTATGCCGAGATATTTTTTGATATTGTCGTCGCACTTCATCATCGAAGCCGAAACATAAGAGCCTATATACTTGCCTGCCGAGCGCACCAATATAAATATTACGCCGACGAGCACTGTTATGCCGCTGAAAGCAAACAGGTCGAGCTCTGCACCGGAGAGCACAAAGAATACCACATAGAGAGGTGCTGTCCATCTGTCCGCTTTTTCCATGATGTCGACCGAAAAGTCGCAGCAGTTGCAGAATATCGTACCGAGCATCATGCACGAAAGCAGTGACGAGAACGCAAATTCGCCACCGAGCATAGGGAAGGTTATCTTGCAGAGTGCAACTGTCATCAGCACAAATGTTACTGCGAGTGTCAGGCGCTTTGAGCCGGAATGGAAGAACCTCTCGCAGAATGTGAGCAAAAAGCCCATTACAGTGCCGAGCAGCAGGCTGAGCACTACCTCAACGAGCGGCAAAACGATCATTGTCGCAACACCTGCCGAGGCAGAAGAGTCACTCATGACCTGTGCAATGCCGAACGAGACCGAGAATATAACGAGTCCGACGGCGTCGTCGAGAGCAACGACAGGCAAAAGAATGTCGGTCAGCTTGCCCTTTGCTTTATACTGTCTGACGACCATGAGCGTTGCGGCAGGTGCGGTTGCGGCTGCGATCGCACCGAGCACCAATGCGGCAGGAACGGTGATTATGTCGGTTGTCAGTGCCAATACGACGAGCACCGCATCGACGAGCAAGGTTGCCGTCACTGCCTGGATTATTCCGATGGCTGTCGCTGCCTTGCCTGTTTCTTTGAGCTGAGCGAGCCTGAATTCGTTGCCTATCGAAAATGCAATAAATCCGAGTGCGACCTCGCTGATGATCTTAAAAGTGTCGACCGAAACGACGTTCGGGTCGGTCGATTCAAATGCTATAAAACCTATGCCGTTGAGCCCGAGCAAGCCGAGGCAGCAGGGGCCGACCAAAAGACCGGCGACAAGATACGCTGTGACTGCGGGCAGTCCGACCTTGCGCGTGATGCGCGAAACAAAAAGTCCGACGACCAGACAGATCGACAGCGATAGCAATATTTCCATGATATAAATTCCTCCAAAGACCCTTAAAATTGCAATGATGAGGGCTTACAGCCGTGCAAGACGGTGTAAGCCCGTTTTTGGGTCGTTATTTAATTATTTAAAAGCTTAAAAAGCCCAGTTACCGTCGACAAATATGGGTGTTGCGACGCCATCCTTGTAGCCTGTTATCTGCATATCGGGCGCACCAATCATGAAGTCGACGTGTATCTGCGAGTCGTTGACACCGAGAGAATGTATCTCTTCTGCCGAGCGGCTCTCATAGCCCTCGATGCAGCCGCTGAAGCCTCTGCCGAGTGCGACATGGCAGGATGCGTTTTCATCAAACAGAGTGTTGTAATAAAGAATGCCCTGGTTGTTGATGGGCGAATCCTGCGGAACGAGTGCAAGCTCGCCGAGCATACCTGAAGTTTCGTCGCTCGTGATGATGCTCGTCAACTGCTCCTTGCCCTGCTTTGCATCCCAATTGACAGCCTTGCCGTCGACAAAATCGATATAAAAGCCGTCGATGAGAGCACCCATGTACGACAGCGGTTTTGTAGCGACGAGTCTGCCCGAGCACTTGCCTGCCTTGGGAGAGGTGAAGACCTCTTCGGTCGGCATATTGGGGTTGAAATAGATGCCCTTCAGCGAGGTTTCGCCACCGCCGCACCATACACCCTCGGGAATAAGCTCGCACTTAAAGTCAGTGCCGTTCGAACTCTTATAGGTGATATAATCAAACTTGTGAGAGTTTAAGAAGTCTGCTCTGCATGCAAAGTCTGCGTTGTGCTGATCCCATGCGGCCATAGGATCGTTGTCGCACTCAAGTCTGACAGCCTCAAAGATGGCTTTCCACAGTTTTTCGACTGCGGCAGAGGGGGTCTCTTTGGGGAATATCTTCTTTGCCCATGCCTTAGAGGGAACGGCGACGATGGTCCACTGATATTTGTTATCCATCGCATCGCGATACTTCTTGAGGACAGACATGCGTGCGAAACGCACCTTTTGAAGTTTGGTGGCATTGACAGCCTTCAGACCGTCGGGATCATCCGAAAGAACGTGGATCTGGCAGGGGAGTCGATCAACATAGTGCTGCTGCTTTGCTTCGACCCATGCGGGCACCTCAGAGAGTGTGCGTGCAGATTCGTTGCGGTATTTGAGCAGCGTTTCTGCCTGATAGCTCCACTCGAACCAAACGCGCTTTGCGCCTGCACGGTATGCCTCGTCAGCCAGATATTTGCCGAAGTCAGCCTGATCAACAGAGATGTAAATGACAACTTCTTGACCTTTTTGCACGTTGACGCCCTTGCGGACAGCCAGACGCGCATATTTTCTGATCATGTGCTTATTCATAATAAATTAAACCTTCTAATTGACTTTTTATTATTCAAAGTGGCTTGAAATTTTAGCCCTCTTTGGTTTGCTGGTTGGCTTTTGCTTTGATCTCACGAACAGAGCGCTTTTCGATCTGCAGGCGAGTTTTGCCACCGCCTGTTTCGATGAGCATCATGTCGTCTTTGATGCGAATGACTCTGCCCACTATGCCGCCGACAGTGATAACTATGTCGCCGAGGTTGATAGAGTCGCGCATTTCAGCGACCTCTTTGTCCTGCTTCTTTTGCGGACGCAGGATAAAGAAATAAAATACGATAACGATGATAGCGAGGGGAATGACGAGCGTCAGGATGGACGAAAGTGCATCGGGCTGTGTGCCTGTGGCATCGGTAGCGCCCGAGCCTGTGCTTGTCAGCAGGTTAAAAAAGTTTGACATGGGTTAAGGGTTATCCTTTCGTATAGCAAATTCGGGTTATATTCACGGCACGGTTCGACCTCTCGTCGAGCTCAAACAGCACGCCGTGTATTTGCATATCGCCCGTCGGTTCGGGCGGTTTTTGCGGTCTTGTTGCGGTGCGGTATTTGTGTATGGCGGTTTCGGCATCCATGCCTATGACAGAATCATGCGCTCCGCACATACCTATGTCGGTTATGCAGGCACTGCCGCGAGGCAATATGCGCTCGTCGGCGGTCGCAACGTGCGTGTGCGTGCCGTACATAGCGACGATAGTGCCGTCAAAGCATCTGAAAAACGCATTCTTTTCGCCTGTTGCCTCTGCGTGAAGATCGCAGACTGCAATGTCATATTCGCCCTTCAGTGAGCGGATAAGGTTCTGGCAGGCGACAAACGGGTTGTCGGCAGGCGGCTCGATTATTGCCTGTCCCGACAGGTTGATGACCAGCAGACGTATGCCGTTTCTCATCGGAAGTATGCAATAGCCCTTGCCCGGAGAAGCAGGCGGATAGTTGTGCGGTCGCAGCAGCCTGTCACACGAGCAAAGCATGTCGTGCACCTGCTCATACTGCATGGTGTGGTTGCCGCCGGTAATGACATCTGCGCCTGCATCAAACAGGGCATACGCCGAGTGTGTGTCGAGGTTGAATGACCTCGTGCAGTTTTCGCCGTTGACTATGACCGCGTCGGCGGCAGTTTCTGCCTTTAACCTCAAGAGGTTGTCGCAGACAAATTGCGTGCCGAGCGGGCCGACGACGTCGCCCAGACAAAGCAGTTTTATCATTGCTTTGATTATTTTGCAAGATCCGACTTGCGGACCTCTCTGATAACGTTAATCTTGATCTGACCGGGATACTCAAGCTCGCCCTCGATCTTGCGTGCGATGTCGCGTGCGAGGAACGCCATATCATCGTCCGAGACCTCGTCGGGCTTGACCATTATGCGAATCTCGCGACCTGCCTGAATAGCAAACGATTTTTCGATGCCGGGGAAGGAGTTTGCGATCTCCTCAAGTCTTTGCAGACGCTTGATGTATTGTTCGAGGTTCTCACGCCTTGCGCCGGGTCTTGCTGCGCTGACTGCATCGGCAGCCTGAACGAGCATTGCGGTGACTGTTTTGGGCTCGACGTCGCCGTGGTGAGCCTGAATAGCGTGAATGACCTCTGCGCTCTCTTTGTATTTCTTTGCGATCTCAACGCCGATGTCGACGTGCGAGCCGTCGATCTCGTGAGTCATCGCCTTGCCTATATCGTGCAAAAGGCCGGCACGCTTAGCCAGCGTGGGGTCGATGCCGAGTTCGCTCGCCATCATGCCTGCGATATAAGAAACTTCGATGCTGTGCTTTAATACGTTCTGACCATAGCTCGTGCGGAACTTGAGCCTGCCGAGCAGTTTGACCAGCTCGTGATTGAGGCCGTGCACGCCTGTTGCAAATGTAGCTTGCTCGCCCTCTTTTTTGATAACGCTCTCGACCTCTTTGCGTGATTTTTCAACCATATCCTCGATGCGCGAGGGGTGGATTCTGCCGTCGGAAATGAGCTTTTCGAGTGCAAGCCTTGCGATCTCGCGGCGAACAGGATCAAAGGTTGAAATAGTGATCGCCTCAGGCGTATCATCTATGATAAGGTCAACGCCGGTGAGCGTTTCGATGGCGCGAATATTGCGGCCCTCGCGACCTATGATGCGTCCTTTCATCTCGTCGCTCGGCAGGTCAACGACAGAAACAGTCGCTTCAGAAACGCTGTCTGCTGCACAGCGCTGTATTGCCAAGCCGATGATGTTGCGTGCGGTATCCTCGGCGTTCTCGCGGCATTCGCGCTCGATCTCGCTCAGCTTCATCGCCATTTCGTGGCGTGACTCTGTTTCGACCTTTTGCAAAAGCGATTCTCTTGCCTCGTCGACCGACATGCCGGATATCTCCTGCAGCACTTCGAGCTGGCGTTGTCTGACCTCTTCGGCGGCAGCCTCACGCTCTTCGGCGGCTTTGATGCGGTTTTGCAGATCTGCCTCTTTGCGCTCGAGGTTCTCGATCTTGCGGTCCAAGGTCTCTTCCTTTTGCATGACACGGCGCTCTAAGCGCTGCACCTCGGTGCGACGCTCGCGTATCTCGCGTTCGGATTCGTTTTTAGTCTTCAGGATTTCTTCTTTAGCTTCAACGAGCTTTTCTTTTTTAGCTGCCTCTGCCTGACGCAGAGCCTCTTCTTTGATTCTTGCAGCTTCGGCCTGAGCCGAGCCAATGGCTTTTTCAGCACCGTTCTTGCGAATGATATAGCCCACGGCAGTACCGCCGCCAAGGCATACCACGGCAATGACAACGGCGAGCCAAAGTTCGATCGTCATGATAATGTATTCCTCCGTATATATAATACAGGCCCCTTGGAATATGCAATTTTATAAGTTATACCGGGTGATCTATATGATATCTATATAATTAACGCATATAGGCAAAAGCCCTGTTAAAACAGATTATACTCTAAATTTGGCGGGATGTAAAGCACAAATATACCGCCCTTTTCTGAATTAACAAAAATTTTACATTTACAAATTCGTTCCTCGCCCAAAACACACCGCCTGAGCCCGCTTTTTATGCTTGACTCGAGTGCTCAAGTGCGTTATAATAAACAGGATAAAGCTTATTATGACAGGCTAAAAAAAGGTGGTGAACGGCATTGGCAACGGCATATCTTGACAACGCAGCCACAACGCCTCTATGCGAGAATGCAAAAAAGGCGATGGCAGAGTCTTTTGAAACATTTGCAAACCCGTCGAGCACGCACTCGGCAGGCATTGAGAGTGCAAGGCTTATAGCCGATTGTCGCACCACGGTCGCAAGGGCTTTGCGTTGCGATGTCGGCAACATAGTTTTTGAATCCTGCGGCAGTGAGGCGAATAACCACGCAATAAGATCGGCGTTGGTGCTGAGAGCACGTGCAAAAAAGCGGATCATCACCACAGACAGTGAACATCCGTCTGTGCGCGAAACGCTTTATGCTTTGTGCGAGAATGGTTATGAGATTATCGAGATACCCACGGTCGGCGGCGAGATAGACATCAAACGATTAGAGAGCGAACTTTCAATGGGCTGTGCGCTTGTCAGTGTCATGCACGCCA
This sequence comes from uncultured Ruminococcus sp., assembly GCA_964571635.1. Lineage (GTDB taxonomy): Bacteria > Bacillota > Clostridia > Oscillospirales > CAG-382 > Coliplasma. The sequence goes on along the minus strand of CAZNCN010000001.1, from coordinate 35,701 downwards.
ACAACGAAACAGGTGCGATATACGACATCAAGTCGGTCAGGCGAGCGATAGATCGCTCGGGCAGCAACGCACTTTTGCATTGCGACGACGTGCAGGGCTTTTTAAAAGCACCGTCGGTGTGCTCGATATGCGATTTTGTTTCGGTTTCGGCACACAAGATAGGCGGCCCTAAGGGGATCGGAGCGTTGTACAGCTCGCAGAAGCGTGTTATTCCGCTTATATACGGCGGAGAACAGGAGAACGGCAGGCGTGCAGGAACAGAAAACATCATCGGCATCGTCGGCTTTGCCGCTGCCTGCGAGCAGAAAATGAATGACCGCTCGAGTGCCGAACGCATATCGTCACTTCGTGACAGTGCGGCAGAGCAGATCAAGTCGCTTTTTGGCGACAGGGCTTATATTTTAGAGCCAAAGAATCGCATCGGCGGAATGCTCACTTTTTCGCTCGACATTGATTTGGGCGGCAAGCGGGCAGGCAGCGAGGTATTACACAATGCGCTTTCGTCACGCGGCGTGTTTGTCAGCTTCGGCTCGGCGTGCCACGGTGCAAAAAAAGATAACAGGGTGCTTGACGCCTACGGCGTCGCCCCGGAGCGTGCTGTGAGTATGCTGCGCATAAGCTTTGGCGACCACAACACGCAGGACGACGTGCAATTGCTGATGCATGCGCTGGCAGATATAGCAGCATCAAGATAAGGACGATTGGGATATGAAAGAGATTATTTTGCTTAAATACGGTGAGCTCGTGCTAAAGGGGCTCAACAGGGCGACCTTCAGCCACAAGCTGCTTGATCGTGTCAAAAGAATGCTTTCGGCGGTCGACGGCGAGTTTGACACCGAATATTCGCAGAGCACACTCTGCATTCGCTGTTCTGAGGATGCGGATGTCGACGGTGCAGTAAACGCCATGAAGCGTGTCTTTGGTGTAGTGTCAATATGCCGCGGCTTTGAGTGCACCAAGGACATCGACGAGATCAAAAAAGTTATAAAAGACAATATAGACTGCCTTATAGGCAACGCACGCACATTCAAGTGTGAGGCGAAGCGCAGTGACAAGCGTTTTGCATACACCTCGCCTCAAATATGCGCCATGTGCGGCGAAACGATACTTTCTGTATGTGATGGCATCGAGGTCAACGTGCAGTCGCCCGAAGCGATCGTCTGGATAGAGATACGTGACACTGCGGCGTTCGTACACGGCAACGCCATCAAGGGTGCGGGCGGACTGCCCACGGGCACGGCAGGCAAGGGCTTGCTCTTGCTTTCGGGTGGCATAGACAGCCCCGTCGCAGGTCATATGATAGCCAAGCGCGGTATGGATATAGATGCTGTCTATTTTGAGAGCCCTCCTTATACGAGCGAAGCGGCAAAGCAAAAGGTCGTGTCGCTTGCGACGAGGCTTTCGGACTATTGCGGCAGGATCTATCTGCATTCGATAAGCGTAACCGAAATACAAGAGGCGCTGGTCAAGAACTGCGAGGAGCGACTTTTTACACTGCTTTTGCGCAGATTCATGATGCGCATCGCCTGCAGAGTTGGTGAATCGATAGGCAGTGCCTGCCTTATCACCGGAGAGAGCATAGGTCAGGTCGCATCTCAGACAGTCGCATCGCTCACAGTCACAAACGATGTTTCTGCCTTGCCTGTATTCAGACCCTGCTGCGGACTCGACAAAGAAGAGATCGTGGTCAGAGCACGCGACATAGGCACGTTTGACATCTCGATATTGCCTTATGAGGATTGCTGCACCGTATTTACGCCAAAGCATCCCAACGTCAACCCGACAGTCGCCATGCTCGAGGCTGAAGAGGCAAAACTCGATGTCGAGGGGCTTATCGAGCGCGCGCTCGCTACCGACAACTATATAAGGCTCGGATGACTGAAAAACAAAAATAATTATTTTTGGTTTTTTTCAAAAAAGCTATTGACAAAACGCTTGAGGCGTGATAGAATATCATACGCTCGAGTGAGCCTCGGGCGTTAATATTGCGGAATTGTGTAATGGCAGCACGGCAGACTCTGACTCTGTTTGTGAGGGTTCAAATCCTTCTTCCGCAGTGAGAGATCCTCGTTCTTATGGACGAGGATTTTTTGTTGTTTTATAAGTTGTTTTATAACGAGTAATCCGGCAGCTTTGCCGCTGATTATAAAAGGAAAGCACCTGCAAGTGCAGGTGCTTTTTTTGATCATATGCGGTTTTTGTAGGCTGTCAGGGTGTTTTGCATGAGCATGGCTCTGGTCATCGGGCCGACACCTCCGGGAACAGGGGTGATGAACGATGCTTTCTTTGCACAGGATTCAAAATCGCAGTCGCCGCAAAGCTTGCCTTCGCTGTTTCTGTTGATGCCGACATCTATGACGACGGCGCCGTCACTGATCATGTCGCCCGTGACAAGACCCTGCCTGCCTGCTGCGGCGATGATTATATCGGCACGCTTTGTGTGGAATGCGAGGTCCTTTGTGCGAGTGTGGCATACTGTGACAGTTGCAGATCTTGCCGTGAGCAGCATTGACAGTGGCTTGCCGACTATATCGGATCTGCCGATTATTACGCATTCCTTGCCCTCAATGGCTATGCCGTATTCGTCGAGCAGCCTGACTACTCCTGCAGGAGTACACGGCGCGAACATCGGCTTGCCCTGCATGATAAGACCTGCGTTATACGGGTTGAATGCGTCGACATCCTTTGAATAAGGTATCGCCGCGAGTATCTTGTCCTTGTCGATGCCCTTGGGGAGCGGCAGCTGGCAGAGTATGCCGTCAACGCTGTCGTCCGAAGCAAGCGATGAAACGACGTTTAGCAGCTCTTGCTCTGTGATAGAGGCTTCAAAATTCAATTGCAGTGATTTAAAGCCGACCTCGAGACAGTCTTTGTGCTTGTTGCGCACATATACCTCGCTTGCCTTGTCGTCGCCTGCGAGTATCACGGCGAGGCAGGGTGGGCGTTTGCCTGATGCAACTATCGCCTCGACCTCTGCAGCGATTTCGTTTTTTATTTTTGCCGCAACCGCTTTGCCGTCAATCAATATCGCCATCTGTTTTTTCCTCCGTGGGTATGTCGTCGCCGCTTTCGTCGGCGTTGTCAGCTTCTGAAGCTTCATTTGAATATGCGAGCTGCTCGTCGGGTGCAGTCTGCATGGAAATGCCTGCGTATTTAGGCGTATATTCTGCCGTGTCCTCTTTAGAGGGCCTGTTTTTTATTGAAAGGCAGATATAAAGCACTATCGCTGCGATAAAGGTGAGCACGCCTATGAGCACCGATGCTTTGATGCGGGTGCCTGTGATATAAAGGCTGTCTGTGCGTATCGATTCGATGAATGCACGGCCGAGACCATACCAGCCCATATAGAGGCAGAATATCTGTCCGTTGAACTTTTTGCGTTTATAAAACACGAGGTTTATCAGCAAAAAGCCTATAAGATTCCAGAATGATTCATAAAAGAAGGTGGGATGTACGCAGTCGAGGTATATCTTTTTTGTTACGCCGTCGACTATCTCTTCGCGGAACGCGCCCTCGACCTCCATGCGCCAGGGCAGGCTTGCGACATTTTCGGTCCAGCCATAGCACTCGCCGTTGACAAAATTGCCCCAGCGACCGATGATCTGTCCGAGCATAACTGCGGGAGATATGGCATCAAATACCTTAAGCACACGCAGATGCTTGACACGGCAGTATATCAGCAGCGTCAATGCGCCTGCGATTATCGCACCGTAAATGGCTATGCCACCGTTCCATATCGCTATAACGTCATAGAACGACTTGTAATCGCGCGTGTTAAGGGTTGTTATGACATACATAAATCTTGCGCCGACTATCGCAATGGGAACGCACCAAAGCGTCATATCGTATATATGATCGATCTTGAAATGCTCGGTGCGTGTGCCACGCAGATAGAAATAAAAGAAAGCGCATACTATGCCGAGCGTCAGGATAATTCCGTACCACTTGACTGTTATTTCGCCGATAGAAAAAGCGACGGGGTTGAGCTCGACCTGAAATCCGAGCCCCGGGAATGCTATGGTCTTTGTCATTCTGATTGCCTCCTGACAGGTTTATTTGATCGGCATTACTACCGAAAGTGACGAGTTTTTTGTATCAAAGCGCTCTGAAAGCATTTGCCTGACATATTCATATTCAAGCGACGCTATAGCAGCGGGATAGTCAAAAAAATCGCTGTGCGATGCAAAATCGTGCGTCATATACTGGTCTGCCATCGCACGGGGAGAGTCATAATCAAACAGAGCGGCGGCATAAAGCCCGTTCTTTGCACGCTCAAACTCTTTTTGGTCAAAGAAATTTTGGCGTCTGTATGCAATCTCTGCCTTTATCGCCTCTGCTACCGCATCGGGATCGTCGCTTTCGCCGCTGAAATCGGCAAAAAAGCACTGCCCGTCGCGCATAAAGTCGGCACTGAAATCGCTGCTTATCAGTCCGCTCTCATAATGCTTTGCATAAAAATCGCTGCTGCCGTCGAACATCATGTGAAGCAGCAATTCATAAGCCGCTTCCTCCAAAAGCCCGCTTTTTCTTGCGGGGGGCTCTTTGATGCCGAATGAGAACAGCGGCCTTGCAACCTCCATCTCGCACGAAACACGCTCTGTGACTGCCTCTTTGGGCTCGTCATAAAGCATTTTTTGCGCTTTTTTGCTATTTTTGCAGGGCAATACCCTGTCTGCCACGTCCAGAACCTCGGCGGTGTCTATGTCGCCGCTGACGACGAGCAGCATATTTGAGAGGTCATAAAAGCAGTCATAGCATTTATAAAGCAATTCGGGGGTTATCTCTGCAATCGATTCGACAGTGCCTGCTATGTCACGGTTGATGGGCAGAACGTGATACATGCCGCGCAGCATATTGAAATATACCTGCCAGCCGGGGCTGTCGTCGTACATTCTGATTTCCTCGCCGATTATGCCCTGCTCCTTTGCGACGTTCTCGCTCGTGAAACAGGGGTGCGTGACAAAGTCGAGCAGTATCTCTAAATTCAGAGCAAAGCTTTCTGTGCACGAAAAATTATATGCTGTCTTGCCGAATGATGTAAAGGCGTTCGAATCGCCGCCCACAGCGGCAAACCTCTCTAATGCATCGGTGCCGTCCGGCTCGGCGAACATCTTGTGCTCTAAAAAATGAGCTACGCCGTCGGGCAAAACGGTATATTCTTTGTCACCTTCGGCGATAAATGCGTTGTCGGCAGAGCCAAAGCGAGTGCCGAGAACTGCGTATTTTGACGTGCATTGCTTGTGAATGACTACTATCTCGAGCCCGCTCTTGTGCATTATGCGGTCATAGTGCTCTCCAAGCAGCTCGTTGGTGACAGTCTTGACTGTCGTTTTGTTATTCATACCGTTCATGGCGTCAGCCCTCCAAAACAAATCGGCAGTCGGGCACGAGCGTTGATGCCATTTCTATGATGTCGGACTTTGTAACGCTCTCAAGCGTTTTTGCCGCATCAAACGGCGAGTCGTATCTGTCGGCCATAAACCTGCTTGTATACCAGCTCGAAAGCGACGACGGCGAGTCGGACAAAGTCCTGTAGCCGTGAGAAAGCGAGCGCTTTGCGTATTCGAGCTCGCTGTCTGAAATATTGCCGTTTTTGATGTCGTCGAGCTGTTCAAACACGGCATCTGTCAGCACGTCGGCATCGCCCTGCTTGACACCTGCTTCGACCAGCGTTATACCGTCGAGTGCATACGACCTGCTGTTGCAATAATAGCAAAGGCTCTTTTTCTCACGAACATTAAAGAAAAGCCTGCTGGTCGTTCCGCCACCGAAAAGCTCGTTGAAAAGTGCATATTTGATATAATCGGCATCAAAAAGCGTGCGTGGCGATCTGAAACCGATGACGACCTTCGACTGCGTGACATCCATCTGCTGCTTGAAATTGCGAAACTCTGCGACTTTGGGTCTTAACGGTCTGTGCTTTTCGACCCTTTTGCCGCCTGCAATAAGGTTTTGCTCGACGTGATGCTTTATCTCGTCGACGCCGCACGAGCCGACATAGGTTATCAAAAGCTCTGAATTTGAAAGCATATCAGAGAGGTATTCGTATGCCGAACGCGGCGTTATTCCGTCGAGATCGTCGATATATCCGTCGGCGAAAATGCCTGCCGTTTCGCCCTCGCACATAAGCTCGACCGTGCGCCTGCGAGCGTATGCCGATTTTGAATTGATCTGTGCGGCGAGTGCGTCGCGCAGGTTCTTTTTTTCACGCTCGGTGAAGCCAAGATCAAAGCTGCCGTCTGTCAAAACAGGCTGATGCACCACCTTGCCCAGCAATTCTATCGCGTTTGCGGCGATGTCAGTGCCGTCGATGGCGTATCTGTTTGAAAGCAGGCTCATGCCGAACGACAGCGTGTGCACAGAGCCGAATCTCTGCGAGCCCGCATTCACCGATAGCGAATAAAGCTCCTCACAGCGCTTTGACAGCAGTTGCTGCGTGGGATACTCGGCGCACCCTCTCAGCAATATCGACGAGGTGAGGTTGGAAACAGTCATGTTCTCACGCTTTGCAGGTGTCATATAAAGCGCCGTAAAAAATTCGCCCTTGTATTTTGTTGTCTGTTCGTAAAGCAGATGCTTGCCCGAGGGCAGCAGTATGTGCTGCATAGACTACTCCTGATAAATAATAGTGATTAAAAACGATGATTAAAGCAGCGATGCGCTGTCGGGATCGAGATATAATGCGGCGTGCTCATGGTTTCTGATTGCGGTTGCGGGGCACTGCTCGTTGATCTCACCCGTGAGCATACGCTTGACGGCGTTTGCCTTGGTCTTTGCCGGAACGACGCAGATTATGTGCTTTGCCGAAACAAGCGTCGGAACGGTTAGCGTGAGTGCCTGCTTTGGAACGTCATCGAATTTTTTAAAGCAGCCGTCGTTGACCTGTTGCATACGGCAGGTGTCATCGAGCGTGACCGCCTTGATGACCGCCTTGTCGTTGAAATCAGCCTCGTGAGGATCGTTGAAAGCGATATGTCCGTTCTCGCCGATGCCCATCAGGCACAGGTCGCACGGATATTCTGCCAAAAGCTCGGTGTATTCTCTGATCGCCTCGTCGGCAGGCTTGTCGCAGCTTATGCGGTGCACCGACTTGAACGGCAATTTTGAGAATATCGCTTTGCACAGGAAGTTATAAAAGCCCTGAGGTGCATCCTTGTCGAGCCCCGAATATTCGTCCATGTGGAATGCGTTGACTCTCTGCCAATCTATGCCCTTTGCCTCGGTGAGCGACTTAAGCATTTCGTTCTGGCTGGGTGCGGCGGCAAAAATGACGTTGACCTCGTCCTTTGATGCCAAAAGCGTTCTCATTATTACTGCGGCGTCCTGCGCTGCGTTAAAGCCCATTTCATCTCTGCTGTCGTATATGTTGCATACGAGCTTGTCTGTTCTGAATGTTTTCATTTTGATATTTGCTCCTTGTTTTTTAAGCGGTTTTATGCACCGAATACTTTCCTGCCGCCTGCGACCGTGGCAACAACGCTATAGTCACGATCCAATATAGTCAGATCGGCATCATAGCCTTTGGCGAGGTGACCCTTGGTTCTCAGCTTGACAAGCCTTGCGGGCGTTGCCGAAAGCATTATTGAGGCATCGGCGATGGGCGATCTGTCCTCGATATTATTTGCCTCGTAATAAGGCTTTATCATCAATTCTATTGCGGTCTTAAAAAGTCTGTCTGTCGTGCAGACACTGCCTGCGAATGCCGTGCGGTCGGGCAATTTTGCAACGCCGTCTTCGATGATGCATCTCTGTCCGTTCGTGCGGGAGCCGAGAACAGTTTCGCCTGACAGACTGCCTGCGCCGCGCATCGCATCCGTAATAAGTGCCGTGCGCATTGCACCCTTGTATTTAAACACCGTCTGCAATAATTCTGTCGGCAGATGGCAGCCGTCGCAGATGACCTCGACGCACATATCGTCATAGAGATAGCCTGCTTCGACGAGCCCGGCGATCCTGAAGCCGCCCTTGCGTGAAATAGTGCTCATGCCGCTGTAAAAATGCGTCAGCATCGTATAGCCGTTCTTCAGCGCTTCGCCTGCGACTTGGCACGAGGCGTCGCTGTGACCTATCGATGCGCAAATGCCTTTCGATGCGAGAATATTGCCGAGCTCCATTGCGTTCTCAAGCTCGGGCGCTATCGTCCAGCGGCGTATTATGCCATTTCCTGCCTCAAGTACCCTGCCATAATGCTCTTTTGTGGGCGTTTTGAGATATGTTTCGTCCTGTGCGCCCTTTTGAGAAGCGGCGATATACGGGCCCTCGAGGTGCACGCCTGCAAATTCGGCACCGTTATATTCTGTTTCGGCGACAGAATTGTATATGTCAAAAAAGTGAAACAGCTCGTCGTCGGGACAGCAGAGCGTGGTCGGCAGCATGACTGCCGTTCCGTGAGAGGCGTGCATTTCGGCGACAGTCAAAAAATCCTCTTTCGTGCCGTCGAGAAAGTCGCTGCCTCCGCCACCGTGGACGTGTATATCGATAAAGCCGGGCAGTATGTATGCGCCGCTGTAATCGTGTATTTCGCTGCAAAGCGCATCGGTTTCACGGTTGCGCAGACCTGCATAGGCTATGACCTTGCCGTCAGTAATTATTTCGCCCGGTATCGCATTGTCGCCGAGCAGTATATCGCCGATATATTTGATCATGTTTTTATTTTTCTATCAGACATACCGCGTGAGCGGATATGCCCTCCCTCCTGCCTGTAAATCCGAGGTGCTCCTCGGTGGTCGCCTTGATGTTGACGTTCTCTGTTTCTGTGCCGAGCACAGATGCAACATTTGACGTCATTGCGCTGATATAAGGCATCAGCTTTGGCTCTTGCGCTATGATGGTGCAGTCGAGGTTGACGACAGAATAGCCGTCGTTCGAAAGTATGCGCACGACATCCTTGAGCAGCAAAAGCGAGCTTATGCCCTCGTATTTTTTGTCTGTGTCGGGATAAAGCCTGCCGATATCGCCCTTTGCGGCAGCACCAAGCAATGCATCACATATCGCGTGCAGGGCGACGTCGGCATCGGAATGCCCCATGAGCCCTTTTTGATAAGGTATCTCGCAGCCGCACAATATCAGCTTGCGCCCCTCGGTGAAAGCGTGAACATCATAGCCGTGTCCTATTCTGATCATATCAAGAATGCTCCTTTAAAAACAGCATAGCTTTTGCCAATTTGACGTCATCCGCCGTTGTCAGCTTGATATTTGACTTTGGCGAGTCGACATATTCGACATAAAAGCCTGCGTTCTCGAGCAAGGTGCTCTCGTCGGTGAAGGCTTTATCCTGCTTTTTTGCGGTTGCGAACGCTGCAAGATAAGCGAGTCTGCCAAAGCCCTGCGGTGTCTGAACAGCCACAAGGTGTTCGCGGTCAGGCGCTGTCAGAATGCCTTTTTCACGGTTGACAAGCTTTATTGTATCGGTGACCTTGCAGCAAGCGGTGGCGGCACCTTTTTGCATAGTCGCATCGATTATGCTGTCGATGATCTCCGGAGTGACAAACGGTCTTGCACAGTCGTGGACTATGCACATCTTGCCTGCCGCCATAACTCCGTTATAGACCGACAGCATACGTGTTTTGCCGCCGGGAATGAATCTGACAGGCTTTGAAGCACTTTTTGCATACGGTGCGAGCTCACTTTCTATGCCGACGACGATTATCTCATCGACCTTTGAGTCGCAAAATGCAGACAGCACTCTTTCAAACACTGTCACACCCGACAATTTTATCAGCGGCTTGCGAACTCCGCCCATTCGCACGCCTGAGCCTGCGGCGACTATAATGCCGCTTATCTCATTCGGCATAATTATAACCTATCTCGAGCGCCTTGGCGTTCAGCTCTGCCAATTGCGGCTTTGACTTAGGGGACGAGGCGACGAGGTGCGACTTGAATTCATCATAGTCAAACAGACCCGTGACCCTGATGAGTCTGCCGAGCATAATAACATTTGCGAGCTTGTCTATGCCGTTTTGCGAAGCAAGCGCCGTTGCGGGAATGCGCATCTCTGTTATGTCGCTGCGTTCCGAAACACAATCGATGAGCGTACTGTCGGCAAATACCATGCCGCCGGAAACGACCGACGTGATGAATTTTTGATAGGACGGTTTGTTGAAGGCTATAAGTATGTCGGGCGTGAGCACCAGAGGCGAGCCTATGGGCTCATCGTCGATGTTGACCGAGCAGTTGCACGTGCCGCCACGCATTTCGGGGCCGTAGGACGGCAGCCAGGAGACCTGCTTGCCGTTATCCATGCCCATTGCTGCGAGCTGCTTGCCTGCAAACAGAATGCCCTGTCCGCCGAATCCTGCTAAAAGAATAGCACTCATTTTGCTTCCTCCTGCGTGATGTCCTTGTATACGCCGAGGGGATAATGCGGCAGCATGTTTTCACGCAGCCATTCCATTGCCTTCTGCGGCGAAAGTCCCCAGTTGGTCGGGCAGGTCGAAACGACCTCGACTATCGACAGTCCCAATTTCTTTTGCTGTATGGTGAACGCTTTTTTGATGGCTTTTTTTGCGTTCAGAACGTTCTTGACGCAGTCGACGGTAACTCTCTCGGCATATGCCGTGCCGTCAAGCGTCGCCATCAGCTCGCAGACTCTGATGGGGTTGCCCTGAATGTCGCGCTGTCTGCCGTAGGGGGTGGTGGTGGTGACCTGTCCGAGCAGCGACGTGGGCGCCATCTGTCCGCCGGTCATGCCGTATATTGCGTTGTTTATAAATATTATAGTAATGTTTTCGCCTCTTGCGCCGACATGCACGGTTTCTGCCGTGCCTATCGCTGCGAGGTCGCCGTCGCCCTGATAGGTAAATACCGTCAGGTCGGGGTTTGCTCTCTTGACACCTGTTGCGACTGCGGGAGCACGTCCGTGAGGTGCTTCTATCATGTCACAATTGAAATAATTGTATGCAAATACCGAGCATCCGACAGGCGCAATGCCCACTGTCGTGTCTTCGAGTCCGAGCTCATCAATGACCTCGGCGACAAGGCGGTGAACTATGCCGTGCGTGCAGCCGGGGCAATAATGGAACGGCGCATCGGTGAGTGCGTGCGGTTTTTGAAATACTGTCGACATATCAGTTTGCACCTCCGTTTTGCTGTCTTATGACCTGCAATAATTCTGACGGTGTGGGTATCACGCCGCCTGTGCGTCCGAAATGGACGGCAGGTCTTTTGCATTCTATGGCGAGCTTTACGTCGTCGATCATCTGACCCATGTTCATCTCGACCGAAACAAACGACTTTGCGGTGTCGGCAAGCGCAGACAACTGCTTTGACGGGAACGGCCAGAGCGTTATGGGTCTGAAAAGACCCGCCTTTATGCCCTCGGCACGTGCCATATTGACAGCCGAGCGTGCTATGCGCGCGGTTATGCCGTAGGCGACGAGCACGATGTCGGCATCCGACGTGAGGTATTCGTCATATTTGCATTCTTTTGCCTGAATTTCTTGGTATCTCTCAAAGCGCTCGACGACTATATCCTCGAGCTCTTCGGGCTGAATATAAAGCGAGTTGATGATGTTGTGCGGACGTTTGCCCTTGTGACCGCAGCACGCCCAGGTTTTTTCGGGAATATCGCGCTTTGGCTTTGCATCGAAGTCGACAGGCTCCATCATCTGACCGAGTGCACCGTCTGCGAGTATCATTGCGGGCATACGGTATATGTCGGCGAGGTCGAATGCTTCGCCTGTGAGAGTGGCCATCTCTTGCACTGACGAGGGGGCGAGTATGATGGCGTGTCCGTCGCCGTGACCGAGCGCTCTTGTCGCCTGATAATAATCCGACTGAGCAGGCTGAATGCCGCCAAGTCCCGGGCCGCCTCTCTGTACGTTGACAATAACGCAGGGCAGATCTGAGCCTATGATATAGCTTATTCCCTCGCTCTTGAGCGAAATGCCGGGCGAGGATGACGAGGTTATAACTCTTGCGCCCGAGGCAGCCGCTCCGAGCACCATGTTGATAGCCGCAACCTCGCTCTCTGCCTGCAGGCAGAGGCCGCCGCGCTTTGGCATCTGCTTTGCCATATATTCGGACAATTCGGTCTGCGGAGTGATGGGATAGCCGAAAAATAATTTGCAGCCGCTTTGTATAGCCGCTTCAGCGATGGCTTCATTGCCTTTCATCAAGACCTTTGGCATGGCTATTTATCCTCCTTTTCGACCGTGATGACAAGGTCGGGACACATTATTGCGCACATTGCGCACGCTATGCATGCCGACTGATCTGTGATGTATGCTGCGTGATAGCCCTTGGCGTTGATGTTCTTTGTGTCAAGCGCTATGATATGCTTGGGACATGCGTCAACGCACAGTCCGCAACCCTTGCAGCGATCCTGCCTGAATGTTGTCTTGTTCATAATTGACCTCTTGTAAAATGCGGTGAGGCGTCAAAACAGCCGCCTCGTTGAATCTGTTATTTTTGTTATGCCTTCACCTGCAAAGAATGCCGTTGTTGCCTCAATGGGTATTCCCGCCATTTGCGACAGGCGCATTGCCTCGGGAATATGGCTTGCAACAAGCGCTTCGTCGGTTTCGGCGCCAAGGTTGGTGTTGTTGATGATGTGCGTGAATTTCAGGTGCGAAATGTGCTCGATGTGCCTGAGCATCTCGAGCGCACTCTCGGCATTATGCGTCATAGGGCGCATGAAATTGACGACATACAGCATGTCATAGCCGATATTGCAGAGCCTTTCGGCATCTGCCGCAAGCACGACTGCACCCTCGGCATCGCCGCCGACATCGATTATGCAATCGTCGCTCGTAAAAAATATATCGTCATAGCCGTCGGGCAAGGACGGAATATCGACGTTGGTGTTGGCGTATTGCGGTATCATGCAGGTAATGTGCTCGCTCGCAAGCCTTGAAACGCTGTCTGCGAGCCTGAAATAAGGGTTGACCGTGTCAAGATCTATCGCACGCACCTTGTGACCTGCGGCACACTTTTTTAGGGCGAGGTCGACGGCAATATTTGTCTTGCCTGAGCCGAAATGCCCCGAAACGATGGTTATCCTGTTTTGCAGCATCACACGCCTCTGATTATATCGCCCTTTTTGACACCGTCTATGCGCAGATAAAAGCGCATCATCGGGTGCGGCGTTGAGTCGACAGGCTGCATTTCGGCATCGAAAAGCTCTGACGCAACGACCTGCCTGCCCTTGCAATGCGGCGAAAGAATGTCGACTTTGTCGCCCCTGCACAGCTTGTTGCGCTGAATACAAAGTGCAAGGTGCGTTTTTTCGTCATATTCTTCGACCGTGGCGAGAAACGCGCGGTCGCGTATATATCCGCCGTCGGTAACTATGTTCGCGTCGGCGAGAGGGTCACCGAAATAAAAGCCTGTTGAATATTCTCTGTGGCTGACACTGAGCACCTCGGTCAGCCAGTCGGGGTCGAACACAAAATCGTCGCCCTTTGCCATATATTCATCGAGAACGCAGCGATATGCGTTTGTAACAGCGGCGGTATAGCCGACGCTCTTGACTCTGCCCTCTATCTTGAACGATGCTATGCCCGCCCTGACGAGCTCGGGAATATGCTCGATCATGCACATATCTTTTGATGAAAGCAGATAGCTGCCCTCTCTGTCCTCTACGATAGGCAGGGGATCGCCGGGTCTTTTTTCTTCTGTGACATAATAATGCCAGCGGCAGGGCTGAGTGCATTTGCCCTCGTTTGCCGACCTGCCCGTAAGATAGCTTGAAAGCAGGCATCTGCCCGAATAAGCTACACACATCGCACCGTGAACGAACGCCTCGAGCTCTATCGACTGTGGAGCGTTCTGCCTCAATTCCGCTATCTGCTGCAGAGATAATTCTCTTGCGAGCACTATGCGTGAAACGCCGTTCTCTGCCCAGAATCTGCACGCTGCCGAATTGAGTGTGCTTGCCTGTGTCGATAGATGAATGGGTATCTCGGGCAATGCTTTGCGTGCTTCATACAGAACGCCTGCATCGGCGATGATGAGCGCATCGGGTCGTATGCTTTTTATGTGGTCAAAATATTCTTTGAGTGCCGCAAACTGATCGTCGTGCGGCATGACATTGAGTGTGACATACACCTTTGAGCCTTTTGAATGCGCATATGAAACCGCATCCCGCAACTGCTCGGGCGTAAAATTCTCTGCTGCCGCCCTCAGACCGAATCTGTCGAGCGCACAGTATACTGCGTCTGCGCCGTAGTCGACGGCGTAGCGCAATTTTTCGATATTGCCTGCCGGGGATAAAACCTCGGGCCTTTTAAAATTCATTTTTATTCACCTGCGTCTGTCCGATTTTGCTCATACTGTTTGTTTTCAGACTCGACGGTCTTTTTGTTCTTGAGGTGTGCCGAATAGGTTTCGGCATAATATGTGTTGCCGAGCTTGCTCGAGATGAAATAGTATGCATCTATCTCTTTGTTGCTCTCTGAAAGCGGCTTTGTGGGATAAACGGTGCCTATCAGCGCATCAAGTCCGGGGTTGCTTATCGCACCCGGGGTGAGTCCGGGGTTGATATAGGTGTTATAGGGGTGGTTCAGATCGAGGTCGTCCTGAGTGAGGTCCTCGCGATGTGCGCCCGAAAGCGAGAGTATATAGTTGACTGTCGCATCGGATTGCAGGTTGGGGTACGTTTTTGGCGCACCGAGTCTGTTGTAGAATACATATGCGATATATTCATACTCGAGTGCCTGCTTGCCCTCTGACTGAACTATCGAGGCGAGCGTGACGAGGTCGTCAAAGGTCATGCCCTTTTCGTCAAGCGCTTCTTTATAGAACTTTTTATAGTCCTTCCAGAACTTGGTGTCAAAGTTGTTGAGCAGCTTGTTTATGACGAGATACTCGTCGAGGTCATTGTAAAAATCATAGGTGTCGGGGAAAAGATATCCGTCGAGCCTGTATGTCCTGTTCTCGGGCAATGTCATAGAGTCGAGCAACTGAACGAATTCGTGCTTGTAGGGATAGTTGTTGATGGCTTCAACATAATTCTCGCGCTCGCCTATGCCGCTGTCGACCAGCAGGTCTATGATCTCGTCGGTGGTCAGTCCCTCGGGGATAGTCACTCTAACGACAGTCCTCTGCACGGTCTTGACAGTGAGTGCCGAATAGATCTGCGAATAATTCATTTCGCCCTTCAGCTTGTGCTCGCCCTCGATGAGTTTGATCTCCTTGCCGTCCGCCTGATAGGTCATAAACAGCCTGAATATGTCGGCGTAGCGTATAACGCCCTCGTTCTCGAGAATAGATGCCACTGCATCGGGCGTGGTGGTCGAGGTGACGTTGATGGTGCACTCGGCAGGGCTCTTGACGAACGCAAAAACGTCGTTGGCCACCGAGATGGCATAATACGCCGCATAAGCCGAAACAATAAGCACGACAGCGATATAGGTCACAAGCTTGAGCACAAATGCGCTTGCACCCAAAAAGCCGGATGCCGCCTTGCCTGCCGCAGCCGCCGCCTTGGACGGCTCTGCATCCTGCTGCGCAGCGGCTTTTTTGGTGCGTTCTGTCTCTGAATCGGCGAAAAAGTGCGAGGTCAGAGTTTCTTCAGACAGTGTGTCGGTCGCAAAATGTGCAGAAATCGACCTTGGCAATTCGCTGACGGCTGTGCCGTCGATCTCGGTTATATGAGCACTGCTCTCTTTGATCTGCCGCTCGGCAGCGGCAGTCTGTGTTGCCTTGAATCTTTGCTTTTTTTGGATCGGTGCGCTTTTGTAGTCATCAATGACCGACAAAAGATCGATCTCGTTGTTTTGATTGTTTTTCATTTTGAGCTCCGTAAGATCATCGCAGATATATGGTCAGCAATATGAATGCGGCTATCGACAGCATGAACGTCGGTGAAAAGAAAACCTTTGAGGCGTTCTCTATGCTGCGTGGCGGCAAAACGTCTGTGCGAGGCTTTTCGGCACGTCTGTAATAGATATGCTCGAGTCTTACCAGTGTCAGTATCAGCGATACGGCAAATATGCATATCATGACAAAGCCGACAAAAAATGCGCCGCATTTCATGACTGTGTTGCGTATGTAAGCGTCGATGCCGAACAGCGCAAAGGCGTTTGCTGCGGCGTGCACCGCTATCGACGAAACGACAGAGCCTGTTGCAGATGCCACCAGTCCGAGCAATATTCCCGCACAGAAGTTGAGCACGAAATCACCGAACGAAAGGTGCATCATCGCAAACAGCAGAGCCGTCATGGCTATTGCGTTGGCTGAGCCGAGACTGCGATACTCTGACATCAGCACACCGCGAAATAATATTTCCTCGCATATCGCAGGCAATATTATCACGGCGACAATAACGCCTATGCTGTTGTCCGACATGCCAAGCAGCTCCGAATAATAGCCGCTCATGCTCACAGTGCCGCCATAGCCGACGTATGCAAAATATTTTATGAGTATTGTGCCCGATATCAAAAGCAAAAATACGGGCAACACGAGCAGCATTCCGCCCACGCCGACAGGCTCGATCAGCATCGGCGAAGAAAGCTTGCGCCGCTTTAGCAGATAATAAAGCGCACACGGAAAAAGATAAGCCGCTATCTGCATGACCGAGGCGGTGAAATATATATTGTCGTTATACTCGCCCGACAGCAGCACGTGCTTGCCGAGCTCCAGCATCAGCATCGTGAGCATAAACAGCATTGGCGCTGTCATCTGCGGCGAAGTCAGCAGGTTTTGTCGTTTTTCCATCGTTTTTTCTACCGTTTTCAATAACGATCAGGTGTTAAAAAAGCATCGCGCTTTTAAGTGTTTCGGCGTTGTCGCTGCCATAGAGTGCCTCTGTCAGTGCAAACGCAAACTCATATGCTGCGCCCGCACCTACCGCGGTGATGAATATGTCGTCTGTCTCGACCTTTGATCTCGTGATTATCGAGTCGGCGAGAAACTCTTGAAACTCGGGGAAGCACACGGCTCTCCTGCCTGCCAAAAGTCCCATCCTGCCCAGTATCGACGGTGCGGCGCAGATAGCGCCGATATAGATGCCGTTATCGGCACAATGGCGTATGAGCGACTCGACTTTTTTGCTTTCGCCAAGCCGTCTTGTGCCCTCGCCGCCACCCGGCAGAACAAGGCAGTCGATGCTCTGCGGATCGATGTCGTCGATCCTGACGTCGGCGATGACCTTGATACCGTGAGCACCCGAAACAGCGGTGTCGTCAGAAAGCGATGCGGTGCACACGGTTGCTCCCGCACGGCGTAAAACGTCGACAGGCACCAAAGCCTCGCACTCCTCAAAGCCCTCTGCGAGCAATACAAATACATTCATATTTTCAATTCCTCCTTAGCTCACGCAGCGATTCTGTCACTTTTGAAAGAATAGCCTCGTGAATTTCCTCTCTCGACTTCATCTTTGTCTCGTCTGCAGCACAGTCTATCTTGACCCAGCCGAGCCTTTGGCACGCATAATGTGCCGCCCTGTCTGCACTGACGAGATGCATGTGATTTTTTTCGTGTATATCCTTGCGTGCGCCTGTTTCGGCACAGCGTGTGTCGAGCATCCTTTCGCTGACCGACGGCGGCAATGCGAGATAAAACACCAGGTCGGGCATGGGCAGCCCGAGCTTTGTCTGCTCAAAATCAAACAGCCACTGCAAAAAACCGTCGTATTCTGCCTCGGGCAATTTTGCTAATTGATGCACCGCATTTGCCGTGGTATATCTGTTGGCGACTATCACCTTGCCTGCCTCATAGTCGGCACGCCAGTCAAGCATATAAGAGCAGTATCTGTCAAGCGAAAAGAACGATGACGCCGCATAGCAGTTGACATCGGCGGGATCATCGCCGAATTCGCCGCCGAGATACATATTGACAAACGTCGACCATTTTGGGTCGTAGGTGGGAAAGTCAATGTATCTGTATGGAATGCCAAGCTCGGCGAGCGATTCACACAGCAGCTTAGATTGAGTCCCCTTGCCCGAGCCGTCTGTGCCATCTATTGCAATAAAAAATCCCTTTTGCTTCATTTCTGCCCTCAAAATATAATTACTCACTATATTTAATACAATATGATACCACATTTAACCGATAAAATCAATAGTCAGGTTTACATATTCGCCTTTCTTGAAAGACCAAACGGCAAAAAACAAAAAGCAGGCGCTGTGATGCAGACCTGCTTTTGCTTTGAAGTATTAATGTGTTCAATCGGGTATGCGCCAGTCTATCGGTTCGTCAAGTGCATCGTTGCAGCGCGAGAACGGCCGCGAGCCAAAAAAGCCGTGATACGCCGAGAGAGGGCTCGGATGGGCAGACTCGATGACGGTGTGCCGTGACCGATCTATCAGACGCTTTTTTTCACGCGCGTAATTGCCCCAGAGGATAAACACCGTGTGCTTGTCACGGTTGCCCAAAAGCTCGATGGCACGGTCTGTGATCTGCTCCCAGCCCTTGCCGCGGTGGCTGCCGGGGCAGCCCTCACGAACAGTGAGCACGCTGTTGAGCATCAGAATGCCTTGGCTCGCCCACGAGGTCAATTCGCCGTGTGAGGGCTCGGGAATGCCGAGGTCGCTTTGCAGCTCTTTGAATATATTGCAGAGCGACGGCGGCTTTGGCACACCCTTTTTTACAGAGAAGCACAAGCCGTGAGCCTGTCCGCTGCCGTGGTAAGGGTCCTGCCCTATGATGACCGCCTTGACGGCGTCATAATCGGTGTATCTGAAGGCGTTGAATATGTCGTGCATATCGGGATAGATGTTGCACATGCTGTATTCACGCTTTAAAAACTCGCGCAGTGCCTTATAGCTGTCTGACTGAAATTGCTCTTTTAACAGGTCGTCCCAGCTGTTGCCGATGCAGACCATTATTTTGTGCCGAAAAGTCTGTCGCCTGCGTCGCCCAGACCGGGAATGATGTATTTGTGCTCGTTGAGGCATTCGTCAACGGCGGCAACATATATCTTGACGTCGGGATGGTCGTGCTGCATAACTTCGATGCCCTCGGGAGCGGCAACGAGGTTGACAGAAACGATGTCGTGGCAGCCACGCTGCTTTAAGCATGCGCACGCTGCGGATGCAGAGCCACCTGTTGCGAGCATCGGGTCGAGCAGGAATACTCGTCTGTCTGCGATGTCGGGCGGCATCTTGAAATAATATTCTACGGGAAGGTGCGTCTCGGGGTCACGATAAAGACCGATGTGACCAACCTTGGCGACGGGAACGACCGTGAGGAAGCCGTCGACCATGCCGAGGCCTGCACGGAGTATGGGCACGAGTGCAAGCTTTTTGCCTGCTATCATACGCTGCTTTGTCTTTGCAACAGGGGTCTCGATGGTGACCTCGTGTGTCGGCAGATCACGGGTGATCTCGTATGCCATCAGGGTCGAGATCTCGGTCAGCAACTGACGGAAATCCTTTGCGCCTGTCTCTTTTTTGCGCATAAGTGTGAGTTTGTGTGCTATAAGCGGATGATCGAATACTACAACATTTTGCATAGCTGTTACCTCTTCTTTCATTGTTGATAAAGTATACCACGGAGAGGGGCATTTAGTCAATGACTTTGTGCACAAAATTTGTTGACAAATCGGGATAATTACTATAAAATAGACGTGTTGGGGTATTCACCCCGAAATCAAACGAGAAAGAGAGGCGGACAGATCAATGGATTCCGGAGACAAACGAGGCACCGTACCTTTATCGGCGCTGTATATCGCCGCCTTTCGCATAGGCTGACCTTTTCAGCGCCACGGTGTGGCGCCCCGCTTTTCTGCTGAATGATTTTATCCTGCTAAAGTTTTTAGCTAAAATTCTGAAAGGAGACAGCGGTGCTATGGATGAAGAAAGAATCGTTTTACTGACCGATACGGTCACAGAGCTTGCCGAGCAAAAAAATTGGCAGGCACTAAGGGAGCTTTTTTGCGACGAAGCTCCACAGGACATTGCAATTTTAATGGAGGACCTCGACGACAGGCGTATGCCGCTTGTTTTCAGACTTCTGCCCAAGGAGCTTGCGGCAGAGACGTTTGTCGAGATGCCTGCCGATCAGCAGGAGGCGCTCATAGCGGGCTTCTCTGATGCTGAGCTCAAGGACGTCATCAGCGAGCTTTATGTTGACGACGCCGCAGATATAGTCGAAGAAATGCCTGCAAATCTCGTCAAACGCATTTTGGCGAGTGCCGATGCCGACACACGCAAGGCGATCAACGAGATATTAAAATATCCCGAGGACAGCGCAGGCAGCATCATGACCACAGAATATGTCAGGCTCGACAGGTCGCTGACTGTCGACGACGCCTTTAAGCGCATAAGGCGAGTGGGTGTTGACAAAGAGACCGTTTATACCTGCTATGTCACTGAGAGCGACAAAACGCTGATAGGTCTTGTTACGGTCAAGGATCTGCTGCTTGCCGACGGCGAAACACTCATCGGCGACGTCATGATGACCGACGTTATCTATGCATACACCACCGACGACCGTGAAAGTGCGGTCGGAGAGATGGCAAAATATGACTTTATCGCCCTGCCTGTCGTCGACGGCGAAAAAAGGCTGGTCGGCATCATCACGATAGATGATGCTATTGACGTCATTCAGGACGAAAACACCGAGGATATCGAAAAAATGGCGGCTATCACGCCGTCGGACAAGCCGTATCTGCGCACCGGAGTTTTCAGCATCTGGCTGCACCGCATACCGTGGCTTTTGCTTTTGATGATCTCTGCGACGTTTACCGGTGCGATAATCACCTCGTTTGAAGAATCACTCGCCGCCGTTGCGGCGCTTACGGCATTTATCCCCATGCTGATGGATACGGGCGGCAACGCCGGCTCGCAGACGTCGGTAACCATTATACGCGGACTCGCACTCGGTGAGATCTCACCACGCGATATATTTAAAGTGATATGTAAAGAAGCGTGTGTTTCTTTTCTTTGCGGCATAACGCTTGCTGCGGCAAACTATGTCAAGATACTCTTGATAGACAACCTTTTGCTCGGCTCGGGCGTCACGAGCACTGTTGCGCTTGTAGTGTGTCTGACACTTGCCGTGACTGTCGTCATCGCAAAGCTCGTCGGCTGCATATTGCCTATCGTGGCAAAAGTCATAGGCGCAGACCCTGCGGTCATGGCTTCGCCGTTCATCACGACTACCGTCGATGCACTGTCGCTGTTGGTATATTTTGGCATTGCCAAAGCGCTGATAGCAACGCTGTGAAGTTCGGCTCTTGAGTGCGGTGCGCAAATATAACTGTCACGAAGTGGCAATATCACTTTTTGCATTCAAAAAAATATCACGGCGCCGTCAGGCGCTATATCACTTAATTTTTTCGGAGTTTTATTATGATCAGCTTCAATTCTCAGACCGGGCAATTCAAGCTCGACACCAAAGACACCTCGTACATCTTTTTTAAGAAGGATGGCTTTTTGCTGCACCTTTATTGGGGTGCGAGAATAGGTGACTGCGACTGTACCTACATGTTCCGCGAGCAGGGCAGGGCGGCTTTTTCGCCGCGCATGGAGCGCTGCTGCGGCTTTATTCTCGACGATGTGCCTCTCGAGTTCCCCTGCTGGGGCAGAGGCGATATGCGTTCGCCCGCTATCGAGATAATCAACGGCGACGGCACCAACATTTGCGACCTGCGCTATCTTTCGCACAGCATTTCGCACGGCAAGCCACGCATTCACGGATTGCCATCTGCCTATGTCGAGGATCAGTCGGAGTGCGAAACGCTGGTCATTACTATGCGTGACGACGTTTCGGGTGTCGAGGCGGATCTCTATTATTGCGTTTACGAGGAGCTCGGCATCATAACGAGATATGTTTATGTGCACAACACTTCTGACTGCGACGTCAAGATAAACAAGCTCATGTCGGCAAGCGTCGATTTTGACCACAACAGATACGACGTCATCTCAAACTACGGCACTCACTGCCGTGAAAGAAGCGTTGAACGCTTTAAACTGAACCATGGCGACTATGTTATGGACGTCAGGCGAGGTGCATCGAGCCACGTGCATAATCCGTTTGTTATTATGTGCGATCATAACGCCGACGAGCTTTCGGGCAATGTCTATGGAATGCTGCTCGTTTATTCCGGCTCGTTCACGGCGAGGGTTTCGAGCACGCAGTTTGACACTGTCAGAATGCAGATCGGCTTGAATGAGCGTGAATTCGGCTGGGTGTTGCACCCGGGCGAGACATTCAGAGCGCCCGAGGCGATACTCTGCTGCTCAACGTGCGGACTTGACGAGTTTTCATACCGTCTGCACACGCTTTTGCGCACGCGTATGTGCCGCGGCAAATACCGCGATGTTCGCCGCCCCGTATTGCTCAACTCGTGGGAGGCGTGCTATTTCTC
This sequence comes from uncultured Ruminococcus sp., assembly GCA_964571635.1. GTDB lineage: Bacteria > Bacillota > Clostridia > Oscillospirales > CAG-382 > Coliplasma. The sequence goes on along the minus strand of CAZNCN010000001.1, from coordinate 13,449 downwards.
ATTCGATAACGAAAGACTTAAAAAGATCGCAAACTCCTGTGCCGACCTCGGCTTTGAGCTCATGGTCATCGATGACGGCTGGTTCGGCAGGCGTGACAGCGACAACTGCTCGCTCGGCGACTGGGTGGTCGACAAGCGCAAGTTCCCTAACGGAATAAAAGAAATATCCGATCTTTTGCATTCGCGCGGCGTAGGTCTCGGCATCTGGTTCGAGCCCGAGATGGTCTCGCCCGACAGCGACCTTTATCGTGCTCATCCCGATTGGTGCCTGCATGTCAACGGCAGACCGCGCTCTGAGGGAAGGCAGCAATTGATACTCGACCTCGGCAGACAAGAGGTGCGTGACTATCTGTTCGACTCGATGTCGGCAGTGCTTTCGGATGGCTCGATATCGTATGTAAAATGGGACTTCAACCGCAATATGACAGAGGTCGGCAGCGATATACTGCCTGCCGAAAAGCAGTGCGAGACCACGCACAGATATTACCTCGGACTTTATGAATTGCTCGAAAGGCTCGTCACTGCATTCCCCGACGTGCTGTTTGAATCCTGCTCGGGCGGCGGCGGCAGATTTGATGCCGGAATGCTTTATTATATGCCGCAGGTCTGGACGTCGGACAACAGCGATGCTATCGAAAGGTTAAAGATACAGTACGGCACCTCGCTGTGCTATCCGATGTCGGCGATGTCGGCACACATTTCTGCTTCGCCCAACCACCAGACAGCACATGTCACACCTTATGAAACAAGGCAGACCGTTGCACTCACGGGATCGTTTGGCTTTGAGCTCGACCCGACGCAAATGCCCGATGACGAAAGAGCACGTGTTACTGGCAGCATTGAGCTGTTTAAAAAATATGGCGACGTTTTGCAGAAGGGCAGATACCACAGGCTCAGAAGCCCGTATGACGGCGATTGCAGCGCATGGTGCACCGTCAGCGAGGACAGATCGGTCTGCATCGCAGGCTATGTTTTGACACATGTCAGGATGTATGGCAACAACGAGCGCGTCGTTCTGTGCGGACTTGACCCCGATGCGACATATCGCGAGGCTTTCACCGGCGAAACCTACCGCGGCGATCAGCTTATGGGCTTTGGCTTCCATGTGCCAAACACGCTTGAATATACGTCGAAGCTCTGCATTTTTGAGAAGATTTAGAAAAAACAGATAAAAACAGTGCAAAAACCGCTTGACAAAGCGGTTTTTGTGTGATAATATGACATTTGCCGCATGTATGGGGTTTTTAAGTCATGCATATTTATGTGCATCACCTGCTAAGCAGCGAGGTTTAAGAAAGGAGCCAATCACTATGTACGCTATTATTGAGACCGGCGGCAAGCAGTACAAGGTCAGCGAGGGTGACATCATCTTTGTTGAAAAGCTTGCGGTTGACGAGGGTGCAGCCATCGAGATCGACAAGGTTCTCGCAGGCAACAACGGCACCGATTTCGTCGTTGGCGCTCCCTATGTTGAGGGCGCAAAGGTCGCTTGCAGTGTTGTCAAGCAGGGCAAGGGCAAAAAGATTCACGTTATGCGTTATAAGTCCAAGAAGGGCGAGAAGAAGCATATCGGTCACAGACAGCCCTACACCAAATTGCAGATCAACTCGATCTCTTTTTAATCTATGACAAAAGCGATTTTTATCTACCGTGGCGCACGCTGTGTCGGTTTTGACATCAGTGGGCACTCGGGTTATGCACAGGCAGGTCAGGACATAGTTTGTGCCGCCGTTTCGGCGTGTGCGATGCTTACCTGCAACACGGTCACAGAGTTTTTCGGCTGCAACGCAGATGCGACGGCAGAGGGCGACAGGGTCACTCTCAGGGTCAAATGCGACTGCCATTCGTGCGACGAGCTTTTGCGCTCGTTCAACAATGAGCTGTCGGCGCTTTCGATGCAGTATCCCGACAACCTGACCGTATTTAAATTAAATGTAAAGGAGTAACAACCATGCTTAGATTGTCTATACAGTTCTTCGCTCACAAAAAGGGCGTCGGTTCTACCAAGAACGGCCGTGACAGTGAGTCAAAGAGACTCGGCGTTAAGAGACAGGACGGTCAGAGCGTGCTCGCAGGCAACATCCTCGTTCGTCAGCGCGGCACCAAGATCCATCCCGGCACCAACGTCGGCATAGGCTCTGACGATACTCTTTTTGCACTCACCGACGGCGTAGTCAAGTTCGAGCGCTTTGCCGGCGGCAGAAAGAGAGTCAGCGTTTACGCTGCCAACGCCGATTAGTTTATATGGCTTTAAAGAGTTTGCCGAAGTTTGGTTTTAGGCTTCGGCGGCTCTTTTTGCTTTTTTAGGGGCAAAACGGAGGTGAAATGATGTTTATTGATAAGGCAACCATACACGTCAAGGCGGGCAACGGCGGCAACGGCTGCGTGTCGTTCAGGCGTGAAAAATATGTTTCTCACGGCGGACCCGACGGCGGTGACGGCGGCAAGGGCGGCAATATCATTTTTGTCGTCGACAGCGGACTGAATACGCTGCTTGACTTTAAATACCGCCGCAAATTCGCCGCAAAAAACGGCGAGGACGGCAAGAATCGCAAGTTTTTTGGTGCGGCAGGCGAGGATCTCGAGATACCCGTACCTTCGGGCACTGTAATAAAAGACCCCACCACAGGTGAGGTCATACACGATATGTCAGACGGACTGCCATATATTGCCGCAAAGGGCGGCAGAGGCGGCTGGGGCAACGTGCATTTTGCCACCCCGACAAGACAGGCACCTCGGTTTGCCAAGAGCGGCACAGAGGGCGAGGAGTTTGATCTCCTGCTCGAATTAAAGCTGCTTGCCGATGTGGGACTTGCAGGCTATCCCAATGTAGGCAAGTCGACGCTTTTGTCGCGCGTTTCTGCGGCAAGACCCAAGATCGCAAACTATCATTTTACGACTTTGTCGCCGAACCTCGGCGTATGCAGCGTGCACGGCAAGAGTTTTGTCATGGCGGACATCCCCGGACTTATCGAGGGTGCAGCCGACGGAGTTGGACTCGGTCACGATTTCCTGCGCCATATCGAGAGATGCAGGCTTATAGTGCATATGTTTGATATTTCGGCATCTGAGCGTGAGGATCCGCTTGCCGATATTATTGCGATAAATAAAGAATTGCACAGCTATAGCAGTGAGCTTGCCGAGAGACCTCAGATACTCGCCGCAAATAAGGCAGATGCGGGCTATGACGAAGAAACGCTTGAAAAGGTCAAACGCTTTGCAGACGAAAACGGCTGCGAGCTTTATCTCATTTCCGCGTACACGGGCGAGGGTATCGATGCGCTCATGAACGCGGTCGCTTTAAAACTTGCCGAGCTGCCGCCGCTTAGAACCTTTGAGCCGACATTCGTGCGTGAAAAGCCTGACACGACCTCGCGCGAGGTCAAGGTCACACGCCAGAATAATGTTTTCCACGTCGAGGGCGAGTGGCTCAAACGCATTATTGCCGACACCAATTTCAGTGACTATGAATCACTGTCACACTTCCAGCGTATACTGCGCTCGGAGGGCGTTATCGATGCGCTCGAAAAGGCAGGCATTCAAGAAGAAGACACCGTCGAGATGTACGGTCTTGAATTTGACTTCTATTATTAATATATAATATGCGCTATTCGCCGCCCGCAAAAACGGTTTCTATAACCTTGTCACAGCAGGCGGGCGAATATCGCCAATAGTCGACGCGGTCTGTCTTGGGATATGAATATTCGTTTGTGGCACGCTTTGATTCAAACGAATCGACTATTATCAGCTTGACCTTCATCTTTTGCGGAATGATGTTTTTGATGTGCACTGCGGCGGTATCGCCTATATGCACGTCGTTGCATATCTCGGCGAGCCCTGCGAGGTTGGGTGTCAGCTCTATGAATATGCCGTAGGGCTCTATCGCACGGACTGTTCCCGCAGCGGTCTGACCCGCCTCAAAGCGTGAGGCGTTCTCGAGCCATGTGCCGAGCAGCTCTTTGTGCGACAGCGATATTCTGCCGTCCGTGTTAGAGCGGACTATCGCCCTGATGCTTTGACCGTTTATGAACCTGTCGCGTGGATGCGATATGCGTGATACGCTCATCCTGTCGACAGGCAAAAGTGCTGCAATTCCGCAGCCGATGTCGCAAAAAGCACCAAAGGTCTCGAGCCTCGTTATGCGTGCGCTGACGACGTCACCCGGTGTAAGGTGAGTGATGAAACGCTCAAAACATTCCTTTTGAGCAAGACGGCGAGAGAGTATAGGGGTTTCACCGGATGCGTCGACCACTTTAAAGCATATCGGCTTGCCGACACGTGAGATTATCGCTATGTCTTTTATCACGCCGCTTTGGTCAAAGACGCATTCGTCATGCGGAATGATGCCTATTCTGTCGCCGAGCCTGACCCTGATGTCGAGCTCCTTGTCGCACAAAAGTGCGGTCGACGACAGTATCGTGCCGCTGCGTTCGGCGTGCAACAATGCTTCTCGGTCGATATGCTCGCAGGAAGACATATCCGCTTCGGGAATATAAATATTATCGTTCATGATGCAGTCCTTTCATTTGTGTTTCCGGCTATGTTATAGCGGAACGCTATGCTGCATTATATGACGACGGAGGAAAGAATTATGTTACAAAAGCTCATGCTGCTCGAAAAACGCTATCAGGAGATAGAAGATGCACTGCAGGACGGTGCAGTCTATTCGGATATGGCGCAGTACACAAAGCTTTCAAAAGAATACAAGGCGTTGCAGCCTGTTGTTGAAAAATATCGCGAATACAAGTCGGCAGAGTCTGATCTGGCTGATGCTGAAATGATACTTTCGACCGAAAAAGACCGCGAGCTTTGCGAGATGGCAGAGATGATGCGTGCCGATGCCAAGCAGCATTTGACTGATTGCGAGGGCGAATTAAAGCTGTTGCTCATACCAAAGGATCCCAGCGACGACAAAAACGTCATCATCGAGATACGAGCAGGCGCAGGCGGCGAAGAGGCTGCACTGTTTGCCTATGTGCTTTACAGAATGTATAATATGTATGCCGATTCTCACGGGTTTAAATGCGAGCTGCTTTATGCCAACGATACAGAGCTTGGTGGCTTTAAGGAGGTATCGTTCCTTGTTTCGGGTGCGGGTGCTTATTCGAGGTTCAAGTTCGAGAGCGGAGTTCACAGGGTGCAGAGAGTGCCTGAAACAGAGTCGCAGGGCAGGATACAGACCTCGACCGCTACCGTGGCGGTATTGCCCGAGGCAGAGGATGACGATTTTGTCTTGAATATGGACGAACTTGAGATCTCACGCCATCGCAGTGCGGGCGCAGGCGGACAGCACGTCAACAAGACCGAGTCGGCGATACGCATAATACACAAGCCGACAGGCACTGTCGTCGATTGCCAGGACGAGCGCAGCCAGACCAAGAATCTCGACAAGGCGCTCAAGGTCATGAAGTCGAGACTTGCAGAGCTCGAGCGGGCACGCCGTGAAGAGGCGAGGGCAGGCGAACGCCGCAGCCAGGTCGGCACGGGCGACAGGTCAGAGCGCATACGCACCTATAATTATCCGCAGGGCAGAGTCACCGATCACCGCATAGGCATGACGCTTTATAATCTTGAGGCGTTCGTGTCGGGCAGAATGGACGAAATGATAGATGCGCTCATCACGGCAGACCGTGCCGAGAAACTGAAAAATGGCGAAATATGAAATTTCGCACAAAGCAAATATTCATTTTTGAGCTTTAGGGCCGCCAAAAGGCGGCTCTATTTGTTTATTTTGACAATTGTGCTGTTTCAAAGAAAAAATATGCAATATGGTACTTGACAAATGCCAACTTGCGTATTAAAATGCTGAAATAAGGAACGGTGCAAACTTGCATTTTGCAAAGCAGGCTTTGCATGACCTATTTTTAAAATACCGAAAGGGGAAAAAGAATGAAAACATTCACCAAAAAAGCTTTGGCTACAATACTCAGCCTGTGCTTTATTCTGTCTGTTGTCACCACAACAGCGTTTGCACTGCCCGAGTTTGAAAGCCGCTTTGAAGGCATTGACATTCCCGGCGATTATGCTGTAACCGCTATCGTCGTGTTTGAAGATCCTTCGCTTTCTGAGATGGGCTATACACCTGCTGACATCCAGGCAGGCAAGGCAGACAAAGCTCTCTCTAAAATACAGCAAAAGCAAGCCAAGTTTGCCGACGAACTTAACGGCAAGGGCGACGTTTGCTATAAGTACACCTCCGTCATCAACGGCGCAGCTGTAGACACGACCTACAGCCAGCTCAAAGAGATCGAAAAGATCAACGGAGTCAAAAAGGTCTATATCGCCAACACCTATGAAGTTCCCGATGTAGAACAGGGCAACGCCTATATTACGGGCGCTTTCGAACTGGTTGAGCAGACCGGCTATAACGGCGACGGCGTAACCATCGCAGTCCTCGATACCGGCACGCACACCACTCACGAGGCTTTCCAGGACTATGGCCTTATCAAAGAGCCTGCGATCTCCAAAGAAGATGTCGATGCTTTTGAGGGCTATGCCGATCCTAAGTACATCAGCGTCAAGATCCCGTTCGCATACGACTATGCAGACGGCGATGACGATGTCACCGACATCAACCCCGCCACAAGCGGACACGGCACTCACTGCGCAGGCATAGCACTGGGTTATGCAGAGCGTGACGGCGAGGCTTATTTCACCGGCACCGCTCCCGCAGCACAGCTCGTTGCCATGAAGATATTCAAGGACGATGTTGCAACCACCAACTCGGGCATCTATTTTGCAGCTCTTGATGACTGCTATACCCTCGGCGTTGACATCGTTTCGATGTCGATAGGTGCCGACTATGGCTTTACCTATGACGATGAGCTCGAGGACGAAGTCTTTGGCGACATTTATAAAACACTTGACGACGCAGGCATAATCGTTTGCGTTTCCGCAGGCAACTCGGGCAACCAGTCCGAAAGCTCGCAGAACTGGCTGGCAGTCAGAGGTGTCACAGGTTATGTGCTTACAAGCTACACCGATTACGGCACAGTCAGCACTCCCGCAACCTATATGGGCAACATCGGCGTTGCTGCTATAGAGAACGTTTCTATCGTTACCACCGGCATCAAGGCTGCCGACGGCACTCCTATTCCTATTTTTGACAACGCCGGCACGGGCAAAAAGCTGTTTGATGTCTTCGGCAATGACGGCTCAAGCAAGCCCGAGATCGCATTCATCGACGGCTACGGCGAGCCCAAAGATTATGAGGGCATCGATGTCACGGGCAAGGTCGTCTTTGTTTCGAGAGGTTCGACCACTTTCTCTGAAAAAGAGGACGCCGCATATAAGGCAGGCGCAGCCGCAATAGTTGTTTATAACAACACCACCGGCTATATCAGCATGTCGATCGATTCTTATGACATTCCCGCAGTTTCGACAACTCTTGACGCCGCAATGTATATCAAGAAGCTTTTTGACGATGGCGAAACTCATATAATCATCGAAGAGACTGCCGCAACAGTCGAAAACGAGACTGCATATCAGGTCTGTGACTTCTCAAGCTGGGGCCCCACTCCCGATCTCAGACAGGTTCCGCAGATCGCAGGCGTAGGCGGCTATGTATATTCCGCTTCTTACACAGGCAACACAGACTATGTTCTGATGTCCGGCACATCCATGGCATGCCCCAACGCTGCAGGTATGTTCGCTCTGATGCTCGATGCTTTCCGTGAGCAGTATCCCGAGATGAGCAAATACGACATGTCCAAGCTTGCAGAGAACAAGGCAATCTCGACTGCCGCTCCCACAACCGATGCTTACGGCGATATTTCACCTGTCGTTCAGCAGGGCGCGGGCATATTCCAGCCCAAGGATGCCATCTATGCAAATTATTATTTCATAGATCCTATTTCCGACGGTGTCAAGAATGTAAGCGCCGAGGGCGTTTATACCTTTGATATTACAGTCGCAAGAACTCATGGCGAGGGTGCAGAATCGTTTGATCTGATTCCCTATATCATGACCGACTACCCCGCTGCACAGAACTGGGGCAGCGCAGCCAAGCCTAATTACCATTTCTATAACACCTTCTCGTCCATCGGACTTGAACAGGGTGAGGATGGGGATTATATCTTCGATGTAGACACCGAAAGCGGCAAGGTTGAATTTGCAGACGGCGAGACCGAGGTTACAGTTTCTGTTACAATAACCCTCAGCGACGGTGCAAAAGAATTTATTGAGACATATTTCGAAAACGGCATCTATATCTACGGCTATGTCTTTTTGGCTACCGAAGATGACGAAGTAGCTCCTCACGCAACCTTCCTCGGCTACTATGGCGAGTTCGACGCTGCTCCCGCTGTTGAATTTGACTTCACCAGCTTTGAGATGGTCGACATCGACAACTTCCTCAACTCTTCTGCTGACGAAGCTGGCAACACCGGGGCCGATTACGGCTATGAGTATTACGATGTGGTAGAGTCTGAGCTCGGTTATACGCTGATCGCTTCTTATGGCGAGTATAGCCAGATGGGTCTGCTCTGGCATTTGGGCGGCAGCGTCTTTACATCTGTTCCTTATGATGCAAGCCACAACGCTATCTCGAGCGTAATGTCACGCACGGGCGACTACTTTGCAGATTGCTTTGTTGTTCAGCCTATCGTTTACCGTAACCTGCGCCACCTGATCATGGAGGTTTATGCAGACGGCTACGGCGACGAGCCTGTCTATGTTGACGACACCGAATACGTTCGCAAGTCGAGCCTTGACGGCAACTATGCTACCTTCCAGTGGGGCGGCGAGCTCTATGACGAAGACGGCTTTATCTATGACTATGTTGCCAGCGGCACAAAGGCAACCGTTAAGTTCTATGCACAGCTTGATTATGAGGGTGCAGAGCTTAAGCAGGTCTATGAATTTGACGTGCTCGTCGATTACGACGCACCTGATTTCATCTATCACTATGATGCCGAGACCCGTACCATTGAGTACGAAGTCAGCGACATAAGCGGCATTCAGTATTTTGAATTCTATGATGCCGACCTCACCACTCTCTATTCTGTCGACCTTTCCGACAGAGAGAACGGCGAAGTTATCACCGGTGAATTTGTTGTTCCCGCAGGATATGACCTTATCGGCTATTCTGTAATGGACTTTGCTACCAACTACACCGAGAGCAGCTTCTCTACCAAAAAAGACAGCACAAACAAGACCTATAAGATCACCACTTCCAACGTTTACGGCGAAGATGGCTATACCATCGAGCCGCAATCCAACTGCGGATACGATATTGATGATAACGACGTGCTCGTACTCGAGCAGGTTGAAAACAGCTATTTCATGTTCACCATCGATGTGATGGACGGCTATACCGTTACCGATGACTTCAAGGTCGTTGTTGACGGCACCGAACTCACTGCAGATGATGACGGCGTTTACAGCTTCCTCGTAACCAAGGATGTTACTATTGAGGTCGAGGGCATCGCGGATATCACCGCTCCCGAAATTTCGATCTATGATCCCAACGACTACAGCGCTATCGAGCCCGATGAAGGCAAGGACGCAATAGTCGCAAGCGGCAGCTTTGTCTTTGCCGTTGATTCGTATGATGCCGGCACCGACGTTGTTGAGTCCGGCTTCGCATTCAGCGACACCGAATATGACTATTCAACCGACGAGGCAATCGCTGAGCTTATCGACGCACTTGATTGGAACACCGAAGATTATATCGACGTCTACTCCCAGTATGGCATCGGCTATATCTATGCTTACGCTATCGACGGCGCAGGCAATATTGCTGTGACCTCTGTCAAGGTCTTCAACGATACCAAGGCACCTACTTTCTCTGCACTTATCACAGAGCACGGCACCAAGGCTATCGTTTCGATCACCGACGAGATGAGCGACATCGCTGCTGTCAGTGTCATGGGCATTGATTCTGACTATGTCGCCACCGAGCATAGCGAAGGCGCTTCTGTCGTCACCATCAGCGGTCTGCCCAACGGCACTTATGCGATCACTGTCATTGCCGAGGACGCACAGGGCAACAAGAGCGAGTTCAAGTTCACCCTCGAGGTTGAATATGTTCCCGAACTTATCTCCGACGACCTCTATCTTGTCGGTCTGCACGAGACCCAGACTGTTGCTGATCTGAAGGCTAAGTACTTCGGCTCTATCGCAGTCTATGACAAGAACGGCAACGAGATGGCAGACACCGACCGTGTCACCACGGGCTGCACTATCGAATACTGCGGCTCGACCATCACCATCATCGTTAAGGGCGACCTTAACAGAGACGGCAAGGTCACCATTGCCGACGCAACGCTCGTCAAGCGCTCTATCATGGGCTATGTCACGCTCGATGATCAGCAGCTGCTGGCAGGCGCTGTCGCAGGCAGCGGCACTGTTACGATCAGAGATTACACTTTGATCAAGCGCCACATTCAGGGCTTTGTCTCTATCTACGGCGAATAATTTATAATATTAATCGGCGCTTTTCCGCCCGTCACAATGACGGGCGGAATTTTTTTGGCAAAAATCACGCTTTGCGTGCGAAAAACAGGCGAATAGCGTGTTATAGATTATAGAGACGAGATTGACATAAGGCTAATGCATATGTTATAATGCAATTGAAAAGAACACACCAAAAATACATCGGCTTATGCCGAAAAGGAGTAAAACCATGAAAGTCAAATTTGCCACCCGCAAGTTCACTCTGACCGACGACGTCAAGCAAAGGGTCGAAAAAAAGCTGTCTAAGTTCGACAAGTTTTTTGGCGAAGACACCGAAGCAACGGTCAGGCTCTCGTCACAGGGCTTTGAAGAGAACGTCGAGATCACCATCATGTGCAAGGGCGTGACGTTCCGCGCCGAGGAGTCCGACAAAGACTACAAGTGCGCTCTCGATCGTGCGATCGAGAACATTGAGCGCCAGAACCGCAAGAACCGCACACGACTTGAGAAACGCCGCGTATATGTCAAAAATGACCTTCCCGAGCTTGTCGGTGAAGAGAATGACGAAGAGATACGCATCAGCAAGGTCAAGCAGTTTGCACTCTCACCCATGACTCCCGAAGAGGCTGTCCTGCAGATGAACCTGCTCGGACATGTGTTCTTTATGTTCCGCAACGCCGAAACGGGCGAGGTCAATGTGGTTTATAAACGCAAGAGCGATGACTATGGTCTGATCGCCCCTGCTGAATAACGCATACTCTATAATCAAACAAAGCGAACGGCGTCATCGGCGCCGTTCGCCTTTGAAAGGCTGACATAAATTTTTAAATGAGATTAGTTGCTACCACACTTTTTGGGCTCGAGCGCCTCGCAGGTGAGGACATCGATGCTATCGAAGGCTGCAAAAGACTTTATACGGGCGACGGCAGGGTCGTGTTTGACGCCGAGCCGAGTGCCGTTCCTTATTGCCTTATCAATTTCAGATACGCCGAGAGAGTGCTGCTCGAGGTCGCACGGTTCAGAGCCGAGACCTTCGATCAGCTTTTTGAGGGCACAAAGAGCGCTCCCTGGGCAGATTATATAGGCACAGACGATCAGTTTCCCGTCAAAGGGCATTCAATCAGATCAAAGCTTTTTTCACTGCCCGACTGCCAGCGCATAATCAAAAAGGCAACTGTTGAGAGCCTGCGCACTGCGCACGGCGTGACAGACTTGCCCGAAACAGGCATTAAATATCAAATAGTTTTCTTTATACTCGACGACGAAGCGTCGATAATGATAGACCTTTGCGGCGAGCCGTTGCACAAGAGAGGCTACCGCAAATTGCACAACCTCGCTCCGATGCGTGAAACGCTTGCGGCGGCGATGGTCAATCTTTCAAGACCCCACAAGGATGTTTGCATTGTCGACCCGATGTGCGGCTCGGGCACTATTCCGATAGAGGCGGCACTCATGGTTCGTAATATCGCACCGGGCTTATACCGCGAGTTCACTGCAGAGCAGTATCCGTTTATTCCGCACGAGGCATGGCAAAAGGCTCGTGACGATGCAAAAAGTGCCATCAGACCCGCAGAAATGCGCATTTACGGCTATGACAACGATCCCGAATGTATCAAGATGGCTAAAGCCAACGCGCGTGCGGCGGGCGTCCTCGACGATATAGTGTTTGAAAGGCGTGATGCCGCACAGTTCGCTTTGCCATATGAGGGTGCACGCGGAACGATAGTCGTCGATCCGCCCTACGGCAATCGCATGGGCGACATCGAGTCGTCACGCACACTTGTCGCTGCGTTCGGCAGGGCAGTGCAGAAGGTCGCTCCGAGATGGCAGGTATATGCTATGTCTACCGACCAGAGCTTTGACAAATATTTCGGCAGGCGTGCCGACAAGGCGAGGGTCATGCACAATGGCACCGAGAGGTGCAGACTGTTTCAGTTCTATAAGAATATAAAATAATTTTTTTCAATATTAAGGAGGATCATTCAGCTATGAAGATCAAACCGCTTGGCGATCGTGTGGTCGTCAAAATGTGCGAAGCAGAAGAAACAACCAAATCGGGCATCATACTTGCAGGCTCTGCCAAAGAGAAACCGCAGGTGGCAGAGGTGCTTGCTGTCGGCCCCGGTGGCAATATCGACGGCAAAGAGGTCGTCATGGAGGTCGCTGTCGGTGACAAGGTCATCACCAGCAAGTATTCCGGCACCGAGATAAAGCTTGACGGCGAAGAATATATCATCGTCCGCCAGTCTGACATTCTCGCAAAAGTAGACTAAGTTGATTTTTGATTAAGGTAGATTAAGGAGGTCATTTATCATGGCTAAACAACTCAAACACGGTACAGACGCACGCGAAGCGCTCGTCAGAGGTATCGACACACTTGCCAACACTGTCAAGATCACCTTGGGCCCCAAGGGTCGCAACGTGGTTATCGACAAAAAATACGGTTCTCCGCTGATCACCAACGATGGCGTTACCATCGCAAAGGAGATCGAGCTTGAGGATGCATTTGAAAATATGGGTGCGGCACTCGTTCGTGAGGTCGCTACCAAGACCAACGACGCAGCAGGCGACGGCACTACCACCGCAACTGTTCTTGCACAGGCTATCGTTCGCGAGGGTATGCGCAACGTAGCGGCAGGCGCTAACCCCATGGTCGTCAAGAAAGGCATCGAAAAGGCTATCAAAGCCGCTATCGAAGCACTTAAGACTATTTCGAGCCCTGTCAACGGCACCGAGGACATCGCACGTGTCGGCACGGTTTCGTCAGGCGATGCCGAGATAGGCAGACTTATCGCCGAGGCTATGGAAAAGGTCACTACCGACGGCGTTATCACTGTTGAAGAGTCAAAGACTGCCGAGACCGAATGGGACATCGTTGACGGCATGAGATTCGACCGTGGCTATGTCACGCCTTATATGGTCACAGATACCGATAAGATGGAGGCTGTCATCGAGGACGCTCGCATACTTATCACCGACAAGAAGATCTCGAGCATTCAGGAGATCCTGCCTCTGCTCGAGCAGGTCGTTCAGAACGGTCTTAAATTGCTCATC